>DAMCTP010000016.1:0-59093 GCA_032113595.1 Pseudogracilibacillus sp.
AGATTGGCCTGATGTCATTTGTAAAGCCTGTTGAAGCTGTATATTCCATTCAGTAAATGATATGTTTGATGACACCAATCCTAATTGTTGAACTAATTGAAACAAAGTTTGTTGCTGTGTTGATGAAAATTTTGAAAAAATATTTTGAATCAACGTGCCATTTTGGATGTTTAAAAGTTGCTGCTGTTGTAATGGCTGTAATTTTTCCTTATTCAATAAGAAATTTAACATGTGATATAGGTTTTTTTGCGCTTCCGTCAATGTGCCCATTTTTTGAAATTGCTGAAATAGTTCATTCATTGAATCTGAAACCGAACTTTGATGTAATGCTAGTAATGATTGATATACAGATTCTGTTATCGGCAATTTATTGGCTATCAGATGTTGTAATATTTGTTGTGAATTTCCCGCTGATAATGAGTTATTAAGCCCCTCTAAAAGCCGTAATGCTTGTGAAATTTGGGCTTGATTAAAAGGAATTTTTTCATTAATTAACGATTGAACAAATTGAATATTTTGTTTTGTCACTTTTAGGCCCAATCGTTGTAGTAAATCAGTAACATTTATAGTTTGATTTTGTTTTAATGCATTGCCGATTACTTTTAACTGTACTTGATGTTCATTTTGTTGTACTTGAAAAAAGTACCTTTCCCCTATCGTTAATGGTGTCAATACTTTTGCTGTTACCTTGTGATTTCCAATTTGAATTTCTGCTTGTTGATTTGAATAAATCTTTGTGATTTTTCCAACAACAATATTGCCATCCCGTAATACTAATACACGATTAGCGGCCTCTGAACTTTTATTAAGTTGGATATTTGGGATATTCATAATGACTACCTTCTTTTTTATGACATTTTCTCATACTGACTGACTGGTGAAAAGGACTGACGATGATATGGAGTACTTCCGTGTATTTTTAATGCTTCCAAATGACCTTTCGTTCCATATCCTTTATTTTTTGCAAATTCAAATTGTGGATATTGTGAATCGAGTTTTCCCATCAATTGATCTCGTGTCACCTTAGCCAAAATACTGGCCGCAGCTATGGATAAACTTTTTTCATCCCCTTTAACAATCGATTTTGTCTTTATTGCCTCTAAATGTAATGGGACAGCATCGATTAAGGCAATGGGAGGTACCACTTTTAATTCGGTTAAGGCTTTCATCATCGCCTTTTTTGTTGCTTCATATATATTTAATTTATCAATCGTTTCATTATCAATTATAGCCACATAATAACTAATGGCTTCCGCAACTATTTTTTCATAAAATAATTGACGACTATTTTCCGACAGTTGCTTCGAATCGTTGATACCTATTAATTGAATGGATGGGGGTAAAATTACCGCGGCAGCAACAACAGGTCCTGCAAGTGGGCCCCGGCCCGCCTCATCAACACCAGCTAAATAATCGGTTGGCATTTGTCGAAATTTTTGGTCAAATTGTTGTAATGAAAGAAAACTATCTAATTTGTCTTGTTCTTTTTGTAGTTTTTTTTCGTAACTGGTTACTAATTGCCGTACACCTTTTCGGTGATCTTTTTTTAATTGTTGTAGTAAATCATCATTCATGTTTTGTTGTTTCATGATTGCTTTAATTTTATTAATGGTTAATGAATTCACGTATATCTTGCCCCTTATTATACAATATCGGTACAATGCCAATTTTTTTTGAATCAAAACAATTTCACCTTTGCATGCTTCAGTCAACTAATGCTTATTCATTTCCTTATAGGTTACCAGATTACTAGCTATAAGAAAATAATAAAATTTTAAGTTTACCTAAAATTCCTTTTATTTTTCATTTGATTGTTGTGATTTAAATCATGTTTCTAAACGATTATGTAGAATTGTCTTGTTGATTGAATTTGCCCTTTATATGTCAAAACCCTAATGGTAGAACCCGTCCATCGTTACCCCCATCGTTTTACCGGAAACCAACCAACTAATCATCGTCTGGCTTGGACTACTTTAACTATAATAACTTTACTTTTGATATTTAGTCCATCTATAATCATTTGTGGGAGTGAATATGGATGAATAAAAAAGACATCGCAACAATCAAAAAACAATTCAAGCAGGAAAATTTCCATTTACATATCCATCAAATTTTAAATGTGTATGTCCAAAAAGAAACAAGGGACATTTATCATACGGAAAGCCAACATTTTTCCATGTTAGAAGAAGACACACAACAATTATTTTTCACAAATTTTAAAAAGGTATTGACTGGTCAGCTTGGGAGTAAATTATACGAATTAAAATTTACTAGAGAAGAGGGAAATTCAACCCAAGATGTTTTATACAATGCCCTTGGAGAAGATAATGTAGATAATTTCGAGGAAAATATGATAGAAATGGTTGAAAAAATGTATCGTGTAAAAACATACGATTTTGATACAGTCGTCACCTTTATTTCTGGAAAATTCCGTGCACCAATAAGGCAAAAAGAAAATGCCTTTGGTGAGGAGAAAATCGATGGAGATTTTCTCTGTGATTTCATTCTTTGCAGTGTCAATAAAACAAATCCACCAAAGAGAGAACTTATTTTTGATTATATTGAAAAAAGTTTCAAATCACCGACAAATGTCGATCCAATTATTAATATGACGTCCCCGATTGGTGGATTTTTATTTCCAACCTTTCAGGACGGGATCACGAATGTAAATCATATTTTGTATCGGGCAAATAAGACAAATGAATTAGATACGTTATTTATTGAAGAGGTATTACAATGTGAATCAACCCTTACAAGCCAAGAGGATAAAAATAGTTTTGAGTTAATCGTCAACCATGTGACTAATCATAAGATAAACACAGAAACTATTTCCGCCATGTATGAAGAAATAGAAAAAATTGTGGAAATGCAAAAGGAATTTAATGAGGATGAACCGGCAACGATTGATCAACAAGATGTCGAACGGATTTTAAAGCAGAGTGGCATCGGGGAAATAGATACAGAAAAGGTAAAAAAGGCCTTTACAACGGTTGTTGCAGACGAACAACATGAATTTAAAGCTGATAGTCTTATCCCTAAAAAAATCAATATCAATACGGAAAACGCCAAAATAGCACTTACTCCTGACCAACTTCATAACTTAAAATATGTCAATTACAATGGTCGGAAATGTTTATTAATTGAAATCGATGATGAGGTAAATATCGAAGGATTTTTATTAGAAAATAGTCATTAATTTGATTGTTTACTGCCTAATCATTTGTATCAATACGTTTTCAATTGCACCATAATGGATAAATTTGTTAAAGTAATAAACAACATAAGAGAATACCATGATGGATAGAATTTAATATCTAGTATTCTCTTTTTAATTTATAGAAAACTAGTTTGATTGTTTTCCATGCATTTAGTATTTTTCTATTTACACGATAACGTTGGTTGGAAGTTCCAAGATTTTAACACCTTGCTATGAAATTGCATGTACAAATCAATAGCGAACACTATATAAAAATTCAAAGGTTGTAAAGCATGTGGGGCAAATTAATATTAAAGGGAGAGTGGTTTTATGAGAAGTTTTTTAATTTTACTTAGTATTTCTTTCGTCTTTTTATTATTAATTTCTGCCTGTGGAGGTAATAATGATTCTTCCAATTTTTCTGACTCTGCTGTGGCACTTGGTGAGGAATTCATAGAAAAATTATATACGATTGATGATGAATCCCTTCTTGAATTTGATGAGGGTAATGTAGAGTCACTTTTAAATTATCAAAATAACTTTTCATCTTATTTCACGGAAAGCGAATTTAAAGATCTGTCAGTAAATAGATTTTTCTTAATGCCTCAAGAACTGGCTTTTAAACAGGATCTTACCACTTCTGTACAAAATATTGAATTCGAGAAATACAATCGTGACGAATCTGAAAATGATTCGCTTGATTTTAAATTTTCTTTTACATTGAAATTTACGGACAATGAAGGGAATGAAATTGACAAACTAGAAATGACGGGTCAGATGACGGTTGTGAAAATCCAAGACATGGAGAAAATTGATCGGTATCATGATAGTAAAATTCCAATGGATAGGTTAAATTCATAAGATAATTTTAGACTTCAGGTGTCATTGAGCTATTTATTTATGGATTTACTTTAACACATTTAAATTTTTTAAAACCTAGGTTATTAAGTAGATTTATAAAGGAACTAAAGTATAAAGATAATACGGTGTAGTATTTAACGGAAATAACGTCAAATATTGCACCGTGCTTGTTTTCTGAAAGTTAAACGATGGTGGGTATAAAAAAATGAATTACAATATAAATGTAAAAAAGTTTTGACATAACTTGTGATAACATTAAATGTAAAGATATTTTGACATATGTAAAGGGTGTTTTGTTTATTAAAGTTATTGTTCCTTTAGTTGCGGGTTTAATTTTATTTTATATTGTTGGTTGGGCTACTGGAAATTAAGATTACGGTGGTGTAGAAACGGAGGATGATGAACGTTCGCAATTAATAAAACAAAAGGCAATTGTAAGTAGCTGGATATTATTATTGATGTTTCAAACTTTTTACTTTATATTTAATTTTTTCAAATTAAATAAAGTTATACCTAATTTAGAATATCCAGAGTTGTTTTACCTACTGCTTTTGGTTGGTAGTTATTTTGTCTATTATCGGGATTATAATAGACTGTTGAGTAGCAATGAAAAATAAAATTTTAAACTTCGAAAAAGCAAAGATCTTACTCAGGAACAACAGCAAGGAAAGGTAATGTTACAAGACAAACAGTTAATGCTATAGTAAATGACCAATATGACCCTACATTGCAATTAGCTTTTAAAATAGCAAATGTGCTTAACAAAACTGTTGATGAACTTTTAATCAGTAGACTTAAACCAATTACATATGTGGTGTTTGTAAATTGCAAGAAATGTTGACTACCATTGAGATTGTCTTAAAGTATTTAAAATCAGTCGATTGGAGAGCTAAGCATGAATAGAGATATTCGTCTATCAGAGAAATTATTAGTTTGGGGATATATTTTCATATTGATATTTATGATTGTACAAGACTTGGTTCCGATGGGAACATTAAATGATGTTGAGGCTATTGCTTCAGTAGAATCACTCAATGAAATAATAGTAACAACTCTTATTGGTGTAGTCCAAATATTACTTATATTAGGGGGAGTACTATTATTTATGGGGAGAAAATATCCCCTCTTGGTAAAAATCTGGTTGATTGTTCATCCAGCAAGTATTTTGTCGGGCGCTATCATGTCATGGTGGATTCCATACTTTTTCGGAACTGGTACGGAAGAAAAAATAGAAAGGTTTAATATTATGTTTGAAAATACGCATTCTTTCCTGCCTGTTATGAACGGCATAGTACCAAATACACTTCACACCTTATTTCATTTGATGCTGCTAATCTGTATCATTTTAACAGGCTATATTTTTTTAACTAAGAAAAGTAAGGATAAAGGGATTGAAAAGGATAAAACCCAAGCTAGTCATTAATTGGGCACTATTGCAAGAATTGGGAACATTAAAAACAATGTAACAAAAGGAACTGAAATTCCGATCATCTTTTAGTTTGTTAAATTTATCGTTAATTCCGACACAAACTTGTGTTAATACCGTAATAATTAATGTTATTTTTAATGCTTTATTGCAAGTTTGGCAAAACTCATTAAACTCATGAAATTGAAATTGTATTACCTTCTATGATAGTACTGAAAAAATCACTCTCCATCATAGCATAGATTGTGAAACTATTATTTCGTTTTTGTATTTACCTTAAATGAAAACCCGTTAAAATAAATGGGGAGCCGTGGTATCAAACATCTTAATGTCGTTATCAACATATCAGTAAAACATTTAAAAAAGGACGACTAAGGATCATCATACATTCTCCAAATGGCCATGAAAAGGTTACCTTAGTGCAAATTCTAATGTTGTTGGACCAATGTGACCTGTTCTATAATCTCGTAAAATTATTTCCGCTACTTTATCCATGTTTATTTGAGCACCTTTTTCAAGGGCACCACGAGTTTTACCTATTTGTTGGAATACTTCCCACATATCCCCTATCTCCAATTTTCCAAACCTAGCTTCTAATTTTTCTGGATAATAGGTGGCTAAATGTTGAATGACAAATGCTGCAACATCTTGAGTCGGAACTAATTCATATTTAATAGAACCGATTGCGGCTAAGGTCATTCCAGTCTTTTCGTCTTCAAATTTTGGCCATAAAATTCCTGGTGTATCTAACAATTCAAATGTTTGATCGACCTTAATCCACTGTGGTTGCCTTGTGACACCTGGTCTGTCACCAATTTTGGTAATTCTTTTATTGGCAAGACGGTTAATTAATGTTGATTTTCCTACATTGGGAACACCTGCAATGAGTATTCTTAATGATTTTTTCTGAATACCTCTTTCTAGTCGTTTTTGTAAAATTCTTTCACCAGCCTCGTGCAGTAATTGTAGGAAAATTGTTATATCTTTCTTTTCATTAACATTCATTGGCAAAGCCATATGACCATCATTTTCAAAAAATATCAGCCATTCTTTTGTTTTTACTTCATCAGCTAAATCACGTTTCATTAAAATAATAATTTTAGTTTTTTGTTGTAAATTAAGTTCTAACAAAGGGTTTTGTGATGATTTTGGTGCACGCGCATCAATCAATTCAATGAAAATATCGATATGCTTTATTTGTTCGTTTATTTCCCGAACTGTTTTCGCCATATGCCCTGGATACCATTGAATCATCATTATCACCTACTATTCATGAATTAAACGCAATCTATCTATTGGCCAATAAATAATACTTGCCTTACCAACGATTTCATCTATGTCTATTAATCCAATAATACGACTGTCGGTAGAATTGGAGCGATTATCCCCAAGAACTAGTATAAAACCTTCTGGAATAACCTCATATGACCCGGGCAATTCCTCCAGTGTAAAATCATTAACTAATTTCGGAAACAAAGTTGTCTCAAAAGTACCTTCTAGAAAAGGTTGTTCTACCTCTTCATCATTAATATATAATTGATTGTCACGAATAGCAACATGTTCACCTGGCAAACCAATGACTCTTTTTATAAAATCTTTTTGCTCAGATGCATGGAAAATGACGATGTCAAATCGGCTTGGATCTATTAATTTATAAATAAATTTATTAACAATCATTTGATCCTGATTATAAAGAGTGGGTTGCATTGAGGGTCCTTCAACAATCACGGGAGAAATAAAGTAAATACGGACGACAAATGCAAAAACTAGTGCTAACATTAATGCCTTTACCCATTCAAACCAATCCGTATTAGACTTATATTGCATGCATAGTTCCTCCCTTATTGATTTCTGCTAAAAATGATATTTACCTGTTCATTATAATAAAAAAAGAGCTTCTTTTAACGATGCGAAGCCCTTCTTTAATTTACACTATTTATAGTCTTTCTTTAATTCGAGCAGCTTTTCCGCGTAATTTACGAATGTAATAAAGTTTAGCGCGTCGAACAATACCACGATGGGTAACTTCGAGTTTATCAATTCTTGGTGAATGAAGTGGGAAAGTTCGTTCTACACCCACACCGTAAGAAATTTTTCTCACCGTAAATGTTTCATGTATACCGCCATTTTGTTTTTTAATGACGATCCCTTCAAATACCTGAATTCTTTCTCTCGTTCCTTCAACAACTTTAGCATGTACTTTTACCGTATCACCAGCACGAAATGATGGGTGGTCTGTTCGAAGTTGATCTTTAGTGATTTCTTCCATTAACTTTTGCATTTAAGTCTCACTCCTTCCAAACTAATGCTCTTAACCTTTCTGTTAGCGGAACATCGTTTTCAGCCTCATGAGTATGAAGCACATCTTATAATATAACATAGACAAAGGTTATCGACAACAAAAAACAATTTATTTTTTTGTGTTTTTTAGCTGATCAATATAGGCTTGCTCTGATTCACTTAACGTCAAGTTCTTTAATAAATCTGGACGACGTATAAAGGTTCGTTTTAATGCTTGTTCGTGACGCCATTTATCAATTTCTTTATGATTCCCTTGTAATAAAACGTCAGGCACCTTTTTGCCTCGGAACTCGGCTGGCCGTGTGTAGTGTGGGTGTTCAAGTAATCCTGTAGTGAAAGAATCCTCCTTGGCAGATATTTCATTGCCTAACACTTCCGGTAGTAATCTGACAACACTATCGACAATTACTTGGGCCCCAATTTCTCCACTTGTTAGGACATAGTCTCCAATCGAAACTTCATCTGTAACGATATTTCTTATTCGTTCATCATATCCTTCATAATGACCACATATAATAACGAGGTGTTTTTCTTTAGATAATTCTTCAGCTTTTTTCTGAGTGTATACTTCACCTTGTGGACACATTAAAATGATTCGGGAGGTTAATTGGTTTTGTCTAGATGTGACAAAATCAACAGCATCGTAAATTGGTTGGGCAGTTAATACCATGCCAGCGCCACCACCGTATGGATAATCATCAACCTTTTTATGTTTATTTTGCGAAAAATCCCGGAAATTAACTAAATCATATTGAAAATGACCAGCGTCATTGGCTCTCTTTAAAATGGAATGATTTAACGTGCCTAATAGCATATCAGGAAATAGAGTTAAAATATCAATATGCATTATTCAATAAGCCCTTCTAGTAATTTAATCTTTATTAATTTTTTCGCAATATTAACATCAATCACAACATCTTCGATATAAGGAATTAAAATTTCCTTACCGTTTCCGTCATTTACAACCCATACATCATTTGCACCAGGTGCTAAAATAGACTCAACAACACCTAAGTTTTCACCATCGATTGTTTGAACATTGCATCCGATAATTTGATGATAGTAAAAAGCATTTTCTTCTAATTCTGTCTGTTCTTTTTCTGTTATATATAATGTCTCTCCGACTAAATGCTCCACATCTTTTATTGTTTCATAATGTTTAAAATGAATCAGTAATCCTTTATTTGTTTGACGATACCCATCTATTTCTAATTCTACCTTATCTATTTTATCCTTTATGTATACCTTGTTCCCAATATCGAATCGTTCATTAAAGTCAGTTAATTGCTTTACCTTTAATTCTCCCTTTAACCCATGTGTGCCCATAATTTGTCCAATGACGAACAAAAGCATCACCTTCCAACTACGTATATTTTTCCTATTTCCCCCAAATCATCCATCAATCCTGACAATAATATCATCTTCAATCACTACTATTTTTGGGCTAATCACTTCATCCCAACTGTCACCGATGGATATATCCTCTAGGGCCTGTAATTCCCTTTCGACAATTTCACTTCCTAATTCTAGTACAGATAATTGTTCCATTTTGAAATCAATGTTTGCCATTCTTTCTTCCCGATTGGAAAGTTCCTCCTTCATGCGTTGTTGAATATTGTAATCTAATGTTCCATACTTATGTAATAACTTTTTCTCTTCAAATTTTAATTGTTCGCATTCAATTTTAAGTTGTTCTTTTTCCTTTTGAAATTTATCCGCCAAAGATGCTTTACTTTTTTCTGTTAATACTTGTTTAACAATGACACGTGAAATAATTTGCATGAAAATGCTCCTTAAACCATCATTATTCTCTAACATATCCTTTATAAATTATAGCATATTTATAAGCAGATGTTAGTTTTTGTATAAAAAAGCAAAAAATAGCGCTAGTCTTTTTTCTAACTTAAAAGCTGTTTTTTAATTGACTCCAATCTGCTTACTTCGTTTTTTCAGATCCAATGGAAAATACAACCATATTTAATTTTTCACATCAAACATGGTTGTACCTTATTGGTAATTTTATTAACTTACATTATATCTAAATATACCCGTTTATTATTTTCCGGTTTAGAAGAATAAACGATGGTTCTAATTGCCTTAGCAATGCGACCATTTTTTCCGATTACTTTACCAACATCTTGCTCATTTACCGTTAAATGATAAACAATTTTAGAGTCTTCTTCTCTTCTTTCTATGACTATATCTTCTGGATGATCCACTAGCGGTGTAACAATAGTTTCAATTAACTCTTTCATGGGATCACACTTCTTTCTTATTGATTTTTCGCGTCATGAAATTGTTTCATAATACCTTGTTTTGAAAACAAATTACGTACTGTATCACTAGGTTTAGCACCCTTTTGCATCCAATCTACCGCTTTTTCCTCATTAATTTTTAATGTCACTGGTTCTGTTAAAGGATTATAATATCCGATTTCTTCAATGGATCTACCGTCTCTTGGTGCGCGTGAATCGGCTACAACAATACGGTAAAATGGAGACTTTTTAGCTCCCATTCTTTTTAAGCGAATTTTTACTGCCATCTATTTACACCTCCAATAAATTACTTTTATAAACTTTTGTTATATTAAAACCATCTTGTGCATTTATTACAACGATATTGATTCTAACACACGAATTTAGGTCTGTAAAGTATTAATACATGACAGTTAAAAATCTATTTACAATTAGTGATATCCGAACATCCTACATAAATGGAAATGGCATCCCTTTTCCTTTTTTACCTTTTTGCATGTTCGTCATTTGTTTCATCATTTTTTTCATTTCATTAAATTGTTTTAACAAACGATTTAATTGGGATACATTTGTTCCCGAACCTTTGGCGATTCTTCTTTTACGACTCGCATTCATGATAGAAGGATTTTCACGTTCCGCTTTTGTCATCGATTGGATCATTGCCTCAATATGGACGAGTTGTTTTTCATCGAATTGAACATTTTTCATCCCTTTCATTTTATTAGCCCCGGGAATCATCGATAATAAGTCCTCAATAGGACCCATTTGCTTCACTTGACCCATTTGTTCTAAAAAATCGTCAAATGTAAATGACATTGTACGCATTTTTTCTTCTAATTGTTTGGCTTTTTTTTCATCCATTGTTGTCTGGGCTTTATCGATTAAAGTTAATACATCGCCCATCCCTAATATTCGTGACGCCATTCTGTCAGGATGAAATTCTTCAAGTTCATCTAACTTTTCACCCATCCCGACAAATTTAATCGGCTTTTCAGTGATTGCTTTAATAGATAAAGCCGCACCACCACGGGTATCTCCATCTAATTTAGTTAAAATAACACCTGTCATGTCTATTTGCTCGTTAAAATTTTCAGCGAAGTTCACTGCATCTTGTCCTGTCATTGCATCGACGACAAAAAAGATTTCGTCTGGATTTGTTGCATCCTTTATTTCTTTTAACTCTTGCATTAAATCCTCATCAACATGTAAACGACCGGCCGTATCAATAATGACATAATCGTGATGCTCCTCTTTGGCAAATTCAACCGCCTGTCTAGCAATGTCAACAGGGTTCATATCATGTCCTTTTTGAAAAACAGGCATTTGTAGCTGATTACCTAAAGTTTCTAATTGCTTCATTGCGGCGGGTCGATATATATCACAAGCAACAAGAAGTGGGGAGCGATTATATTGTTTCCTTAATAGGTTGGCTAACTTACCAGTTGTTGTCGTTTTACCAGCCCCTTGTAAACCAGCCATTAAAATAACAGTTGGTGGGCGGTTATTGGCAGCTATCTTGCTCTGTTCACCACCCATTAATGTGGCTAATTCCTCGCGAACAATTTTAATGACTTGTTGGCCGGGAGTTAAACTGCCCATTACTTCCTGACCGATAGCTCTCTCTTTTATATCAGCAATAAATTTTTTAACGACTTTAAAGTTAACATCCGCCTCTAATAATGCTAGGCGAACTTCTCTGGCCATCGTATTAACGTCCTGTTCACTTACTTTACCTTTTCCGGTAATTTTTTTAATCGTTTCTTGTAGCCGGTTAGATAGTCCTTCAAAAGCCATTTACAAGCCCTCCTAATCTAAATCTTTTAATCGAACTAGCAACTGAAAAATCTCTTCATCCGCATCTTTTATACTTTTAAGTGCAGCCTCCAATTGTTGAATCACTTCTTGTTTTAACAAAAATTTATCATACAAATGTAATTTTTCCTCATAATTTTCTAACATTTGCTCTGTTCTTTTAATGTTATCATAAATTGCCTGCCTGGACACTGAACGTAAATTGGCAATTTCACCTAAAGAAAAATCTTCACGATAATATAGCCCCATATATTCCTTTTGTTTTTCCGTCAAAAGTTCAGCATAAAAATCGTATAACATATTCATTTTTGTTGTTTTTTCTAGCATTGCCAATCGACCCTTTCATGACAATTTTAAGAAAAATTTATTCCTCCACCTGTGCAAACAATCCATACACAAATGCATCGGCATCAAATGCTCTCAAATCATTAACTCCTTCGCCAAACCCAACAAGTTTAACAGGAATATTTAGTTCGTTACGAATCGCAAGAACAATCCCACCTTTGGCCGTCCCATCTAATTTGGTTAACACAATACCAGATACATTAGTAGCCTCAGAGAAAGTTTTTGCCTGACTAAGTGCGTTTTGACCTGTCGTAGCATCTAATACGAGCAATACCTCGTGGGGAGCATTCGGGACTTCACGTCCGATAATGCGGTGAATTTTTTTGAGTTCATTCATTAGGTTTACTTTATTTTGTAAACGTCCTGCTGTATCACAAATTAACACATCTGCTTGACGTGATTTTGCTGCCTTTATACCATCAAAAACAACTGCAGCCGGATCACTGCCTTCAACTTGTTTTATAACGGGGATATCAATTCTTTTTCCCCATTCCTCAAGCTGGTCAATCGCACCTGCACGGAAAGTATCTCCAGCGGCAAGGACAACCTTTTTCCCTTGCTCCTTTAATTGATTTGCAAGTTTTCCAATGGAAGTTGTCTTCCCAACACCATTGACACCGACAACTAAAATAATCGTTAATTCATCAGCTTGTAAATTTAGTTGATCAATACTTTCGTCATCCTCAGCATAATACAGCTCAACTACCTTTTCACATATGACCTCGTTCATTTCTTTTGGATCCTTAATATTTTTTCGTTTTACTTCCATTTTTAAAACTTCGATTAATTCCATGACAGTTGCCACACCAACATCAGCCATAATAAGGGTTTCCTCTAACTCTTCAAAAAAATCTTCATCGACCTGTCGATACCTTGCAATTAAGTCGTTAAATCTGTTTGAAAAAGATTGACGGCTTTTCTCCATCCCTGAGGCATATTTTTTCGTCACTTCTTCATCTTTAGAAAATTTGCTTTTAAATCGATTAAAAAATCCCATTTCATTCTCCCCCTTGTGCTAAAAAACCTTCCCTTTATGTTGCTGTTTCAACTAATTCATTCATATCTTCGAGTCTAACGGATACGAGACGGGATACACCGGACTCTTGCATTGTTACGCCGTAAAGTACGTCTGCTTCTTCCATTGTTCCTTTTCGATGTGTAATCACGATAAACTGTGTCCCTTCACGATATCGATTTAAATAATGACTAAAGCGTGCAACATTTGCCTCGTCTAATGATGCATCTACTTCGTCTAGTATACAGAAAGGGACGGGCTTTACTTTTAAGATGGCAAACAATAATGCTATGGCTGTCAACGCCCTTTCCCCACCAGATAATAAACTTAACGCTTTCTGCTTTTTGCCAGGAGGACGAGCAATAATTTCAATGCCTGTTTCTAATAAATTACCTTCATCAGTTAATTTAAGATGGGCATCTCCCCCACCGAATAACTTATTAAACACATCTGTAAATGCAGTTTGAATTTGCGAAAACATGGCACCAAATCGTTTAATCATTTCTTCATCCATTTCGGCAATGACATCAAATAAGGTCTGTTTCGCATCTAACAAATCTTGTTTTTGTTCTGCTAAAAATTGATGTCTTTCTAATAAACGCTCATATTCATCAATTGCCCCTAAGTTTACTGTTCCTAGTGATTCGATGGCAAGCTTAATTTGTCGCACTGTCTTTTTTGCTGCTTCCATATCTTCTACACGTTCATGCTCGTTGGCTGCCTTTTCAAATGATATGACGTATTCTGTCTGTAGATGGGATAAATTATTTTCTAGTGCAACGTCTAATCTCGTCGCTCGAACTTCCTTTTGTTGAATTTCTTTCATTAATTTTTCATGTTGTTTTTCTAATTGTTTTATTTCCCGTTCTTCATCTTCTATTTCTTTTGTCAATGTTAGTCTTTTCGTACGTCGATCTGTAAGTGAAGTTTCTGCCTTATCTTTCAATGATTTCATCGTATTAATTTCTTCAGTCATTTCTTCTTCAGTAACTTCTTTACTTTTTTCCTCTAAAATAGAACTTAATTGTTCTTCAATAGTACGTTTTTCTTTGTCATAACTTTCCTGTTGACGATTAATATCGCCGAGTCGTTGAACAATATTTTTTTGTCTTTCCTCTAGTTCTGCCTTTTTAATTTTAAATTGCTGTAATTGATCCTCGAAATGACGTTCTGATTTTTTTAAATCCCGTTCTTTTGCCGTTAAATTTTCAATTTCTAATTCTGTCTCAGTAATCTTCTCGGCTAATGATTTGAGTTGTTCAACAATGTGGCTTTTATCTTCTTTAAAGGTTGTTACATCTGTTTCAAATTGCTCCAAGTGGTGATGATATGATGTTAAGTCATCAGAAACATTGTTTAAATTAATTGATATTTCATTATGTTTTGTTTGGTTATTTTGCCAAATTTCCTTTAAATCAATTATTGCCATTTCTTTAATTTCTAGCTGTTTTGACATCTGTTCAATTTTTTCTTTTTGATTCATGACTTCTTTTGTAAACTGTTCTGCACGTTGTTGGAAATTTAGCAATTTATCATTTAAAATAGACAATTCTTTGTCACGAGTAAATAATGACTGATTGGATTGTTTTTTTGTTCCACCGGACATCGACCCTCCTGGATAAACAATATCTCCATCTAATGTCACGACACGATATTTACGATTCGTCATTTTAGCAAGCTTATTTGCATTTGCCAACGTATCTGTCACAATGACATTGCCCATTAAATGTTGTACAACACGTTGAAAACGATTTTCGACATGCACTAGATTTGCTGCAACATTAATAAACCCTTCATGCGATTTCAACTGTTGTAATAACCCTTGTGGAATCAATCGCTCTGTGAGTGAAGCAATGGGTAAAAATGTTGCCCGTCCTTTTTTCTCTTTTTTCAACCAACTAATCGCTTTCCTCGCAACTTCATCATTAGGTACAATGATATGTTGAGCCTGTCCCCCTAAAATCGTATCGATTGCTTCTACATACATTGGTTCGATTTCGATAGAATCTACGACAGTCCCATAAATTTGCTCTAGTATTCCATGTTTATTCGCTTTTAAAACTTCCTTCACACCATAGAAGTACCCTTGGAAGCTCTTACGCATTTCTTCCAACGTTTCCTGCCTTGCTTTTAATGTGGCAATTTGTTCATTACCTTGATATAACTTTTCTTGCATGTCATCATAAGTCGCTTTTTCTTGCGTTAATGTTAATTTAAAATGTTCTAATTCACGTTGGTTTACTGAAATTAATGAGCTATTTTCAGACATTTTTGATTTTAAAGTCATCAATTCTTGTTCTAGGTCGGCTTTTCTATCAATTAAATTTTTATTTTGATGTTGTTGGTCTTCATTCACATGCTGTAATTGTTCCAGTTGCTTATCAATAGACTTCGATTCATTTTGTAATACTGCTTGTTCATTTAAAAATTCGATATAATCAGATTTTAAATTGTCAATTTTTTCATTAATTTGTTCAACACCATAATGAATATCATTACTTAGCGAATCAATTTTTTTGTTAAGTTCCTTCATTTCCTGATCAATGGCTCGCTTTTTATTAGACTCTAATTGCCAATCATCATGTAATGTCGAGATTTTAGATAACAATGCCGTTTGATTCAGTTTTAATGTTTGCTCATTTTCAGAAAAATGCTTTTGTCGTTCAAAATAAACATTTCGTTTACCCTCTAAATTTTCTAATTTTTCTGTTGCATGTAAAAGTTGTTGATGAATGTCTGTGATCGATTCATCCAACTCATGTAATGCCTGTTTCTTTTTCGTGACGAATGCTTCTTTTTCTTGGATACTCGTTTTCTCAGCAATTTCCGCTAATTTTTCAGCATCAATTTCTTCTAATAACATTTTCCATTGCTCATTCAGTTGCTCAATTTCAGTTACTAGTAAAGCAATTTCTACACTTTTAAGCTCTTCCTTTTTTTGTTCGTATGTTCTCGCAGTTTCAGATTGTTTTTTCAACGGTTCTAATTGTTGTTCAATTTCATAAATAATATCTTCAACCCTGTTTAAATTATCCTCTGTTTCTTCTAATTTAAACATCGCTTTATTTTTACGTTGCTTATATTTTAAAACCCCTGCTGCTTCTTCAAAAATGGCACGACGTTCTTCCGCTTTGGAACTTAAAATATCATCAATTTTTCCTTGTCCAATAATAGAAAAAGATTCTTTACCTAACCCTGTATCGGTAAACAAATCGATAATATCTTTAAGGCGGCAAGCTTGTTTATTAATTAAAAATTCACTTTCACCCGAGCGATATACACGACGTGTAATCGCGACCTCATTATAATCGATTGGTAAATTACCTGGCTCGTTATCCAAAATGAGGGATACTTCAGCAAAATTTAATTGTTTCCTTGAATCACTGCCCTGGAAAATAATATCCTCCATTTTTTGGCCACGTAATGATTTTGCTGACTGTTCTCCCAATACCCATCGAATGGCGTCAATAATATTACTTTTACCACTTCCATTGGGACCAACAACCGCAGTAATTCCTGGGACAAAATTAATATTAATTCTTTCTGCAAATGATTTAAATCCTACAACTTCCAACCGGTTTAAAAACATACTGACTCACCTACGTTCAACATTTTCATTCATTTTTTTCAACATTTTATAAATTTCAATTGTTTTCTTATCTATCCCAGTGTAAACTATTTAATAAAGAGATGATACTATACTACTGAGGTGTGCATATGGATTTAACTTTACATACGGAAGAGAATTTGACTTACATGTTGGAAAAAATTGGCGACAAATTATCTGTCGCTAATCGGGTGTTGCTCGATGAAAAGGATTATGACATTAAATTTTACGATGATTTAAAATTCCTTTATGACCACATTATGAAGCGGGATACTCTAAGTCCAGCGGAAGTAAATGCTTTTATCGATGAATTAAAAATGATTCGTAAAGCTTAATGTTGAATTCCTTTTATAATTCTAACTTAAATAAACTGTCTCATAAATTAGGGGCAGTTTTATTTTTTTAACTTTTTTAGCATCTTTTTTGCCGCAAGCTGTTCCGCTTCTTTTTTTGATCTCCCCGTTCCTTTTTCTACTAAAAGATCGTTCACATGTACTTCAATAACAAATTTTTTGTTATGAGAAGGGCCAATCTCATCTATTACTTTATAAAATAACTTGGCATGTTTATCTTTTTGGATTATTTCTTGTAATTGGGTTTTATAATCCATCTTATGCGAATAAACATCACGTGTAATTGCCGGAAAAACATTTTTATCTAAAAATTTGTAGCATGTTTCGAAGCCCTGATCAATATATAAGGCTCCTAAAAATGCTTCAAAAACATCGGCTAATAAAGATTGTCTAGTCCTCCCACCGGTCCGTTCTTCACTTTTTCCAATTAATACAAATTCATTAAAGTTTAAAAACGTTGAAAATTGGAATAATGATTCTTCACAAACGATGCTTGCACGTTGCTTGGATAATTCTCCCTCCGACATATCATCATTTTTTTTAAATAAATATTCGGAGACGCCAAGTTCCAATACTGCATCACCGAGAAATTCTAGACGTTCATTATCTTCAATAGTACCACCTTGATATTCATTCGCATAGGATGAATGAGTAAATGCCTGGATCAGTAATGCTTTATCCTGAAAATTCACAGAAAATTTTTGTTCGAATTTGCCAATATCCATTAGCTTCCCTCCTTTAAGCTCCTCTATTTATATAATTAGTGTTTAATTAATAAATCAATATTGCATTTATGTTTAGATTATGTATGTGATAATTAACTTTTAACAGAAACGCCTCGCAATAAGCGAGGCTATTGTACATATGATAACATTTACTGTTTCTAATCATTAATTGAATACTTTACACTTGCAGAATGTCACACGTTATTATGTAAATCACCTCATAGCGAAGTACGGTTATTGATTTTCTGCAATGTAATTGACTGCATCTCCCACCGTATTAATACTTTCTGCTTCTTCATCAGCAATTTCGAGATCAAACTCATCTTCTAACTCCATTACTAATTCAACCACATCAAGAGAATCTGCCTCTAAATCATCCCTAAATGAAGCCTCCATAGTAACCTGTGATTCTTCAACATCTAATTGTTCAACAATAATTTCCTTTACACGATCAAAAATATCTGACATGCCTATCACCTCCTTTACATAGAATAAAATATTTTATGAAAAAATACAATTTTATATCATTATTTCCTAGAGATTTTTGGTCTTTTCACATTACCATACCACCATCGACGTGGATTGTTTGCCCCGTAATATATTGTGAATCATCAGATGCTAAAAAGTTAACGACCTTTGCAATATCCTCAGGTTCACCTAGCCTTTCCAAAGGGATTAATGGCAATATTGCACCTTTTTGTTCCTCCGTTAAAATATCTGTCATATCTGTTGTAATAAATCCTGGTGCAATTGCATTGACAAGGATATTTCTCGTTGCTAGTTCCTTTGCTGTTGCTTTTGTTAAGCCAATAACACCAGCTTTAGCTGCAACATAGTTAGCCTGACCGGGATTACCACTGACACCGACAACAGAAGCAATATTAATGATTCTTCCCGAGCGTTGTTTCATCATTTGTCTTGTTACCGCTTTTGTACATAAAAAGGCACCCTTTAAATTCGTTTCAATTACTTCATCAAATTCGGCCTCTTTCATCCGCATTAATAAATTATCTCTGGTGATCCCAGCATTATTCACTAAAATATCCAATTGGCCAAAAGTGGTGATAACTTCCTTCACCATGGCTTTTACTTCTGACTCATCCGCTACATTCGCTTTTATCTTTATTGATTGGACACCTAATTGCCCCAGTTCAGCCACTACTTCCTCGGCCTTCTGTTCATTCCCCGCATAATTAACGGCGACATTGGCACCCTGTCTACCTAATTCTAAAGCAATCGCCCTGCCAATACCACGGGATGATCCAGTAACTAAGGCACATTTCCCTCTTAAATTCATTATTTTACCTCCTTATACCAGTGTAGAAAGTTTTGTAATGTCGCATCATCTTGTACGGAAAAAGTTTTCATTTTACGGTCAATTTTTTTCACTAGACCACTTAGTACATTCCCAGCACCGACTTCCACAAATGCATCAACACCATCATCGATCATTTGCCGAATCGACTGTTCAAAACGGACTGGTGAGTAAAGTTGCTGCAACAATAATTGCTTGATTTCTGTCTTATTTTGTACAGGTTTGGCAGATACGTTAGCATAAACCGGTATGTTACCATCTTGAAAGGTGACTTGATCTAAATGTTTAGCAAAGTCCTCATTCGCTTCTTTCATAAATCTCGAATGAAAAGGTCCACTAACGTTCAATGGAATCACTCGTCTTGCTCCAGCCTCTGATAATTTTCCGCTAATGTCATCAACACCATTTTTCGATCCAGAGATAACGATTTGTCCAGGACAATTCAAATTAGCAATATCGACAATTTCATCACCAGAAAATTCATCAATAACAGATTGTATGGCACTTTCATCTAAGCCAAGTACAGCAGACATTGTTCCTTTTCCAGCCGGCAATGCTGCCTCCATTAATTTCCCTCTAACAGCAACTAAGGGAAGTGCTTCTTCGAAGGATAATACACCAGAAGCAACTAAAGCACTATATTCTCCTAAACTATGACCTACCGTCATCGAAGCTTTTATTTGATGCTTAGTTAAAATTTCATGGACGGCCATACTATGTAAAAGTAGTGCTGGTTGTGTATTCTCAGTCTCTGTCAACTTTTCCTTTGGTCCCTGAAACATGATGTTTGATAAATTTTTATTTAATAGTTGGTCGGCTTTTTTAAATAATTGTTTCACATCATCATATTGATCATATAATTCCTGTCCCATCCCTACTGATTGTGATCCTTGACCAGGAAACATAAATGCTAATTTAGTCATTTTCCCCCTCCTCTTCAAGTTGTAGCATATCAATTGAATCCCTTATCGTACCAATCACATTTTGTTCAATCATTTGCACCGTTTGTTTCACTGTTGAATAAATTGCTTTACCATTTGATGACCCATGTGATTTAATGACTGGGGCATCTAAACCAAACAATGCCGCCCCACCAAATTCTGTATAATCTAATTTAGCTTTTAATCCCCGTAAATCACTCATAATCATTCCAGCCGCAAGCTTCGTTTTCAATGATGAAGATAATGTTTCTTTTAATAAATCAATAACATGCATTGCTGTTCCTTCAACTGTTTTTAACGTAATATTACCACTAAATCCATCAGTAACTACAACATCTGCCTGTCCATTTAAAATATCCCTTGCTTCTATGTTTCCGATAAAATTTATCGGTGCAGCTTTTAACAGTTTGAAAGCCCTCTTTGTTAATGTACTTCCTTTACTATCCTCTGTACCAACGTTTAAAAGGGCTACCTTTGGTTTTTCTATTCCCCGAACTTTTTCCGCATAAATAGAACCCATGACACCATATTGAACAAGGTTATTTGCATTAGCATCAACATTAGCACCTGCATCTAGTAGTAAAAATCCTTTATCATCAATCGTTGGTAAAGTTGGGCTTAATGCAGGGCGTTCAATCCCTTTCATTCTACCGACAATAAATAAACCAGCGACAACTAATGCCCCTGTATTCCCCGCTGAAATACAAGCATCAGCACGATTCTCCTTTACTTCTTTCGCCATTAATGCAAGAGATGATTCTTTTTTCCTTCTAATAGCACGTATTGGTTCTTCATCCCCTCCAATGACTTCCTCCGTATGGATAATATCTATTCGTTCATCACTTGTTAAATGTTCTTTGATTTTTTTCTCGTCACCGACTAATGTTACTTGCAATTGTTTGATTTCTTTAATCGCTTGTTGGACTCCTTCGACAACTGCTTGAGGAGCATTGTCTCCCCCCATTGCATCAATGGCAATTCTCATATTTTAAACCCCTTTTACGCTCGTTCGATACATATAAAATTCCCCTGTAAAGACGAGTTCATTTTGTACAAAACTTTTCACATGAATATCGGTCATACCTGAACGGTGTTGCTGATGAACATGTGCTTTTGCCACGACTTGCTCACCTAACTTTACCTGCCTTTTAAAGTGGATATTAGCATCTTTTGTTAATGCCAATTCATCATCAATAACGGCAACAGCTAATGAGTTTGCCTGAGCAAACAAATGGTGTCCACGGGCAATATTATTCCGCGAAAAAACATGTTCCCCTTGAATCGTTAAAATGGATATGGCACGTTTGTCTAATTCCAAATCAATAATATCACCGATGACTTCCTCTATCGGTAAAGTTTTCACAGTTTCATTCCATTGATTTGTAGCTACATGTTTAATTCTTTCCCGTAATTCAGGAATTGCTAATTCCAAACGGTCCAGCCGAATTGTTTGAATACTAACATCAAATTTTTTCGCTAATTCTTGATCAGTAATAAATGGTGTTTGTTGAATCGTTTCTTGCAACAGTTCCTGGCGCTGTTCTTTTTTTAAACGCATTTTCCACACATCCATCATCTAATTTATGACTAGGTACTAATAGTAATATATAACAGTAGATTTAATTATGCAAGTAGTTATGAAGTACACAAACTGTGCTATTTAAATTTTGAAATTTTTAATCCATGAATCAATTTCATAATTATTCTTTTTTAAAAGTTACAGAGTTACAGATTAATAGAATTCATTTTGTAATGCATTATTTATCCAGTCCACCGCTAATTTTGAAGCCATATATCAGTGTCACGATATTAAAGTAATCTTTGTCCGTTTACCTGTTCGGTAACGTACATTGTTTAATTGAAAAGATTCCTTGAGATGGGCATTTACTCTCTCAACTGAGGTCCTTTGATTGTATATCTTTTGCCAAACCATAGATCTTCTTGCTGGTGCAGTGTATCGTCTTAAATCTGTTGTGTTCTTCATTTTAAAGACTTTTTGACAGATGACTTCATTAGCTAAGGGACAATCTCTACACCTTTGGGTAATGTAAAAGTTAATCCAATTGCTCCTCGGATGATAATTCATTTGACAAATATTGCTTTAACTTAATATATTCCGGATCATTCCAAAGTAATTTTTCTTCTATTATCGTTTGTGCATCCTGTCTCGCGGTGTCTAAGGCACGGTAATCATGAACAAGATCAGCCACTTTGAACTCAGGGAGACCACTTTGTTTTTTTCCAAAGAAGTCACCTGGACCTCTTAATTTTAGGTCCGCTTCTGCTAAATGGAATCCATCGTTTGTTTCTGTCATTATTTTCATACGTTCCTTGCCAACCTCTCCTTTTGGGTCGGCAATTAATATACAATAGCTTTCTTTGTCCCCTCTTCCAACACGACCACGTAGTTGGTGTAACTGTGCTAAACCAAATCGCTCAGCATCGTAAATGACCATCGTTGTCGCATTTGGTACATTGACACCTACTTCAATCACTGTCGTTGCAACAAGAATGTGCAGTTTATTTTGTGTGAATTGTTTCATTAGTAATTCTTTTTCCTGCTGTGGTAACCGTCCATGCAATAAACCAATTTTAATGGATGGTGGATAATAGGATAGCAACTGTTCATATAAATCAATAGCATTTTGATAATCGAGCACATCTGACTCCTCAATTAAAGGCGAAACAAAATAGGCTTGTTCACCACGACTAATGTTTTTTTCAATAAACGTTAATACACGTGGTAAAATATTTTCCTTTACCCAAAATGTTTGTACCGCCTTTCTACCAGCTGGTAATTCTTTAATAGAAGAGACGTCCATATCACCAAACGCAGTAATTGCAAGTGTTCTTGGTATCGGGGTAGCTGTCATAAATAATACATCGGGATACAATCCTTTTTTTCTTAACATGCTACGTTGCTCAACTCCAAAACGATGCTGCTCATCAATCACAATAAATCCCAATTGTGAAAATTGGACATCATCTTGAATTAAAGAATGAGTACCAATCACAATGTGTATTAAATTGTTTTTAATTTGATCCACTATTTCCCGACGTTTCTTGCCTTTTAATGAGCTTGTTAAAAGGACTATCGAAATGTCATCAGGTAACATTTTCTTCAATGTAACATAATGTTGTTCAGCTAAAATTTCCGTCGGCACCATAAATGCCCCTTGTAATTTAGCGGTCACTGTGGCATAAAGTGCAACAATTGCCACGGCTGTTTTACCAGATCCTACATCTCCTTGCAATAATCGATTCATTTGATTTGTTGATGCCATCTCTTTTAAAATTTGTTCCAATGATGTTTGTTGGTCTGACGTTAATGTAAAAGGAAGATGACGAATAAATTGATCTACCTTATGACGATCAATTAATTGGGATTTCCCTGTACCTTGTTTTTTATAGCTCATTTTTAAATAAGCCATTTTTAATTGAAAAAGTAATAACTCTTCATATGTAAAACGGCGTCGTGAATGGTGTAGAGCTTGTTTATTTTCTGGGAAATGTATTGTTCGAATAGCATCTTGTCGATTGGGAATTTTATACTCTAGCAAATATTTATTTGGTATAATTTCTTCTACTTGTCCTAAATATAAATCTATCACTTGTTGAATTAATTTTTTAAACCTAAACATTTTTACAGTACCCTTTAATGAATAAACACTTTCGATTTGTGTCGCTTGTTTCGGTTCACCTAATTGATATTTTGCAACGGTTATTTGTAAACGATGGGCATCCCATTTTCCTGTTAATGTCACTGTTGTTTCAGGTTGTAAATGTTTTTTTGCAAAGGCTCGATTAAACATAACAGCCTTCACGGATGTTTGTTCAATATCAACATGAAATATTAAACGTGACTTATTTCTAGCATAATGGATAATAGTGGGTGGGTGGATAACCTTTCCAACAATTGTTACTTGATCATCGTGGACTAATTCATGAAGTGATTTAATTTCCATAAAATTATATCTATATGGAAAGTAGAGTAGTAAATCTTGAATCGTATTGATTCCCATTAAAGCTAAATCTTCAGTTAATTTTTCACCTACTCCTTTTAATTGATTAACGGGGGTATTTATCATTGTGACACTTCCTACATTTTCATAATTTTATCTTAATGTTGAAAACAGGAGTCCACAACTCAATGTGGACTATATATGAGTAATAAACAATGCTCGATATTGAATATGCCCTGGCATTTAAACTTAGGCACCAAAAATTTTCTCCCGCAAAAATCGACCCGTCGGTGTGTCGGCAAGGCCACCTTCCCCAGTTTCACGTAAGGCTGAAGGCATCGTTTGACCAATACGATACATAGCACCAATCACTTCATCGCACGGGATCCGACTTGTGACACCTGCTAACGCTAAATCGGCTGAAACAATTGCTAAAGATGAACCACCGGCATTTCTTTTTACACAAGGCACCTCTACTAATCCTGCCACAGGGTCACAAACGAGTCCGAGCATATTTTTCAGTGTCATTGCAAAAGCCTCTGCACTTTGCTGTGGGGTTCCCCCTGCCATTTCAACAACTGCTGCTGATGCCATTGCCCCAGCTGAACCAACCTCTGCTTGACATCCCCCGGTAGCTCCAGAAATAAAAGCATTGTTAGCAACAACCATCCCAAAAGCCCCTGAGGTAAAAAGAAAGTTAACCATTTCTTCATGTGTTGGCTTCAACTGCTCCTTCACTGCAAATAACACCCCCGGGACACAACCAGCACTTCCCGCTGTCGGTGTCGCACAAATTATACCCATGGCAGCATTGACTTCATTCGTCCCCATTGCTTTACTTACGGCATCTAACATCGTATGTCCTGAAAGTGGTGTTTTTTCTTTCATATATTTTTGCACTAAAACAGCATCTCCGCCAGTTAAACCAGTGACAGACTCCACACCTTGTAAACTTCGTTCAACCGCTTCTTCCATTACTTGAAGGTTTTTTTCCATATCATGAAAAATATCTTCTCTAGTTCTATTTTTCACTTCCATTTCCTGACGGATCATTACTTCTGAAATAGCAATATTTTCTTCCTCTGCTATCGTTACTAATTCCTTTACTGTCCTAAACATATCAATTTCCTCCTACCCATCAATTTTCGCTACTTGTACGACATGATCTGCCTTACTTAATTGATCAAGTAAATCTTGATTGACATTACCATCTATTTCAATGACCATTAATGCTTCCTTGCCAATATCTCTCCTATTTACTTCCATATGTCCTATGTTCAATTCGCTCTTGGCCAACATCTTTGTAACAGATGCAATCGCACCATGTCGATCATTATGCATAATTAATAATGCTGGATGATTTCCAGATAAGCGCAATTCAAAACCATTTAATTCAATGATTTCAATTTTTCCGCCTCCAATTGATTTTCCAACTACTTCTATTTCTGAAGTGGCTGTACCTGCTTTAATTCGTGCTGTATTCGGATGATCGACAGATGTCTGTTCTTCAAAAAACTGTATTGCCATGTTTCTGTCCTTGGCAATATTTAATGATGTTCTTAATCTTTCATCATTAGTTTCATAACCTAGCAACCCACCAACTATCGCAAAATCAGTTCCATGACCTTTATACGTTTTGGCAAAAGATTCATATAAATATATGTTAGCCCAGGTAGGCTCTTCATTTAGTAAATATCTAGCAACGAGACCAATCCTAGCGGCCCCCGCTGTATGTGAACTTGATGGGCCAACCATCGTAGGTCCGATAATATCGAAAATAGAATTAAATTTCATTGTTAACCCCTTTCCTTATCAATCAATCATGTTATCCTTATTATAGCAATTTTAAATTGCCAATCATAGTTAAAAAAAGTTTTCGATATTTTTTGTCATTCTACATTTATTAAGGCCGATAAACATATTTTCTTAACAATTTTAATTTGTTATAATGGTACCATTGAATTTTTTTCATATTTGTGCTGTCGGTTTAATTTTTTATTTTATTTATTGAATCAATTTGATAATTATTATTTGAGTCTAAATATTATTAGGAGGACAGAAAATGTTAATTAAGATCATGATCACCATTGTCTTTATGATACCTTTGTATGCATTCTTTATATGGTCCTATCTTTATCCGGAGGAAAGTATCATGTTTGGGAAAAGATGGATGTATCGGGAAGAACCTGAATTTTCCCAAAACATTATTCACTATACGAAATTTGCTTCCCTTTCAGCCATGTTTGGAACACCCATTGTCCTTACAAGTCTATTATTATATCCTTCTTTCTTTGGGTTAGTATTAATTGCTTTTCTCTTCGTTTTTCTTATTGGGGCATTTTTCATTCTCACGGGTGAGAACTAATAACAATCCTGTTTGGTTACTTTTTTATCTAAAGACTTAGTTATATCCTTTCACTCATTCACAAATGTAAAAAATACAAAAAAGAACACCAAATTAACATATAATTTGATGCCCTAGCAAAATAAATTAAGAATATCTAAAATAATTCCACCCATGGTAACTTACTACTCCACCATGAAAATAAATGAATAAATCGGTTGATTCCCCTCAATCATTTCAAATTCCACTTCATCATTCATTTCCTCACACATCGATTGAAATATTTCTATTTCTTCCCCAGTCACATCTTCACCATAAAAAGTAGTCACAATATCATCATCTTCATCAATAAGTTGCTGCAACAACTGTAGAGCTACCTCTAGTTTTTGTTTTCCTGTTGCAAAGATTGTTTCATCATTTAAACCAATAAAGTTACCCTCTTTTATTTCTAAATCATTCACTTTTGTATCACGGATAGCAAATGTCACAATCCCAGATTTAACTTCTTCAATGGATTCTAACATCACTTGCTCATTATCCTTAATTGAAGCATCCTCATCAAAATCTAACAATGCCCTAATCCCTTGTGATAATGTTTTTGTAGGAATGACAATGACTTTTTTATCGCCAACAAGCGATGCCGCTTGATTAGCTGCCAAAATAATATTTTTATTATTTGGTAATAGAAAAATGTTATCAGCATTCGTTTTTTCGATGGCAGATAGGATATCCTCTGTACTTGGATTCATCGTTTGTCCACCTTCTATAATGTAAGAAGCACCAATACTATTCAGCATATCTATAATTCCAGAACCAACTGCTACCGTGATAACAGCATTTTCAACGCGTGGTGAATCGAATGTTTCTGTCTTATCTTCTTGAACGATATCTTTATACTGTTGGCGCATATTTTCAATATCAATTTCAACTAAATCACCATACTGTTGACCAATCGACATGACCTCTCCGGGCTGTTCAGTATGAATATGTATTTTAACAATATTTTCATCAGAGGCTACTAAAAGAGAGTCCCCAAATTCCCCTAAAATGTTACGGAATTGTTGTTCATCAAAAGGATTGCTCTGTAGCTTTTGTTCGTCAAATTCAATAATAAATTCTGTACAGTAACCAAATTCAATCGATTCAATATCCACATACGATTGTACAGAACGTTCATGTTCTAAATGAATTAACTCTTCCATATTAACCATTTCTTTCACTTCTGGAAGTTCGCTGCCCTTTATGGCGGCTAAAAACCCTTCATAGACGGCTAGTAAACCTTGTCCACCTGAATCAACGACACCTACCTCCTTTAAAATAGGTAATAAATCCGGTGTTCGTTGTAGGGAACTTTTTGCTTCTTCTACGATTTTCTCCATTAATTGTTCAACATTGTCAATATTTCCGGCCAGTTCTTTGGCTAAATTTGCTGAATCCTTAGCAACAGTTAAAATAGTTCCCTCGACAGGATTTGTCACTGACTGATAAGCCGTTTGTACACCATTTTCCAATGCTTTAGCAAAATCTTGACTAGTTAAGGAGGTAATGTTTTCAATATCTGTAGAAAATCCACGAAATAATTGGGATAAAATAACCCCTGAATTACCTCTCGCTCCCATTAATAATCCCTTAACAAACGATTGGATTATCTTGTCCAAAGGCTCATTACTCGTCTTTTCTACTTCTTTTAAGCCCGATGTCATCGTTAAATTCATATTTGTACCAGTGTCGCCATCCGGAACTGGGAATACATTTAATTTATTTATATACTCTTGTTGATTCGATAAATTTTGCAAGCCCAAGCGAAACATTCTTAAAAGTAATTCGCGATCAATCATTTGTGTAGCCATCGCATTCATCCTCCTTTATGTCATTTTTCAATATCTTTATCATTAAAGTTAGTTAAAACATCCTACTACATTGTACATATAATTGTCAATAAGTAAAAGAAATATTAATTTTAACTGTAACTGTTCTAATATTTTATGAATAAACGGTTATTTTTGCAAAAATGATGGGGATATGATAAATTATAAAAGTATGAATTGCTGTATGTAAGGAGGAATTAACATGGCAAGGAAATGTGTTGTATCTGGTCGTAAAACTGGAACTGGTAATCATCGATCACATGCATTAAATGCAACGAAACGTAAATGGAAAGCAAACGTTCAAAAAGTTAGAATATTAGTGAATGGCAAACCTAAAAGGGTGTATGTGTCTGCAAAGTCATTAAAAGCCGGAAAAGTTGAACGTGTGTAACGATATATTTCCAACATTGAAAAGCGACTTACGTAAAATGGTAATGTCGTTTTTTTAATACGCATTTTTGCAATAAATCAAGTGAAATAACCTTCACTCTTCTCTCTAAGTGAAGGTTAATGCTATTTGATTTTCAACCTCTTTTTCATGATTAAAATTTGTAAAATATTTAATAAATCCAAAATTCGGTTATCCCTTTATTTCATTGAACTACTCTTTTTTAAATAACCCCATCATTACTTTTATAATACTCCCAAGAAATCTTGGCAGTTTAATTGTATAAAACCTCATAAATCCTTCCTCCTTATCTCATCCAATTTCGCGCATAACAACATTCACGTACATATTTCTTATCTATCTTTATATTATGCAATAACCTTTCAGATGAGAACTAAGAAAAGGTTGATAAGGATAATGAGTTGTTTTATAGTATATTTATTTATCCTTTGTTGATTGTTGATTGTCGAATAGCCTGAATGGCCAGTTGTCGATCAGTTTTATTAAAAATCGCACTTCCCGCCACAAGTACACTTGCCCCAGCATCTACACACGATTTTGCTGTTTGCTCATTGACACCACCATCAACTTCAATTTCGTATTGATAATTATATTTTGTACACAATTCTGCTAATTGTTGAATTTTTGGTAAAGCGGATTCTATAAAAGACTGCCCACCAAAACCCGGATTAACCGTCATGACAAGTACTAGGTCAACATATTGCAAGACACTCTCAATCATGACGACTGGTGTTGCTGGATTAATAACAACGCCCGCTTTAACACCTGTATTTTTTATCGATTGAATGGTTCGATGCAAATGGGTACATGCTTCTTGATGAACAGAAATAATTGCGGCACCTGCATTAGCAAAGGCTTCAATATATTGATCTGGATTTTCAATCATTAAATGGACATCTAACGGAAGTTTTGTTACTGGTTTAACAGCCTCTACGATTAAGGGACCAATCGTAATATTAGGAACAAAGTGTCCATCCATCACGTCGACATGTATATAATCTGCCCCTGCCCGCTCTACGTCTTTAATTTCCTCCCCTAGCCTACTAAAATCCGCTGATAAAATTGATGGTGCAATTTTTAACATTATTAATACCTCGGCTTTCTAGATTGTATTTCTTGTAAAAATGTTACATAATTTTTATATCGTGATGGGATAATTTCATCATTTTCATAGGCTTGTTTTACAGCGCATTTTGGTTCTTTATCGTGCAAACAACCCCGAAATTTACAATAAGGAATATAATGATTCATTTCTATAAAATAATTACCTAATTGTTCTTGCTCAATTTTTGTTAACTCTAATGAACTAAAACCAGGTGTGTCTGCAACAAATCCTCCATTTATTTCAATTAACTCAACGTGGCGGGTTGTATGTTTTCCCCTTCCTAAGGAAATTGAAATTTCTCCAGTTTCTATGAGCAAATTAGGGTTAATTCGATTTAAAATCGTCGATTTCCCTACACCAGATTGACCAGTTAATACCGTAATTTCATCTTTAAAATAATCCTTTATAAATGGAATCCATTCGTCATCATTAAGTGATAACAGTTCAACATGATAGCCGATCGATTCGTATTGCTTTTGATATGCATGAATTTCCTTTAAAAGCACTTCATCAACCAAATCGAGTTTCGTAATCACGATTAAGGGCCTAATATTTTCTGATTCAAAAGCGACGAGAAATCGATCTAGTAACAACAAACTAAATGCCGGTTGAATTGCTGACATCACAACAATAGCTTGGGAAATATTTGCGATTGGTGGTCTAATTAACTCATTTTTCCGCTGTTTTACTTCTATGATATACCCAGTATCATCTCCCGTTATATCAAATAAAACATCATCCCCTACTAATGGGGTAATTTTTTGATTCCGGAATACTCCCCGCCCTTTACATGTGAATATTCCTTCTTTAGATGTGACTGTATAAAAGCCACTTAATGATTTAACTATCGTACCCTCAATCATTTATTCACCTTCTAAAAAGGAACTTTTTGATGGTCGAATACTTTTCCATCACGAACAATTTTATATTCTGCCACTGTATTTGGTTCAATAATTAACGTAATCGAGTACGTTTTATCGGCTGTGATGACATCATCAATATAAACGACCGACAAACTATTCTCCATATCCTCTATAAATATTTGCACTTGCTGTTCTTTTGCATATTGTTCCTCTCCATCATTATCATCTGTTCCGGATATTTTCTCGGGTTCAAAAGGAACGAGAAAGCTAACTGTTTGTGAGCGAGGAGGTTTTTCCTCTGGTCCTAATGAAACAACCACTTCTATGGTTGTACCTTCCTTAACCTCTGAATTGGCATTAGGTGACTGTCTAATAATTTTACCTTTTTCCACAGAGTCCGAATGCTCTTCTTTAACCTCCATCTTTAATCCACTTTCATCAAGCATTCGTTTCGCTTCATCAACTTCAAGCCCAGCAAGTCTCATTACTTTGATTAATTCTGGCCCCCCACTTATTTCGAAAATAACTTTCGTTTTACTTGGAACGACTTCTTCCCCAGGGGCGGGTTGTACTTGATTAATAATTGTCCCCTCCTCTTCATCTGAAGGAACAGCCCATTCAATTACTTCTTTATAGTCCACTTCCAAAAGTCGTTTAACTTGGCTAAAGTTTTTTCCTACATAATCATCAAATACTACCTTTTCCTCTCCATCGCTTATATAAACTTTAATAACTGAATTTTCCTTAACAATTCTTCCCGCTTTAGGATTGGTTTTAATGACTACCCCTTCTTCAAATTCTTCTGAATACATCTTTTCTTGTTCAACTTTTAGTGGTAATTCGAGTAATTCCTGTTCAACATCTTCAAAATATTCCCCTACAATATCCGGTATTTCTACATCTTTTGTTTTAAATAAGGTGGCAAACAAAATAATTGCAAGTATCAATATTAAAACAATTGGAGCAATAATCAAAAAATATTTGTTCTTGAAAAAGCTTTTCTTTTTAGCTTTTATATCTGATTGGTTAGGAAAAGTTTGGTTCATCTGTTGTTGGGAATCATGATTTATCTGTTCTTCACTAATAATTGGTATTACTTTAGTTTCTTCTCCTTCTTCGACAGGGATTTCAAATTTCTCCTCATGTAGATTTTCCGGTTCTAATGCCTCATGAATGGCAACACCCATTTCGTATGCTGAATGATAACGATGCAATGGATTTTTTGCTGTTGCCCTTAAAACGATATTTTCGACACTTTGCGGGATAGACGGGTTGATTTCTCTTACAGATGGTGTATCAGATTGCAAGTGCTTCAAGGCAACCGCTACAGGCGTATCTCCTGAAAAAGGTAGTTTACCAGTTAATAGTTCGAATAAGACGACACCTAAGGCATATATATCAGATTTTTTAGTTGCTGTCCCTCCCCTTGCTTGTTCAGGTGAGATATAGTGAACAGAACCAACAATAGAATTAGTTTGTGTTAAAGAAGTAGCAGATAAAGCCATGGCAATGCCAAAATCAGTAATTTTAATTGTCCCTGCCCGATCGATTAATATATTTTGTGGTTTTACATCCCGATGAATTAAACCATTATCATGTGCATAAGAAATCGCATTGGTTATTTGGTTCATAATTTTCATAGCATCTTCAATAGAGATGGGACTATTTTGTTGAATATATTCTTTTAATGTTAACCCATCAATATATTCCATCACCATATACAACAAATTTTCATCTTCACCAACATCATATATATTAACAATATTGGGATGATTTAACCCTGTTGCTACTTGGGCTTCACGGTCAAAACGTTTAATAAATTCAGCATCATCAGCATATTCAGCTCGTAATACCTTTACGGCCACATCCCGTTTTAGGATAAGGTCATTAGCTAAATATACATTAGCCATTCCCCCGCCACCGATAGTTTGGACTATTTCATATCGTTCACTTAGAACTTGACCCTTTTTCATGTCTTATCACCTTCTTTTTTTTGCTCGTTCTGAATGATAATAATTGATATATTATCTTCACCACCACGGTCATTCGCTAAATTAATTAATTTTTGAAGTTTTTGATCGATTTTTGTATTTTTTTTCACTAATTTTTCTATTTCACTTTTTGATACTTTATTCGTTAATCCATCAGAACATAGAAGTAGGCGATGGGACTGTTCCCAGTTAAATGAAGCTATATCTGCTTTTACAATTTCCTCTGTTCCTATCACCCGTAATAAGACATTTTTTTTCGGATGGCTATCTGCCTCTTCAAGCGTAATTTCGCCATTTTTAACTAATTCATAAACATAAGAGTGGTCACGTGTCTTTAAATCTAGTTGTTTGTTAGCTAAATAATAACAGCGACTATCCCCAACATGGGCAATCGTAACAAATGTATGAGTGCAAAGTGCCATTACGACAGTCGTACCCATTCCTTGATAATGTTCATTTGCATTTGATTTTTCTAATATGTATGAGTTCAATTCAGTGATACACGATTGTAACCATTGTTCTGCATCTGTTTCTGACGCGATATTTTCAGCATTTTTCCACTTTTCTTTCACAAATGCAACTGCTAGGGAACTTGCCACCTCACCAGCTTGATGACCGCCCATGCCATCCGCAACAATAGCTAGTAAATGTTGTTGGTTGCTATGATAAAATATGCCAACAGCATCTTCATTTGTTTCTCTGATTTTGCCTTGGTCTGTTACCATTTTTGCTTCCATTTAACTCACCTCTACATTCCCCTAAAAATTGATAAACCTTGTTATAAAAAATCCATCTGAATTCATTGATTGTGGAAAAATTTGCATGCCATATTCTGTTATAGTGACACCCGGTAATGACCAATCCTTTACTTCTTTTAGAAAATGTTCATCAACACGTAATGTCGATTGTTTTTGTAAAAACAACTTAACGACCTCTTCATTTTCTAGTTTTTCTACAGTACATGTGCTGTAAATTAATTTACCTGTTTTCTTTAATAATGGTGTGACATGAAATAGGATGTCTAATTGAATTTGTTGTAGATTTTTAAAATCTGTTAAAGATTTTTCATATTTTATTTCAGGCTTTGATCGTATCACACCTAAACCTGAACAAGGGGCATCTACTAAAATTCGGTCAAAAGTATGCTCAGCATAAACTTCTTGTAGCTTTCTAGCATCCTGTTGACTGACATTTAAATTAGTAATCCCTAACCTTTTGGCATTATTATTAATTAATTTTAATTTATTCTTATGTAAATCGTGGGCAAATATTGAACCTTCATTGTCCATCTGTTCCCCGATATAAGTAGCCTTACCTCCCGGTGCACTACACGTATCAAGTACTTTCATTGCTGGTTTAACGTCTAATAATTGTGCAACAAGCATCGAACTTAAATCTTGAATCGTCACATAGCCATCTTCTACTAATTTAGTTTTCAACACATTTCCTTCGGTAATGATTATACCATGTTTTAACAATTGATAAGGACTTTTCCATTCAATTTTTTCTTCATTTAACATTTTTGTTACTTCTTTTACCGTCGTTTTTAATGTGTTAACGCGAATGTTAATTGGCTTTACTGTGACATTCGTCTCACACATTGCTTTTGTTTTGTCATATCCATAATGTTGAGCCCAACGTTCAACCAACCACTCAGGATGACTCGTTTTAATAGACAAATATTTAATTGGATCCTTTATTTCCTCAATATTTGGAAATCCATCCCTTATCATTGATCTTAATATGCCATTAACAAAAGAACTGACACCTTTGTGCCCTTTTTCTTTTGCAATGGTTACCGCTTCATTAACGGCTGCATATGGAGGGATCCTTGTTAAATAATATAGCTGATATACTGACATTCTTAGTAACACGTTCACCCCATCATCAAGTTTTTTCTTTGAATGAATGAATGATGAAATAAAGTAATCTAACGTTATTTGTCTTTCTAACGTACCATACACTAATTCTGTCAGTAATTTTTCATCCACTAGTTTTAATTTTTCCTTTTTAAGGGCTTCGGTAATGAGTAAATGACTGAAACTTCTTGACTTTTCAACTCTCAACAATAATTGATGGGCAATTTTTCTTACGTTCGAATTTGTCAATTAATTCACTCCAAAATTTGGCCAACTTCCCATGCTTGGGGATTACCTAATAAATAATCTTTCACCGACATCTTCTTTTTTCCGGCAACCTGAATTGTTTCAATTTTAACTGCACAATGGTCTCCACAAGCAATGACTAAATATTGATTATCCTCAATAGCGACAATCGTCCCGGGCTTGCTTTTGGAATATGTTTCTTCGGTTAATGTTGCCGACCATATTTTAGTTACTGTACCATTATCCATTGTATAGGCGCCTGGCCATGGATGTAATCCGCGAATTTGATTGTACACTTCTAAATACGATTGAGACCAGTCAATTTTTTCATCTTCCCTAGTGATATTATAAGCAAATGTTGCCTTTGATTCATCTTGTGGTATTTGCTTATTGGTACGATTAAATATATCCGGTAAAGTTTCGATTAATAAATTCGCACCTAATTCAGCTAATTTGTCGTGTAAAATTCCTACATCATCTGACATGGTAATCGGTATTTTCTTTTGCGAAATCATGTCACCCGCATCGAGCCTATCTACCATATACATAATCGTAATACCAGTCTCTTTTTTTCCTTGTATAATGGCATGATGAATCGGTGCCCCACCCCGTAATTCAGGCAATAAGGATGCATGGACGTTAATACTACCAAACTTAGGATTTTCTAACAATTCAGTAGGCAATATTTGACCATATGCGGCTGTCACAATTATATCAGCATTCATTTCAAGCAATAATTCGTATTCCTCTTGTAACCTTTTCGGTTGGAAAATAGGTAATTGATGTTCTAAAGCCAATTTTTTAACAGGTGAAGGTGTCAAAAGCTTTTTTCTCCCTTTTGGTCGGTCTGGTTGTGTAACGACACATACAACTTCATAACTGTTAGCTATAATTGCCTCTAGAATCGAAACAGCGAATATTGGTGTACCCATAAAAATTACTTTTTTCATCATAAGTCCTTTCTATCTACCATGGAGGTTGAAATTTTTACATAAAATGATTTGGATTAAAATCAATTAAAATTTGCGTGTTTTTTCTTATTTCATCAGTAAAATACTTTAAAATTTGTTGCATGTATTGTGATAAATTCGGTTCATATTTATATTTAACTATTAATTGATACCGATAACGATTTTTTATTCGAGTAATTGGTGATGGTGTTGGTCCTAAAATAAACGATTTTTCATTTAGTTTTTGTTGTAACATATGGCTAATTTTAAAAATTACTTCATTTACCTTTCCTTCGTTTTCATCCGTCACCGTAATTAGTAACATAAAAACATATGGTGAATACATAAACCTCTTTCTTAATTGCATTTCATGTAAATAAAATTGATCATAATTATATTGGCTTGCTAATTCAATACTATAGTGTTCAGGTGTGTATGTTTGAACGATGACTTCTCCCTCTAATTCATGTCGACCAGCACGACCACTTACTTGTGTTAATAATTGAAACGTTTTTTCCGATGAGCGAAAATCCGGCAAGTGTAACATTGAATCAGCGGCTAACACCCCCACTAGTGTAACATTTTCAAAGTCTAGTCCTTTCGCAATCATTTGTGTTCCTAATAAAATATCCGCTTCAAAATTAGAAAACTTTTGCAGTAGTCGTTCATGGGATCCTTTACGTCTTGTTGTATCAACATCCATACGAATGACCCTAGCTTCCGGAATTATTTTTGTTAATGATTCTTCAACCTTTTCCGTCCCGGTCCCAAAAAATCGAATATGACTACTCTGACAATTGGAACAAATCGACGGCATTGGTTGTTCATGTGAACAATAATGGCATTTCAATTGATAATTCCGCTTATGGTATGTTAGTGATATGTCACAATGTGGACATTCCTCTACATGCCCACAATCACGGCAAAGGGCAAAGTTAGAATAACCTCTACGATTTAATAACAAAACGATTTGTTCCTTTTTTTGTATCCGAGATCTTATTCCTTCCATTAGACTTTTTGAAAACATTGTACGATTTCCACTATGTAATTCTTCCCTCATGTCAATTATTTTAACGAAAGGCATCGGCTTCTTATTTGTACGTTCGGTTAATGTTAATAAATGATACACACCTTTTTTACCTCTAGCAAAGGATTCTAATGTAGGTGTGGCACTTCCTAGAATGACGGGACATTGGTGCCATTCACCCCGCTTAATAGCGACATTCCTAGCATGGTACCTTGGTGTTTCTTCCTGTTTATAGGTTGCTTCATGTTCCTCATCAATAATAATAATACCGATATTTTCAAATGGGGCAAAAACTGCCGATCTCGCACCAACAACTACCTTCACTTCTTTCCGTTGTACCTTTAACCATTCATCATAACGTTCTCCAACAGATAAGGCACTATGCATGACAGCTACATGTGATCCAAAACGTCCTTTAAACCTTCTCACCATTTGTGGTGTCAATGAGATTTCTGGGACGAGTACGATTGCTTCTTTCCCTTTTTCTATGACTTTTTCAATGGCTTGTAAATAAATTTCTGTCTTTCCACTTCCTGTAACACCATAAAGTAAAAAGGTTTTATGTTCTTGACGATTCAATGCTTCATTGATTGGTTGTAGTGCATTGGCTTGCTCTTCCGTTAACCTAAAGTTTTCTGTTTTTGAAAAACTTTGTTCATATGGTTCACGATAGACTTCTACCTTTTCAATTTTGAGTAGCCCTTTTTCAATTAACGATTTTAAGTTGCCTTTGTTAATCTGAATCATATCACAAAGTTTGTTTTCATTGATTTTTTTCGGATTAGCGATAAAAAATTCAACAATTTTCCGTTGTTGATGTGCATGACTAGGTAAAGTGCTATTTAGTTTTATAAAGGACTCTTTGCCTGCTGGGATGATCCAATTTTCATATTTTTTCGTAATTTGAGATTTAACAATATATTTTAATTGTAAATTTCCAGCCTCTAATTCATGTTTTAATTCACTTACATTTTTTAATTGTTTCACTAATTCATCATAGTTTACGGCTTGTTGATCTTTAAAAATTGTAGCCAATTGACCTTGTAATGATTTTCCCTCTACACGAACAATTTCCTTATCATATTTAGATTTCAACACTTGTGGCAACATAGCTTGAAATGTGATGATGTATAATGAGAGTATTTCATTCGCTAACCACATTCCGAGATTTAGTAATTCCTTCGTTAAAACGGGAGTAACATCTAAAATATTAATGATTTCCTTTAAATTTTCAAAGGGGGAATGATCTGTCAATTCAAGAACGAAGCCCGTTATTTTCCGGTTCCCAAATGGAATAGTAACACGCATTCCAGGTTGTACCGTTTCGATGAGTGAAGTAGGTATTTTATAATCAAACGTTTGGTTGACGACACTGGCTGGTACATCAACAATGACTTTGGCAATATTCACTTAGCTTCATCCTTTAATTGCTGAATGATTAACTGTAAAATTTGTTTCGCTACCTCATCTTTTTGGGCCAAAGGTAATTCATATTGATCACCATTTTTTGTAATATAGGTTCCTTTATTAGTTTGCAAACCAAACCCTGCTCCTTCTTCGTTAATATCATTAACGACGATAGCATCCAAATTTTTCTTCTTTATTTTCCCTTTAGCATAATGTATTGGGTCTGATGTTTCAGCTGCAAAGCCTACAATAAATTGTTCTGTTTTTCGTTGCCCTAGATGTTGTAAAATATCTTTCGTCCTTTCCATTTCTATCACTAAATCCCCGGGTTGTTTTTTAACCTTTTCAGGGAAATGTTGTTTTGGACGATAATCAGCAACAGCGGCAGCTTTAATAACAATATTTGCTTGGGGGAAATGCTTGATCATCTGCTCATACATTTCCTCGGCAGAAGTAACATCAATTCGTTGAATATTAGGATGGTTGGCATCTATGGAAACAGGCCCTGTTACTAATATCACTTCAGCCCCATATTGTGCCGCCCTTTCAGCTAGTTTAAAACCCATTGTTCCTGTTGAACGGTTGGAGAAAAAACGAACAGGATCAATCACCTCTCTAGTTGGTCCCGCTGAGATAAGTAGTTTTTTCCCAAATAATAATTTGTTTGATTTTTGATGATTGTTAATGACTTGTATTATCGTTGCCGGTTCCTCTAATCGACCTTTACCAACATAACCACATGCTAAATAACCTTCACCTGGCTCGATAAAGTGATAACCCCAATCTGCTAGTTGTTGCATGTTTTTCTTAACTGCTGGATGTTGATACATGTGAACGTTCATTGCTGGTGCGATGTATATGGGTGCCTCGGTGGCAAGTAATGTTGTTGTAACCATATCATCTCCGATACCTAGAGTTATTTTGCTAATCGTATTTGCTGTCGCTGGAGCGATAATAACTAAGTTCGCCCAATCAGCTAAATCAATATGAGCAATAACTCTGGAATCTTTTTCATCAAAAGTATCGGTAAAAACATCGTTTCTCGATAACGCTTGAAATGTTAATGGCGAAACAAATTTCATCGCTGATTCTGACATGATCACTTTAACATTGGCACCTTGTTGCGTTAACTTACTCACTAAATCACAGGCTTTATATGCAGCTATCCCTCCTGTGACACAAACTAACACATTTTGTTGATCTAACATCGTTCACACCCCGTTTGCATTTCCTTAATTAATTGGTAAAAACCCTTGCTACGTAGAAGTGGGCAAGGGTCGTTTACTAATTTTCTTTTACATATAATTTATCATGATATATTTCCTCTAGTGCCATACCGACGAATTTTAATGATTTCGGATTTTCAATTAACAACTTTTCCTCGTCCTTTAATTGACGGGCCCTTTGTGCGGAAATTGTTACTAACGTATATTTAGAATTTATTTTTTCTTGTAACTCATCAATCGATGGTTCTAACATAATGATCATCCTCCAAAATTTTTTTATATTGCTCTTCGATGCGTACCCGGTTTAAATGTTCACTCGTAATGATTGCTTTAATTTTTGAGACTGCAACATCAACATCATCATTGACAACGACATAATCATAGGCACTCATCATATCAATTTCCTTTTTCGCTTCCTTTAATCGATTAATTACAAGAGCCTCTGTTTCAGTTCCGCGGTTAACAATTCTTGTTTTTAATTCTTCCAAGCTTGGCGGAAATAAAAAAATAAAGACGCCTTCTGGAAAATTTTCTTTCACCTGAAGGGCTCCTTGAACTTCAATTTCTAAAAAGACATCATTACCTTTTTCGAGCTGTTCCTCTACATAGGCCTTCGGTGTCCCATAATAATTGTTGACATATTGAGCATATTCTAAAAGTTCTCCCTGTTTAATCATTTGTTCAAACTCGGAAGTTGATTTAAAAAAATAATCGACACCATCAATTTCATTTGGCCGTTTATGTCGCGTTGTCGCTGAAACCGAATATTTTAACTCTGTATCTAATTCAAACAGACGCTTTCTGACGGTTCCTTTACCAACCCCAGATGGGCCAGATAATATAAATAAAATACCTTTTTGCTCGAACAACGTCTTGTCATCCTCTCATTCATCAGTCATATCTTCTTGATTGCTAACCCTTTGTCCAACTGTTTCAGGTTGAACAGCAGACAATATTACATAAGAACTATCGGTAATAATGACAGCCCTTGTTCTTCGACCATAAGTTGCATCAATTAAGTGATTATTTTCACGGGCAACTTGTATAATTCTTTTAATCGGTGCCGATTCCGGGGATACAATCGAAATAATTCGATTAGCCGAAACGACATTACCGAAGCCTATATTTATGAGCTGTAAGGCCAATGATAACCCTCCAAATAGTTAAATTTACAAAAAATGATTTACTCAATATTTTGTACTTGTTCTTTTACCTTTTCGATATGACTTTTAAGCTGTACTACATTTTTGCTAGTTTCTGAATCTATTGATTTTGCTCCAACTGTATTTACTTCTCTATGCATTTCTTGCACAATAAAGTCTAATTTTCTGCCAATGGCGTTTTGGCTTCCTAATACTGATTTAAAATGATCAATATGACTGTATAATCGGGTTATTTCTTCAGATATATCTCCTTTTTCCGATAAAAGAGCGATTTCGTGAAGTAAGAGAACTTGATCAGTTGTTACAGCATCACCAATATGTTGTTCAATTCTTTGTTGTATCCTTTGGCGATATGCTGAATGAATATTTGGCTGGTTTACCTTAATTTGATCGACAATCCGGGCAATTTCGTTTATGTACTCGTTCATCTCTTTTTGTAAATGATCGCCCTCTTTTTTACGACTTGTCTGAACTGCTTGACAAGCATTTCCTAAACAATTAAAAATTGATTGTTTTATTTGATCCGAAAAACTACCATGATCAAGTGTACTAAATAAACCATCAAATGTCGGAATGATTGACATTGGAATATGACCCTCTATTTGATACCGTTCTTTTATTTTTGATAGATTATTCATATACTGATCAAGTAAATTCCAATCAATGTGAAGTAACCTATTATCTATCTGATCACCAACAATAGTCATAAAAACCTCTATCCTGCCACGGTGAAAGTGTTGTTGAATATGACTTTTAAAATCTTGCTCTAAACTTATTAGGGAACGAGGATATTTCAATACGATATCTAAAAAACGATTGTTCACCGTTTTAATTTCAACATTAATTGTTAAATTTTCTAACTGTATTGTATCTTTTCCATAACCAGTCATACTCATAACCATAATGATCACTCCACTTCGTTCTATTATACATTTAAGCGACGCATTTCTCTAATAATATGATAAGGTGAAATGGATATTTCCGACTATTTTTCTAAGCAATTGATAGCTGAACAAATCTGACGTTTACATTCTCCCTATAAAAATTTACATTGGTCAGTTTTTTTGGCTCGTATATTTAACAAAAAAAGTACATCAACGTTTGACAGGCTCTGTTCAAATTATAGATGGAAATGTACATTAGGTTACACCGTATTTTGCGGTACTTTTGGTTTAAAAAAAATAAACCTGCCCAAATGGAACTGAGTCATATAAAAAGATTACTAATTCTATTTTACTTCCATCATATTTTTCCGAAAAGTAAATAATTAAAAACATAATTAAGAAACATTTACTGAAAGGGTTAGATGAGCAATTATCACTTCCCCATTTGCGTTATCAAACAATGGATGATGGTTATGACTATGAAGCCATTTATAAACAAGTATATCGAATGGGTCAACAATCAGTTATTGCCTACAACAAACGTAACGAGCCAGGACCTATTGGATTTGATATACATTTTGCTCCCACTTGTTTTAGGGAACACTCCTATCGATATGATAGTTATGATGCTAAGTATGAAACTTTAAAATACACAAGACCTAAAGAATGCATTGACTGTCCTCTAGCTAATGAAGGCATCTGTCGGAAAGTATTTAAAATAAAAATTACCAAAGACTTAGGAAAATACACTGCACCAGCAAGGGGTTCTAAGGCTTGGAAAAAAATTTACAATCAACGTACTGCAGTTGAAAGAGTCAATGCCTATTTAAAAGAATTTTTTCAATTAAATAATGTTCGTTATCGAACCGGGAAGAGGGCTAGGATACATTTTGATATCGTCACACTTATTTATAATGCTTCAAAATTAGCAGTGGACCGTATAAATAATGCATTACAGAATCAGACGCAAGTTGCTTAAAATGTTAGAATAAAGTCTGTGTGGACACTGGCTTCATGTAGACTCCTGTGGGAAAACAACATGGGAACGTAGACTAAAATCGCCACGTCCTGTGGCAACGTCTACGCTAGTACATCCTGTACGTCGGAAAATCCACTTCAAGAGTTTGCCCTAGCAAACTTTTGAAGTTAGTGTAGGCGTTGCCCACGGAAAGCGAAGTGAAGCCGGTAAACACAGAAAACAATAATTTTTAAATTTACATTTAGAAATTCTGTTAAACTGTAACTTTTTAAAAAGAGTAATGATGAGATTGATTCAATTAAGAAACATTGAAGCAGATTTGGACCCATAATAATACGACTTTACATAACTATTTATCATTCAATCCTCGAAAACCTCTCATTATTAAAAACCAATAAACCGGTTATAATTATCTACTGGTACTTGCAAAATTATCTAATAAAATATACCCAAAAACAATTCCGGTCATTGTTGCAAGTGTTGAACCACTTATAAGTACTAAATGTATAGCAGGTATCAATCCAATAAAAGATAAAATATAATAGATTAATATCATTAAGGCCGGAAGTCCAACCCCAAAAAACCTGGCCCAGTTAAATCTCCATTTTCTGTTTTCCTTTATATCAAGAATAAATTGTGGTAAACGTAACAACGCACCCATTATAATGGGGAATATAACAGAAAACATAACAGAAGGAAATACAATAAATTCCATACTAGCTGTTCTGTCTATATGGAATCGCCACTTCATACCCCAGTAAAATATAAAGCCAATAACGATTGTCCAAGCAAGATAATATAAAAAACGTTTAATGTTAATTACCCCCTTAGGAATTAAAATTTCATAATTAAATACGTTTAACTACTGACTAAGTTATCTACAACAAAATCCAGCTTGTTTGTCGAAAGATCTATAAGGCTCAATGCTACTTGGGTCCATTCGTTATAATCTTTGACTTTATTTTAACATAAATATTCATAAATTCCTGGTAAAATTTACCTTTCCATCTTTATTATGTACTCTAATTTGCATATAACTATCAGATGAGCATGTAAACATATAATAACTATTATTTCCTGACAAAAAGGGCGACACATCTCTATCATAAACATAAATGAAAAACCATTCATCCCAGTAAAAAATGACCACCAAATCAACTGACAATTGATAGCCATTTTTGTATGTGACAGATAACGGTACTCATTAATCAACGTGTACTTTTTTCTAATTGATTGGATTAGGTTACAGTTTAATGATGAAAAAGTGGCATGACAAGACCCCTGTGGCGGTTAAGACTACTTCACCAAATTAGCCGAAACCAAGTTGAGGCAAAGCAGACACTGTGAAAATGAACAAAATGACATGTGAACAGATCTTGCACCCCGGAGTGTTCTTAATCAGTAACAAGATTTAATAGAGCCAATAGATGAAACAAAAATTCTACCTTATTTCTTTCTTTTAAAGTTAAAAAAGATTGTTGGGATTAAACTTAATGTAATGATGAGGGACCAATCATACATATGTAAAAATGTTGTATGAAAAATCGGCTGTAAAGATTCAATGTAAATGACGGTAAGCAATAAAGCCATTGATGATAACACAGCCCCTATTAAATAGATATTTTGCAGTGGATTTCGATAAAAAATCCCCCGTTCACTTCGACAATCAAACACATGAATTAACTGTGCACATACTAGTGTTGAAAAAGCAATCGAACGAGCATGTGCCAAGTTGTCCAAATTGTTATCGTATGTTAGTACGAAAGCAATGAGAGACACTACACCTATCAAAATTCCCCGCGAAATTATTTTAAATCCCAAACCCCTAGCAAAAATACTTTCATCCGGGGCACGGGGGGGTTGTTTCATGACATTTTTTTCCGGTGCATCAAGTCCCAATGCCATGGCTGGGAGTCCATCAGTTACCAAATTCACCCACAAAATTTGCACAGGAACAAGTGGTAAAGGCATGCCTAACATTAAAGCCCCAAGCATTACAAATATTTCTCCAACATTTGAAGCAAGCAAATAACGGACAAATTTACGTATGTTTTCGTAAATATTTCTACCTTCCCTAATAGCCACCTGTAATGTATGAAAATTATCATCCATTAAAATAACAGAGGAGGCCTCCTTAGCGACATCTGTCCCGCTTTTTCCCATACTTACCCCGATATGACTTGCCTTTATTGCTGGTGCATCATTAATCCCATCACCTGTCATTGCAACAATATGTCCCTTTTTTTGGTATGCTTGCACAATCATTAATTTTTGTTCCGGTGTAACCCGGGAAAAAATGCTCACTTGATTGACAATCTCACTTAATGAATCAATACTCATATTATTTAAATCCTTACCCTCAATGATAAGGTTATTTTCATCGTGAATTCCAACATCTTTTGCAATTGCCTCAGCCGTATTTCGATGATCTCCGGTAATCATCACAGTTTTTATTCCGGCTAATTGACAATTGGCAATTGCTTTTTTCACTTCTTTACGTGGGGGATCAATCATGCCTATAAGGCCGATAAAAGTAGCACCATTTTCCAATTGATTCATCGGTTTTAATGACTCATCGTTAGTTAATGGTTTGATACTAATAGCAATGACCCTTCGTGCTTTTGCAGTCAATTGCGTGATTTGTTTATTAATATTCGTTGGATCTTGTAAGATGCTTTTTCCTATTTCATCAAAATAATGAGTACATCGAGGAATGATAATTTCCGGTGCCCCTTTTGTAATGATAAACTTTCTATTATTTTCATCCTTGACAATGACACTCATCCTTTTTCTTGTTGAGTCAAAGGGTACTTTTTTCATTACTTGATACTTATTTAATGATTGTTTCGTCATGCCATACTTTCGTGCAACAATAAGTAATGCACCATCCGTAGGATCTCCATCAATAAGATAACTTCCCTTTTTTACGTACAATTGGGCATCATTGCAAAGTGAAGCATAAGTTAGCAAATTTTCTAAATGAATATGTCTTTCCCTTATTTTAGAGCCTTGTAATAAAAATTCTCCTTTAGATGTATTACTTGCTCCCGTCACCTCAAATGATTGACCAGTAACAAATATATCTTTTACTGTCATATTATTTTCTGTAATAGTGCCCGTTTTGTCCGTGCAAATAACAGTCGTACAGCCTAACGTTTCTATTGCGGACAATTGTCGGACGATAGCCTTACGACGAATCATTCTTTGAACACCTAAAGAAAGGGCGACAGTGACAATGGCCGGTAATCCCTCAGGTATGACAGCCACAGCCAATGATACTCCCGCCAAAAACATTTCATATGTTGGATGTCCTTGATAAATTCCAATCCCTACTGTTAATAATGTAAGAAACAAAACAATGACAATGAGGGTTTTCCCAAGTTGAATCAGCCTATTTTCTAATGGTGTGATACTCTTTTCGATTTTCCCCATTAAGGTAGCAATTTGTCCAATAGCACTATTCATACCGGTCTTTACGGTAATGCCGGTGGCCTGTCCCTTCGTAACAATTGTCCCTTTAAATGCCATATTACGCTGGTCACCAATATCTATTTTTCTGTCAGTATCAATCGGTTCAATGATTTTTTCGACTGGTAATGATTCTCCAGTTAATGCTGATTCTTCTGTTTCTAGCCCATTGATAGCAACTAAACGCATGTCAGCTGGAACTCTATCCCCACTTTTAATATGGATGACATCACCGACAACAGCCTCTTCTGCTGGTAACTTTTTCACTTCACCATCGCGAAGGACCCGAATAACTGGGGCAGACATTTGTTTTAATTTATCTAATGATTTTTCTGCTTTAAACTCTTGAAAAAATCCGATAAAGCCGTTAAGAAGTACGATAACGATAATAACAATAGCATCAATATACTCGCCTAACAAGCCGGCAATTAATGTTGCAGCTAATAATACAATCACCATAAAATCTTGAAATTGTTTGATAAACAACACCCAAAAGGGTTGTGTAGTGGCCTCCTTAATTCGATTTGGACCAAATTGCAGTCTTCTTTGTTCTATTTGTTGATCTGATAACCCATGTTTAATACTTACTTGTAATTGCTTTTCTACCTCATTAATATCTTGCTTGTACCATTCCACATTCGATCCCTCACTATATATGATCTATCGCCGCTATTAATTCTTTATTATATGTATGCACTGAAAGACGCTAACATGATATAATGACGAAAGAAAGAGGTGAACGAAATGCCATTTGATGGAATTGTAACAAAAGCAGTTATTGAACAGTTGCAACCACTATTAATTGGTGGACGAGTGAATAAAATATATGAACCTTCTGACAACGAACTTATTTTAACGATACGTAATAACCGAAATAATTACCCTTTGCTTTTATCTATACACCCTCATTACGCTCGTCTCCATATAACTAATCAGACTTTTCAGAATCCTGATGAACCGCCGATGTTTTGTATGGTATTAAGAAAACATCTAAATGGGGCAACAATTAAGGCAATAGACCAATATGATTTAGAAAGAATTATTTTTATACATTTTCAATCCCGTAATGAAATTGGCGACTCTGTAACGAGGAGCATTGCAATAGAATTGATGGGAAAACATAGTAATGTTATTTTGCTAAATGAGGGACAAGACAAAATCATACACTGTATGAAACATGTGTCTCCATCCCAAAATCGTTATCGATCTTTATTGCCTGGTGCTGACTATCAGCTGCCCCCGAGTCAAAACAAATTAAATATATTGAAGACAGATGCAGAAACTTTTGTTAAAAAGCTCGATTTTAATGAGGGGAAAATGGACCAACAAATTGTGCAACATCTTACTGGATTTTCACCGAGATTAGCGAAAGAATTTATCTTTCGTGTCCATTTGGGGGATGAAAATAAATATAAATCAATGTACCAATTATTTAAAGAGGATATTACTGAACAAAACTACCTACCAGCCATTTATGAAAACGACAAAGAAGATTTTCATGTTATTAAAATGAATCACCTAATGAATTCCGTTAAATCTTTTCAATCGGTAAATGAAATGTTAGACGAATTTTATGCCCATAAAGCCGAACGGGATCAAGTAAAACAAATAGCAAAAGATCTATCTAGAAAAATTAATAATGAACTTAGTAAAAGTAAACGAAAATTAAAAATTCATGAACAAACGATTAAAAAGGCCCAAAATGCCCAGCATTATCAAAAACTTGGTGAGTTGCTAACCGCCCATCTACATCTCGTTAAAAAAGGAGATGAAACTGTCACCGTTATTAATTATTATGAGAAGAATCAGCCTGAATTGTTGATTCAATTAAAAACTGATAAATCTCCGAGTGAAAATGCACAAATATTTTTTAATCGTTACCGTAAAATGGGTACAGCAAAGCAAAAAGCTGAAAAGGAATTATTAAAAACTAAAAATGAAATGACTTATTTGGAAGATGTACTACAATTTATTGAACATGCACGTGTTGGGGATATTGAAGAAATTCGCGAGGAATTACGACAACAAGGATATTTAAAAAGAAATGTTGCAACTAAAAAAAGGAAACGTACAAAACCAGTTCCCGAACAGTTTAAAGCATCTGATGGGACTACAATTTACGTAGGTAAAAATAATTCGCAAAATGAATATGTAACCCATCGGTTAGCAAACAAAAATGATACATGGTTACATACATTAAACATTCCTGGATCACATGTTTTGATCAAATCGAGTGACCCTACGGAACAGACCATTTTAGAAGCGGCACAATTAGCGGCCTATTTTAGTAAAGCAAGGCAATCAGCATCAGTACCTGTCGATTACACAAAAGTAAAACATGTCAAAAAACCTTCCGGTGCTAAACCTGGTTTTGTTACTTATGATAATCAAAAAACAGTCTTTGTCACACCAGATGTTAATCTAGTTGATTCGATGACTGTTAAAAATTAAGAAACGTCATTTGACTTTATCAGATGACGTTAATTTTTATTGTAAATTTTAACTCGTTTTTCCAGTAATACTGTAGAGGATTCTTGTGCTTAAATAGCCCTACATCCAAACCGCAATAACTGGTAGTAAGAAATTCTCGCGTGCAAATAATCGTCAGCAGTCACCAGCTTCGGCAAAAAGTATAATGTCAATAAAATCACTAGGTCAGTTGTTGCCGCCAGGACAGTAAATTATTTTGTTCAGCTACGGTTATTTTTTCATCGCCAAGAAGAACACCCAACAGTTGATCAAAAGTCAATATCGTATCATAGGAAAATTCGGCTGTATTAAAGTTTTCCGACGCTCGTTGTAATCCATATGTAAAAATAGCAAAAATATACAAAACTTCATTTCCCAATTCTCGAATAACATTGGCAGCATCGATTGCTGAACCACCAGTAGAAATTAAATCCTCAATAACAATTGCTTTTTGGTTTTTTCCAATTGCTCCTTCGATTTGACTTCCTGTACCATGTTGCTTTGGTTTGGAACGAACATATACTAACGGAAGCTGTAAATAATCTGCAAGCCATGCAGCATGGGGTATTCCAGCTGTCGCACAGCCAACAATAACATCTGGTTTCAATGATAATTCATCAATCTTTTGTACAAAGGCATCTGTAATTCTTTGACGAATTTCCGGATAGGAAATGGTTAATCGATTATCACAGTAAATTGGTGATCTAAGTCCAGATGTCCAAGTAAAGTAATCCTTTGGGTCAGTTTTAATTTGTACTGCCTCAATATTCAATAAATCCTCGGTAATTTGCTTATACAGTTCCATTGTTCCACTCCTCTAAAACTTTCTTATATGCTTCATATGGTTGTTTAGCCAAAGTAATACTTCGACCAACTACAATATTATCTGCACCTATCTTTCTAGCATCGTAAGGTGTTGCAACCCGTTTTTGGTCATCATGATTTGAATCGATTAAACGAATTCCTGGTGTCACTGTTAAAAATTCATTACCACAATACTTTTTAATATTCGGAACTTCTTGAACTGAGCATACAACCCCATCTGCTCCACTTTTTTGTGCTAAATTTGCTAAATGAATAACATTTTGCTCAAGCGACCCGGTTAAACGTAGTTGTCGATTAACTATATCATCATCCATTGAAGTTAAAATTGTCACAGCAATTAATTTTGTTACACTATTTTCTGATAATGCCTCTTTAGCTCTTTTAATCATTTCTTCTCCACCAAGGGCATGGACATTCACCATATCAACTTCTAGCTTAGCCAGATTTCTCATTGTTTTCATGACAGTCGTCGGTATATCAAATAATTTTAAATCTAAAAAAATATCATGGCCATTTTGTTTCAATCGTTCTACCATTGAAATGCCCTCACGATAAAAGAGTTCCATACCAATTTTCACAGGAACACCATTTAACTGATGACTAATCAAAAATGATTCTGTTGCTTCCCACGTTGGAAAATCAAGAGCTATATATACTTTATTCACAAATTGCACCCCCTACCGATTCCTTCACAGAGGCAAAACCATATTTCTCTAAAACCAATGGCAATTCATCTATAATTTCCGGACAAGCGTATGGATTTTGGAAGTTCGCAGTACCAACCGCTACCGCATCTGCCCCGGCTAAAAGAAATTCAAGAACATCCTCTGCTCTCTCAATTCCCCCCATCCCGATAATGGGAATCGATACGTGTTGTTTCACTTCATATATCATCCGGATGGCAATTGGTTTTATTGCCGCCCCTGATAAACCACCCGTTTTATTGGCTATAAGTGGTTTTCTCTTCATTAAATCAATTTTCATCCCTGTTAACGTATTAATCATTGTTAATCCATCAGCACCGGCAGACTCTATTACTTTTGCCATTTCAACGATATCCGTCACGTTTGGGGATAATTTCACATAAACAGGAACATGGCTAACCTTCTTAACCCGTTCAGTAACAGTAGCTGCCATTAGTGGATCTATTCCAAATTGAATGCCCCCTTCTTTTACATTAGGGCAGGAAATATTCAATTCAATCGCATTAACGTGTGGTGATGTATTTAATACAGAAGTAACCTTTTCATATTCCTCCATTGTACTCCCGGCTACATTAGCAATTATTGGAGTATTGTATTGTTGTAAAAATGGTATTTCCAATTTTACAATATCTTCAACACCAGGATTTTGTAACCCTATTGCATTAAGCATACCAGAGGCAGTTTCAGCTACCCTTGGTGTATCATTTCCTAATCTTTTTTCACCTGTCGCAGCCTTTATAATTACTGCACCAAGGACACTTAAATGATAAAATTGACTATATTCCCGACCAAACCCAAAACATCCAGAAGCAGGCATAATTGGATTTTTTAATTGTAATCCGGGTAATGAAACAGATAAATCTATCATATGATCACCTCATTTGCCCGGAATACTGGTCCATCTTGACAAATCTTCTTATAACCTTGCTCATCATTTGATGGTATAACACAGGCTAAACAAGTGCCGACCCCACATCCCATTCGTTCCTCAAATGATAAATAACCGTCTACATGTGGTATTGCTTCCTTGACGGCTCTCATCATCGGTAATGGCCCGCAAGTGTAATAGGAATTAAAAGACTTAATTTTGGGAATAATAGCTGTGACAAGCCCTTTTTCACCATAGCTTCCATCATCAGTCGTAATAAAAGTATTAGAGATCCTTGCAAATTCTTCTTCATAAAAAACTGCTTGTTCCGTCTGAAAGCCTAAAATAGAGTAAACCTTAATCCCAGTCTTGTACAGTTGTTTTGCTAAGAAATATAATGGAGGGATTCCCACACCACCACCAATTAATAAAGCCGAAGTTTTCACATGGTCAACCGGAAATCCATGCCCACTAGGACCCATAGCATCAATCATCATCCCTTGACTATAAGTTGGCAAAATGCTTGTTCCTTCCCCAACACGCTTAAAAATAATCGTGACAGTCATTAATTCTTCATCAACATATGCAATTGAAATAGGGCGACGTAATGTTAAATTTGGAACTGATATGTGTAAAAATTGACCCGGATTAGCATGTTGGCTTATATAGTCATTTTTAAGTACCATTTCAAAAGTATCTTGAGCAATTTCTGTGACGCTCTTAACGGTCATTTCTTCCTTTTTTATCATTTAAATCGCTCCTTTACTTGAAGCAATGGCTGTTGCATTAAATGTCGTTGAATCAATAACATTTAAAATTGCTTGGGCTGTATCAAGATTCGTTAAACTAATAATTCCATGTTCAACCGCTTCACGGCGAATCCGGAAACCATCAGATTGAATCTTTTTTCCTGAAGTGAACGTATTGATGACAAACTGTACTTTTCCTTCCGTAATAATAGAAAGGACATTTAATTGTTCAGCACCAATTTTTCCTACTTTCTCTACAGGAATGTCTCTTGATTTAATGTAGTTAGCCGTCCCATCTGTTGCATATAATCGGAAACCTAGTTCATGAAAATGTTCAGCGATCGTAATCATTTCTTCCTTATCTTTATCAGCCACGGTGATTAATACAGCCCCATCAAATGGGATGGAAATTCCCGAGGCGATTAACCCTTTATACAATGCTTTTTCAAGCGTTTGATCATAACCAATTGCCTCACCAGTTGATTTCATTTCGGGACCTAACGAAGTATCAACACTACGTAATTTTTCAAAAGAGAATACTGGCAATTTAACGTAAACATTGTTCCTTTCTTGTAAAATTTCTGTTTTAAATCCTTTCGATTCCAACGTTTCACCTAAAATGCAACTTGTTGCTATTTTTGCCATCGTCACACCAGTTACTTTACTTAAAAAAGGGATAGTTCGACTTGAACGTGGATTCACCTCAATAACGTATACTTCCTCATTTTGAATAATAAATTGTATATTTATTAACCCAATCACATTTAATTCCTGAGCAATTTTTGCTGTTGCATCTAAACATTTCTGCTTTACCGCCTCACTCAGTCGTTGGGGGGGATAGACAGCAATTGAGTCTCCTGAATGAACTCCTGAACGTTCGATATGCTCCATAATTCCCGGAACAACTGTTGTGACACCATCACTGATTGAATCTACATCTACCTCTATACCAGTGACATATTGATCAATTAATAATGGTTTGTTAGGATTAATTTCAGTAATTTTCTCTAAATAGTTGTTAAGTTCCATTTCATTATGGATAATTTCCATTTGACTTCCACCAATGACATATGAAGGCCTTACTAAAACTGGAAAACCAATTTCATTTGCTAATTTTATTGCTAAACCTTTGTCAGCAACTGCTTTTCCTTTTGGTCGCAATAAATTCAACTTGTTTAGTAACTGCTCGAATTTGTGTCGGTCCTCCGCCCGGTCAATAGCCTCCAGATTCGTTCCTAATATTTTCACACCACGTTCTTCTAAACCAGCGGCAAGGTTAATTGCAGTTTGTCCACCGAATTGCACGATGACACCTATTGGGTGTTCTAATTGCACGACATTCATGACATCCTCAAGTGTCAGTGGCTCAAAATATAGTTTATCTGAAACGGTAAAATCTGTTGAAACAGTTTCAGGATTATTGTTCATGATTATTGCCTCATAACCCATGTCTTTAATCGCCAAAACGGAATGAACAGTAGCATAGTCAAATTCAATTCCTTGGCCAATTCTGATCGGACCTGAACCTAGAACAAGTACCTTCTCTTTATCAGTTACGGTTGACTCATTTTCTTGTTCATACGTACTGTAAAAATAAGGGGCAGTTGATTCAAACTGGGCCGCACAAGTATCGACCATTTTATAAACTGGTACAATATTCTTTTCCTTTCGAAATTGATACACTTCCTGCTCCGGAATTTGCCAAACTCTAGCAATTTGTATATCTGAAAAACCATGTTTTTTCACTTTTGTTAACTTGTTAACATCCCATTTTACGTCCCTTAATTCATTTTCCAGATCGATAATATGGTTTATTTTATTTAGAAAAAATCGATCTATTTTAGTAATGTTGTATAGTTCCTCAACCGATGTTCCACGGCGAAATAACTCAGCAATCACAAAAATACGTTCATCATCTGCTTGTTGCACACGATTTAATAAATTGTTTGTTTTTTCTTGAGCGACTGTTTGTAAAAATAAATCACCATTTCCAATTTCTAATGAACGGACTCCTTTTAGCAATGACTCTTCTAAATTTCGTCCGATTGACATTATTTCTCCGGTTGCTTTCATTTGTGTTCCTAATTTGCGATCTCCGGAAACGAATTTATCGAATGGAAAACGGGGTATTTTTGTTACAATATAATCTAAACTTGGTTCAAAAAAGGCATATGTCGTTTCAGTAATTGGATTTTTTATTTCATCCAACGTAAACCCAACGGCAATTTTTGCAGCAATTTTTGCAATAGGATAACCTGTTGCTTTTGATGCCAATGCAGATGAACGACTCACACGTGGATTTACTTCGATAATAAAATATTCAAAGCTATAGGGATTTAAAGCGAGTTGAACATTACAACCACCTTCAATTTTCAAGGCCCTAATCAATCTTAATGAAACATGTCGTAACATTTGGTTCTCTTTATCTGTTAGTGTCATTGAAGGGGCTACGACAATTGAATCCCCGGTATGGATACCGACAGGATCAATATTTTCCATATTACAAACGACAATAGCCTGATCTTTTTTGTCACGGATAACCTCATATTCAATTTCTTTAAATCCTGTAATACTCATCTCAATTAAACATTGATTGACAGGAGATAAGGACAATCCATTTTGAACAATTTCTCTCAACTCTGTTTCGTTATCACACATACCACCTCCAGTCCCCCCTAACGTAAAGGCAGGTCTAACAATAACTGGATAACCTATTTCACTGGCAAATTGAACTGCTGCCTCAACCGTATTTACAATCACACTTGGAGGGACAGGCTCATCTAATTCATTCATTAATGCACGAAATTTTTCGCGATCCTCCGCTTTTTGAATTGCCTCAAGTGAAGTCCCTAATAATTCGACATTATATTCATCTAGTATACCTGATTCATCTAATCCGATGGCTAAATTCAAGCCAGTTTGTCCTCCTAATGTAGGTAAAATAGCACATGGTCGTTCTTTGCGAATTATTTTGCTTAAAAAATCAACCGTTAATGGTTCCATATAAATCGTGTCTGCCACAGTATCATCTGTCATGATTGTAGCAGGATTTGAATTGGCTAATATGACTGTATAGCCTTCTTCCTTTAGAGATTGGCATGCTTGTGTACCAGAATAATCAAATTCCGCTGCTTGACCAATAACAATTGGCCCTGAACCAATAACGAGAATTTTTTCAATCGTATTATTTCTTGGCATACTACTTTCCTCCAGTTTTGGCGCTAAAATTATCCATCATATGTAAAAATTTATCGAATAAAAAATTTGTCTCTGTTGATCCAGGCGCACCTTCAGGATTAAATTGAACGGAAAATGCCGGATGCTTTTTATGGGATATACCTTCTATAAAATGTTCATTTAATGAACGATAGGTAATATTTAAATCCAGATTTTCTATAGATTTTTCCTCCACAATATAATGATGACTAACAGTTGCCAACCATGATTTATCATTTTGAATATCTTTAATGGCATAATTAGGACTAAATTTCCCTACCTTTAATCGTGAAGTTTCGGCTCCGCAAGCAAGTGCCAATACCTGATGGCCAAGACCGATAGCAAAAATTGGAACTTTACCTAATAAAGTATAAACAGTCTTTACTGTTTCTGGAATATGTTTTGGATTGCCAGGACCATTTGAAATCAGAATACCATTTGGCTTAAAACGAACAATATTTTCTGGTGAATAGTTGTAAGGAACAACTGTCACATGACACTTTCTATCCGTAAATTCTTGTAAAACTTGATGTTTCATTCCTAAATCAATGATGACAATACGTTTTCCTTGTCCCGGAACTATATATGGCTTTTTTATAGAAATATGATTAACGATATCGGTTTGATTTGATTGATTTTGTAATGTATTTAATGCATCTTCGACCGACATTGATTCATCAACAATGATTCCCCTCATTGTTCCTTTTTCTCTTAATTTGTTTGTTAACATTCTCGTATCAATATTAGCGACACCTGGAATATCATGAATTTTTAAAAATTCATCTAATGTCGCCTCTTTTCTAAAATTTGATGGTTGGTTACTTATCTCTTTAACGATCATCCCAGAAATTGTCGGGATTATTGATTCAAAATCATCCCGATTAATCCCATAAGCCCCAATAGTCGGATAAGTCATAACGGTTATTTTTCCATAGTAGTCGGGATCGGAAATTATTTCTTGATAACCCGTCATTGCAGGGTTAAAAATTACTTCACCCGTGTTAATGTGGGAACTCCCAAATGCTGTTCCCCGAAAAACTGTGCCATCAGCTAATATTAAATTTCTTTTCTCCATTATCGCCCATCCTTATAAACAATATTTCCAGCTACTATTGTCATGACAGGTATACCACTTACTTTCCATCCATGAAATGGTGTGTTTTTCCCTTTGGAAAGAAAAGTAGATTTATTAATCAATTCCTCTTGATCTAATTGAACGACGGTTATATCTGCTATAGACCCTTCTTTTAAGGTGCCATATGGCAGTCCAAATACTTCAGCTGGTTTTTTAGTAAACGAATCAATCAGTTGTGATAATGACATTTTATTCGTTTTTACTAAATGTGTATAAAGTAATGGAAATGCTGTTTCCAAACCAACGATACCAAATGGAGCATTAAGCATTCCTTGGCTTTTCTCTTCCTCTGAATGTGGTGCATGGTCGGTAGCAATGAAATCAATTGTTCCATCTAGCAAACCTTCTAATAAAGCATCTTTATCTTCTTTACTACGAAGGGGTGGATTCATTTTGAAATTTGCATCATCGGTTTTGATATCGCCTTGTTCTAAAAGAAGATGGTGAGGAGATACTTCAGCCGTTATATGAATACCGGCTTTTTTAGCATCCCTAATGATGCGAACGGATTCTTTTGTACTTACGTGACAAACATGATAGTGACAATTTGTTGCTTCGGCCAACAATGCATCTCGAGCTATTTGGGTTGATTCGCAAGCATTTAAGATGCCAGGTAAGTTTAAACGTTTGCTCACATCTCCTTCATGAACAACTCCACCATATAAAATTGAATTGTCTTCACAATGAGCAACTATTGGTCGATTATTGGCCGCTGCTAATGTCATCGCTTCATACATTTGTCCTGAAGTTTGAATCCCTACCCCATCATCCGTAAAGGCAAAAATATCTTTTTTACTCAATTCCCCAATGTTGGTTAGTTGTTCTCCCTTTAATCCTTTTGTAATGGACGCATATGGCAAAACCCTTACTTTAGCATCTTGTTCTATTTTTGATAGCAATTGTTCAACAGTATCAACATTATCGGGTACAGGGTTTGTATTGGGCATCGCACATACTGTTGTATAACCACCCCTTGCTGCGGCTTGGGTTCCTGTTTTTATCGTTTCTTTATGTTCCCCCCCAGGCTCACGCAAATGAATATGAACATCGATAAAACCTGGAGTTACTAATCGCTGTTGACAATCAATTTCGTTATCTGTTTTTTCATCAATTTTAGGAGCAATTTTTTCTATTAAGTCACGATTTATTAAAATATCATATTGGTTTAATTCGTTGTTCCCTGAAACTAACATTGCGTTTTTCAATTTGATTTTCATCTATAATCCCCCATTTTATTAATTGATTGACGATAATGGCCATTCTTATATAGACGCCATTTTCCATTTGTTTAAAAATTCTTGAACGATGCCCTTCAACGAGGGATTCATCAATTTCCACACCACGATTAACAGGGGCTGGATGCAATATAATCGCTTCTTTTTTCATCCGTTTTTCCCTTGCAATCGTTAAACCTTGGTTTTCCAAATACGTTGCTTCGTTAAACTTCTCATTGTGACGTTCATGCTGAATTCTAAGTAACATCATTACATCACATTCTTCAACCGCCTCATCCATCGGTATATAAGGACATCTAACTGATGGGTCTTTAAATTCGGGGGCACCAGTAACAGATACTTTTGCACCTAAATTAGTTAATAGTTTAATGTTCGAATGTGCAACCCGACTATGAACAACATCACCTGCGATGACGATATTTAAACCTTCAATCCGCCCGAATTCTTCATGAATTGTGAATGCATCCAATATGCTTTGGGTTGGATGGGCCCTTTTACCAGCACCAGCATTAATAATTGGGATTTGACAATCTTTTAATTCACTCATCCAATCGTCTGCTTTATCTCGGATAACTAAGACATTTGCCCCTATTGCCTCAATTGTTTTTACCGTATCATAAAGGGATTCCCCTTTCTTCAAACTTGATGTTGATGCGTCAAAATCTAAAATGTCTAATCCAAGCTTTTTCTCGGCTACAGTAAAGCCCATTTTAGTTCGAGTACTAGGTTCAAAAAATAAGTTAGCAATAAATACTTGTTGATTAATTTTTGGGCTTTGAAATCGGTATTCTCTTGCCTGATGAAATAAGTCATACAATTCATACGTCGTTACATCCTGAACCGAAAACAAATGTTTCACAAGATCCCTCCTCGTTTAAACTGTTATTTTACATTGGTAATAGATGATGTCTCTAGGTAATTTAAACAATGTATTTATTCGCTATTACCCTTTCTTAAAGATGACACTGACTTTGTCACCACAAGATTCGTTAATTATTACCCCAAAATATTAAATCATAACAAAAGCCTCTTTACTATTAAGTGTAAAGAGGCTCATATGCATCAATTAAGCTACGACCCATTTGGTCTTCACACCTTTTAAATCTCTCTGGATTTTAATTAAAGGATTAAGAATAACTATTTCATTTCATATATACTTACTTCATCGAAATCATCTTGTTCCGACAGTTTAACAACGATAAGTTCCTTTTCAGATGTCGGAATATTTTTCCCTACAAAATCAGCTCGAATTGGTAATTCACGATGCCCACGGTCTATTAATGCTGCCAGCTGAATTTGAGCCGGTCTCCCAACATCCATTACTGCGTCCATTGCAGCTCTAATTGTTCTTCCTGTGTAGAGTACATCATCGATTAAAACGATGGTTTTGTTAGTAATATCTACATCTATGCTCGTTGAATGTAATTCAGGATCTGCGGCAATTTGTTTTAAATCGTCCCGATACATCGTAATATCAAGCTTACCTATAGGGACATTAATTTGTTCAATTTGGCGCATTTTTGCTTGAATTCTTTCCGATAGTGGTACCCCTCGTGTTTTAATACCTACTAAAACAAGATCTCTCCCACCTTTATTTCTTTCCAAAATTTCATGGGATATTCTAGTAATTGCACGATTCATCGCATCTTTATCTAACAATACCGTCTTTTTGTTCATCGTAAATCCCTCACTTAACATAAAAAAACCTCTGCCCAAAAAGAGGTCAAAGGTGTATCATTGATTCCGAACGATTATTCCTTTTAGCCTCTCGGGACTATTTTAAGGACTCTCTATATGATTTTCATTACTCGTATTATTGCAAAATTGCTAGCATAAGTCAAGATAAACTGTCTAGACTTTTTAGTAATTTAGAAAATTCAATGGGCGTGTCAGTCATGTAACATTGCCATTCATTTGTTTTTGGATGATGAAAACGGGCATTTGACACTTAATGTAAACAAAAACTACCTGTAAGCCTTGATAGGCTTA
>DAMCTP010000017.1:0-46713 GCA_032113595.1 Pseudogracilibacillus sp.
ATCGCAATAGAAGGTAAGGATTAGAGGTTAATCGTTCCCTTCTCCATACGAAATCGCAATAGAAGGTAAGGAATAGAGGTTAATCGTTCCCTTCTCCATACAAAATCGCAATAGAAGGTAAGGATTAGAGGTTAATCGTGCCCTTCTCCATACGAAATTGCAATAGAAGGTAAGGATTAGAGGTTAATCATGCCCTTCCCCATACAAATTCACTATAACAGGTAAGGAATATTAGTAATCGTGCACTTTTATTAGGGGAATAAAAAGTTGATGGATAGATGATTTAGGAGGGCATAGAATATTTGGGTGAACACCCTTATTTATTAGTCTTAATATGAACAATTAAAAAGAAATTCATCGTTTCAAAGAAAAGTTAAGATAAGTTTTTCGGAAATCATTCTAATATCAATACACCCCAATTTCCTCTAACAAAACTTTTCCTTCATTTCCTCGAAAATGTATTGTTAATACAACTGACTCATTAGACATGTCCTGTAGATGCTCGATAGGTACTTCGATTGTTTGGAAAATAGGCTCCCATGATTCCTCATATTTTCCATCACGAAAAAACTGATCAAATAAACCGAATGTGGTATTGTTAATTTCAATCACATCGGCAATTGAAATATTTTCATCAATGAAGCGATGATGTTCAGATTCCAAGGTAACGTTGATGTCAGGTTGTGAATCGGGTAGTATATTTGCCATTGAGAGAATAAGATAGTTACCATCCTCATCTCTTGCATTTTTAAAATCCTCACTAGAAAGTTTAATAGAATAACTTGCTTCAGTCTCCCATGACAATTCAAGTACATCTTTAGGATGGTTTTTTCCCGTTCGTCCTTCAGGGGTTACAACGTCACTTTCTTCAAAGTCATTAAAATTACCGCTCGGGTCACTAAAGCGATTGAATTTTTCAATCGTTCGATATGTACTTGGCTTATATTGGCTTACAATTTGTGTGTCAGGTAATCCATTTTGCTGATTGTTTGGATGTTGTAACATTGAATCGTAACTTGTATCACCATCAAACACCTTTTTAAAAAAAGCCGTAAAATATGCTTTTGCAATGAGCTGTTGATCATAGTTATTAAGTATCGATGAACGATCTAAAAAAATCCCCCTTGGAAAACTTAAATCATTTGTCCCCCAACTCGTATTGAAATGGACATGGTTTGCCTTTTCAATATAGACAGCTAATTTCAATAAATCTGAATTTTCATTAAGATTTGTCCGGTGAAATTGTTGATTTCCACGAAAATCATAAACATCCGAATCATGTGATCCATGCAACACCATATAAGCAATATTATCCAAAGTAGCACGTTTATTATCGACAAGTTTTTCAGTAGGTGAAATTGCGGCAACTGCTTTTATTTGGATATCTTTTAATTGTGTTAAAAGAATTGGATCATCGAAAAACTTTTCATAATCTGCTGCCATTGCAGCCGCTTGACCCCCACGGGAATGACCAGCAAATGCAACATTGCTAAAATCAATTTTTTGATAAAATTGGCTTTCTAAATTGCTGTTTAATTCTTTTAATTGAACGAGATGTTGCAACATAATCCAAGTACGTAATTGATAATTATCGTTAGGTTGTCCAACAATATTAGAATAGTTAACATAATCTTCATCAACAGAAATGAAAATAAACCCGTGAGATGCGAGTGACTCACCTAAATAATCATAGCCATCTGTAGAAAAATATTCCATCGTATGGTTACCGTGAACCATTAAAATAATAGGGAAACTTCCATCACCTTCTGGCATCCAGACACGGCCATTGATAGGGAAATTTTCTTGGTTAAATCCCCAAAATTTCTCCCGTTTATGACTCCAACGTGTGATGAAATTTGAGGCATCAACTGAGGGTGTTATTTCCGCCACTTTTGAAGCATATTCCTCACGGTGTAAATCTGTCCCACTGCCATAGGTGAAAAAGGATGTATCAGAAGAACCGAGATGTGCCGGGTGTTCCTCGCTTTCACTACTGACATCGACAACATTTTTATTGGGAAAATTTGCTGCGACAAACATGACAGTTGAGATGACCAAAAGTGAAGTCAAAACCCATCGGCCAAATCGATTTTTAAAAAAGAGTATGACAGCTACACCAAGTAAAACGGTAACTACGGTTGTCATCACGCCGATGAAAATAGAGAAATTCATACCGCTTTTGGCTTGATGTAAAACTATCCCATGTAGGATGCCAGTGTAAATAGTAGCAGAGGCTAGCAATCTAGGTAACGGGATAAATAAAAGTGATAGAATGATAGAAAAAATGACCACAAATAACATAAATCCGACTAAATTAAGACCAGTGGCAATTAAAATATCGTATATCCTATTTTTTAAAGTAGGCCCTGTCGGGACACCAATTGCTGTAATAATCGAAATGATAGTGGAAATTAGGAAGGCAGCCAGAATGGCTATGATTGTCGTTTTACTATCACGTTCGGTCGTTTTTTTAATTCTAAAGACTATTATTTTAAAAAATTGCTTCATCCAATTTATCATGACAATAGACACCGCCAAATTATTCTCATGATTACTATTTTATCAGAGAAAATGGATAACGTGAAAATTTTGTTTATTTCCATTAAAAATAGCATGATTTGTAATCATAAGACCACTTCTTAAATCTTTACGGCTCGGGCAGCAACGTATAAAATAAAGATAACTAGACTATTATATTGAGAGGATAACAAAATGAATAAATGGATAAAACTAGCAATGATTGTCATAGGGATTATTATACTAGCTGGCGGGTTGTTAATTGTAAATAGTTTGTTCGGTAACCCAGTTTCAAAAATGATAGCCAAAAGCAGTGCTGAAAAATATCTAGAAAAAAATTATCATGAAGAGGACTTTGTAATTGAAGATGTTTTTTATAATTTTAAAGATGGTGCTTACAACGTAAATATCATGTCACCATCAAGTATTGACAGCCATTTTTCTTTAACGATTCCTTTTAATAAGGTTGTTCGTGATTCCTATGAGGATGATGTCCTTAGTGGCTGGAACACTTACCGCAGGATTGATGAGGAATATAGAAAAATGGTTGAAAAAGTTCTTTCCGCAGAAGATTTTCCACTGGCAAGTGATATAGATTTTGGCACGATTGAAATTTTTGATAAAAATGCTCCTGATAGTTTTGACCAACCAGATTATGGGGTGCAAATAGATGGGCTCGAGCTTGATAAAATATACGATGTAAAAGAATTAGCCAAGACAACTGGCCATATTGTATATTATGCTGAAAATGCTGATATTTCCTTTACCAAAGCAAGTGACTATTTAATGATCATAAAAAATGAGCTTGACGAAGCTGGAATCCCTTTTTATGCTATCGATTTTGTGTTACAAAATCCTAAAGAAGATACAGGGAAACCTTATGAGGACGAGGCGAGTATTCATACAGCAAATTTCCTATATAGCGATATTTACGAAGAAGACCTAGCTAAACGGCTGGAAGAAAACCATGATTTGCTTATGGACTACTATGGGCAAGAAGATGAGAAGATGAAAAATATAGAGTGAATACCCCATGAAATTGTCAGAGTCGGAAGACATGATATATGTAAATCAAAAGGAGACTAAATTCTCGAATTTAGCCTCCCTTTATCATTTAATCAATGACTGCTTTCATATGAGCTTTTGTTACAGCCCAGTGGGTGGCAGACCAATACTTTTCTTTGTTTTTTATGTAAATAATTTGTGGTGATTCATGTTTAACCTTTAAATCTGCCTCTATTTTATTTGATACAGGCCGTGATTCTCTCACTTTTACTAAAGTATAATCGATATGATTATTAGGCTTGTCTGCTAAATAATCGTTATATTCATCCAAAGCATTAAAACTTACTGGGCATGTTGTACTATGCTTCAAAATAATTTGGTCTTTTTCTGACGATTTATTTAAAATTTGTTCCCATTCTTCTAACTCAGTTATTTCCTTCCACTCCATTGATGCTAACCTCCTATAATCTATTGCTTGTTTAAGTGTACGACAATAGATTCATTTTTTCAAAGAGCATGCTTGTATCAAGATACGACAGTTAGGAAATTCCTCCGCGAAAATTGTAGCATTATTCTTGGGGACATCTAAAATTCTAGTTTTTATTTTTAAGATAACCAATAATTATACAATGAATAAACCTGTGTTGTCAATCATAATCTTGTGTTGTTTTAAACTATATGATACGATAGTAAGTGTAGTAGCTTCCAGATAACAGTTAAAGATTGTAGGCTACTTCTTCTCGAAGCAATTTGGGTGTATTTTTTATTTAGAAATTACTATCGCAGGACCGATAGAAAACAAGTGAGGAGAGTGGGTTAATGAATTTAATTAATGAAGAAATAACTCATAAAGTATTTGGTGAAGGGGATATCGTGGATCAAGACGAATCTTTTATTACCGTTAAATTCAATGATGGAATTAAAAAATTTATTTACCCTGATGCTTTTGGAAAATTCATCACACTACAGAACCGGGAAACTTCAAAATCCCTTAAGAAAATCATTTCTAAAAGAGAGATGGAAAAGGAACAACTGGAAAAGAAACGAGAAGAAGAAAAAAGGCAGCAGATGCTAGAACAACAGCTAAGAGCAAAAATAAAAAATCAAAAAATTCATGAAAGTCAACAAATTGTTTTCTGGCTAGATGAAGAAGAACAAAAAAGTGTATTTTCTGATTGGAAAGTTTCTACAGGGAAAATCCAAAGTGGAAAAAGTAAAGGGGAACCTAATATACCTGCCCGATTGAGTCTGAACAGTGTAGGGCTTTTGACGGCAAGGGGTTTGGATCAGCCAGAAACAGACAGACGGATTCTCGGTCTTTATATGGTACATGAGACATTTACCAACATCCTTAGTAGTGATGGAATGGTCCCTGCTCATACGAAATTCAGAATTAAGCTAACTGAACAAGAAGCTGAAAAAATGCTTTTCTGGTCCTATTATATCAACAGGAATTATCCGCATCGGATGACATGGAATTCTGGAAAATATCGTTATTTTGATAATGTTTGGGCTGCCCAAATTTTAAAAGATATCATAGCATTAAAAACGGACCAAGAGGAAATCAAAGTAGCTGAAAATTTCTTGGAATACTTCTGTAAAATGAATGCCCTTGACTTAGATGACATCCCAGAGGCAAACGGTGCTTTAAAACAAATATAAATTCAAGCTACAAAAATAAAGTTAGGACATGTATCGTTGGTAGATGTGAAAACCTATACGATAAAGTATTCTTTTGAACTTGAATAACGGTGATGATGGTGTTTACTACTATGCCATTTTCATCACTCTTCTAAAAACCAATTCCAATTTTTACGGAAGTCATGTATCTTCGATTTTTTGAAATAAAACTACCTTCTATGTTTTCTGTAACCCCATAACCAAAAATTCTTCTTAAAAAACTTATAACAGTGTTAACCAAAAGAGGCTTTATGAAAAAGGCCCAAATTAAAAACATCTCCCGAGTGCCCTTCTATATAGAAAAACTGATGAGAAGGGCATTCAAAGCGCTCCCGAGTGCCCTTCTACATTGAAAAACTGATAAGAAGGGCATTCAAACATCTCCCGAGTGCCCTTCTACATGGAAAATCTGATGAGAAGGGCATTCAAACCTCTCCCGAGTGCCCTTCTATATGAAAAATCTGATGAGAAGGGCATTCAAACAGCTTTTGAGTTCCCTTCTATATGAAAAAACTGATGAGAAGGGCATTCAATAACCCCATTTCATTTTAATTCAGTAATTTTTCAAAAAATAAATGCTGATATTTTAACCGTAGTATTATTAATTAAAAAGTATTATGTTGAAATAGGATCTATTGTTATATTATTTGAATGAGATTACCACACGTATCATCAAAAATAGCAATCGATCGTAACGTGCCCCATTTTGGTAGGCTCCATGTAAAGTTGACCCCTCTTTCTCTTAAGTTCTAGTACACCCGATTGATATCGAAAATTAGGTTTTATGAAGAAAAAAATCAACCTGCCGGTAAATTCGGATGGAATAAATTTTTCTTACCCTAAAAACCTTCTTCTATTAAATATGAAATAAACTTTAAATTATATTTCCTTAAGGGTTTCTATTTAATGATGCAATTTTATTAATGATACAATAAAGGTAAGTAAAATCGTTGAAAAAGAAATTGAGTAAAAAACTTATTTTTTATAGAAATTTTAGCGGAAGGTTGTGGAGCAAGTGAGTACGGGAAAATTTATTTTATCTATTGATCAGGGTACGACAAGTTCACGGGCTATTTTGTTTGATCATGCAGGGAATGTCGTCGAAACTGCCCAACAAGAATTTGAACAATTTTTCCCTCATCCTGGATGGGTGGAACATGATGCAGATGAAATTTGGACCTCAGTGACAACGTGTATTGCTGAAGTGATACGAAAAGCGGGGATTACTCCGAATCAAGTTGCTGGGATTGGGATTACGAATCAACGCGAAACGACCGTTGTCTGGGATAAGCAAACTGGAAGACCGATTTATAAGGCAATTGTTTGGCAATCACGACAAACAGATGCCATTTGTCATGAGTTAAGAGAACAGGGATATGAACCACTTTTCAGGGAAAAAACGGGACTATTACTCGATCCATATTTTTCTGGAACAAAAGTAAAATGGATTTTAGATCATGTCGATGGGGCGAGAGACATGGCCAATAACGGTCAATTAATGTTTGGAACGATGGACACATGGTTAGTGTATAAATTATCAGGAGAAACAACACATGTGACAGATTATTCAAATGCCTCAAGGACATTGATGTACAATATTTATGATCTCAAGTGGGATGAAGAACTGTTAGAAATATTAACCGTACCGAGAAGTATGATGCCTGAGGTGAGGGATTCATCGGAAATATATGCCAATACCGTTGATTATCAATTTTTCGGCTATGAAATTCCGATTGCAGGTATTGCCGGAGATCAACAGGCAGCATTGTTTGGCCAAGCTTGTTTTGATGAAGGCATGGCAAAAAATACATATGGTACCGGCTGTTTTATGTTAATGAATACAGGGGAAAAAGGCATTCCTTCTGAACATGGTTTGTTAACGACGATTGCGTGGGGCATCAATGGCAAAGTAGAATATGCTCTAGAGGGAAGTATTTTTGTTGCTGGATCAGCGATTCAATGGTTAAGGGATGGGTTAAAATTGCTAGAGGCAGCCCCGGAAAGTGAAGATTATGCAACTGAGGTAGCATCGACAGATGGCGTATATTTTGTGCCTGCCTTTGTCGGTTTAGGCACTCCTTATTGGGATAGTGATGCAAGAGGGGCTGTGTTCGGCCTGACTCGTGGGACAACGAAAGCACATTTTATTCGGGCGACATTAGAGTCTTTGGCATATCAAACGAAAGATGTGCTTGATGTGATGATTGCCGATTCTGGAATTGACTTGAAATCATTACGAGTTGATGGTGGGGCAGTAGAAAATAACTTTCTCATGCAGTTTCAAAGTGATATGTTGGGTGTGCAAGTGGATCGTTCTGCGATTCAGGAAACAACCGCATTAGGGGCTGCTTATTTAGCAGGACTTGCGGTCGGATTTTGGGAAAGTAAAGAAGCCATTCAAAACTATTGGAAAAAAGATACGACATTTACTCCCGAAATGGAAAAGGCGACCCAAGAAAAGTTATATAAAGGCTGGCAAAAAGCAGTCAATGCAACACGGGAATTTAAATAAATTTTTTTTCAAATGATGGAATTTCATCGAAGGAAGTGTGCTGAATGGCAATCTTTTCTAGTCTTCAACGAGAACAAATAATCAAAACAATTCAGGATAGCGAATTTGATTTACTCGTTATTGGTGGTGGGATTACTGGTGCTGGAATTGCCTTAGATGCTCAGAAAAGGGGGATGAAAGTAGCCCTTGTAGAAATGCAAGATATTGCTGCAGGTACTTCTAGTCGTTCGACAAAACTAGTCCATGGTGGCTTAAGGTATTTGAAACAGTTTGAATGGAAACTCGTATCAGAAGTTGGAAAGGAACGCGAAATTATTTATGAAAATGGCCCCCATGTAACGACACCGGAAAAAATGTTATTACCCTTTTATAAAGGGGGCACATTCGGTCCTTTCATAGCAAATATGGGATTAAAAGTGTATGATTTTTTGGCGGGCGTAAAAAAGTCTGAACGTCGGCAAATGTTAACACGAAGTGAGGTACTAGATATAGAACCGCTATTAAAGGAAAAGCATTTAAAAGGTGGTGGATATTATGTTGAGTACAAGACAGATGATGCCCGGCTAACCCTTGAAGTCATTAAAAAATCCGTAGAGCTCGGGGCAACGGCTATGAATTATATAAAAATGACTCAATTTTTGTATGATGAGCATAACATAGTAAACGGAATCGTTGTACAAGATCAAATGACAAAAGAAACTTTTCAAATTAACGCCAAAAGAATCATTAATGCAACAGGTCCATGGGTAGACATATTAAGGGAAATGGATGGTTCAAAAGAGGGAAAGAGGTTGTTTTTAACAAAAGGAGCACATCTCGTTTTTTCCCAAGAAAAATTCCCCTTAAGACAAGCGGTTTATTTTGACACAGATGATCAACGGATGATTTTTGCCATTCCAAAGGACGGAAAAACTTATGTCGGCACGACAGATACTGAATATCATGCGGACATTGCCCATCCTGATGTTACGGAGGAAGACGAATTGTATTTACTTAACAATATTAATCACATGTTTCCTTCTTTAGGTTTAGAAAAAGGTCATATCGAATCAGTGTGGGCCGGTTTACGCCCACTTATCCATGAAGAAGGTAAAAGCCCAAGTGAAATTTCACGGAAAGATGAGATTTTCATATCTCCCACTGGATTATATTCCATCGCAGGTGGGAAATTGACAGGATATCGAAAGATGGCAGAGGATGTGGTCGATGAAATGGCGTCATCATTAGAAAAAACAACTGACATGACATTTGCCCCTTGTACCACAAAAAAGTTACCGATTTCCGGTGGTGATGTAGGTGGTTCCACCGGTTTTATGACCTTTCGGCGAGAAAAAATTGAACGAGGTGTGGTTGTCGGACTGTCATTGGCAGATGCAACAAAATTAACCGATACATATGGATCAAATGTTGGGTGGATTTTTGAATTATATGGAGAAAACAGAAATCTTGCCGAAGAGGAAGGTATCAATCCTGTCGTCCTTGCGATGTTACTTTATGCCATGACATATGAAATGACCATGACTCCTGTGGATTTTTTCACAAGAAGGACCGGGGCGACAATCTTTGATGTCGATTGGGTGGCAGAGCACCAACAGTCTGTCATTAATTTTATGACAAACGTTTTTTCATGGGATGATGCTACAAAAACAGCATATGGAAGGGAATTAATGGAGGCAAATCAACCAGTTAAAATATAAAAGAAAGAATGGCGGAGGGTTCATGGGAAAACGTTGATTTACCGAATATAAACTGGAAATTACCGCATATAAACTTGTTTAATCGCTCTTAATTGTGCTCACAAAACTGCATTCCAAAACCTAAAACCCAAAACCCATTTAATGTAGCTTTTTCTGTGAAAAAGCTGAATGAATCAAAACCACTTTCCATTCAACCATCATTATATCAATCTTTTCCTTCCACTGGCACAGAAACTTGTTCGATGATTTCGTTGACGATGTCTTGTTTGGTTTTTTTAATGGATGCGTCCATCGTTAAAATGATTCGGTGTTGGAAAATATAGGGAACTAATTTTTTCACATCTCCCGGGGTGACAAAATTTCGCCCTTCCATCAATGCTCTTGCTTGGGCTGCCCTCATGCACCCGAGCATTCCTCGAGGGCTAATTCCCAACTCAACATCCTGGTGATCTCGGGAGGCATGAATCAATTTCAATAAATAATCTGCTACAACATCGGAAACCATGATATTTTTACATTCACGCTGCAAAGCAACAATCTCCTCAACAGATAAAACAGCTGTTAAATTTTCAAACGGGTCCTCAACACGATAATTCGTTAATATTTTTTTCTCCTCAACAATGTCAGGATAGCCAAGATCGATTTGGAATAAAAATCGGTCAAGTTGTGCTTCGGGAAGTGGGAAGGTACCGTAATTTGATTCGACTGGATTTTGGGTGGCAATGACAATAAAGGGCATATCTAATAAAACTGTTTCGCCATCGATGGTCGTTTGGCCTTCTTCCATCACTTCGAGCAAGCTAGATTGGGTTTTCGGAATGGCACGGTTAATTTCATCAGCCAAAAACACATTGGTAACAACTGGTCCCGTCCGAAGTTCAAACACCTGTGTTTTCGGGTTAAAATAGCGAATCCCCGTCACATCGCTTGGTAGCACATCGGGTGTAAACTGAACACGACCAAATGAACCAGCCATTATTTTTGCAAAACTTTTTGCCAACTTCGTTTTTCCAGTTCCGGGAACACTTTCCAGTAACACATGTCCCCCAGAAATTAAAGCGACAAAAAGTAATTCTATCGTATCCTGTTTTCCATAAATCACTTCATTTAATTTTTCCATTGCCTGATGTATTTTCTTCATTTTCTGGCACTCCCTTTACTGAACCAATCTTTTAATTGGTTGGATAATTGCTTTACTTCCATTGAACTTGCCTGTCCACCGCCGTAGCGAACTTTTTCATAGGCATCAATATTTGCCCCCAAGTCAATCCGTGCAAACCACTCCGTCAAAGTTTCCGAAGGTCGCCTCCCTTGTTGTCGTTTTTCTGCTTCACGTTCGAATTGATACATTACTTTTCTTATTGGATCAATTGGTTGGGAAAAAAATCGCTCCCTCAATCGTGTCATTATTGGCTTCCGGCCCCTTTTTTCTTCCAAAGGCATATGTGTCACAGAAATTATTTCCTGTTCCCCATCTTGTTTAAATCGTTTCCGGTAAATTTTAACTGCTTGATATAACAAAAAAGCCACCAATAAAAGTGTGAAAATCCAACCAAGATTAATATCTAACATTTCTACTGGTGAGGATTCAAGGCCTTCCTCCTCCGCCACGCCCACCTCCGCATGGTTAGAATGAAACTCACTTTCATTAGAATTCGGTAGCAGTTTGATTAAAAATTCCAACACATACATGATAGCAACACTGATATAGGCAACAGCCAATACAATGCCTTGCCATATATTAACGACAACAACATCCCAGAACATAAATAAAATCGGCACACCGAATAAATGTAATAGCCCCATCGAAACGACCAATAATAAAATTAATGAAACAAACAGTTTCCCTAGTCCATATGTCATTCGTTTTTTCTGATGTTGCACTGAAACAGTATGGTTCATAATATAACCGATAATTAATGTGAAAAACTGCATGATTAAATAAATAACGGCATTATTTTCCCGGGCAATCAAGACATATATAATGACTAAAATCGTTGTCACTACTAAGTATTTCTTTTCGTTTTCCAAATGTGATTCCTGTCGTAAGACAATATATCGCCACATCAGCACACTGACAATCACGATTGACATAAAGAAAGAAACATCTAGTACAAAAAAATAACCTATTCCAATAAAAGGAGCCACTAATAAAAACCAAATAATCCGGTCCGAAAACTGTGTCAATAAAGAAAAAGTAATCGTAACAATCATAAGGCTTCCTACACCAGTCCAATACGGAATGCCACCATATGTAAAATGAAAAAAAGGTCCTAACAATAAAAATAAAATAATCCCTTCACTAAAAAAATGATAAGCAGTTTGGATGACCTTCTGGTTAATTGGCATAAGATTTCTGCCCCCTTGCATTGTAGGGGACTAGAACAGCTTTTTCACCTGTAGCCTTTACTTGAAAATAAGCATGATTAATCCGATTTCTTGTCATCATTTCATTCATTTGTGGAAAAATCTCCCCAATAATAATCATTGTTCTTGGTTGGGTAAAAGACCTGTCCAACCGATTCATTAGTGCCGAAATCGGAAAAGTCATCGGGTGTGTAGGTATATGGGCCAACATCTCCAAAGTTCGCATATAATTTACCTGGCTATTTTCGCTATGGGATTGATGTGATTGTCTACCTCCAATTTGGGTAGAGTTAATAAAAATCTGATAAGGATAACCTGCTTTCGTCGCATATTGAGCCAAATAGGTTGCATGGGATAAGAATTTTTCCAATTGTTGCTTTGCAACAGCATGGTTACTCCTATCTTCCTGTTGCAAATTAATGATCATGATAAGGGACTTATCGATCGTTTTTTCAAAAGTATTTGTTTGTAATGTTTGCTGCTTGGCAGTGGCATTCCAATTGATGTGTTTAAACGGGTCACCTGAGTGATAATTCCTTGTCCCAATTCCTTGTTCCATATTGACGAAAGGGGATATCCTCGTCTGCTCTAGTCCTGGCGCCACCCTGAAAAAGGCATGTAATCCCTCAACAGGTAGGGGTTCTGGGTAGACAATAACTTCCTGTTGAAAAAAATGTTCATACTCAAGATGGACGTTATGAAATTTGAATAAATGAGGATATCGATATTGGATTTGACTTAGTTTCGCTACTCCCCGTTTCTCCCCACGGATTGGAATAGATAACGTCGTCATGCCTTTTCCAGGAATAGATAAAGGAAATTCATCATGGCCAAATGGTGTTGCTGACGATCGCTTTAAAACGATTACCACATCATCCAATAAAAACCGAAATACCCCGTGAATAAATGGAAAAATAGAACGATTTTCAAAATGTAATTCAATATGGGCCTCATCACCCGGAAAGAGGCGAATCGTCTTTTTGTTGTTTTGTAAGTTGAAATGGCTGCCAATAGATTTTTCGTACCAAAGATTTAACAAAAAATAGAGCAAATATAAAAAACTAATAACAAATAAAATGGGGCGACCAGTTATTCCCCCAATAATTATAAGTAGACCACTAATAATCATTAGAAAATCAGTAAAATTCGTTTGTTCCGCGCCAATTATTTTTTTCCACAACGTGATCCACCACTTTTCATTAAAATGGAGTAAAAATCTATTAGTCATATTATGTCATAGGAAAGATTGAAATGGAAAGGGAAACGGATAATCACCCGCAGTTGTAGGGAGATAGGAATATTATGAAATTATATGATGGTTGGAAAATGACACATTAAAGTATCAATATAACCTATCCTTTACTTTACTTTCCAATATAGGGATGAAATGAATAGCCCTTTATGCCTGTTTTGGGAAAACTTCACCTGTTTTTAACCTTCATTAGTTACAATTTACTCAAATTAAGGATATTTATGGAAAAGGGAGTAAGGTAGGTGATTATATTAGGTAAAATATAACTTTAAATTGTAGGAATTGTAATAAAAATGCCAAAAATAAAAAAAGGGGGAAATAATTTGTTAAATCATCAACTAGGTAACAGATTAATAGCAAATAAAATAGTTGTTCTAGTTGGACTAGTCATGATGTTTATGTTGTTTGGAATGAAGGAAGGATATGCTGCAACTGATTTTGTTCATGTAGATAACGGAGATGATACGGTAACAATTACTGAATATGTCGGTGGTGGTGGTGATGTAATTATCCCGGATGAAATTGAAGGGAAATCAGTTGCAGTGATAGGGGAAAATGTATTTCATACAGGGGATAATGGTAATATAACAAGCGTAACACTACCTAATAATCTAAAGTTTATTGAGAAATGGGCATTTGCCAAGAATCAACTAGTGGAAATAAGTATTCCAAATAGCGTTGAGAAAATAGGTGATCATGCCTTTGGTGGGAATAAGTTAAAAACTGTCAAATTATCGAATAATCTTGCAAATATTGGAGAATATGCTTTTGCTTATAATAATGATGTTATTGAGAAGATTGAAATCCCTAGCAATGTTGAGGGAATTGGGCAGAGTGCTTTTTTTAAAAGTAAAATAAAAGAGTTAGTTTTAAATGAAGGGCTTAAGAAAATTTCCAATAGTGCCTTCGAGGAGAGTGGATTAACTAGTATAGTTATCCCTAATACTGTTGAAGAAATAGGTAATTCAGCTTTTCTGAGTAATAATCTGAGTGATATTTCTATTCCTGGAAGTGTCACTAGTATTGGGTCTCTTGCATTTGCAGATAATCAATTGTCTAAAGTTAAAATAATTAGAAGGGATACTTCAATCGATGATGCAGCTTTTGTAAATAATCAATTACCATCTGACTTTATTATTCACGGTTATTTTAATTCTACAGCACACAATTATGCAGTCAATAATTCCCATACTTTTGTACCAATTAGTGATAAGAAGGTTATAGTCGGAGAAGAAATAGGTAATGTAATGTTAAATGAGGTTATTGAAGTTTTGAATAAAGATGGCAACAGGATTGCTTGGTTAAAAATTCCGAATGAATATAAAAATATTTATAATAGTACCGTAACACTGGAAGTAAAGTCTGTTGATGATCCCAATCCACCCGGGGGTTACTTGGTGGGGGGGCCAGTTTTAGATTTTATTTTTAAGGATAGTCCAGATGGTAACGAAATAGAAGTAGAAGGTGATTTCATTTTATCTATGTTAGTGAATGAAGATGCTAAATACCCAGCTATTTTTCATTATGAAAGTGAAAAATGGGTACAAAAAGGTGGTAGCTATTCAAATGGTTTCATCACTGCTGACGTAACTGATTTTTCTAAATATGGTGTATTTTCACAGGAGAGAATTGATATTACCGTTACAAAAAAATGGGTAGGCACACCAGGTGATCCTGTCACAGCTTATTTATTAATTAATGGTGAACGATATTTAGAGGAAGTTGCCGAACTGTCAGATGATAATAATTGGACATACACTTTTTATAATATGCTTGGGGAATCTATCAATGAATACTCCATTGAAGAGGTAGAAGTTCCCGGCTATGAATCAACAATTACTGGTAATGCTACTGAAGGTTTTATTATAACTAATACTGAAATTGTTCCAGGACAAACACCTAAGGAAGGCGACAAAGAGGGTGTGCAACCAGAAGTCCCTGAAGGTCAAAAATTACCAGCTACAGCTTCACCGTATTTTAACATGTTGTTGATAGGTTTCGTATTATTATTAGTAGGTGGTAGCATCTACATGATTCGCAGAAAAAGAATAAATTAAGATTTTTCTCCCTTATAGGGCTCCCTTCACAATGATCTGGGGGGAGTTTTTTCATTTTGGAATATCAAGGTTAATTAGTTAAATTGCTTAATTGGAAAAAATTCAATCAAGATACCTCACCCTTCACATTCATCGATAATATGTTATAATATACTTACATACTTACACATATAGATAATGATTGAAAGTTTGGTATAGAATAAATAAGGTGATAAGGGTGATGTAAACGTGAAAAAGGAAACACGTAAGGTATCTGCATTTGGTAATAGTCTAGGTGTAAGCATACCTAAAAAAGTAATTGATGAACTTAATATAAAACGCGGTGATGAGATTGTTTTTGAAGTAGAAGAGGACTATATGATTTTAAAAAGAAAAACTAGAATTGAGGATGAACTGGATGTAGAAATGCTTCGAATGCTACAAGAAACCTTTGATGAACATAATGAACTTTTTGAAAGGTTAAAATAATAATGGATATCAAATTTCTTTCCGTTAGAGATGTGACGATGATTCATTTTTTAGTTATGAAAAAATATGGACATGGAGAACATGCTGGGATTAAGGAAGAGAGTTTGCTTGAATCGGCAGTACATCGTCCCCAACAATCAGCATTTGCCGAGGATGCATATTCATCATTATTTGAAAAAGCAGCTGCTCTTTTTGAATCGTTGGTTAAAAATCATTGTTTTTACAATGGGAATAAAAGAACTGCATTTGCCTCACTTGATATTTTCCTGAAGAAAAATGGTTATCAAATAGTACAAAACACAGATGAAAATGAAAAGTTTACTGTTGCAGTAGCCGAAGGGAAAATGCGATTATCTGAAATAATTTTATGGTTAGAAAATAATACAGAGAAAAGATAAAAAATCTGATAACATTTTTTGAGATTAATTTCAGGTTGGCAGTCATTCACCAGGAGAATGACCCCCGTGAAACTTAAATCTGTCTTTCCCAATAATCCTATCAATGTGTGTCAATTTTTATACAAAACAACCTACTATTCCACGAATCATCTAGAGGTTAAATAATTTCCCTATTTATTGCAGATTAACTGGCTGTAAGACCCCCACTTCAAGAATTCGGGGAGATTCCAAGAATTATAAGAGGGGGATTAACAGCCAGTAAAAGCCCGATTCGTTCAACTAACAAACAGTGGGGGAGGTGCGAAACCCCCACTGTTTGAAGTTTCACTTTATTTGCGATTCATCCATGCAAATGATAGTCTTATAGATGGTAGAAAATATCATACGGATGAAAAATAAATGGAGGAACATACATGTTCAAAAAGCTAGTTCGTATCATGGTTCTTTTGTTCATCTTAGTCATTCCTGCGTTGGCTTTTTATGCCCAAAAGGTAAATGAAAATGAAGCCGATGAAAATAATGGGACCGAATCGGAGGAAGTAGATGATTTAGACATCAGTGCCGAACATGATGGGAAATAGATGGAAATCTGGTTGTTTCAAAATAAAATCTTGTCTATTATGATTGACTTAAATCAACGGAGGAAGACTTTTCCTTCAGGTTGTTACAAATAAATTTAATATGAAAATAAAAGGTGGATGAATCGTTTTTTTTTGATTCATCCTTTAATTTTTAACCATCGATTAACTTAATAGATAAAGACTTCATCAATTTTTACCAATGATAAAAATTAACACAAAGAACCATTTAATTTATCTTTTTAAATAGGTCAAGACTATAATCTCTTATATCTGAATGATTTAGCATGTTATATTTTGATTTGATTTGTTCAAAGTATTCAGAAATAAGTTTTTTATTAATCATTCGATTTGACGAAGTATGATCATTTAATCCCTGTCTCGTTATTCGCCAAGGTTGTTCATTGTGTGTCATTTTCTCTAATATTCTTCCGCTATAACACCCAAAATTACTAATGATACTATCAAGAAGCCCAATTTCCGTTTCAGATAATAAATTGAATTCATATTCATTAATTTCATCTCTAATATGACCATAACCATACGATTTATATTTATGATATACCTCGTTATATACTGGTCCATGCCTCCATGCTTCACAGTCCTCCTGAAATAAAAACTCTCCATAAAAAGTTTTATAAAATGATTGTGCATAATATAATAATTTTTGTAAGGATAATGGTGTAATGTCAACACATTCGTGCAAAAAATATTGCACCACACTGTCTATTTTTTTATTATTGCTGCTATTTACATTTATATTAATATTATTTTCCAAAGACTCAACTGCTTTTTTAGCAGCACCATAAGCACGAGATGAAACCTTTCCTTTGTTTTGTTGTAAAAGTTCATTGAAAAATTGATGATCATTAAATACTCTTTTTAAAGTGTCGGAATATTGTTTCGTTGGAATATCACCATTGATATAGCGTGTAATTGTCCCTTCACCCCATCCAAGTAAAATAGATAAAGGCCGTTTACCAATCTGATACTTATCTAAAACTTTGTTAATATCATCTATAGTGATTAAATCTTCACTAGTTCTATATGCTTTGTCAAGCTGATTTAAATTAAAATCACGTATTTCTGACACAAAAATAGAAGAGTGACATTTTTTGCAATATGCTTCTTTTCCCGTATAGGAAATTTCCTTTCCTTTGATGATTTTAGTTTTGTCAACCGATACTTCATCAAAATGAACAACGTCATGACATTTTTCACAAAAAGGTAACATGACATTTCCCTCCCTTTTTTGTTTTAAAATTATTCAACAAACAAATAAGATATCGGCTTATTTCTTTCATGAAAAGAAATAACAATAAGAAAATCCTTGTTTCTTCTAGTTTGAGTTAAATTTGATTTGATATAAATATCGACAAGTTCGGGTTTTCCCCAGTTGTCTAATGTTAACGACTTACAAAAGACGTACAGTTTTTCGTGGGCATATTGTTGTTTTATATTATCGACTGCATAGCAAAAGTCAAAATGTGTAAGACTTAATAATATTTCTTTTTCTTTAAATGAATTAATACGATACATTTCAATGAAATCAACGTTTTCTTGTCGATTTTGATTTTTAGCAATCGTATATGCCCCGTCTTTTACTAGTTGTTGAAAATTAATTAGATATTCTTTAATGTTATCTTCAGTAAAATTTGTATGTCTTTTTGTTTCTGGCCCAACTTGACTCAAACCTTCTCGCTCCTCTGTATCTATTATAACCAAATTATATTACTTTTATGATAAAAATACAACATGTTTGTATCAATTAGTACATATTTATGTACTAATAGGTAGGGGAGGTAATCTAATTCAGTAAATATTTGAAAAAACATATCGAATATAATATTTCAGGTAATTTAGGTCAGTGTTACTATAATTAAGTAAGTCATCGGTCATCCCGTTTGTAAAATTTGCAAGAAAGAAAAATTTATTATAAACTTAAGGTACTCTATCTTGCATGGCAAGGTAGTAATTTTTCACATAGGTAACTTGTATAACAAGGTAGGTGGTTTATTTGAACAGTCGTAGCCAATTACTAAAGGGTGTTTTAGAAGGATGCATCCTAGCCATTATGAAACAAGAACCAACTTACGGCTATGGTTTGTCCGTTAAATTACACGATTTCGGACTGACGAATATTAGTGAAGGATCGATTTATCCAATTTTGTTGCGATTGCAAAAAGAGCAACTCATTGTCGGTGAAATAAGAGATTCCCCATCAGGCCCAAAACGAAAGTATTATCAATTAACGGAAGCGGGAGAAGCGGCATTAACAAAATTCACGGAAAATTGGGAGACGATAAAAACTCCAGTCGATCAAATTTTACAAGGAGGTAATGAGTCATGAATGCGAAGGAAATCATTAAAGAAATTAATGAAAAAAGTGAACTTCTAAATGACGGGAACGAAAAAGATTTTGAAGACATGTTACTTTACATTAGGATAGCATCAACAAAATCTGAACTAGAAACTGAAACGATTTTGCTACAATTACTCGACCATATATTAGAGGCTCAGGGAGAAGGGAGAACAGTTAAGGATGTATTCGGTGAAGACTTGAAAGCATATTGTCAAGAAATTATCGATGAAATTCCACAAGAAACTAAGAAAAAACAAGTGAAGTTTGGCTTCCGAATTATATGTATCTTTCTAGCAGTTTATATTGCTTTCAATGGATTGTTAAAAACGGTGCTATACTACGGATTTAATCTCGGTTCTGCAACTACGACATACTATATAGGAACAATCATTGTCGTTGGAATCATTAATATCATCATTCTCTTTGTATTCATTAAATTGGTATTCTATTCAATTTCAAGAACACTATTTAAAGAATCAAAAAAGAAACAATCCACATGGATGGAATTCTTCGAAATATGACTCATATGTACCCTCAGTATTGGTGTTATCGTTGCCGTGACTTTTTTAACTCCTACATTTGGGACGGAATTCAGCATCCCAACTTACACACTTATTTTTATCGGAATGGCCTTATACGGCCTGTCGTGGGTTTTGAAGGATGGAAAGCATGGGGCAAAGGCATAGGGATCTTGGATGAAATCATCAAGGTTTTTCTGATTTCTTTTATAAAAGTTAAATGTTTATTAAAAAGGGTCATTAGTTTTTGGAAGACTGATTTATTGGCGAACTACAGATGACTTATATATGAGGACACAGTCAATGTGATAAAAGGGTTACTTATGGGCGTTCAGATTGCCCAATAATCATAATTAAAATAAATGTAAATCTTAAATAAGGATATAATAAATGCTGTTGGACTCAAAAGATGGGATGCCAACTGTTGAAATGTGGATAAAAATCACATTTAACAGAAATGCATTTCAATTGGACTTGAAGGAGGAATAGTGGATGAGCAACAAGGATTTTGGTGACAAAATAAAAGGTGCGGTTGATAAAGCAACAGAAGGTGTAGAAGCCAAATACGAGGAAGTGTTCGAGGACACGAAGGACAGGTATGAAGAAGTATCTGAAGATGTATTGAAAAAAGCAGACGAAAGTGTTGTAACGGCAAAAGAAGATATCAACAAAAAGATTGGCAATATTAAAGGGAGATTCAGTAAATAAGAACAATTAAGGTAGATAGACACACCCCTAAAGCTACGGTAAAAATGAAAAAGTGTGAACCCCCCACCAAATTGAAAAACAATTAGATGGAAAGGTTCACACTACTCATAAACATTCCTATGATGAAATTGCTACTAAAAAGGTAGCGTCATTCAAACGAGGTGATGAACGCGAATGAGCTACGTAATAGTAATCAATAATTTTTACCAACGTTCAGCAAATACCACTATTATCAGAGGTAAGCCTACTTTAAATTTTTGATACCGACTTATCCCCCCCCTCTTTGATACTAACGCTTCCGTTTGTTTTTCTTTCCCTGAATATTGACGAATTCACTTTCCTCGGCTATTTCTGTGCTATGGTCTTGTTTTGGGCTTGTATCATATTTCCGTGCGATATTCTTTTGTTTTCCTTTATCTTTATTACGATTTTTATTTTCTTCTGACATAACTTCGCGTCGCCTCCTTTTGAAAATATAGTATGTTCCAAAATAAAAGTTTAATGAAAGTTGATTATAAATATACTGTTTCCCGCTATTTTTTCCATTTAAAATCATCCCTTATGGCAAGAGTGTTATTTTTTGTTTTGTTATTTTAAAATAGCCCTTGATAAAAAAGGAATAGTAAGGAAAAAGGCGATAAAGATAATAAAGAAGGTTGAGAATTATTCACGAAAGCAAACGGATTTGATGTATTCATTGGTTAAATTATACTGTCAAGATAAGTGTGAACACTTTTGACTATATAATAATGTACAATTATGCGAAGATGATTGCTTATTATTCTTTTGACCGTAAGGCCAAACCCTGTTTTCAGTTTTTCCATGTAATAGCTAAGATATAGGGGTCAGACGAAAATGTAATTTCCAAAGGCTGCACCGCATCCAATCGTGGTATCATCACACACTAAAATAATTGACTAGAACACTTGTTCCTAATTCGGTTTTATGATACAATAAAATGTAGATAATCAACCAAGTCAGTCATCACAAAACGGTAAGGGTGTGATGTTGTGATTGTTAGCGAAGAATCGGTAAAGTATCAATTTTTAGTTGATGGGAAAGTGCGGGAACTACCTCCGGAATATAATAGACAATCGGAAGAAAAACAAGATCATCAAATTCATGATCGCCTTTTCAAGACGTTGATTCATACTTATTTTGAAGAATTTATGAAGTTGTTTTTTCCAAAATTCCATTCGGATATTGATTTTTCCGGGATAAAACCGTTATCAGAAGAGATGTTTACCGATGCGTTTAAAGGTGTGAAACGGCAGGCAGACATTGTCATTGAAGCAAAGTTGCGAGGGGAAAATTCGCTTATTATTATTCATGTTGAACCACAAAGTACTTACGATAAAAATTTCAATAAACGGATGTTTCAATATTACACTTTGTTGTATAATAGATATAGAAAGCCAATTTTACCAATAGCAGTATATAGTTATGATGATAAACGTAAAGGGCAAAATAGTTACGAAATGATTGTAACAGACTTTAAAGTAGTTTCTTTTCAATTTTTAAAAGTACAGTTAAGTATGATGAATTGGCGAAAATATTTAAAATCAAACAATCCAGTGGCAGCAGCATTGTTAAGTAAAATGAATTATAGTGAATCAGAACGTGTAGAAGTAAAAAATGAATTTCTAAAAATAATCGTACGAATGAAATTACCAGAAGAAGAAAGCGAATTTTTAGTGAGATTTTTTGATCATTATTTAAAATTAAATGAAGAGGAGGAGGAACAATTGATGAGTGAATTAAGGTATACTGACGACTGGGAAGAAATAAAAAAGTTACCGATTTCCTGGGAAGAAAGAGGGATTGTAAAAGGTCGGGAAGAAGGTCGGGAAGAAGTCGCAGTTAAGTTAATTAAAGAAGGAATGGCAATAAGTTTTATTCGAAAAATAACAGAACTTTCAGAAGAACGGATAAAGGAATTAATGGAAAACATAAATGAATAATGAAGAGCCTATGAAGCCCCTACAAACTATAAATTAATGTTAGGGGCTTAATTATATTGGCCAAGGGAGATAAAAAGAAAAATCTAGTGTTTGATATTTTAGGGAAAAGTACAATTAAGTAAGGCATATCGGTGAAAAATTTTAACTTCAGACAATCCAGTAGCAGCATTGTTAAGTAAAATGAATTATAAAGATTCCGGACAGATCGAAACCAAGTTAATTTAGTAGTTTGGTACAAATTTATATAAGGAGTTGATCATGTTGAAAAAATATTCGTCGGAAGAAATTGATTTCTTATTCAGATTCTTTGATCACTCTCTAAAATTGGATAGAGAGGAGGAAGAACAATTAATCGATGAAATGAAGCGAACAGGCGAGTGGGAAGAAGTCAAAGGATTACTTATTCCGTACATAGAACGAGGTAAAGAATATGCACGGGGGGAAATTGCTATTGAATTATCAAAAGAGGGTATGGATATTCGCCTCATAAGTAAAGTTACAAAATTAACTGAAGAACGGATAAAGGAATTAATGGAAGAATTGAAACGAATGAGTGAGTTGGATAAAATAAAAGAATTACCCATTTCGTATATAGAATTGGGTAAGGAATATGCACGAGAAGAAATTGCTGTTGAATTACAAAAGGAGGGTATCGAAATTAACTTAATAAGTAAAGTAACAAAATTAACAGAAGAACGAATAAAGGAATTAATGGATAGGATTTAGACACCCTTAGTATGTTATCGTACCTCCCAAAATCTGAATAGATAGGGAGATTATATGTTTAGAACGTTTATCATGTTTGAACGGCTCAGTAAAAGTCTGGTGGTTTGGGTGCACTTGCCGGTGCAATGGTCGGTGGTGCGTCAAGGGGAAATCTGGGGAAATTTACACCTAAATCTGCGCTAGCAAAGGAACGTAAAGTTGGGACCGTGGTAGAGATCGATGAAGCAAGTAAACAAAAATTATCTGGGGATTTGTCTGCGAAAAAGATTGCTGGTGGCACTAGGGTGACTTTTAACTTCAAAGATGATTCGAAAATAAACTTGGATAGTTATGATGGAAAAGTGAAAGTTACCCATCATTGGAAGGACCGCTAAAGGATGAAATTCACATGACGTACATAGAGGACACTGGAAAATATAATAAGAAGGTTATATTTGAACGTGCAGATGGTCGAGCAATTGTTGTGAATGTGAATGAGAATTCGTAAATAAGATTGATTTTCGATTTTACCCCTGGTGTCAGGGTGACTCAATAGGATTTATTATGTCGGGGCTGTGCGAAGGGAAGATCCAATAACCCGACCTTCAAATGCCGACCTCGGGCAAAGGTTTCGAGAGTAAAACTTCCACAAATTTTTCCCGAAAGATTTACTAGCTGAAAGAATAGTAACTGGGTGATGACTCTATTAAAAGGTGGGCAATATGCAATTCGGTAATTATAATAGGAGGTTTTGAATTGGAGCGTACAGTTGTTAATCAAGTGACGGGTGAACAAATTACATTTTTACAAACAGCAAGGGAAACGAAGGGGAAATTTCTATCCATTGAAGTCGTTCTACCGCCACACGGGAAGGGACCCCCACTACATAGGCATGATGAGTTTGAAGAAAAATTCGCAGTGATTTCAGGGAAACTAACAGTCACCCTTGGGAAATCGCAGCTTGTTTTGGAAAAGGGGGACGAGCAAAGTGTTGCTATTGGGACGGCCCATACTTTTACAAATAATCATGACGAGCCGGTTGTTTTTCGGGTGCGATTAACGCCTCCTAGTCAGTTTGAGGAATCTGTGCGCATTCATTATGGTTTGATTGATGATGGTTTGGTGGATAAAAAGGGGAATCCCCAATCTTTGGCACATACGGCATTAATTCTAACACTACAAAATACATTAGTTGTTGGGATTCCTCTTTGGATTCAGCGTCCGTTATTTGGGTGGATTGTAAAAAGGGCCCGTAAAAAAAATCAGTATCAGGGGCTTGGAAAATATGTTGGGAAGGAAATAAGCTAGGGTTTGCTGAATCGTATTTATTTTAGTATGTCTATGGGAGTTTTTGTGTGGACTATGAGTCAAAAAATGAATAGATATTTTACGACAAATAGTCCATTTAACAGAACGAAAGGCAAAGTTTCTTAGGGATATTATTAAATATAAGGTGAATGATTTGGATAATGGTATATTGGAATGGAGAGAGGGTAATTGAGACCTAAATTAACAAGAAATTTGAATGTAGACGACTTTCGTAATTTTTATTGGTTAAAAGAGGAATTGCAAACATTTTGTAGGGGAAATGAAATAAGTGCTTCTGGATCTAAAATAGAAATATCGGATAGGATAGCGGTGTTTCTTGAAACAGGGAAAATACAAAAGCCGATGAGAAAAAGAAATACTTCTACAAAAAAAGTGAAATTAGAGGATTTAAGTTTAAATACAGTTATTACAGAAAACCATCGTTGTAGTCAGGTAGTTAGGGCCTTTTTTAAATCGGTAATTCCTAAATTTCACTTTTCAACCTATATTCAAAATTATTTTAAAGAAAATGTAGGAAAAACATATCAGGATGTTGTAGATGCGTGGTATGAGGAGGAAGAAAGAAAAGCGGACCCATACTATAAAAGGAAAATTGGCTCACAATTTGAATACAATCAATTTACTAGGGATTACTTCGCAGACCCTAAAAACAAAGGCAAAAAGAGAGAAGATGCAATTAAAGCCTGGAATGAAATAAAAGTATTGCCTGGTAGTAATAAATATAAAGGATAGAAAATTACTTTAATAACTATTTCAGAATAGGCGCAATTATGGTAGAAGAAACGAAAAGGTAATTTTTTCGATGACTCAGTTATATTTGAATTGAGTTATTTTTTTATAAACAAATAGCACCGAAAAATACAGGGTTGTTTAATTGAAGCGATAGATAGTTCCATGGGATGCGAAAAAGACAAGGTAAGTAATCAGAAAATTTAAAATAATAATTGAAAAAATAAAACAACAGTGTGATAATACAAATAAGGTAGTCGATTGGAGGGATTAAAATGGTGTAATTATTGATTAACCTTAGTTTGTATTTTAGGAATGAAAACACCACAAAATAAGTTTTTCTACTCATACAATACCGATGACATACATCATGATCATACTTAATATGATAATCTATATGATTAAATATTGGAGGAATTTAAGATGACAATGATGAACACACCATTGACGTTGGAAAGTTTGATTGAAAGAGCTGAAAAGTATTTTCCAAAAAAGGAAGTTATTTCACGGACTACATCGGGGATTCATCGCTTTAACTATGCTGAGATAGGGAAAAGAACGAGGAGTTTATCGAGTGCTCTTGAAAATCTAGGTGTGCAAAGAGGGGACCGTGTAGGAACGTTAGCTTGGAATGATCACCGGCATTTAGAGGCATATTTTGCAATACCGAGTATGGGGGCTGTATTACATACGATTAATATTCGCTTAACACCGGAACATTTAATATACATTATTCAAAATGCGGAAGACAAGGTATTGCTTGTTGACGAGAGTATTGTGCCTTTAGTCGAAGGGATAAAAGAACAAATACCTTCTGTTGAAGCATTTGTTATTTTTACGGATAAAGAGGAGCTACCAGAGACATCTCTCGAACCTGCTTACCATTATGATCAGCTTATTTCCAAAGGGGATTCGGATTATCAATATCCAAAGGATTTGGATGAAAATTCACCTGCTGGAATGTGCTATACATCGGCAACTACTGGTAATCCAAAGGGTGTCGTCTACACGCACCGAAGTATTGTTCTACACAGTTTATCTATTGGTTTGGCGGATTCTTTAGCATTGTCAGAATCTGATATTTCGATGCCGGTTGTTCCGATGTTTCATGTTAATGCTTGGGGGTTACCTTTTTCAGCTGTTTGGTTTGGGACAACCCAAGTGCTACCGGGGGCTTTTTTTACCCCACAAATACTTGCTGAATTGATTGAGTCTGAAGGGGTAACAACGACAGCTGGGGTTCCAACGATTTGGCTCGGACTTGCTCGGGAATTTAAAACAGGGAAATATGACACATCTAGTTTAACGAGGGTTGTTTGTGGTGGCTCGGCAGCACCTAAAGGGTTGATTCGTACCTATGAGGTAAAATTTAATATCCCATTTATGCATGCATATGGCATGACGGAAACAAGCCCACTGGTAACGGCAGCCCGGTTGAAAAGTTATCAGCAAGACTTGCCTTATGATGAAAAATTAGAAATTCGTGCTAAACAAGGCTTGCTCGTTCCAGGTTTGGAAGCAAAAATTGTTGGTGACGATGGTGAGGTTGCTTGGGATGGCGAGGAAATGGGAGAATTATTGTTACGTGGCCCATGGATTGCCAGTAGTTATTATAGGGATCCTGAGAAAACGGCCGAGGCAATTAAGGATGGGTGGCTACATACGGGTGATATTGCAACAATTGATGAGGAAGGGGCCATTAAACTCGTTGATAGAACAAAAGATTTAATCAAAAGTGGTGGCGAATGGATTTCATCTGTTGATCTTGAAAATGCACTGATGGCCCATGAAGCGGTGTTTGAAGCAGCGGTTATTGCAGTGCCACATGACCATTGGCAGGAACGTCCTGTCGGTGTTGTTGTCCTAAATGACAATGCGGAGGTATCAAAGGATGATTTATTAGACTTTTTGAAGCCCCAATTTGCAAAATTTTGGATTCCAGACGATATTGTCTTTGTCGATGAGATACCAAAGACATCTGTTGGGAAATTTTTAAAACGTGAATTACGCGAAAAGCTAAAAGACGTATTGGTCACTGAATGAATTCTGGAACTCTTAGAAAGGGAAATTTTCTTGTGATTACATGTTGATTGCATAAAGTCGATAAAGAGGAAGGGTTTTTAACACCTTCCTTTGTTTAATTAATGGAATTTAGGGGGTTACTTATTGTATTCTGAATTTCAGGGTGTGATAGTGGAATATTTTTAAAGCATTACGAAACAACTTAGCTATTAAGTCGAAAATATCAATGCCATTATCACAATATGCCTTTCACCACTATTTTTCATTTGGGGTAAAGGAGTTCTAAGTAGTTTTAAAAAAGGGTTTAAATCTAATGTTGAAACGTCTATTTTCAATGAGAAATTGTTGGCCGACTTCCGTTACATATGTCTTTTCATGTAGCACATATTTATTTAAATGGCCCTTCCAAGTTGGATTCTCAATTAATCCTCTATCACTTGCTTCTTCTACAATTTTAGTGAACTCAGCGACAGTAATGTTTAAATCATAAGGACGTGGATTTTGTTTTTGATTAACTAATTTTAATAGTTTTACTGTTAGTTTTTCGTTTTTCATCTGCTACTCCTCCTAGATATTATGTGAATTTCTATAATATGAAATTTCCAAAACAATTGTTATTATCAAACTATTTAAAGTACCTCGGAATAATTTTTACTCAGTTTTCTTAGCAAAAACGACAAATCGTTTCGTATTATCTGTCCTAAGACATGTATATAAAGTTAAATATTCATCATTTTCATCACCTTTATCGATAATAGATAAGTCTGTACCATCAACTACAAATGTTTCACTAATTTCATAATTGATATCTTCACCTTTTAAATCAGAAATTATGACATCATCTCCAACCGCTACTTCATCTAGACGACCAAAAATGGACCCATCACGATAATTATGACCTGAAAGAACTAAATTACCATTTTCATGGAGCTCTGGTCCTGCATATTTTGTAATGGAAATATCTAAATTTTCCTTTGTCGTTTCATCGAGTACAGGGTATTCCAAATCTATTTCCGGTATTTTAATATTGCCAAAAATACCTTGGGTATCTCCTGGAATTCCTTCTTTATATTGATATTCATCTACCATTTCAGCATATAAATTACCAAAATCATCACGTGCTGCTAAATTTTGTTTATGTTCAAAATAGCGATACACTCGGAAACTACCAGCAACAATGAAAATGATAATAAAAATAATCAACAGCTTTTTACGCAACTTGTACACACCTCTATTTTTTCCGTTAATACTTTTCATCAATTTATGACATATTTTGATTAATTATAACAAAAAACTCTCTATTAAATATCTATTATTATTATACAGACCCTTTTCCGGTAAAGTTTTGCAAAAATTTTAGAATTTGGAAGGGTGGCTTAATGAATTTTATTAAGGTTTTTAATTTTAGTTCGAGGATTATCTCGAAATGCATGAGGGGGAACAAGTTACTAACCTTATGGTAATTTCCTTATATCATACTTTAATTCGAATTGTTATTATTGTTCCTTGATTCATTTCACTTTTAATCGTTAATTTAGTCCCTAAAAATCTTCTTAACCGTTTATCAGTATTGACAAGTCCAATTCCTTTTTCTCTGTCAAATTGTTGTTGATCCATCATTTCTATAATATGTTTTGGTATACCTGCTCCATCATCTTCAATAATAATATCAACATATTCCTCTTCTTCAATTGATTTAATCGTAATGGTTCCTCCATCAATTCGGTTTAATATGCCGTGCTTTAATGCATTCTCAACTAACGTCTGCAATGATAGTGGAGGAATTAATATATCCAATGAGTCATCAATTAACCATTTAACCTGAATGCGATCACCAAATCGTTCTTTTTCAATGGCTAAGTAAGATTCAATTAATTGCAGTTCTTCGTTTAACAAAACTAAATGATCAGTATTTTGAAAATCAAAACTAGTTCTTAAAAAATAGACAAAGTTTTTCAATAAATATTGCATTCGTTCGGGATTAGAATGCATCATCATTAAAATTGAGTTGATCGTATTATATAAAAAATGTGGGTTTATTTGAGCACGTAACCAAGCCGCTTCCATTTTTAATTGGTTATTAATCGTCAACTGTAAATCTGCTAATAACCGAACACGAGCCTTTAATTCAATCGGGTCAACAGGCTTTATAAGGTAATCATTGGCACCAACTTGGAAACCAAAATGTAAATCTTCTGTTCTTCCTCTCGCTGTTAATAACAAGATAGGCAGTTCTGATAAATTAAATTGCTCTCTTATTTGACGAGTTAATTCATAGCCTGACATTCCTGGCATCATAATATCACAGATGACCAAATCAAATTTTGTTGAGTTAATTTTTTCTAATGCTTCTTCCCCACTGTTGACACTATATATGTGATAATTTTCTGTTGATAATACGTTCGTTATTATTTTATTATTTACTTGATCATCATCAATAAGTAATAATTTAGGCCAAGTCGATTCAGCTAAATTTACATTTTCTTTATTAGTATGTAACTTAGTTTCTGCCATATCTGACAAGTTAGTCGTTGCAGCCGTTTCTGCCTTTGCTAATTTCACAGCATCTATTGCATCATTTTCGTTGGCAATTGGTAAAGTAAATGTAATTGTAGTACCATTTTGTTCATTTGTTGAAGCATATATTTCTCCATCATGAAGTTCAACTAATTCTTTTGTTACTTTTAAACCAAGACCAATCCCGTCATGGTCATCTCCTTTTACATATGGTTTAAAGATTTCTTTCAAATCTTCTTCTGACATCCCTTTGCCAGTATCAATAATTTCAATTGATACCATATTGTTTGTTGACACTAATCCTGTGACAACAATTTCCCCTTTTTCTGTATACTTAATCGCATTATGCAGTATGTTAGTCATCATTTGTATAAGCCTGTTTTCATCAGCGTAAACAGCTGGAAAGTCTTTAGGAATGTTATTGTGAATAACAATATTCTTTGCTTTTATCATATAAGTCATTAAAGAGATAACGACAGTTGTGATCGAATGGACATTAACAGGTTTTTTTTCAAGCCTTAATTTATTTTCATCCATTAACGTTAAATCTAACAAATCATTAATTAAAATCGACATTTGCTTTCCGACAGAAAGAAGTAAGTTTAAATTTTCCTTATCTTCTTTAACAATCTTATTATCGGGATTATCATGCACAAATTGGGCAATGTTAATGATACTATGTAATGGATTTCTTAATTCATGAGACGTACTTGCTAAAAATTCATCTTTACTTTTATCCTTTTCAATCAATTGTAATGATAAGGCTTTTATTTCTTCATTATTTCGAAAATATCTTTTCAACCAATAGACGACAAATAAAATGAGAGCGATAATTAAATCTACCGGATAATATTCAAAAATAACAAAGTCAATATTATGTTTAATGACTGACCAAATGACATTGTTTAACATTGCTAATGCTGCCATCAAAATAAGGACAATATCTGTCACATCATTTCTCACTACTTTAAATAAAGTAGCAATAAAAAATAAAAATGGGATAAGTAAAACCAATATAAATATAAACCTATATGCTAATACGATTTGAATAGGTACGAAGATTAAAAATAACATATATAGATAAGTAGGATAAGGAAGAAATTTAAACAGCTTAAATTTACTTTGCTCTGGTAAATAATGTTTGAAAAATTGCAACATGAATAATCCATTTAAGCAAAATATCATGGCAAGCAGTTTCATTTTAAATGCGTAACTCACGGGTAAATCGAGCAGTAAGACCCGGTCATAATCTAATAAAACTGTGAAGGCTGTCCCTAGCATAATTAATGAGAAGTACAAAATAGACTTCTCTTCTTTCATTTTCAAATACACATAAAATGAAATTAAAAATAATGCAGCTAGAACAACAAAAGCAATTACTTTAATCATCGTTGCCATCATGACATTTTCGTTAATCTCATTTGTCGTACCAAATAAAATATTAATTGGCGGTACCTTCGTATCAACGCCGTTATTACTTACATGTAAAATAACATCTAGTTCCTTATCCTGAGCATAAAATGTTGCCACATATGGTGACATACTTGCGATAAAATCATTTTTATTTGCTGCAGGATTTCCGGACGCACCGATTTCTTTCCCTTGCACAAATATTCTAGACGATAACTTCGTATTTGGCACATGAAAACTCAAGCTTTCATCAAGCAGTTCATCATCTATCGTTAAATGCATATGAAAAGTACCATATTGATAGTTAGGTGACGAAGCAATATCTAACCAATCATCTGGAAATACTTTGGCAGCAGCCTTATCTTTGAATTTATTTTGCTGTAACTCCTCATTTGTTAATAAAACATCAGGATAGTACATCCACTCCCCTGCTAAAGGATATAGATCCTTTTTTGTGGAAACTTCAGTGACATCTAATTGACCATTGACGGCGCCGTCAGCATTCATTATTGGAGAAAATTGTACAATCCAAAGCATACGAATGCCTGTAATAATAATGAAAAATACAAGTATGGTGATGAATAGTCGATTATATTTTTTCACTTGTATTCCTCACTCCATTTCATTTCAATTGAGAACGCCTGGTGACTAAATAATTGATGAGACATTTTCCTGCCAAGTATGGTACCATTCTTGAAGCTCATCATTTGGTTTTTCTTGAATTTCTTTTTCTAACTCATTTTTTAATTTAGTATAATAATAGTGGACAGATGAATTTTCATTTCTTTTTGCTGCTATTTTCATTAAATATAAGTATGCTTGTTCAGTTATTGGTTCTATGTCACAAATTCTTTTACATAAGTTATTTAGTTTATCATATTCCTTCTTTTCATCGTACCACCTAGCCACATCTAAGGCGATGTTTACCCATAGTGTTTGTAGCCGATACCTCTCACCATCAGCCCATTCATAATCATATCCTTCTAAATAATTACCCTTATAAAGTACAAGTAGTTCTTCATAAGATGTAATTGATTGTTCGGTTAATGGGGGTAGTAGGGGAATGCTTGCTTCAAATTCTCGAACATCTGTCACAGTATGATTCAATTCCACTTTATAACTATCAGAATAAGTTGTGATAGATATGTTCTCTTCATAAGGGGCGATTTCTTTTCTAATCATATAGATGGCATTGTACAATTGTGAAAAAGCTTTTCTTTCCTCTAAATTAGGCCATAACATATCAATCAGTTCTTCTTTTCTCACAAGTCGTGACTGATAATGAAGTAAATAAAGAAAAAGTTGTTGTACTTTCGCCATATTAAATTGAATGGATACTGGTTGTTTATTGAGAAAATTAAATTGTATGTTGTTAAATAAGTTAATAATTAATGCAGGTTCTTTATGTAAATCAGCCATTTTTGTTTGAATTCTTGCTATCGTTTTATCGATTCTTTCTTTTAAAATTGGTTTCACAACATAGTCAGTCGCCTGAACTTCAAACGAATCAACCGCATATTCATCATGTGCAGTGACAAAGATAATCATCAAATCGGGATTTGTTTTACGTATATCTTTAGCAATTTCCATTCCATTGTATTCTGGCATATTAATATCTAAAAAGACGATGTCAACCGCCTCGGTTTCTATGAAATCTTTCCCTGCATGTGGATTCGTAAATGTTCCTATGACATTAATCGTTTCATAGTCTTGTAATAACTCCTCTAAATAATTAAGTACCATTTTCTCATCATCAATTAACACTGCATTCATTCATATACACCCCTTTTGCCTAATACTATCATACTATTAAGCAATTATATTGAATATATTACTACTTTTTGGATAAATCAAGAGAAAACCCAATAGGTCCATGCTGACCCTAGAGGATTTTCTGTGTCTTAATTAGTTGGAAAAAATTAGTGACAAAAAATTGTTGAAATATGAATATTTTGTATTGAGAATTTGCTTTATAAAAATACTTCAACTACAGCTAGGACAGCTTGTACTAATGAAGTCATTAAGATAGTATGTCACGAATTTTAGCTTACGAATATTTAATATATACGTTCATCAAAATTCGGAGATTTTGTTACATGATATTTAGTAATGTCACATTCTTCCTATTAAAAATCAATTCTAATTTATAATTTTCTTTGCCAATTTTCATACCATGTCGTTATTTCTGAACTTGGATTTATGTTTAATTCTCGATTAAGTACCTCTTGTAGTTTACTAAAATAGAAATGGACAGATGAGTTTTCATTATTATTGGCACTCATTTTCATTAAGTAAAAATAGGCTTCATCTGATATTGGGACTAACCGAATTGCTGATAGACATAAACTTTTAAGTGACTTTTTGTCCCCTATTGCTTCATACCAAACCATCACTTGAAGGGCTAATTTTATCCAAAGATTTTGCAGGCGATATCGTTCACTATCAATCCAATCATAAAAATATCCTTGTAAATAATGACCGGTATACATTTTGAGTACTCTTTGATAATTGTTAATCGTTGTTTTATTTAAATTAGATAATTGTGATAGGCTCGATTCAAATTGTTCTACATCTATTAAGGTATTGTTAAAATCTAATTGATAACCTCCAGAACGAGAAATGATTGTTATATGATCGTTAAACGGTTCTACTTCTTTTCGTATCATATAAATGGCATTGTACAATTGAGAGGCGGCTTTTTTATCTTCTAAGTCCCTCCATAATAAATCAATCAATTGTTCTTTTCCGACAAGTTTTGAACGATGATGAAGTAAGTATAAAAATAATTGTTGGATTTTTGTCGTATTAAATGTCATTGGTACTATTTCATCTTCTGATAAAACGATGGTGACTTTTTGAAACATCGTTATTTGCAATGCATGTTCAGTCGTTATTGTTATTGTTTTAGAATGGATTCTATCGATAGTTTTTTTAAGTCTTTCTTTTAAAACGGGTTTGACGATAAAATCAGTCGCTTGGACTTCAAAGGCACGAACCGCATATTCATCCTGATCAGTAATAAACACAGTTGATATGTCGGGATTAGATTGACGTAATTGTTTCGCTAATTTTAAACCACTATATTCAGGTAAATAAACATCTAGAAAAACAACATCAACCTTAACTCCGGACTGAATAAACTTTAATGCATCAAGTGGATTAGTAAATTTACCGATGACATCTACACGATTGAATTCTGACAATAACTTCTCTAAGTAATCAGAAACAAGTATTTCATCATCAATTAAAACGACTCTCATCGCATTCCCCTCTTAATCTACTTTTTCATATTAGCTTAGGAAAATATTAATTTCTGTCTTTATCGTTATTTAATTGTTTGGCTGTATTAAAGGTTGTTGTTGAAAAAATACCTAAAAGAAATCCAGCAGGGTAAATTTCCCACTGGATTCTTAGAGATTCAGCAATTTATGCTTGTTTACGTTTTCTGAAAAAGAACATAAAACCAATTGCTCCAGCTGATAAAACGATTAACATGTTTAAAATAGTATTTATATAGTTATCACCTGTTTGGGCTAGTTTCGCTCCTAATTTTGTATATGGTGCTACTTTTGCTTCTGCTAGCAATGCTGGAAACCCATCATCATAACCGTGCATGGATAGAAATGCATTAATATACTCTTTTTGTGCATCACTAAAGTTATTCCACGGATCTTCCCCTGTCATGACGGCGTTTTTTCTGAAATAGCTTGTAATAGCAGTAATAATGTCATCACCATCTGTTAAATGATCTTTAATAAATTGGTCAACTTCTTCTTTTTCTTTGTTGGAAAGTTTATTGTAAAGGACGTTCGTTAAGTCCTTTTTGTAAGCATCATGCGCCCCATCAGCATCTGAATTTTTACGAGTATTCTCCCACTCTTCATCCGTTAATGGCGAACCTTTTACTTGTTCAAGAGCCCCCCTGTAAAGATTTTGAATGGCTTCAACTAATGTTTCACCATCATCAGCTAATTTGGCTGGATCATCTTCATCAGCAATATCTTTTAATCCTTCGGCAAAAATCCCTTTGTCTGTGACAAATTTTCTTTGTTTCGGATCAAGATTACTATATTCCTCCATGTAACGGTCTTTCGCTGCAACTCTTGCTAGAGCTAAATCTTTTGCTTCTTCAACCGCATTTGGATCACTAGAACCACTTGCACTATCAATCGCATCTAGTTCATCATTTAAACCATCCTCTAATGCTTTAATTAACGATGCTTTCTCGTCATCTGATAATTCATCATTGTCTTTGACACCTTGGATCGCTTTACTCGTTCTGTCGATGACAGCTTGCTTTGCATCGATTTCGCCAATCGCACCATCTGTAATGCCTTTTCTATCTGCCGGTGTTGATGCACCATCAATAGCATCCAAGTTATCACCTAATGGAGCTATTACGTTGCCTTTTAATATTTCCTTTTCATCGTCAGATAAGTTCGGATCATTGTCAATCTCTTCAAGTGCTTTGTTTGTTCTGTTGATGATAGCTTGTTTATTTTCTAATTCATCGATTGCATCGTCTTTCACATTATCTCTATCTTCAGGTGTAACTGCACTATCAATTTCACCTAAATTAGTACTTAACGGACCAACGATATTCCCCTTTAATTCATCTTTGTCATCATTGGATAAGCCTGGTAAATTGTCAATGTCATCAAGTACTTTATTCGTTTTGTTGATTAAACCTTGTTTCGCATCGATATCATCGTTACTGTCTGAAATAAACTGAGCAAGTTGATCAGGGTCAGTCGAATCATCTATTCCATCTAAATAGTTTCCTAATGCATTAAATAAATTAGGAATGAGGTCTTGTTTCTCATCATCAGTGAAATTATCATTATCAGCAATATCACTTATAGCATTATTTGTTTTGTCGATTAATGCTTGCTTTGCCCCGATTTCATCAGATGCATCTCCTAAAATATTAGGTAGTTTACTAGGGTCAGATTCATCGTCAATTTCCTTTGAATATCCTTCAAAAGCACCGATTAAGTTTTTAATTAAATCTTTTTTATCATTTTCAGGAATTTCTTTATTGCCTTTAATTGCCTCAATTGCATCAGCAGTTTTCTTAGCCAATTGTTCTTTAGCATCAATGCCATTGATGGCTAAGTCTTTTACATCTTTTACATCACCTGAATCTGCATCTTCTATTGCATTTAAATTACCTTGTAATGGTGCAACAATCCCATCTCTTAGTGCTTCAATTTCGTCATCCGATAAACCTAAATCTTTACCTTCAGTTTCTAATGCTACAATCGCATCATCAGTCGCATCGATGAGATCCTCTTTAGCCTTATTCTTTGCTAAAGCATTACTTATTATATCATCAACATCGTCAATACTTGATCCATCAATAGTAGCCTTTTGAGCATCCAAAGCAACTTCTAGTTCTACAATTATATTATTCTTTTCATCACCACTTAAATTACTATTGTTGACTTTATCAATTAAATCATTCATTTCATCTTCTAGCTGTTTTTTTAAATCTTTTTTATGTGGGCTTTCATCTTCTAGTAATGTATTTACTTTGTCTGATTCCCCACTCATACTAGTTACAGCTATATTACTTCTTTTGTCTGTGTTATCTTCATCATTTTTATACTTTACCAATTGACCAATTTGAGCAGCTAAATCTGAGGTGATACGACCATCAAGGACCTTTATGTTAGAAATATACAATTGGGCACCAAATACCCCACCATCGGTTAGATCGTATGAGCCTACTACAAAACGAAATTGATATTTATTATTGTTCTCAAAATCATGTATTTCCGTTCTCCAACCACTAGACTTATTACCCTTACCATAAAACACTTCTTCTGTTGTATTCACTGTATTATTTTTTAAAAATCCGTAAACTTCGTAATCATCATTCCCACCTTGTGCTTTCCACTGAAAAGATAATTTATCTTTAGAGTTTGCAGTGAATTCATTACTTAGAACTTCTAAACCAAATACTGTACTATGAACTCTATCAGGATTACCAAAGTGTGTAACACCTCTAAAATTCATCCTGAGTTGGTTTGAGCTCTCAGAGTCAGGGTTTTTTAATATTTCATAAGTTTTAAAATTTCTGGTAGAGTCGCTGGTTCTAAAAGTTCTTTCTTTTCCTTCTTTACCTATTACCTTATCTCCATCATTAACATTATGGATTTTAAATTTTCCATTTTTATAATCTTGATCTGTTAAAAATTCATAATTTTGCCCATGAATTGTATAAGAATTATCAGTTCCAGATACTCCTGTATACTCTCTTCCTTGAGTTTTTGAAGCTAAATCGCCTAACCATATTTGTGGTACGGTATTACCGTTATCATCCTTACTCTTTTCATTAATTGTCCAACCAGGAATATTACCGTCGCTATGACCCTTATTAAAATCAGGACCACAATCAATAGAATCAGGATTTATATTTACTTGTGTTTTCACTTCTCTTTCAAACGTACACTTACCTATATCTCCCTCTGTAAAATCCCCATTTCTAATCATCATCGTGTTTGTGAAGTATTCGATAGTGAGTTTACCATCATCAAAGTCATTGACCTTTCCAATTTCCTTATCTTCAACAGCCACTGAACCTAAATAGATATTCCCATCACCATCAATAAATATTGTCTCACCATTATCGAGTTTATGTTCACCTTCTGGAATGTACAGTGTCTCACCGGTAACCCCACCATTTTCCAATTCAAATGACACTTGTCCATCTGAATATAAGTCATTTCCGGGAATTTCCAAATCTGGTGCGACCGTTATTCCATCATTATTCGTATCTGCACTCATCTGTATCATTAAGTCAGATTTCGCAAATAGAAATATGGCGAATGCTACCGCTAAAATAGCTGTTATTCTAAACTTAACACTTTTCATTCTGTTCCCTCCGTTTGTTTTATAGGGAGTAGCCCTATCACTTAAATTTTAAATTCTATTATCCTGTATAAGATTAGACACTATACGTTAAATTTTATAAATTAATGTCGAAATAAATCGCATTCCCCCTTGCTTGCATTAAAAATGTCTAAATAAAGGACATAATTATTTCAATGAAGGAAGTATAACAAACGGCACTCCAAATCATATCTAAAATCTCTCTAATTTAACTCTAATTTGTAAAAACTAGTAAAAATAGATAGAATAACGTCAAAAAACAACCGATTTTGTCGGTTGTTTTGTCGAAGTAGTTTTAAGAGAAGTAAACTAATGATTTTATTATGGCAAACTTTAGGAATATATATTATTTTAATTTCTTATTCGAATAGAATCGTTGTTTCTCTTTTCATCATCAGTTATGTTCTTAATAATAGCAATTCCAATGCCTTTTTATCTTTTTTAATAAAAAGCTGTTAAATTTTTAAAAATATGCCGTGACAATGCACTTTCGACTATTGCTAAAGTAATGGATGTTTTCTATCATAAAATGAAAATAGGGAAAACTAGATTTTATTTCAAAAAAAATGATATTCAGTGAGTAAAAACACCCACTGAATATCATATATAAAATTTGGACTAATTAATATTATCTATCTAGCATATTTTTAAGTCTACAATAGATTGATATTTAATTAGTACGTCGTCTTCTTTGAACAACGAGATACGTCATTGCTCCAGCTGATAATAAGATTATTATGTTTAATATTGTATTAATGTAATTATCACCTGTTTGAGCTAGTTTCGATCCTAGTTTTGTGTATGATGATGCTTTTGCTTCAGCTAATAATCCCGGGAATCCATCGTCATATCCATGCATCGATAAAAATGCGTTGATATAATCTTTTTGGGCTTGACTAAAGTTATTCCATGGATCTTCACCCGTCATGACAGCATTCTTTCTAAAATAGTTTGTAATAGCTGTAATGATGTCGTCCCCATCAGTTAAGTGGTCTTTAATAAATTTGTCCACTTCTGCTTTCTCTTTAGCGGTTAACTTATTGTAAAGGACATTCGTTAAATCTTTCTTATAAGCATCTTGAGCTCCGTCCGCGTTCATATTTTTACGGGTATTTTCCCATTCTTCATCTGTTAATGGAGACCCTTTAACTTGTTCTAATGCACCTTTATACAGATTTTGAATCGCTGTGACTAATGTTTCGCCATCATCAGCTAATTTTGTTGGGTCTTTCTCTTTAGCAATAGCTTCTAGACCTGTAGCAAAAATCCCCTCGTCTGTCACATAGTTTCTTTGTTTTGGATCAAGATTGCTATATTCCTCCATGTAACGGTCTTTAGCAGCTGTTCTTGCTAAGGCTGCCTTTTTTACTTTATCAACTTCATCTGGAGTCTTTGCATCATCAATGGCATCAAGCTCATCATTCAAGCCAGCTTCCAATGTTTTAATTAATTTCTCTTTATCGCTTAAATTATCATTATCTTTAATACCTTTAATGGCTTTACTCGTTCTGTCAATCACTTCTTGTTTCGCATCAATTTTATCCCCTTCAAGTTGACGAATGGACTCAACTTCACCAGCATCTTGTGCACCATCAATTGCTTTTAAATTGCCTGTTAATGGAGCTTTGATGTTTTCGATTAACTTTTTCTTTTCATCAGGAGTTAAGTTTGGATTTTTTTCAATTGCACCAATTGCATTTGATGTTGCTTCAATTAATGCTTTCTTTGCGTCAATTTCACCGATTGCTTTCTCTTTAATGCCATTAACTTCATCTACTTCTTTTGCATCATTAATTGCTTTTATATTCTTTGTTAATGGAGCTCTAATGTTTTCTATTAACTCTTCTTTTTCATCAGGCGTTAAGTTTGGTTTACTTTCAATGACACCAATTGCACGTCCTGTTTCTTCAATCAATTCAGCGATAGCATCAAATTCTTCTTCTGTTAGGCTGTGATCATCGTCCGAATCAGTTGATGTTCCAATCTTTTCTTTGGCATTTTTCGCCTCTTCATCGATCTTGTCTATTAACACCTCTTTTTGTTCATCAGTTAAATTATCATTTCCATCAATCGCCTTTTTTGCTTTTTCAGCACGTTCATAAATATTTCCTTTTGCTTCTTCTACTTTTTCTTTTACGTCTCCATCGGTTGACGTGTCTGTTGTTACATCAATTCCCTTTGGTTCAGATGGTAGTGTTCCTTTACCACCATCTCCTGGTTTACGTGTCTTTACTTCATATTCCTTACCAGGGGCTAGCCCTCCAAATACAACCTTAGTACCTGTCGCTTTTACCCATCCTTGAACAAGTGCACCATCTTCATCAAACACAGCATACTCCTGACCAACAACTGCTGGATCAACAGTAATAGATGTATCATTCCAATCGATACCACCTGGTTTAATTGGGTATGGACCTTCCGTACGTTCTGTATCGACCATATCAACATTATTTTCTGGCACAGACGGAACGATACCAGGAACTGGACCAACCGTAGGGCTAACTTTAGTAATTACTAGTTTTTCCCCAATCCATTCTTCTGGCATGAGAATTCCCGGTTCTTCAGGCTGAGTACCAGTAATTATGACCTGACCACCTGGATTAGTAACCTTGTAGTTACCATTTTCATCAATTGTAACGGTATATTCTTCACCATCTGGCTCTGTTTTAACCTTATAAGTACCTACATCATCTATTCCTGTTAAATACCCATTAGGTGTTACCTCAGTTTCACCAACCGGCTTAAGTTTAGGTTCCAATTTATTTAACTCTTCAATTGCTTTATTAAGTTCTTGATGAGTTGGAAGTGGCTCAGTTCTTTCTAGAACTTTTATTGCATCCTTATATTCTTTAATACTCTCTTCTGTATACATTTCTTCATCAATACCTGGAAATTTATCTTCTGCTTCTGAAATGGCATTGTCTAAATGTGTTTTATCGATTAAAGAAAATCTTACAAAAGTGTCTTGCTCTGAGTTCTCATTATATGTTCCATAATTTGAACTGTATTCCACAACAAAACCTTCAATTAGTTTATACCTGGCTGGCCAATCATTCCATTGACCGTGGTTTCCATCGATATTTGCAACAAATTCATTGCCACCAGAATTACTCGGATTTGCAGAGGTCCAATTATTATAATGCCCACCTACTTCTTTAAATGTTCCAATACTTCCATCTAATTCCCTATATCCCTCGGCAAACTTTGTCCCTTTTTCTGGCCCATTCATCCAAACCCAATTTCCAAAATCATTCACATAGGGACCAAGAAATGTATCGGTACTTAAATTCAAACTATAATGGTTATTAACTCTTTGAACGTCTGCTGCACCCATCCAGGCACTTTCACTAACCATGGAGTGAACAAAAGCATTCTCATCTTTACTCGTAATTGTTAATAAGTAGCCATTAAGTCCTTTATAGGATTTTCCTGCTGCACGATCAAAGGCATCTTTCCAATCTACTGTTCCATCTGTATCCCTTTCATCATCAGTGTATTTTATATATTCATAGTAATGTTGAACATCATCGATTGTTAGGCCTACCACATTTCGTGTTGAGAAAGTGATAATTCGTTCCGCGTTAATAGCTGCATTTGGCTCAAATTTCATGCTATCAACATACGATTGTAAATCTTGACCGCCACTAGTTGAAGTTAGTGTGACTGCATAATATCCTTCAGTATTAGTAGATTTTTTAGTAATCGTAGAACTTATAGGTAAAATCACTTTGTCACCCGTCTGATACCCTTGAATGGTAATCGTTAATTCCTTCGTATTGTCATCAAACTTGGTAAGTTGTTCCTTAAGGTCGATACCAGATAGTTCTTTTCCTCCAGTAATATCAATGCTAGCGGGTGTATTTTCATCAGCACTTGTTGGTAACAATAAATCCGATTTCACGAGCAAAAATGTTAAAAATGCAAATGCCAATATGGCTACTGCTCTAAATTTAAAACTTTTCATTTCCTTACCTCCATAGTATAGGGTTAGACCCTATATTATTTAATTAGCTTTAATTTTCTTAATTATAAAGACCCTTTTCATTCCACAGTTCTCTATCTATTTCACTATTCCGTCCATTCCCTAATACGCTTTATAAAGTCCCCCCCAACTAATGTAAAAACTATTAAAACATATTATATCAACCGACTATCTAGCAAAAATCCTTTCAAACTCTACTAAAAATCTATTTTTAAAAGTTTTTGTCACTTTTTTCGTTTATTTGTAATAAACAGATGAAAAGTGTCAATTTAGATTATATTTAAAAAGATTTTCCAAATAAAAAACAACCAATCTTTCGACTGGTTGCATAATTTATAATCTATTAAAGTACTATTTATCCCTTAATTCTCTCCATGTGTTATACCAAATATCTATTTTTTGGCTTGGTGCTTCTTGAATTTCCCGTCCTAATACTTCCTTCAGACGACTAAAATGGAAATGAACAGCTGAATTCACTTCTTTTTCGGCACTAATTTTCATTAAATAAAAGTAAGCATCTTCTGTTAATGGTGATATCGTACTAATTTCTAGACTTAGTGCTGTTGCCTCATCAAACATTTTTTGTGCATAATACCAAGCAACAAGGTCAAGGGAGACATTCACCCAGAGCATTTGTAGACGATACCGTTCGTTATCTGCCCAATAATAATCATAACCAACTAAATAATCACCTTTATATAATTCAATGACTTTTATAAATTGTTCTAATGAATTTTCATCTAGCCTCGGTAGTGTTGGTAAGGAGAATTCAAATTGCTCAACATCAACTACGGTATGGTTTAATTCTAAACGGTAACTATCAGAATAGGTTGTAATCGAAATATACTTTTCATAAGGTGCTAGTTCTTTTCGAATTATATAAATCGCATTATATAGTTGGGAATAGGCTCTTTTTTCGTCTAAGTCGTCCCATAACAAGTCAATAAGCTCATCTTTACGAACTAATTTTGTCCGAAAATGAAGTAAGTAAATGAATACGTGTTGTGTTTTCGTTAATTTAAATTGCATTAAAACGGGATCTTCTTCTGGTAAATTAAATTGTACTTTATTAAACATCGTAATCTTTAAATTTGCTTCTGACGGTAGGGTTATCGTATTTTGTGTGATTCTCTCAAATGTTTTATCTAATCTTTCTTTCGTTACAGGTTTAACGATATAATCTAATGCATCAACTTCGAAAGCATTGACAGCATATTGGTTATAAGCGGTCACAAAAACAATATGTAAATCTGGATACAATTCATTTAATTGTTTAGCAATGTTAATGCCGTAACCACCAGGTAAATTAATGTCCAAAAATACAACATCTATTAATTCTTCTTCCAGTTTCTCTAATCCATCCAATGGATTTAAATATTTACCGACTATTTCGATATTAGTATATTCATGTAATAAGTCATCTAAGTAGTCTAAAGCGTTTTGTTCATCATCGATTAAAATTACTTTCATCTGTTCACCTCTTAAACCGTAAAATTTAATTGTTTTACATTTCCTTTATAAATCTAACAATAAGGCCTATTAATATTAGTTAAGAATACCTATATGAGTAATGGCTAAATAGAAGGATATCAGACTCGACTCTATTAAATCTCTATTTATTGAAAGATTTAATGAACTATTTTTTCATATGGTAACTTATTCGATTCCTTACCTTTTTGCTTTTTCACGTGTATGATCATTGTGGTACCCTTTTGCAGCTCACTTTCGATCGATAATTTTGTCCCTAACCATTTTTGCAGTCGTTTATCCGTGTTTACAATTCCTATACCGCTATTTTCTGAAAATTGTTGTTGTTGCAGTTTTTCTACCATTTCCTTTGACATCCCTACACCATTATCTTTAACCATAATTTTCACTTCATGATCACTTTCATCTGACCGCAATGTGATTGTGCCACCTTCGTATTTTGGCAAAATACCATGATTAATAGCGTTTTCTACAATGGTTTGAATGGCAAGTGGTGGGATTAAAATATCTAATGATTCATCTATTTCCCAGTTTATTTCTATACGGTCGCCAAATCGTTCCTGTTCAATCGTCAAATAAGAATCTATCAATTCTAATTCATCTTTTAAGAGAACAAGATCCTTTTTATTATGAAAATCGAAACTCGTTTTTAAATAATGAATAAATTTATTTAATAAATAGTTCATTTTTGCCGTATCTTTTCTTGCTAACATCATAATTGATGTCATTGTGTTTAATAAAAAGTGTGGATTTATTTGTGCCCGTAACCAAGCAGCTTCGAGAGTAAGCTGTTTTTTTACTGCTGTTTGCAGGTCGGTTAATACGCGAACCCGTGCTTTTAATTCAAAAGAGTCAACAGGTTTCACAACAAAATCATTCGCCCCTGACTGGAAACCGACATTCATATCTTCTAATCTACCACGGGCTGTTAACATAATAATTGGTAATTCAGACAAATCATATTGTTGACGGATTGTTTTTGTTAATTCAAATCCCGACATAACAGGCATCATAATATCCGTGATGACGAGATCAAATGTCATTTGTTCCATTTTTTGTAATGCTTCTTTTCCGTTTGTAGCCAAGTATAATTCATAATTTTCGGTTGATAAAATCGTTGAGACGACTTTTAAATTGACGTAGTCATCGTCTACAATAAGTATTTTCGGTTTGTCAGTATCACTCGTTTGATTTGTTTCTACCGATAAATCTATTTCCTCTCTTACATTTTCTTTGACGGACAGATCGTCTTCCGTATTGTTTACGATAGAATGTTCCTTTTGCTTAGATAATGGCAATGAAAATGTAAATGTCGATCCTTGTTGTAAATTAAAGCGGACGGAAATTTCTCCTCCATGATTTTCTACCAATTCCTTTGTTACCTTTAGACCGAGGCCAATGCCATCATGTGTTTCACTTTTTGTATATGATTGAAAGATTTCTTCAGCAAATTGTGGATCCATCCCTTTTCCATCATCCTTAATATGAATAAATGCCATTTCATGGGCCTCTTCAGTTGTTGCTGTAACGATAATTTCTCCTTCTTCCGTGAATTTTATCGCATTATGAAGAAGATTTAACAAAATTTGAATGAGACGATTTTCATCAGCATAAACCTGTTGGAATTCTTTATTTACTCCATTAATTATTATGACGGGCTTTGATTCTAGCAAATAACTTAACATATCAATTGTCACATTAACGATATCATGTAAATTAATTGATTTCTTTTCCAGTCTTAATCTATTTTCATTTAATAAAGTTAAGTCAAGTAAATCATTAATGAGTACTGACATTCGCTTTCCAACTGATAATAGTAAATGTAGATCATCCTTATCTTTCGATTGGATTTCGTTATTTGGGTTGTCCTTCACATATTGCGCAATGTTAATCATACTATGGAGTGGATTTCTTAATTCATGCGATGTGACAGCGAGAAATTCATCTTTACTTTTATCTTTTTCAATGAGTTCATCTTTTAATTGTTCATTTTCCTTCGTCCGTTTTAAATGAATTTCTAACCAATAAAAGATAAATAATAAAATAGCTAACAACAAGTCAATTGGATAAAAGTTGAAATGAATGCCTTCGACATTACTTTTGATAATGGCCCAAATAATATTGTTTAAAAGTGCAATCACCATTAAAAGTAGTAGTAAAGCATTCTCAATTACATTCTTTTCTAAAATCATTCGATGAACGAAGAAAATCCCTGGAATTAAAATGATAATAGCTAGTAATTTGGAAAGGTGAAATATTAGTTGTATCGGTGAAATGATAATAAATATAATATAAATAGCATTTAAATATGGATAAAAACGATATAAATTAGTAGTTTTTTTATTTCGTAAAAAGTGATTAAGAAATAAGAATGAAAATAGTGATATGAGTGCGTAAACAAGTCGAATCATCTTTGATTTTAAATTGTAATCAATAGGTAAATCTAGTAATAGAATTTGATCATAATCGAATAAAACCATCATCATTAACATGGCCATCATTAACGAGAAGTAAAGTAATGATTCTTGTTTTTTTAATCTAAAATATAAATAAATTGAAATGATAGATAATAATAATACAATAATACCAAAACTTATTTTACTTAATTTAGCAATAGAAATATGTTGATTGATGGCATCTGTTTTTCCAAATAAAATTTGCTCCTCGGGCACATTGGGTGTTAGACCGTTATTAGCAACATGTAATATCACATCAATTGAATTGTCTTTTGGAATAAATTCAGCTGTATACGGTGACAGACTTGCAACAAATTCCTTTTGTTGTTCTGCAGGGGTTCCTGATGAACCAATTTCCTCTTCATTAACGAACAATTTAGTTGCTAACCGTGTGTTAGGTACGGTTATACTTAGGCTTTCATTCATTAACTCATCATTTAAATGAATACGCATATGAAATGTTCCGTATGTATATTTATCAGATTCAGAAAGTTTCAACCAATCTTGTGGGTATTGCTTTGATTCTTTAAAATGGGAAAAGGAATTTTGTTTAATTTGATTATCAGATAATAACTGCCCGGGGTAAAACGACCAATCCCCTTTGAGTGGGATTAATTCTGTCCCTATGTCAGATAAATTTATCTCACCTGGAGTTGTTTGGTTAATATTTTCAATGGAAGGTTGTAATTGATTTATCCAAAAGACTCGAACACCATTAATAAAGAGAAAAAACAAAATAATAGTTATCGTATATTTAACCCATTTAGATGTGAACATGTTTTTCCCCCTTAGTACATTGGAGTCATTTTTTATTATCGTATGATTTATTGCCTAATCTAATTTGAGTAGTTTATCATATTTTACCACTTTGATTGATGGATGTCCTTATTTTCAAGAATGGGGAAAATCGTTAATAAGAAAAGTATTATCACCATCTGACATGACTAACTATCATAATCTCAGGAAGGGTTATCAGGGAGAAGTAATTTTTTTAAATGATATATGGATAAAAAATACCATACCTTTTACCTCAACACCTAGAGTATAGGGGCTTCTCACGTTGGAATTCCATCACCATCATCATCAAATTCCGACGCAAGG
>DAMCTP010000017.1:46813-51543 GCA_032113595.1 Pseudogracilibacillus sp.
ATCACCATCATCATCAAATTCCGACGCAAGGGGCTTCTCACGTTGGAATTCCATCGCCATCATCATCAAAATCCTAACATGGGACCCCCATCCGGGTCTTCAACCCTTTAAACGCTTATTTCCTCCACAAAAATTCTTTACATCGTTGGGTCATGTTGGCTGGGGTCCAACGTGGTTCAAAGACGAGGTCAATAGTAACATCGGCTACTTCGGGAAATTGTTTGATGCGATATTTCACCCCGTTTTGAATGCTATCTGACATCGGACAACCTGGGGTTGTTAATGTCATACGGACTGTCACGTCATTCGTTGCTTCATCAACAAAAACCCCGTAAATTAACCCAAGGTCCATAATGTTTACACTTAGTTCTGGGTCGATGACTTCAAATAACGAGGCCCTGACTTTACTTAATAAATCCATGGCTTATTTTTCCTTTCTTATTTATTGATTTCCGCCACCTGTTTTTAGCTGGGTGACAGGGGGGGTACAATCGGATTTATGATGTTCCTGGCTGGGCGAAGGGCGCCTTCCAATTCCCCAACAATCAACTGTCGACCCTGTATAAAAATTTTACGGGAAAAACATCGGCAAATTTTTCCCAAGGGTTCTAAACGAACAGTACACGTACGATGCTAATGATATAGCCGATAGTGGCAATGGTGAATAGGGCTTGGAATATTAGGATGATGATGCTGATTTGTGCTATGATGCCGATTGCGATACCGATAATTCCGATAATGAACAGGGTGTATAGTAGGATGCTGAGTTTCTCATTAATCATGTCGGCTAGGGTCGGGACTTTGGTTTTACCCATTTGTTCGGAATATTTGTGGGTCCACCATAGGACGGGGACGATTTTGTACAAGTATCCGAGGATGCTGAAGAGAATCCAGCCGATGATGTAGACTAGGATAAGTGTTGCCCAAATGGTTGGGTTGTCAATTTGGAATATCGAGATAATAAATGCGATTAAGTGAATGGTTAGGCCGATAAAAATGGCCATGATTGAGAATGAAAAGGCTTTGTCTAGTTTCCGGCGTAATCTTTTTTGTAAAATTTCCCAAATGTCAGTGACGAAAAAGGTAAATCCGCTGAGTAATAGAAGCCAGCCAATGATTTGGATGAGGGGTTCCGTGATCCAAAATGAAATGATCATGATCATAAGTCCTATGATGTAGGATATGAATGCTGGTTTGGCTCCGTTTTCCGAATAGCCATGTGATAGGCTGAACATTGGGACGAGTTTATAGGAAAATCCGAAAATGAGTAGTGTGAACCAGCCGATAATACCGAATGTCAGGTGGGAATGAAAGATGGCTTGGCTCATTGTGATGCCTGAGACGGTGATATTCCAAACGAGAAAAAAGCCTGCAATAATGGTTAAAAAGAGGCAGAGCAATGCTGTCATGATGAAAATGGACATCATCGTAAATTTTTTCTGTTTGGAGATGGTTAGGACCATCTGGGCTAAAAATAGGACGATGCCGATGATGACGATGACGGCACCGTACATGGCAATACCAGGTTTTGTCCCAAGTAAGATGGGGAAAATGGTGCATCCTATAATGGTGATGATCATTTGGATGAAACCGAGTTTTTCGCTAAATATCGGTGTTAGTAGTGCGACAGGTACGAGTTGATACATGGCTCCCATGACGACCATGGTAGCGAATCCTAGTAATAAAAAGTGGGTGGCCATCCAAAGGGATGGGACACGGAAACTGCCGTTTATAAGGATGTCTGTGTTGAATAATAAAGTGATTTGGGCCGCCCCAAAGGATAGTAGTGCAAATAGGATGAAACTAATTGGTAATATGACATTTGTTGATGTTTTCATTTGTGGGCCTAGCATCATTGTTAATCACCTGTTTTCGTTATACAAATTTTGAAGCTACCATCTCCTAGTGCTTCTGTTTCGTGTGTATATCCGAGTACCTTGAGTTCCTCGTATAAAAACATTGGTCTTCGGTCATTGATGATGGCGAGTGATTCACCTTGGGTCATTTTTTCTAAAGTTTTCAGTGTGCGGATCATTGGCTGTGGTGGCTCAAGTCCGCGGTTGTCAATCGTTCTCATTCTGCTGTATCCTTGGTTTCTTTTTTGTAAATGACTTTCCAATGTTTCGGTTCGACTTCTAATGGTTCGCTACTGAAACCTCGCCGCTGTAATACTTTATGTAATGGTACGGGATTGAACGGGGCATGTAAAATGAGAAATTGATCTTCTTTCAGTAGCTGGACTGCTCCCATAATTTTGTCGAATGGTTCTATTTTTTGTTCGATGTCTTCACGGACGTCGACCTCAATGTATGTATCTGTTTCATTAATCATTAGATTCACTCCATTTTTATTTTACTTCTACTATATATGATAATCATTTTCAATTAGAAATACTGTGAGATACATCACGGGGATGTGGGAAGGAGTTTTTTTGAAGGGAGTATGCTATATTCTTTCAATGAAAGGGGGGATAACATTATGGTTTTCCTGATTATCTAAAGGGTTTCGGGAAGAGTGCTTCTTCAATTAAGGGAAGTGATGTGAAAAATTAATTGATGAAATGAATTGTTTAATAAAGTAACAAAATTCTTCCAAAAGGGACTTGTATACATTCGTCAGAAATTCTATTTTTATCTATAAGAACAAACAAAACAACTATCAATTCAAAGGATCGAAAAGATAGTTGCCTATGTGTTTATATATTTTATTAACTGGCACTTATGTGAAAAAATAGAATAATAGTGATTTAAGATGCAAAAATATAAAATTAGTTCTAAATCCAGTCAACCACTATAAATCTGTCAATCGCAATATTTTGTTTTTTACAACGATAGAAGTGCCGGTAATATTGATAATGAACTAACTAAAATTACAGAAATAATTACTATTGCAAATCCAGCTAAACCAAAGATTAGTGCAGATTTTGCAGCTGAAGGTTTTTCACCTTTCCATACAAAATACAAGATTACACCCAGAATAGGAATACAACATAGGGACAAAATATTTACTATCCAATTTGGCTTATCTACTGTTACTACCTGTTGCTCTGTCATCTTTATCTCCCCCCTTTATGAGATATATTTTACTATCCATGTCCCAAAATTAATCGCTTGGGTTCCAATAAATAATAAAATATATATAATGCCTGTGCCTGTCATGATCCCTGTGAAAAACCTTCTTACGTTAGTGCTTTCATAAGATGTTAAAAACTGAATGAATCCATCTAAAATTAAAGGGACACACATAAGCAAGGCATAGAAAACTGAAATAACCCCTGTAAAAAAGGCTAAAGCATATCCAATAAAATAACCTGTAAGAATACCTGTACACCTTGCGCAAATTGGAAATTGCTTGCCACGGCAATGGAATGATCTATCTGGTCTTCTATGACACATAAATGCAAATTGTAAAATAGTTGCCATTTTGCTGTTATTCAATTGAATAATCCCTTCTTAAACAGTCACTGTCTTAGCAGTAATGATTGCTACTTATTATATATGTGTTTTAACGTAATTTTATGTTTAACGTTCCCCATCAGAATGCAAGAAAATTCCGATTAAAGTGATTTTTATGTAAGACGAAGGACTCTGGGTATAAATCTATCAAAATATAAGAGTGAAAAGCCGTATACCACGTTCCGCCAATGTTTAGAACTATTATATACTTTAATGGAAGTAATTTCAATTATACTTTAGTACTATGTCCGTTTACTACGCAAAAGTATTATCATTAGCTTTTTTATATTATTATTATAATGTTATATGACATTGAGAAATAGAATTTTAATCACCAATCTGCCGCTTATTGTTTAGGTGCATTAGTCATTTAGTAACTTATGATACTATTGTTATATCAGTAATTTTACGGGGGAGAGAAAATGAACGAATATTACCTTTGAGATCCTATATTAATGAAAAAAGAAAAAACTATTATAGTGGAAAATAATCAAAAACAGCAAATGGGGTATAGTTTAAAAATCGGAAATATCTAATTGTGAAAAAGGAAATACATTTTCCTTTACAACCAATGACGGAAATGTCGTTTCATAAGTGGGAGCTGGATTTGAAATTGAATACGGGCCAGTTGAAGAGGATTGGGAAGTTCGAAGATTTTTTTTAAGGATCCATACGGCCATTATGTTAATATATTGATGCATGTATGAACGGTTGCGATGCTTAAAGACCTAAAGGCTTGGATGGGGGTCCTATGTTAGGGTTTTGGTAATGATGGTGATGAAATCCCAACGCGAGAATCCCTTGCGTCGGGTTTTGATAATGGTGGCGATGAAATTCCAACGTGAGAAGCCCCTTGCGTCGGGTTTTGATAATGATGGTGATGAAATCCCAACGCGAGAAGCCCTTGCGTCGGGTTTTGATGATAATGGTGACAAAATTCCAACGTGAGAAGTCCCTTGCGTTGGGGTTTGGTGATGATGGCGACAAAATTCCAACGCGAGAAGCCCCTTGCGTCGGGTTTTGGTGATGGTGGTGATGAAATTCCAACGCGAGAATCCCTTGCGTCGGGATTTGGTAATGATGGTGATGAAATCCCAACGCGAGAATCCCTTGCGTCGGGTTTTGGTAATGATGGTGATGAAATCCCAACGTGAGAAGCTCCTTGCGTCGGGTTTTGGTGATGATGGTGATGAAATCCCAATGCGAGAAGCCCTTGCGTCGGGTTTTGATAATGGTGGCGATGAAATTCCAACGTGAGAAGCCCCTTGCGTCGGG
>DAMCTP010000017.1:51643-56325 GCA_032113595.1 Pseudogracilibacillus sp.
GGGTTTTGATAATGGTGGCGATGAAATTCCAACGTGAGAAGCCCCTTGCGTCGGGATTTGGTAATGATGGTGATGAAATCCCAACGCGAGAATCCCTTGCGTCGGGTTTTGATAATGATGGTGATGAAATCCCAACGTGAGAAGCTCCTTGCGTCGGGTTTTGGTAATGATGGTGATGAAATCCCAACGTGAGAAGCCCCTATACTCTAGGTGTTGAGGTAAAATTTTCTTAAACAATATTTTTTGGCTGTTCATGTCTAGAATGTAGTTGAATCTTGGCATAGTAATATTAAAAAATGTTTATTAAATTTTGTAATAACTATATTTTCCATTAGCTATAAATTTTAATCTTTGTTTTAAATTATTTCGAATAATTTCCTTTGAGATTGACTCGTTCAACCATAAATATATATTATTTACGGTAATTTTCTTATTTGGAAATAATTTTGCAAAGTCAAACGTTTGCCCCAAAATGAGGTCACGTACAGTCGTAATTGATTTACAAAATTCACATTGTACATATTTTCCTTTTGAGTAAATAAGTTCTTTATTACAATTTCCACAGAAAATTCCTTTCTTTAGCTCCTCATATGTGTATTCTGGTAAGACTTCATGAGGGAGCCTTTCAATATGGGAGGCCATAAGTAATTTGTAAACTTCCGTGTGATTGTATATGTTTGAGGTTTTCTGGTTCAATTTTTCTAGAAATTGCTTAACTTGGCCAGGGAAAATAATTTGACGATCAATTGGAGCGTTATATAGATGGAAATTCGGATGAACGAATACGGTAAAAGAATCCACTACTATTTTTATTTGTTGTTTGTGAAAAAAATTCCTAATTAATCGACTCGCGCGATTTGTTTGATGGATAGGATGATTAATTTGTTGCTCTGTTCTTAAATGATACCAATTATCATCCTTGATGTAATAGTCGCCACTGTGATATTTTATTTCAAAGTGTAATAATTTTCCACCCATCAATAATAAAGTATCATATTGGACGGCACTCCCGTTAACCATTAAATTTAAGTCATAAATTGTATGATGTTTTTTATCCAGATATTTTTTAATAGCAGTTGAAAAAATTACCTCCCCTTGATATCCTTTTCTAAGTATGTGGTAGTTTTCCATATCAGTCGGTGATAAAACTTTCCTTTTATTTAAAATTTCATAATACTGAAGTGACAATGATTTGCGTGGTTTACTAAACATTTAAACTCCCCCTTTTTTGTCAATCATAGGGCAGTTTAAAGATTTTGTAAAAGGACGAAAATTGAATTTTGTTAATTTCAATAGTAACGAAAATTGCAAAAATCCCTATTGAAAAAAGGGGAAATCAGTAAGGGTTTATAGTATTAAAAATTAAATTTGCACAATTCAAAAGTATTTTTAAATGGGAAAGTTTTTAAGAATCATCATTTGGGTTAGGAGTGAATTTGAAAAATATAAGACTGATTGATTTTCTCCACTGATTTAATTACAGAAAATTTAGGGAAAATCATCCATTAACGACAGATGCAGTTGAAAAGTACTCTTCCTATGGGAAAACGATTGATGACGTTTTTAGCGATGGGTTGGATGTTATTATTGAAAGTAAATATTTTTAAAAATAAAGGAGAGTTTGGATGGTTATTTTACTTTTTGGGGTTTCAAATGTCGGGAAATCTGTAACTGGCGAATTATTGGCCGATAAATTGAATTATCATTTTGTCGATTTAGATATGGAGATAAAAAAACGATTTTCTACTACCATAGAAGAATTTATTAATAATCATCCCTTTGCTGATGAAAGATCAAGGGTAAAAGGGAAACTACTAAGGGACTTGGTTAATGAAAATAAGGGGGAAACTGTCATTGCCGTTTCACCGATTTATTATGCGAGAAATTTTAATCGATTAATCGAACAGGAAGGTGTTATGGCAATTGAACTTCAGGACACAAAAGAACACATTTTTGAAAGGTTAGTATTTACGGATGAGAATGATGTAATACTCGGAGATGATGGATATAAAGAGAAACATAAAAAGTATTATTTGCGTGAAATACAAAAGGATATCACTCACGCAAAACATAACTCCTTTAAAAAAATTAAACTTAAATATTTTATGAATAATAGGTCTGTCGAGGATGTCGTTAATGATTTAATTGTTTTAATCAATGAAAATAGTTAAAACTAATGTTTACATTGTTTGCATTATTGTTATAATCGTAATAACAGTTATAACAAAGGGTGGTTTTGACATGTCGGAAGTAGAACGGAAAATAACTAAAATCGGAAATAGTTTGGGAGTTACTATCCCGGCGAAAATTTTACGGGAGGCTGGTTTAGCTTATGGTGATCAAGTCCAAGTAAAAACGCAAAAAGGAAAAATTATCTTACAAAAGAAGGAAGAAATTGAATTACCAAAAGGTGTTGATGAGGAGTTTCTGGAGACGCTAAATAAAGTGTTAGAAGAACATGATGAAGCTTTCAAAGGACTTGTGGATAGATAATGGAAAAAATAAAATATTTAACTGTTGAACAAGTCATTTTTATTAATACATTGCAAATACGTCTATACTCTCCCGGTGAGCAAATAGGAGTAAAAGACCATCATCTACTTGACTCAGCAATAAATAGGCCAAAACAATCAGCATTTGGAAAAGATGCTTATTTGTCAATTGATGAAAAGGCCGCAGCATTATTTGAGTCAATTGCCAAAAACCACTCTTTTTACAACGCCAATAAGCGAACAGCTCTTGCGGCACTCATTATATTTTTAAAAATAAATCAATCTAAATGGTCGATGGGGATCGAGGAAGAACAAAACTTTGTTGTCGATGTTGTCAATGGGAAATATACCTTTGAAGAAATGGGTGGATTGATTCAGAAACATAGGTTTCGATCAACAGACGATAGTTAAGTTTATTAAACATTAAATCTACTATCATAAAATCCTATTCCTTGAAAACTAACAACAATACATGATATAAGTGTAAAGGACTATTTTTGCATATGAAATGATTAGGCAACAAAGGTAGGTAAGAAATGATGGGTAACCAAAACTTTTGGCTTGATTTACCGAGGCCATTTTTTATATTAGCTCCAATGGAAGATGTGACAGATGTGGTGTTCCGTCATGTCATCAGTGAAGCGGGACGACCAGATGTATTTTTCACAGAATTTGCGAATACAACGAGCTATTGTCATCCAGATGGTGAAGAAAGTGTGAGGAGTCGACTTGCTTTTACGGAGGATGAGCAACCGATAGTTGCACATATTTGGGGAGACAATCCGGAATACTTCAGAAAAATGAGTATTGGTATGAAGGAACTTGGCTTTAAAGGTGTCGATATTAATATGGGTTGTCCCGTGCAGAATGTTGCTGCCAAAGGCAGGGGGGCAGGATTAATTAATCATCCTGACACTGCTGCTAAAATCATTGCCGCATCAAAGGCAGGTGGCCTTCCTGTCAGTGTAAAAACCCGACTTGGATATATCGATGTCGATGAATGGAAACATTGGTTAGCCCATATTTTTCAACAAAATATTGCTAACTTATCGATTCATTTACGAACAAGAAAAGAAATGAGTAAAGCGGATGCCCATTGGGAATTAATTCCTGAAATTAAACGGCTACGGGATGACATTGCACCAAACACACTCTTAACAATTAACGGGGATATTCCTGACCGTCACACCGGTGAAGAATTGGTAGAGAAATATGGTGTCGATGGTGTCATGATTGGTCGTGGGGTATTTTCGAATCCATTTGCCTTTGAAAAAATCCCCCGTGAACACGATGTAAAGGAACATCTGGATTTACTTTTATTACAGTTAGATTTACATGATAAATATTCAAAGGAAATTGATGAACGACCTTTTAAACCATTAATGCGGTTTTTTAAAATATACGTTCGTGGCTTTCATGGAGCAGGTGAGTTAAGACATCAATTAATGAACACAAATTCGACCGATGAAGTAAGAAAATTGCTCGCACCTTACATGAATTCTTTTATAAAATGAAGATGGGCTACACAACTTATTACAAATTGTTAAATATGTTAACAACATTGGGAAAAATTTTACACCAAATCTAATATTGGAACCGCCATCGTTTAAGTTTTATCCCTTTTTACGAAAAAGTCTTATGCTGGACTTGCCATCGTTTAAGTTTTATCCCTTTTTACGAAAAAATCTCATGCTGGGGCTTCCCCCGTTTGGATTTTATCCCCTACTACCCCAAAAGTCTAACGCTAGACCCGCCATCATTTGTGTTCCAGCCCCATTTATCCCGGATCATATATATTTTGACTGCTTCCGAAAATTAAGCGCTTGCAATTCTATCAATCGATTGATAGAATTATAAACAATAGCAATTTTCTAAAAACTCCACTACTTATAAAACTGGCGGGTGTATAAATGAAATCAGTAGAGACTAAAATATTAAATGCAGCAATTCATTTATTTTCAAAAAGAGGCTATGCAGCTACAAGTATTAGGGATATTGCCAACGAAGTAGATTTAACATCGGCAACATTATATCACTACATGAAAAATAAAAAAGAATTGCTTGACCTTGTGATGGAGCGATATTTAAATCATTTAATTTCAGGTGCTGAAGAAGAATTGCAACGGTTAGCAAGTGCATCTCCAGAAGAAAAATTAAGTGCATTAATTAAATACCATGTAGAAACCCACG
>DAMCTP010000018.1:0-14874 GCA_032113595.1 Pseudogracilibacillus sp.
CAGCCATAAGGAAAAATCCAAATTTACACAAGATTCTGGACTTGACAGGATTTTCCGAAAACTGTAGCCGTGGGGGGACTTCTCACGGTAAGAGAATCAGGATTTTCCGGAAACTGTAGCCGTGAGGGGTCTTCTCACGGTAAGAGAATCAGGATTTTCTGGAAACTGTAGCCGTGAGGGGGTTTCCCATGGTAAGAGAATCAGGATTTTCCGAAAACTGTAGCCGTGAGGGGACTTCTCACGGTAAGAGAATCAGGATTTTCCAGAAACTGTAGCCGTGAGGGGACTTCTCACGGCATGGGGACTCTTCACCGCATTAGAATCGGGAATCAAAATATTCATTCAAAATTCCTCAAATAATAAATGGCATATTATTACAAAATCAGGAGAACCTAAATTCAACTATATAACTAAGAACTAGGATGTGTTAAAAATTAATACACAGCAATTACAATTTGTAGGCAAGGATATGGATAGGGTTGACATTAAGGATAAGGCTTTTGGTAGAGCAAAGTTCATTAATGACAAGTGTGCAACAGGAATTTTACATGCAGCATTATTTACCAGTACTGAAGCACATGCAAATATTCAATCGATAGATATTAAACAAGCCTTGGAGGCCCCAGGTGTCCATGCAGTTGTCACCGGAAATGATTTTCCATATCCAGTTGGTCCGATGTTAGCTGACCGTCCACCATTAGCATATAAAAAGGTAAGATATTACGGGGAACCTGTAGCAATTGTCATTGCCGATGAACTTCATCAAGCAAAATATGCGACAACATTAATTAACATAACATATGAAAAATTGCCAATCATAAATGCCCCATTAGAAGCTATTAAAAAGGATTCCCCCCTTATTCATGAACATTTAGGTAAATATACGGCAATGGTTGAAGATGTTCATGCAATACCCAATACAAATATCGCTAATTTAACGAAAATTAGAAAAGGGACAATGGAACAAGGATGGGCTAATAGTGATGTCATAATAGAGGAGGATTTTTCCTTTTCCCAAGCGGATCATGCCGCATTAGAAACAAGAATTGTTAAGGTAGAAATTTCTTCATCTGGTCAAGTTAATGTCTATTCCTCTACCCAAGGGCCTTTTTATGTTCGCAAAATGTTAAGTGATTTTTTCAATATTGATGCTGGAAAAATTACAGTCCACACTCCTTTTGTTGGAGGGGCTTTTGGTGGTAAGGGGAGTGTTCAATTAGAATTTATCGTCTATTTAGCATCCCGGGCTGTTGGTGGAAAAATGGTAAAACTAGTTAATAGCCGTGAGGAAGATTTAATTACTTCCCCAGTACATATTGGATTACAAGCAAAAGTAACATTGGGGGCCGACAAAGATGGAAAACTCCAAGCAGCAGCCTACGAGTTTTATTTTGATAGTGGGGCATATTCTGACATGGGAGCCGGTATGAGTAAGGCAGGTGCTGTTGATTGTACAGGTCCATATCAAATTGACAATGTTCATTGTAACTCTCGTTGTGTTTATACAAATCATCCTTATGCAACATCTTTCAGAGGTTTCGGTCATCCAGAGTTAACCTTTGTGATGGAACGGGCAATGGATATATTAGCTGAAAAACTACAAATTTGTCCAATAAAATTACGTTTAATGAATGCAATCAAACCGGGGGATACAAATGCAACACAAACGCATTTAAATGCAAGTAATCTTGGGGATGTTTCCGCATGTTTACGTAAAGCAAAAGAATTGATTGAATGGGATGAAGGAAATCGAATTGAATTAAAAAATGGCAAAGTAAGGTCAAAAGGAATTAGCTCCTTTTGGAAAACATCAAGCACCCCTTCTAATGCAACAGCAGGCGCGATTATCATTTTTAATACCGATGGCAGTGTTAACTTAAGTTGTGCAGCGGTAGAAATTGGTCAAGGAACAAAAACGGTATTGGCACAAATTTTGGCCGAGAAACTAAAAATTAAAATGAGCAAGATTCATGTCAATATTGATGTGAGTACCCATGTTGACCCACATCAGTGGAAGACGGTTGCAAGTAGTACAACATATTTAGCTGGCCGTGCCGTCATGGCTGCTGCCGAGGATGCCATTTACCAATTAAAGCAAATTGGTTCAGTGGCGTTAAAATGTTTGCCGGCCGATGTTGAGGTAGGAAATGGACATGTTTATGTCAAAGATAGTCCTGAATACAATGTGAAAATTAAAAATATAGCTATTGGTTATAAATATCCTAATGGTAACTCGGTGGGGGGCTTAATTGTTGGCAGTGGTTCCCACATAGTACGTCATTTAACACCACTTGATCCTGAGACAGGATTTGGTAAACCAGGTCCCCAGTGGGGAGTTGGTGCTCAAGCAGTAGAAGTGGAGTATCACCCCGAAAACATGACGTATAAAATCATTAAAGCAGTTACTGTCCTTGATGCAGGTAAAATAATTAATCCTAAAGCTGCATTGGGACAAATGCGCGGTGGTATGTATATGGGCTTAAGCTGGGCTAGTAGGGAAACTTTTCATTATGATGAAACTGGTAAAGTGTTAAATGATCAACTTCGGACTTACGATACGATCAGATCCAGTGAAGTGCCTGAATATGTCGTTGATTTTGTGGAAACTCCACTTCTAGATGGTCCTTATGGAGCCCGTGGAATGGGGGAGTATGGCGTGATAGGGATGGCTGGAGCGTTAGCTAATAGCCTATCAAATGCTTGTCAAACTCAATTGAAACACTTGCCTCTTACACCAGAAAAAATTTGGGAGTCGACAAAAGGAGACTTAACATGATTTCATTTGATTTTGAATTTTATCAGCCAACGACTCTTGATGATGCAATTTCACTTTTTCAGCAATTTAAAAGTGATGGAAAAAACGTAATGTATTACGGTGGTGGAACGGAGTTCATTAGTCGAGCTAGACGCAACGAAATATATGCTGATGTTGTAATAGATTTGAAAAAAATACCCGAATGTTACACATTTGAAATGGAAGATGATGACCTAGTTATTGGGTCTACTGTGACATTGTCGAAAATTGCCGATGAAAATATCTTTCCACTTCTTGCCGACGTATGCAGGCATATTGCTACAAGAACGGCAAGAAATAAAATTACGATTGGCGGTAATATAGCAAGTAACTTACCATATAAGGAAGCACTATTAGCTTTATTAGTCGCAGATAGTGAATTACTAATTTCAAGTCCAAAAGGAGAGTATCGTAAAAATATAAATGAAATTTTTGAGGGGGGGTTTAAGTTAAAACGGGATGAGTTCATCATACAAATAATGACGAAAAAGGAAATGTTACATCACCCATATTATCATTTCCGTAGAACACCACAGTCTAGTATCAATTATCCTGTCTTATCAATGGCATGTTTATCAAACGAAGGGAAAATGAATGTAGCTTTTAGTGGGTTATGTTCATATCCTTTTCGCTCTTTAAAAATAGAGAAGGTGTTGAATGAATCCATCCCTTTTAGTGAAAAATTTAATAAAATCACTCATCTAATCCCGGCAAATATAGCAGATAATTTTACCGCATCACGTGAGTATCGTTTATTTGTTTTTGAACAAGCATTGAAAGAACTAATGGAAGAAAAAGGGATGGTGTCATAAATGACGAAACAACTAATTACGTTAACAGTAAATGGAATGGAAAAAGAAGTTTTTGTCAGAAATGCAGACACACTTTTATTTGTGTTAAGAGAAAAACTAAAATTGACAGGGGCTAAAAATGGGTGTGGCAATGGTGACTGTGGTTCATGTACCATTTTAGTAAATGGTGTTCCTATTAATGCTTGTCATTTGCTAGCGGTTGAAGCGGCAGGAGAACATATGACGACAATAGAAGGGCTAGTAGATTCAACTGTACAAAATACTTTTGTCAATCATTGGGCAATTCAATGTGGTTATTGTTCACCGGGGTATATTTTAAACGCTTATGCATTGTCAGAAACGTTTCCCGATGCAGATGATAATCTTATTGATGAATGGTTAGATTCTAACATTTGTCGATGTACTGGTTATCAAGAAATAAAGGAATCTGTTAAAGCAGTTTTGGCAATGAAAAAATAAATGTATTAATTTTTTTAAATGAAAGGATCTACTTTACCAATGGATAATAATTATGATGTTTTAGCTTATGTTTCTAGTCATAAGGGTGTACCGTCAGTCCTGGCAACCATCATCAATGTGGAAGGATCCGCTTATCGAAAAGAAGGGGCTATGATGTTAATAAAGAATAGTGGGGAGTCCATCGGTGTCTTAAGTGTTGGCTGTTTAGAGGTGGAATTGGCCGAACACGCAAAGTTGATGTTAAAGGCAAACGATAAAGCAAAAATAATTAAATTTGATTTAAGTTCCGAGGATGACCTTGGTTGGGGACGGGGGGCAGGATGTAACGGAAAAATTATGATTCTTTTAGAAAAAATTGATGATACACTCCGTTCCCAATTTAAAATGGTTGAAAAACTTCTTAATGAAGGATTAAAGGTAATGGCAGTAAAAAATATTTGCTTTAAAACACACTCTGTAGCAACGATGTATAAAGTAGAAAATGGAGAAAGTTTTGGAGATCCATTTAAGGGCAATACAAATTGGTTACAGTGTATACCTAACAAAAATTCATTAGTAAAGGGCTTATATTTTCATCATTTTCAGCCGAAAAATCGATTGTTTATTTTTGGGGCAGGCACTGATGCTAGACCGGTTGCTACCCTAGCTACTAAGTTATATTATAATGTATTTGTTTGGGACTGGAGACCTAAAAACCTAAAAAGTAAATACTTTCCTAATGTGGAAATGCTACAACCTTCGTTTCCTTGGAAAAATGTTGACATGACAAAAAATGATTTTATTATCATCATGACACATGACTTTCAAAAGGATCAACAGCTTCTTCATCATTTTATGACATTCAAGCAAATTAAGTATCTCGGAATATTGGGCCCACGGAAACGGACAAAACGATTATTAAATGGAAAAAATATTCCATCAGCAGTCAATTCCCCCATTGGCTTGCCAATAGGAGCGGATGGACCAAGGGAAATTGCCATAAGTATTTTGGCTGAACTAATTAAGCGCCGCCAGGAAAAAAATAGCGAAAGACCCGATTGGATTACCGATAGGAATTTTCTATCTGCAATGAAAAATGCAAAAAGTTATTCAGTAAAAGGGGCTTACTACCAGTAGTCTTGAAAAACTAATCAATGGGAAACTATGGGTCATATGGTCAACATCTACTAGAAAAAAGTAAGAAAGTGATATTAAGTGATTAAAAAGATAATCGGGATTTATTTAGCTGCCGGACAAGCGACAAGATTTGGACGAAATAAATTAACCATGCCGTTTGGTAAAGGGAGTTTAGGTGCCTTTGCTTTAACCCATGCTATCGAATCAAAATTAGATAAAATTATTGTTGTTGTGGGGGCAAACACTCCATTACACTGGTTACATTCTGGCATTTTAAAAGATGAAAAAGTGCAGGTAACCCGATGTAAAGAATCCAATCAAGGTCAAAGTTTTTCAATTAAATGTGGGCTGAACTTAGCCGAAAAAATGGGTGCAGATGCACTACTTATGATGTTAGCAGACCAACCATTTGTTTCTAAAAAGTTAATTAATCAATTAATAAACAACTTTTATGAAGTCCCGTCATTAACATATGTTAGTGCTGCAAAATACGGGGCAATTTGTCCTCCCGTATTAATTAGTCGAATGATGTTCCCGCAAATCTCCCATATTAACGGGGATAAAGGGGCTAAGTGGATTTTAGAGAAAGAAAGGAATCATGGGAAATTAATCGAAGTAAATGACCCCTATTATTTGTTCGATATTGACACAAAAGAGGATTATGATAAAGCATTGTCATTATTAAAGTGATCAATTTGCTTGTAGCGATTGTTGAATAAGTTGTAATGTATTAGATGCTGAACTAATTTGGTGACTGAGCTGGGATAGCTGTTGTTTTGTACCTTTAGATAGTCCCGATGTCATTTCTGGTGCTGCGGTTTGTAATTGCTGTACAAGTTGTACTGCATGTGATAAACGTTGCTCAGCAATGGGTAAAAAGTTTCCATTCGGATTTGCTAATTTTGCTTGATGCACTGCTTGGCTAGCTTGACCTAAAGATTGTTTTATTTCATTAAAAATTTTAATTAATTGTTGTGTTTGTTTTGCTTCGGTTTCTTGTAAAATATTTTGTTTAGGTTTAAGTTGTTGATTCATAATTTGTTGTTCCAAGTAACGTTGTTCGACTGTTTGTTTTTGCACAAAATCATTCCTTTTATACAAATATTAATTTTCCTTCCTTAATTCATACTTAGTTTGATTGTATTCATCAAATTTATACATTAATCCTATATGAATTTTGATCAGCGATTAACAATTCAAAAGCGGTATTACAATCACATCCTTCCCTTTAATTACATACTATATTGATAATGGAATGTGGGAGGGGATAATCGTGATGAAAAATAATCACGAAGTGAAACCATTGTTATTTATCGATCATCCAAATAGTAAACCACCAATAGTAGAGATGCAATCAAAATTTATCTATGATAATAAAAAACCTAAAGTAATAAAAAAGGAGACGAAGCAAAAAGAATCTGCTCATGTTAATGTTGAAGATCGGACGATGGTTGAAAAAATAAATTATTTAACCAAATTACCGAAGGAAATACCTTCATTGAAATGTGAAATTAAAACTAATGATAAAGTGTATGTTGGTCGAATATTGAATGAACGGGATCATATGTTAGAAATTGCAATGTTCGGTCGACCATCTGAAACAATCGATAAACGTGAAATAGAAGAAATTAATATTATTGGTTTTTGATAGCATTTACTTTTTTTTGTATGAAAGTAATCAAGCGTTCCATTTTAAAAGAATAAACTAATATTAATACTTATCTAAAAAGAACACCATCGAAATTTAATTCGATGGTGTATTCGTTTAAAAAGCTGCAATGGCAGGTAGACAAGTTACATGGCTAAAGGCTTTTAAATCGACAGTAATACAAATACCAGTTATTTTTAATTCTTTCGTATATTGTTCACAAGGGTCGTGTGGATTTGCGATATCGTCACCCGGATCTCGTAACAATTCGATAACTGCACAACAGTCATCATCTACATTTTTAACCCTAAAATAAAAGCTTGATTCAATATTGCCAATTGATTGGGGGTGAGCCCCGTAACCTTTAAAAGGATGACAAGTACTTGAGCAATATAACATAACGGGAACTGTATTTAGGTGATTCCTAACTTCAGTTTCTCCTAATAAGTCACTAATTGAACGGTCACATGAGGTGACACAATTGTTGCTATCTACAATATCACTTTGTGCTCGAGCAATATTTTTAAGCACATCACACACACAGCTACCTGTGCCAAATTCTTTTCCACAACTCATCAAAATTTACCCCTTTCCTCTTTCATAATGAAATAACCTAGTCTTTAATACAATATGTGCTTTTGGCTATACTGTATAGGCGTTTCATTCATAGTTAGGAAAAAAATTATAAGATGATGGTTGGACACTTTTTCTAGGGGAAATATTTAATAGGGAAAATGAAGGAAAAATAGCCTTTACCAAGAATAATACAACAATATGATGTAGTCATTATTGTGAATAAAACTCAAAGGTGGATGTAAACGCAGGTGTTTTTACAAAATTATCGAATTATCTTGACGACAAGTCAAAGGTTATATGCTTATCATGAATTAATGATAGATAACAAAAGAGGCTTAACGATGATCTTTTTCGGGTATCTATATTGTAGGGAGTTGATGGAAATGGGATATATTTTACCGATTACTCATCATACGTATAAAAACTATCAGGCCCGCATGGCAACAGGGGATGAACGGCCATTTTACGTTACACAACCCCAGCCTGTTTCTTTGGATAAAGTTGGCGAAAAGGAAAAACAAAGGAAATATTTTGCCCCCCTCGAAGTTAAAAAAGAAACAAGTAACTTCAAAAGAAAGGCAAGGAATAATAGCGAGTTTACGGAGAAAGGTAAGTACGTCAATGTACAAGTATAATAAAAGTGGAAAAATAGTATTAATAATTCGAATATATAGAAAGATGAACAGTAAATTGCAAAAGGTAGAAAATCCGTTCATTTATTTTTTTTCATTTTTTTCTTGTAATGCTTCGATTTAATTTTTCGATAAGGCAGCACAAATAACTTTTTGTCTTCTAGCCATTCAGCATATAACACTTTTTTAACATGGGAAAAATTTTGCCTTTCTATTTCATTGATTAACCATTCTTCATCTACTCCTGCCTCTGCTAAATTGTCTTTAATTATTTGTCCATCCATGATAAGAGGAATAGCTATTTGTGGCTCTGTGGGTGCAACATTTAGATCTTTCTTATTTGGAGTTTGATAGGCTGATTTTTTTAATACCGATAATAATCCGTTTGTTTCGAGTACAGCATATTCAATTTCTTGCAGAGCAAAAATATCTTTCATTCTCATTAATTGATGTAATTCATCAATATCCATTTTATTTTTTCGCATTTCTTCGTAAATAATTTCCCCTTTATGAATGAGGAGGGAAGGTTTTCCCTCTAATAAAAATCTTGAACCTTTAAATTTTTGTGTTATCATTTCAATAATATATAGAAGAACCCCCCATAACAAAACGACATATCCAATATCGAGCAATCCAGCTTTTTTATCAAATAAGGCATTCCCGACTAGTTCACCAAGAACTATCGCGGCAATGAAATCAAAGGCGGTTAATTGTGAAATTTGGGTTTTTCCGAGCATTTTTGTTAAAACAAATAAGGCAAAAATACCAAACATACTTTCATAGAGCATCGGTAGCATATGATTCAAGGATCATCTTCCTTTCGGTCACGTTAATATATGTGTTAACGTAACCAAAAGAAAAAAAATTATGCGGATAGTATAGGTCCCTGATAACATAAAAAATCCCCCATCACTAAGATAAGGGGTAAATGTCTTTCTATTATCGCTAACATGATAATGATTTCTTCATCATGACATGGGGAATCCCTGCATCCATATAGACATCTGAAATTGCCTGATAGCCCAGGTTTTCATAAAAAGCAATCGCATGTGTTTGTGAACTCAGTTTAGCATTACGATAGCCTTGTCGTTGAATTTCCTTTTCCATTTCCTTGATTAACTGTTGTCCGTATGAATTTCCACGAAAGTCTTTTAAAATACAAATTCTTTCTAATTTACCGTAATCATTTTCAAATCGGAGCCTGCCAGCCCCAATTGCTTGATGATTGATGGTACAAAGAAAATGTGTCGATGAATTTTCGTGATCATCGACTTCTTCTTCTATTGGTACATTTTGTTCGTCAACAAAGACAGTTTTGCGAACTGCATAGACATCTTGTCTATCTTTTTCTGATGTAATAATTTTTATGTTCATTGATTACCCCTTGCCAAAGGTGAACGTTTCATAAACGGTCCAAGAGCCATTGTCTAATTGGTAACAAAACTGGAAACGGTCTATGAAATCCTCAAATTGAATTTTTTTCATTCGTAATGAACCTAAGACATCAGAAAATTCATCTTCAACTAAATCTTGGGCAATTGTAATATGTGGTACAAATGAATATTGCCTTTCTTGCGGAAAAATCCCTTCATGCATTAAATTGTGCAATTTCTCTAATTCAGGAATCGGTTCTACCTTGAAATAAATCGTATTAGTAACGGGAGCGAATGTACTCACCTTATTCATATGAATGGTAAATGGTTTCGTTTCCTTCGCAATTCTCTCTAGTTCAGTTTCTATTTGTTTACGCAGTGATTCATCAGCGTGAAATGAAGATTTAAGTGTAATATGTGGTGGAATTAAATCATATTTTGTATCATATCTCTTTCGTAATGCATTAGCCTCATCTTGAATCTCTTTTGATGGGAAAATAACTATGCCGTAATTCATGTGTTAACCTCCTCTATATATTTTTAACGGAACAGAGACATACATAGCTCATCTTTCTACATTGTTAATCTTATTATACCAAATTAACTAAAGGTAGAAAAGAACATTTATTTGCAATAATTGTTGAAGCCTCAATGAATATTGCTATTAAGAAAACATGTGTGTCAAAACATCTTCCATTTCATTTTGCCAATATTTCCATGTATGATTGCCTTCAGGGATTTCATTGTACGTATAATGATGAAATTTGTTATTAAGGGATTCATGTAATTGTTGATTTGGCTTTATAAAATCCAATTCACCCAATTCCGTTGTTATAACAGAGTTTTCCTGTAAGCCGATAGAATGATAAATTTCCAATGCGCCATTTTTTGCTTCATTTGCGGCGTGCAAAACGACATCATCAACTAATGGGGACTGAATAATTGCTTTTTGAAAAATGTCTGGATTTCCTAATGCCGTCATTAAAGCAAAAGTACCTGCTAGAGAGTCTCCCATTAATGTTCTTTTAATGCCAAGTGGATTAAGGGGAATTAAATCTTCCACTAAAGGGAGTACTTCTTCTAATAAAAATTGAACATAAGCCTCGTTTTGTTCGCCCTTAGGGTGATACTTTTTTAAACGATCATAACGGTCCTTATAATGAATGCCGACAAAAAAGACGTTTACGATATCAAATGAATCATGTAATTGATCACTAAGTGTCGCAATTCTTCCCATTTGAAAATAATCATCACCATCTTGCATGAAGCATACGTTAGTTTCATAAACAGGATTAAAGCTTTCCGGTTCGTACATTTTTACTAACATTGTTTCATTTAAAAACGTACTATTAATTTCTATATCTACCATATTTCCCTTTCTTGCCACTTTATACACCTCATTTTTAAAAGTAAGACAATTTAAAATATTTAACCTACTTCATCATCAATTGCTTGATATAATTGGAAGTATTTCCCTCGTTGTTTTAATAGCTCTTCATGAGTCCCTTTTTCAACAATTTCACCGGCTTCTAATAAAATGATTTCATCTGCTTGTCGGACCGTGTTTAAACGATGGGCTATTATGAAACTAGTTCGACCTTTCATGAGACGTTTCAGGGCCTCTTGTATTTTTAGCTCAGTAATTGTATCAATATTACTTGTAGCCTCATCTAATATTAATATTTGTGGGTTGGCAATCATTGCCCGTGCAATGGTAATGAGCTGTTTTTGCCCCTGGCTTAATCGTGTACCTTCGGATTGAATTTCAGTATCATACCCACATTCCAATCGGTCGATAAAACTGTGTGCATTTGCTTTCTTGGCCGCCTCAACGACTTCTTCATCAGTTGCATTTAATCGTCCGTAACGAATATTTTCTCTTATCGTCCCTTGAAATAAAAATGTATCCTGCAATACAAACGCCATTTTTGTTCGTAAACTGTCCCTTGTAAATTGATGTAGTGGAACACCATCTAATAGGATTTTTCCTTGTTGATATTGATAAAATCGTGTCAGTAAGTTAACGATGGTTGTTTTTCCTGCCCCTGTATGGCCAACAAGGGCGATATTTTGCCCGGATTTAGCTTCGAAATCAATATTTTTTAAAACAGGTTCTTGATCATATGAAAAGGAAACATTGTCAAAAATGATATGCCCTTTTGTCGTTTGTAAACTGATGGCTTCCTGTTCATCGATTTCTTCCTGTTCCTCATCTAAAATAGAAAAGACTCGTTCAGCCCCGGCTACTGCCGATAATAAAATATTAAATTGATTCGATAATTCATTTAAAGGGCGGGTAAATTGCCGTGCATACTCCGTAAAAATAACGATAATTCCAATCGTGATGTTTCCCTTAATATAAAGGATTCCACCGAAAAGAGCAATCAGGGCAAAACTTAAAAAATTTAGCATATTCATTACTTTAGGAATAAAACCGGCAAAAGTTTGTGCCCAAAAACTTGATAATTTAAGTTGTCTGTTCCGTTCCGTAAACTCGTTTGTAACACGTTTTTCTTGGGAGAAGACCTTTACGACATGTTGCCCTGATACGGTTTCTTCCACATAGCCATTCAAAACACCGAGATCATGCTGTTGAATTTTATATAAAGGACCAGTTCGCTTCGTAATCCATTTCATGGATAAAAACATGATAGGAATAATTGTCATCGTGATTGCTGTTAGGATTGGACTAAGTATAAGCATGACAGTAACTGTTCCAATTAATGTAATGATACTCGCAAAAATTTGAATAACCGATTCGTTTAACGTGTTATTAATGTTATCGATGTCATTCGTCACACGACTCATCAGTTCCCCTTGCTGACGTTTGTCAAAAAAACTAATAGATAACGCATGAAATTGATGGAAAAGTTGTTCCCGTAAAGTATAAACTGTATTTTGTGCAATACCAATCATCCAGAATTTTTGTAAAAAAATCGCTGAAGAATGGGTTAAATAGATCATGAATAATACGATTAGTAAAGTAACCATCCCAGAGGTTGCCTTCGTAACGATAAAATCATCAATTGCCATACCGACCAAATAGGGGCCAAGTAGTCCCAAGGCAGAACTAATGATAACCATGAGAAAAACAAGTGATAGCTTGCCTTTTTCCCGTAACAAATAAGTACCGATTCGTCCCATCGTACTCAATGTATTTTTGGCACGAATATCCTGTTTTTGTGATGTGTTTGTCAGGTCAATTTTTTTAAATTGAAAAGGTTGTTTCAGTGGATTGTTAGCCATATGATGGTAGCTCCTTTTCAGCTTGAGAAGTAACAATATCATTATATAAACGAGATGAATTTATAAGCTCCTCGTGTGATCCATTTGCTAGAATCTTTCCTTCATCTAACAACAAAATGGTGTCCGCTTTTTGGGCAGTGATAATTTTTTGTGTAATCATTAATGTTGTACAATTGTATCGGTGTAATGCTTGGAGTAATTTTGCTTCAGTTGCCATGTCTAAAGCACTTGTACTGTCATCAAACATTAATATTTTTGGTTGGCGTATGAGAGCACGAGCAATTGAAATACGTTGTTTTTGTCCCCCAGAAAGGTTGACTCCCCTTTGGCCAACGACGGTGTGATATTGCTTGGGAAACTGCATGATAGCTTCATGAATTTGGGCAGTTTTTGCTGCTTGAATCATTTCATCATCTGTGGCAAATTCTTTTCCAAAGGTAATATTTTCCTTAATTGTTCCAGTAAACAGTAACGGACTTTGTGGTACGTAGCCGATATAATCACGTAACTCTTTTGTGCTGTATTGTGATATTGGTATATTATCGATAAAAATATTACCCTGTTTAATATCATATAAACGAGGGATTAGTTGAAAAAGTGTAGTTTTCCCCGAACCGGTAGCCCCAATTACAGCCAATGTTGTTTTAGGTTTAATCGTAAAGGAAATTTTGTCCAATGCAACAATCGTTGATTCAGGATATGTAAAAGAAACATTATCAAAAGTAATTTTGCCTTTTGTAATTATTTGGGATTTCCCTTTATTTTCGGGAATCGGGGCTGTTTTCTCCTCTAAAATAAGATCAACTCTTTCCGCAGAAGCTTTTGCACGTGAAAAGGCTAGAGCAATAAACGTAAACATCATTATTGCCATCACAATTCTTAGGGCATAGTTAACAATTGCGACAACGTCACCAACATTTGTAGTCCCAGCTACTGATTGAATATTTCCATACCATAAAATAAAAAGTAAACTTAGATTCATGATGAAAAGTAATATTGGCATGGAGGCTTCCACAAAACGGAAAGCTGTTTGTGCCTCATTTTTTAACTGTTTATTAATTTTCATGAAACGACTTTTTTCAAAGGTTTTCCTAACAAAGGCCTTAATCACTCTGATTCCGGCGATGTTTTCCTGAATCGATTGATTCACTTTGTCAACGTTTTGTTGTACTTTTTTAAACATATTGCTACCTTTATTTAGGACCCAAAGTAAAAAAATCACGAGCACAGGCACAGTAAGTAAAAAAATTGCCGCAATTTTTGCGTTGACGATAAAAGCCATCATAACACCACCGAGTACCATTAAGGGTGCCTTTGTCATAATCCGTAGAGCCATAAAAATCGTATTCTGGATTTGACGAACATCGTTCGTAAATCTAGTAACAATAGATGATGTTGGATGTTTCATTAAAATATCAGTCGTAAATTGTTGGATTTTTTCAAACATTGTTTTTCTCACATCATACGCATATGAAGTACTGACATATGAAGCATAAAAAGAATTGATAATTCCCGCGCCAAATGTAATTAAGGTAAGGGATAGCATAAAAATTCCCCAAAAAGTGATATTTTGTAAATCCTTTTGGATAATCCCATTATTGATCATTACCCCTAGAAAAAAAGGGAATAGTAGCTCAGAAGCCAACTCAATACCCGTAAGCGCGTAAGCAATGGTAATATGTAATGTGTATTTTTTTAAGTATGATATAATATTTCGCACAAAAATCCCCCAAATAATTCAGGATACATTCTCTATTATAATCAAAAAAATAGTGAAATGATATGGAAGGGGTTTGTATAGGCCCCCCGGAATAATAAAAACTTATGTTGAGTTGGGGCGTCACCAGCAGTGTGACAAAGACGAAATCCCTTAAATGATCTGGTCAAAAAAGGTCTTGCCCTGATGATTAAGACGAAATTCATCAAATGATCGGGTTAAGAAAACCTTGACCTGATGATTACGGCTTAATCGTGCCCTTCTCTGTGTAAAATTGACGCAGAAGGTAAGGATTACGATTTAATCGTGCCCTTCTCTGTGTGAAATTGACGTAGAAGGTAAGGATTACGATTTAATCGTGCCCTTCTCCGAGTGAAATTGATATAGAAGGTAAGGATTACGGTTTAATCGTGCCCTTCTCCGAGTAAAATTGACGTAGAAGGTAGGGATTACGATTTAATCGTGCCCTTCTCTGTGTAAAATTGATATAGAAGGTAAGGA
>DAMCTP010000018.1:14974-38882 GCA_032113595.1 Pseudogracilibacillus sp.
TTACGATTTAATCGTGCCCTTCTCCGAGTAAAATTGATATAGAAGGTAAGGATTACGATTTAATCGTGCCCTTCTCTGTGTAAAATTGACGTAGAAGGTAAGGATTACGATTTAATCGTGCCCTTCTCCGAGTAAAATTGATATAGAAGGTAAGGATTAAGACTAAATCTATCAAATAACCCGGTTAAAAAAAGTGTTGACCTGATGATTATCACAGAATTATCTGGAGTATATTTTATTGACAGCCATGGGGAAATTATATATAGTAATAGTTGTTCAAATGTTCAATGTGTTGATAAATTATTAATACAGGGCTGTTAGTTCAGCGGGAGAACGCTTCGTTGACATCGAAGAGGTCACTGGTTCGATCCCAGTACAGCCCATCATTTTTCTATAAGTTCAGGTTACTTGTATCAAAGGATACAAGTTTTTTTGATATTAAATTAAATTAGTTGATAAAGATAAAAGTGCCGAGCAAGTGCCAAAAGATAACATAGATCAAGGGCCTCCCTCACTAATGACATTAATTTTTATTTAAAAATATCATTTAACACATCAATTGCAAAATATAAAAGTACATACATTTTTTGTGTAGCTAATTCTCCCCTAAAAAAGCAATCGAATTCGCTCATAAAAAAAATCAGTCTTTACCACTGACGTCCCACGAACAAACATATACTTACTTAAAAATGGCATCATCGAATTCTAATCTGTTATTTTATATTACATTCCTTCCAAGCCAGTTGTATTGATTCATTTGATATAGGTAAGAAATAAGTGAAAGATTCTAAAAGTTCTGGATGTTTTGATGGTGCTATATAGGGAATTAATACCCAAATGTTGAGAATTTTAAAATGATTTCCAAGGGGTGAGGTTGTTTTGAATGAAATTTTATCGAAGAAAAGTTTAATACAAGTATTTAATCAATTAAGAGAAGGTGTGATTGTTTATAGTCTTGATTTTAAGATTGTTTATTTTAATGAATCGGCAAAACACCTAGGATTTAATAAAGAGGTAATTGGTCAGTCAATTTTTGATGTTTATAAAAGTGTGAAATATGAGGATAGTACCATTGTTAAAGTGAAGAATTCAAAAAAGGAATTTACCGATAAAGTACATGAATTTGTCACCATTAATGGAAAGAGACAAATTACACTTTGTTCAACATACCCTTTGTATTCCGATGAAAAAATGATAGGAGTTTATGAAATATTTGAGGATGTTTCAAAAGTATTATTTTTAAATAAAAAGTTAATTTCAATACAAAAGAAATATTTACCAAACGAATACAAATCAAAAGAAATAAAACCTTATACTGTTGATTCTATTATAGGTGAGAGTAAACAAATAAAAGAATTGAAGGGTCTTATTCCTGTTTTATCAAAAAGTAAGTCATCTATATTAATTTTTGGGGAAACAGGTACGGGGAAGGAATTAATTGTCCAAGCCATACATTCATTTAATGAAAATTCACCATTTATAGCACAAAATTGCGCAGCAATTCCCGAGTCCCTGCTTGAGGGAATATTATTTGGTACTGTTAAGGGCGGTTTCACGGGTGCTGAAGATAGAGTTGGCTTGTTTGAATTGGCCCATAACGGTACTCTTTTTTTAGATGAATTAAATTCAATGTCACTTTCTTTACAAGCGAAATTATTAAGGGTTATTCAAGAAAAGAAAGTAAGAAGAGTTGGAGATAATAAGGAAATATCAGTTAATGTTAGATTAATTGCATCAACAAATGTAGACCCATCAATATTACTACAGGAGAATAAAATAAGAGAAGATTTATATTATAGAATTAATGTAATACCCCTTCATATCCCACCACTAAGGGAAAGAAAAGAAGATATATCATTATTAATTTCTGAGTTCATAAAAAATCTAAATCAGGAATTCAATAAAAATGTTGTAAGCGTTGATAATGATGTGTTAGATTATTTATTTGATTATGATTGGCCAGGTAATGTTAGGGAATTAAGAAATTTAATTGAAAGGGCCATGAATGTTGTTGAAGGCGATACCATAAAAAAACATCACCTACAATTAAATATTCCTAATATTGTACATTATCATACTGATATGACAAAAAACACAAAATTAGAAGCTGTTAAACAACATAAGAGTTTAAAAAGCTATTTGGATAATGTTGAAAAAGAAATAATTTCAGAATATTTAATTGAATATAATGGAAATATATCTAAGGTGGCTAGAAAATTGAATGTTCCACAGCAATCCATGAGTAGAAAAATCAAAAAATATAATCTTTATCCAATCATTTATGATGTTAAGCAACTAAAGAAAGAATAAGTACCCGAAAATGAGTATTTACTCGAAAATATATATCAAATTAGTGTAAATAGTGCTGTATTAAGCTAGGTAAGGCTTAATACAGCACTATTTACTTTTGGCATAAATCTTGCATTAAGTAGTATAATAAGTCTCAATGTTTTGAAAGGAGATGGTTTTGGGGGTTTTTAATTGATAAAGGGACAAAGTTACTATGATTTAAATTATTATTGATTAGGAGGAAATACAATGAGTAACTTTAAAATACAAAAAGGGAATAATATGCCGATTCAATCTCCGTTAATCCCTGATCCTGTAATTCCTTATTCATGTAATGAAAGTAAAACACTATTTGCAATGTTAGAAATTGACCAATTAGTAATAAAGAAGTTTTTAGAGCCAACTCCTTTTGAGTATGTTAATAACTTAGCAATGGTGTATGTAAATGATTTTAGAACAAGTGAAAAACTACCATACATGGATGGCGGTATAATTATTCAAGCAAAGTATAAAGATATAATCGGTGGTTATTATTTATTTGAATATGAAGATAATGATGCTGCTGTTGCTACGGGAAGAGAGTTATGGGGTTATCCTAAAAAAATTGGAGAAATGACGTTAGAAAGGTCAGCTAATATAGTCAGAGGAACAGCATCTAGAAATGGAAATAAACTGATAGAAATTGAATGTGATCTATCAGCGAAAATGGATACAGAATTACCAAGATTAAAAGTGTTTCCACATTTAAATATTCATACGATACCTAAGGCGGAAGGTCCCGGTATATTTTCACAACGCATTATTTCGAGAGATAATTCCGCTGATTGTACCTTGATTTCTGAAGAGTTAGGGAAAGCTAAAGTAAAATTATCAAGTGGTCAAACTGATCCTTTGGGAGAACTCAATCCAATTAAAGTTTTAGGTGGTGGGTTTTCCATAACAGATTTCTTGGCAAATGATGAGAATGGATGGGGTAAAGTATTAGATACGTTAATTTAAAAGGGGTTGCTTTAACATGAAAAATTATGAATATACCATATTACCTGAATATGCACCTTTATATCCAAAATTACCATATCACTATAAAGGATTCGAAAAAGTAAGTGTATTTTGTAGGGCTGATGTTGACAAACTAAAAAGACACATTCCAAAAGAATTTGAATTGACATCAGATATTTTTGAAGTGTTTGTTTTGAAAAATAATGAGATTGATGGTTTAAAGCCATATAGTGAGGGAGGAATTGTAATTCCCTGTAAATATAATGGAATAGAAGGTGCAACGGTCGCTTATGAGTATGTGACAACGGATGATGCCCTATGTGCTGGCAGAGAAATTTGGGGGTATCCAAAAAAATTAGCGGAGGTTTCTTTTGAAAGGGAAGGTAAAAGTATTAAAGCAACCTGCTCAAGAGATGGAGGGAAATTAATCAATATTTCTTTTCATGAAGATGATACTAAAAATTTTGAAATTCCAACATTTTCTCCTAGGCTACAGGTGAAAAGGATGACACATCCTGAAAAACTTGAAACAGATGTTAATTTTATCATTAAAAATGAATTAGAAAACCCAGAGACGAAATTATCAGTTAACGGAAATGCTGAATTAGAAATTAGGGGTAATTCCGCCGATCCACTAGATCAATTGGGGTTTAAGGGAATAATTGGATCTAATTATTCTGAGGGAACGTTTACGTTAACTTATGGAAAAGTGTTAAAAGATCTTAATAAATAAATTTTGCAATTAATTTTCTTAAAATATCACTTAGAGTGTAAAAATATATTTGATTATTACTGAAGTAGGTACGATTAAATGATAACGTTGTCAAAATCTATAGGATAAATTTTATTATAAAAAGGGAGAGGGAATTAATGGGTTCTATTCCATTTATAGCGTGGTTGTTTTATGTGATTATTCCTATTGGGTCCGGAATTGTTACTATCTGGCTTCTTAATAGAAATAAGGTGAAGGGGGAAGACAAATAAATGATTGCAACTTTTATCATATATTTAGTGATTGTGTTAGTAATTGGAACTTTAGCTGAACGTTTTGTGTCAAAAAGTGAGAAAGGATTTTACCTAGGGGACAGAAGATTTGGTCCTTTTACAACTGCAATAAGTGCTGGTGCAACCGACTCGAGTGGCTGGCAGTTTATTGGAGCCGTAGGATATGCTTATGCATTTGGAATTTCGGCAATGTGGATGCTTCCGGGTATTGTTTTAGGCTACTTATTTAACTGGGTATTTATCGCTCCACGACTTCAAAAATTTGGGATTGAACATGAGGTATTGAATCTATCAGATTACTGGGAAAAAAGGTTTAACGATAAATCACATTTATTAAAACGTACGTCTGGGGTTATCATTTCTTTGTTTTTTATTGCCTATATGGCTTCCCAATTATCCGCAGCTGGAATTACATTTGAAACGATATTTAATTTGGATTTTAAAATTAGTATATTAATTAGTGTTGTTTTTGTTTTATCCTATACTATTATGGGAGGTTATATTTCAGTTATTTGGACTGACTTTATTCAAGGAATGGTAATGTTAGGTGTTTTGTTAATAGCCCCTATCGTGTTAATTTTATATTTTTGGGGATTCCCCGAATTTTTTCAAACCATCCAAGCCATTGATCCTATTTTGGTATCATATGGTGGTGGAGAAGTTGGAGCAGTAGCATTTGGTGTAATTATTGGTTTATTTGGTATCGGGTTTGCTTATCCAGGACAACCACAATTATTGCAACGTTTTTTATCAGCTAGAGATGAAAAAACGATAAGACAGGGAACATACATTTCTGTCATATGGGCTGTTGTCATTGTTGCTGGGTCTAATTTAATTGGGTTAATTGCAAGAATTTTATTGCCAAGTATAAATGATCCAGAATATGCATTTCCAACTTTAGCAATGGATTTATTTCCGGCAGTAATTGGAGGAATTGTAATTGCTGCTATTTTCGCTGCGATACAGTCCACTTTTTCATCACAATTAATGGTAGCTACTCAATCGATTGCAACAGATATAATCAAGACAATTTCAAAAAAGAAATATACAAATAAACAAAATGTAACGATGGCCCGGGTAATAATGTTAGTCCTTAGTATATTGGCTACTGTTATTGCTTTATTAAATATAGAGACAGTATTTCATTTAACTTTATATGCCTTTGCTGGGTTAGGGGCGAGTTTTGGTCCACTTCTAATTTTAAGTTTAACAACGGATAAAGTTACTGTACAAGGTGCATTTTGGGGAATGATTTTGGGAACAGTAGTTACGGTAATATGGAAATTATCACCGTATTCAGTTTATTTATATGAAATAATACCGGGAATTATTTTTTCTGTTATGACAATATTATTGGTTAGTAAATGGACTTATAAAAAAAGTTCAAATGAAAATTTGAGCTAATCGTTTAATGTCGAGAAAGGATAGATATTTTTGGAATTTAATGATAAGGTTGGCATCATCACTGGAGCAGCCGGGGTATTAGGGAGATCACTCGTTAAATTATACATTAAAAAAGGGGCAAAGTTAGTACTGATAGATTTAAATGAGAAAGAATTAAACGAAATTTATCAACTCCATTCTTCATCCGATATGCTATTAATTAAAGCCGATGTAACAAGGGAAGAAGATGTAAAAGAATATTATAAAAGGGCAGTAGATAAATTTGGGAAAATCGACTTTGTCATTAATAATGCAGGTATTGAAGGAAAACTTGAAAGCTTGCATAATTTAAAAGTAATTGATTTTGACAGAGTCATCAATATTAATGTAAAAAGTGTATTTTTGAATTTAAAATATGCCCTACAAGTCATGTTAAAACAAGGATATGGAAATATAGTGAATATTTCATCAGATGCAGGTTTTAGTGCCTCTCCAGGGTTAAGTGCCTATGTAACGTCCAAACACGGAGTAATAGGGTTAACGAAGAGTGCAGCAGTCGAGTATGGAGAACATAATATAAGAATTAATTCTGTTTGCCCAGGGTCATTAAATTCCAGAATGATGGATTCAATTAAAAAAATGAGTGCCGATTCTAACATTGGAAATAACTCCCATGATGAGATAAATTATGAGGATAGAATTCCTTTAAAAAGATTTGGCAATGCTAGTGAAGTAGCTGAACTGGTTTGTTTTTTAACTTCTGATAGAGCCTCTTTTATAAATGGGAGTAATTATTTAATTGATGGAGGAAAAAGTGCCTGGTAGTTTATATTAAGTGTTCTAATTCTGAATCGTATAGTGGAGGGTTAATTATTTCTCATTAACATACTTGATATAATAATAAGTGTACAAAAACGTCTTGTTTACTTTTTTAATTTGTAAACGAGACGTTTTTTGTTCACCCAGATAGGTGAATTAGAGAGTCCCAAGTACAATCATGTAGCGGTTAGCCCATAGCTAAAAAGACATAGGTGTTCATTGAATATGGAATCTGAAGAGGCAAAATCAGGTCTAACGAATAGATATCATATAGAAGGCAATGGTATTGTTTTCTGAAAAACAGTTCATAACTTATTATGCCCCCTAACTTTGAATCCAGATTTATTCATCGTAAATACTATTTAATTTTATTATCGATTACCTACCCGCAAAGATCGATCATCTTACTCAATAATCTCCCTTTGATAGAATTGTAGGATTGATCAAAATCATGCATAAATTGACAAATAAAACGGAAACTAGTGTAACTGTTGTTAAATAGTGTTCAGATAAAATTATTGTGCAACAATTTATATCTATTCTGATAAGCAATAGTGGCCGTTTTAATAAGACTTGGGGCTCTAAATGGAGGTTAGGAGAAAGGTATGGAAAAATATTTACTTGAGGTAATTATTGGTACTGTTATGGGATTTATTGCAAGAATTGCATTTCTAAGAACAGACTTTAGACAGTATCCTACATATCCAACCGGTAGAAATATTCACATTTCATTTGGTTTTATCGCAGCCATGATTGGAGCGGTGGCTGTCCCTGCAGTGGCTGAATCCGATTGGACTGCCGTTACATTTTTGGGTCTTGCTGCCACACAGTTTAGGGAGATTCGATCGATGGAAAGGGAGACACTAGAAAAAGTCGATCTAAAAGAATTAGTCAAGCGAGGTGAAGGATTTATTGAGGGAATGGCCCAAGCCTTCGAGAGTCGTAATTATTTTGTTATGTTTGTTGCCCTAATAACAACGTTAATTTCCATATATAAAATTTGGCTAGGAATGATAGGTGGGATTATATTTATCTTTATCTCTAAGCTTTTGATGAAAGGAAAAATGCTCATGAAAATAGCAGATATTTCCGAAGGTGAGATAAGGTTTGATGGTCCGAATCTTTATGTCAGCGATATTCATATTAAAAATGTCGGGCTGAAGGAAAGTCAAAAAGTTATTACGGAGAGGGCAGTTGGTGCAATTATAACACCTAAAAATGAAAATAGCATACTGACAATATCCAATCTAGGACAACGACAAGCAATGTTACACCATATTTCAAATGCATTAGGATCTTATCTTGATTCCGGAGAACCTGATTTCATCCCACTTTCAAAAAGAAATATGGAGGATGGAAGGGTTGCGTTATTTTTTTTACCAAGGGAAAAGGATTTTAAACAAATTAAAACGGTTTTAAGACATGTCCCAATTCTTGATAGTGCTATTCGTTTACCAAGTAAGGCAGTAAAAGGGAAAGGGAAGGATAGGTGAAACTGAATGGATAAGGATTTACCAACAAATATTATGGCTGTCATTACAATAAACCAAGAAAACCTCAAGGGTGGTGGGGTCCCTATATTTATTGCAATGGATAAGGATGAATTGCAGCAAACAAGCTCAAGGCTTGAGAAGATCCTTGATGCCTCTGCACATGAAATCGATCAAAATACAATGATTATTGTAGCCCATTAAATGATAGTTTTTATAGGTTGAAAAATTTGCGTCCATTCAGTGGGGACTTATCGTTCGATGATTGAACCTATATTTAGGGTATCTTCATGTATACTTTTCCAAATTAGACAAAAAATTAAAGGAGGAATGAAATTTTAGAAAGAGTGAGTTTTATGCGGTTTTTAGCTTTAATAAAAAAAGGTAATTTATCCTCTGGTCTTGCTGCACTTGGTAATTTGATTATTTCAATAGCAAAGTTTATTGTTGCTTTCATTAGTGGGAATGGGACAATGTTTGCAACTGCCATGCATTCAATGGCAGATACGATAAACCAGGGATTTGTTTATATTGGTAGTATTTTAGCGGAAATGACTCCATCAAAGCGATTTCCAATTGGCTTTGGTAGGGTGATTAATATATTTTGTATGGTTGCAGTCATTGTTGTGACTGTCATGGCTTATGAGACACTAAAATCGGGTTGGGAGTTACTGCTGAATCCTCAGGAATCCAGTAATTTTATTTTGAATATTAGTGTTTTGGTGATTGCATTTTTAATTGATGGTTATGTTTTATTGAGAACGATGAAAGAAATCATTCATGAAGCGGGAGCCAAGCGGCATAGTAATTTATTTGTGGATGCGTATAAAAATGTAAAAAAATCTGCTCCAGCGACGAAGCTTGTTTTTTATGAGGATATTGTAGCAACACTTGGGGCAGTGCTTGCCATTATCGGAATTATTCTTGGTCAATTTTTTGGAATATTAAAAGCCGATGGATTAATTTCTATTTTAATTGGAATGCTTATGCTGTTTGTCGTTTTTAGAGTTGGATACGATAATATGGTAGGTTTAATTGGAGTTGCGGCACCGGTTGTAGTTGAAAAGGCAATTGCGGAAAAGCTGCTATCAGACCCTTGTGTTGTAGATATTTATGGGATGCGTGTTATTCAGGAAGGAAGAGCATATCATGTGGAAGTGACAGTAGAGCTAAAGAAAGGCCTTACCTTGGCAGAAGCGGATGACTTAAAATTCAAACTGACGGAGATACTGTTGCGTGAACCAAATATTACAGACGTAGTACTAGGCATCATTGAAGATAATGATAAAAAAACGTGGCCGGATGAGATGAACCAGCGCCCATAGCATGATGGGCGGTTATGTGTTATTTGACAACTATCACATTTTTACAAGCTAACGGTAGACTCCACCACCGTAAACGTATTGTTTATCGTATCTAAATTGCCGATGGCTCCAATGGGGATAGCTGCCTTAAAAAAACCATGTCCTGTCGTGACATTTGTCATTAAAGGTTTTCCTAAAGGAACGATAAAAGCGTTGATTAAATCATCATATGATGTACCATAAGCTATTTGGCAATTGGTACATTCCCCCATGACAATCCCAATACAATCGTCAAATTTTCCAGCTAACTTAAGCATTTCTAAATATCTGTAAACTGTATTAACGGGTTCATTTGTTTCCTCTAAAAATAGTATTTTCCCCCTCGTATCGATTTCAAATGGTGTACCAAATGCACTGATGATAGATGTTAAATTGCCACCAACAATAGGTCCCGTGACATTTCCCGGGATTCGACTTATTTGTGGAATAGACGGTGGATTAACAATCGTGCGAGTAGGTACTAGACTAGAGGTCGCAGAAAAAAACTGATTAAAATTATACATTGGCGTGCTTTGATTAAAGTTTATCAATAGCAAACTATGTAGTGTAATCAAGTTTGATAATTGTGCTAATGTGTTCAGCAAAATAGTGATATCACTATAACCAGATAGAAGTTTTGGATGATCCTGAATAAATGAATAATCCAAAAAAGGTAATATTCCCGCAACCCCTACTCCCCCTCTGGTTGGTAAAATTAACTTTACTGCCTCGTTAGCGAACATATTCATTAAATCTTGTGCCCTCATTTCAGGTGGACCCGCTAGAAATCCCGTACTTGCATAAACAGATTCACCTATCACAACTTCAAATCCGAAATCCCTTAATGTTGCGATTCTCTCATTAATGGTATCCGCCGCTAAGGGTGAACCTAATGTGACGATTCCAATGGTATCACCAAATTGCAAAATGGGTGGTTTAATTGCCATGATTTACACCTACATTTCATGTCTTTAACCTATTGTATTTAAAATGTATTTAAAATGTTCCAATTTAGCTTCTGAAAAAACCAAAGAAGCCTATTCGGAATACAGTGAACAACTCATAGAAATGATTCAAAATTTGCTCGGTTATTACAGAATTTATAAGCGAGAAAGTCCATGTCTTTAGGCGTGGGATGAAAGCGTATAAATATATTCGTGGACGTTGGTATGCCACTGTTGCTATTAAATTTGAAGCAGAAAAACCGGTAAAAGAGCTGGGGGGTTCTATACAACACATCAAGTGAGTGAAGTGGATGGCACAAATTGTCCCCAAATTATCTGACATTAAATCGATTTATGACCCAACCGATGGTTCGGTTCATTATTGCTCACGGTTGGTAAGCATTTAACTGGTCATTACCCTACCATATCGGAAACCATGGCAAGAATTAGATGGTGATGAAGAAGTAAAGGAAACTTTTATGAAAATTTTTAAAGACGTTTCAGAGCAAATGAATTTAGTGACACAATATTATGAATATCAATGGGACGATGAAAAGTTTGGTATCGACGAACATACATGGATCATATATGTCGGTACCTATCATAATGTGATGCGAGAGGAAGGTGCTCAACCGGATGACCCGATGGAGCCACAGCCACTTGTCGGTCAAACAGGACTTGCTAGCAGGCCAGTTATCGATGCCAACCATATTTTAAGTTTAATCGATGAGCGTTCAACAACGGATGTGCAAACGGCTGATGCTGAAACATTAAGGATTGTTTATCAACAAATTAAGTCATCCGGGTGACCATGAACAAGCAGAATTGTAAAAATTTTTGTGAAAGAAGAACTTGAAACAGGTAACATTTTTCTGGTGAAGTAAATTTTGACGAAGCATTTGAAACGTGGAAAAATAATAAAAAGAAAGGTGACATCTATGAGATTTCAAGAGTGGGGAATAGATGGGTCAGTCTTTGAAAATGCAGTCAAGGCTTATTCAATTTCAGAACCCGATGCCATTCCCTATATCGATGCAATTGTCCGTAATTTAAATTTTTCCTAAGCAACAAAAAAACAAGCAGAAAGCCGGCTTGGACATAATATGAAACTGACGCCATATTTGAAAGAGGCTATCCCGAAGATTAAAGAAAAGTATCGGATTTGATTTAACATATAAGCATAATTATGTAGCATTTTCGGAACAATTGTAATACAATGTAATACTAGGAGGGGTTTTTATGTCTATTATTTCATTACGAATGAGTGAAGAGGAAGAAAAGGTAATTAAGGATTATGCAAAATTAAATAATGTAACTGTTTCCGAATTATTTCGATCGGCTGTTTTAGAAAAAATCGAGGCTGATATTGATTTAAAGTTGTATAACGAAGCAATTGAAGAACATGAGAGTTCCCCTAACGATATTTCCTTTGATGACATGATGAAAGATTTGGATTTGAACTGATGAAATATGAAGTGAGATTTGAAAGAAGGACACAAAAATCGTTAAAAAAGATGGATAAACACAATGCTTTAATCATCATGGCATGGATAAAGAAAAACCTCGTCGAAACGACTAATCCTAGGCGGTTTGGCAAAGGTTTAAAAGGGAATAAAAGTGAAGAATGGCGATATAGAATAGGGGATTATCGAATCATTTCACATATTGATGATGACAAAATAATTATATTAATTTTAGAGATTGGTCATAGGCGTGATATTTATAACTAAGGCAGCAAATTATTTGAACTACTATAATAGGGTGTTCTTTTTTAATATATTAAAAGTTCCTTGCTTCATTGCTTGGAAATAAATTTGTACCACAACAGGCGGTTTTACCGTAACATCCACGTTGTACGCATATTGTAGCCTCAACTAAGGGTGTGTCATTTCAAACCTCCACAAAATTGTCTGATTAACGGTGAAGCTGCGGATTGGCTTATAAGCAGGGAGCAAGCTTGGACATAATATGAAACTGACGCCATATTTGAAAGAAGTGATCCCGAAGATTAAAGAAAAGTATCGGATTTAATTTATAAAATGGGGTATTAATTTAGAGGAATAATTTAAAAATGAATTTGGACAATTTGAGAAAGGATTACAATCATATCATGTTTGTGTATATTTTAGTCGATTGGCAGAGAGGGACCCCCAGTCATTTTCAAAGGGGAAAAAGCATCAAGTATTAATGTTGATTTTAAAACAATCTCAAAAAAGGTGCATCCTTTAAACCGAAAGAGAATGGTCACCGTCTTCAACCACTGTTACATCAATTTTCTAAAATAAAAAGTAAATCTATTGCCTTACGTATTATTTACCGTCCGGTACAAAAAGCTAGTTTTATAGAGATGCAAATTATAGAAATAGGGCATCGGGATAGGAATAAGGTATATGATTTAGCCAAAGATAGAATAACCGCCTTTTTGGAAGAAATGGATACCAAAAAAAATTAACGAACTTTTTATTCTGTAGTAAGTATAAGGATAAGTTATAGGCATTAGTTTTACTAGTTTGTGATACAAGTAAAAAGGATTATATTTATGGGTAATGCTGATTAAAGCATTACTTTTTTCTTTTTTTATTTCAAATCTTAACTCTCCTTTAACCATGGTCGTTTATATTGTAATGAAAAGCAAATAAAGGTCTTAAAAGGGGGGAGTATTTAAGGGTGATGGTGCACGAGGCAAATTCATGATAATTTACGTTCTAAAAGATATTCCGTGAGTAACACAATATATGTCATATAAATGTGAGTAAAGGTTTTGAATATTGTGCATAGTAATAGATCTAATGGAATAAAATTAAAAGGTTGGTTATAGTCTTAGGGTAGGAAGGAAACAACTACAAATGGTGAACAAGAAGATAATGATGTTCCCGTAACCCTTCAGCTAATTTATTGTATAAATGAATTCTTTACATTTACTTTCACGATTAATGTTGTAAATTCCCTGGGCTTGAGGAATAAGAGGGAAGTGGTACAATAACCCCGTTAAGAAATATATGTGTTTCAAATAATGAAATGCATAAATCTTCATTATTTGTAAGTGTGGAATGGAATGGTGAAGGTTTATTTTTTTTGGAGAATTTGAAAAAATTGAGAATAAATCAAGAGGAATACTATTATCATGTTTAATAGTAGGGGTTATCTGGTAATAGTAGTGTGAAATCCAAAAAGAAAAGAGGGTTAGTATATGAAGAAGTTAATAATGTCAATTCTTTTAGGTGTACCCTTTGTTCTAGGAGCTTGTGGTGGTGGCGGAAATGATGCAAATAATAACAATGGTGAACAATCCGTTAATTCCGCAGGAGAAGAAGTTTATCAACAGAATTGTGCTACTTGTCACGGTGATGATTTGTCAGGGGATATTGGTCCATCATTGGAAAAGGTTGGTGCTGATTATTCTGTCGATGAAATTAAAGAGATTATCGAAGAGGGAAAAGGTCAAATGCCTCCTGGAATCGTCGAAGGTGATGAAAAAGATGCTGTTGCAGAATGGTTAGCTACTCACGATTAATCAACATATAAAACTTTTTTTCGGGGCTTTCAAAGCCTCGGTCATTTCTGTATGATGGCTCTGTTAATCTTGTTGTTGATAAAGAACATTTCAACTTTAAAGATTAACAGAGCCAAATGATTAATTGTGACGTATTGCTTCAATACTTGCCTTATATTCATTTTTTAATGTTGTAATAATTTCTTTTGTAGTTTCCTGTTTTTTCACTGCTGCTACCCCTTGACCAGCAGACCAAATATCACGCCATGCTTTGACATTAACTAAATGAGACAAATCTATTTCATCCCTTGGTTTCAAAGTTTTTGGATCAATGCCTTCTTTAATTAAACTTGGGATAAGCACATTCGCGTGAACACCACTGAAAGAATCTGTGTAGAGTATGTCATTCATCGTTGCATCGATGACCATTTGTTTATATTCCTCCTGTGCACTGCTTTCCTTGGCAGCAATGAAACGAGTACCGACATAGGCATAATCAGCTCCCATGATTTTTGCCGCAGCGATATCCTTTCCAGAAGAGATAGAGCCTGACAAAATAATAGTCCCTTCATAAAATTCTTTTACTGCTGTAACAAATGCAAAGGGATTAATGATACCTCCATGTCCACCTGCACCTGAACAAACTAAGATAAGTCCATCAACACCAGTTTCAGCAGATTTTTTAGCATGGTTAATGTTAGCTACATCAGAGTAAACTAACCCACCATATTGATGAACAACTTCTAAAGTTTCTCCAGGATGTCCTAAAGAGGTAATCACAATTGGTGGTTGGAATTTTTTAATCAATTCTAAGTCATCGTCATATCGTTTGTTTGCTTTTTTATGACAAATAAAATTTACTGCCCAAGGAATATCCCCTAATCCATCCTTAACTTGTTGTAACCATTCAGCACACTTTTCAACTGGACGAGCATTTAAAAGTGGAAAGGAACCAATGACCCCTTCCCTACCAGATTCTATGACCATTTCTGGTGTAGATACTAAAAACATTGGGGCAACAATTATTGGCAATTTAGACATTTTCAATCACCACCGCAATTCCTTGGCCACCACCAATACATAAACTAGCCACACCATATTTTCCATTCACTCGTTTTAATTCATATGCCAACGTGAGCAACAATCTTGTTCCACTTACCCCAACCGGATGGCCCAAAGCGATGGCCCCACCATTAACATTTGTTTTTGCTCGCTCTAATCCTAATTCTTTTTCAACTGCTAAATATTGGGCCGCAAATGCTTCGTTCACTTCAACCAAATCCATATCATCTAAAGTTAAGTTCGCTCGGTCTAAAGCCTGGCGAATCGCAGGTACTGGTCCGATTCCCATTTTTGTTGGGTCGACACCGACAACACCCCAGGAAACGATACGAGCAATAGGTGATAAACTATTTTTATTTACTGCACTTTCGCCGGCGACAATAACAGATGCTGCCCCGTCATTGATTCCTGAAGCATTACCTGCTGTTACTGTTCCATCCTTTTTAAATGAGGTGCGTAATTTTGCCATTGAAGTTGCATCAATAGTTGGTCGGATATGTTCATCTTGATCAATGACATTTGTACCTTTTCGGGTTTTTACTTCAACAGGAACAATTTCCTCGGCATAAATCCCTGTTTCCCGGGCCTTATTAGCACGTTGATGTGATTCAATAGAAAACTGATCTTGTTCTTCCCTTGTGATAGAATATTGTTCCGCTAAATTTTCAGCAGTCATTCCCATTCCACAACCAGCATGATTGTCCGTTAATGTCGCAAGTAACATATCTTCAAATTGCAAATTCCCCATTTTTGATCCGCCAAATCGTTGTTTGAAATTGGAGTAAGGGGATTGTGACATATTTTCTGCTCCACCTGCAAGGATTAAATTTGCTTCATTTAATAAAATTTGTTGTGCTGCTGTAACGATTGATTGTGCCCCAGATCCACAAAGTCGGTTTAAAGTTAATGCGGGGATTTCCTTTGGGACACCTGCTTTTAATCCGATATGGCGAGCTAAATAGGCTGCATTTTCACTCGTATGAATGACATTTCCATAAATGACCTGGTCAATTTGATCCGTCTGAACCTTAGATCTTTTTAAAGCCTCGATAGCAGTTGTTTTCCCTAAATCAGAGGCATCTACTGAAGCAAATGAACCACCAAACTCGGTAAAAGCAGTCCTTGCCCCATCAACGATATAAACATTTGTCACGATAATTTCTCCCTTCAAATTGTTTTTAGTGCTATGTTAAAAAATAAACCATCTTGTTGTAAAACGTTTTTAAAATTTCTAACGCTCATTTTACATTTGTACGTAAAATTATGACATGTTTTAATTAAATTATACGTTACTGATAAGGCGGATGCGAGGATATTGATACTATTTTCTAGAAAATCCTATGAAAAACTTGTTTCCCCTTTTAACAGTTGCTTGCCAATTGTTCGTAATTGCATTTCTGTCGTACCATCTGGCACACGTTGTTCCCTAGCCCATCTCCAAGCATGTTCAAGCCCTAGTTCGTTTGTCAATCCCATCCCACCATGAATTTGCATGCATTTATCAGGCACAGATTGACACATTTCAGTTGCGTGGGCTTTAACAGATAGTTTTTAAACAAGGTTTGATTGAGGGGGAATTTCTACAGTCAACAAAAACAAAAATTATGTCAAAATAATGAATAAGTACAAGTTTTATGTAAATAGTGAGTTATGTCACAACATACCTTTTTGAAAAAGGGTATGCTATAGTTAGCTTATTTCATAGGAGGTTTTTGTCATGCAAACATTTACGGCTGAAAGTAAACCAGCTGATATTATAAAGGTATATCCAAAGGCAAGTGACTTATTTAAAGCCCATCGGATTGATTTTTGTTGTGGTGGAGACAAGGCTCTCCAAGAATCTTTTGATGAAAAAGGTTTAAATGGGGAAGAAATACTTTCCACTTTAAATAGTACGTATGAAGAATGGAGTAAGGAAGATAATAATGTCGTTGATTGGGACCAAGTGCCAGTCCCGGAACTAATCGATCATATTATTTATCACCACCATGCCTATTTAAGACAAGAATTACCTGCATTGAGGGAATTCGTGACGCGTGTTTTTCAACGCCATGGGATGGACCAGCCCCATTTAAGAGACTTATATCGTTTATACAATGAATTCCAAATGGAAATGGAAGAACACAGCTTAAAAGAAGAAGCGGAAGTATTCCCACTAATGAAAGAATATTCGGATAATCCATCTCAAGAATTGTTAGAAAAAATTAAGTTGGCAAATGGTAATTTAGAAGACGAACATAATGTAGCTGGTGATTTATTGAAAAAGATGCGTACGATAACGAATGGATTTGAACCACCACTTCATGCATGTGGTACGTATCGAGTGGCCTATGCTCGCTTGGAAGAATTAGAGGAAGAAACATTTCAACATGTTCATTTGGAAAACAACGTTTTATTTAAAAAATTTAACTAAAAAATATTACCTACATCGGATAGTTAATAACCTTTTCCCGAATCTTTGGGAGAAGGTTATTTTGGTTATTGAACGAATTGAATATTATTTGACTTTGTAAATTTCGGGAACTATACTCTGCATTGTTTTCGGTTAATCCATGTACTATAATTTAAGGAGAATGATTCTTAAATATATAGATAAAACATATGAAGGGGAATTGTCATGGCCCAAAAAGCTACCTCTGAATTTTTAAAAAGATTACTTCAGCAAGAAAATGAAAGCCATTTCATTAGCGAAGCTGTTGAACTTGATGACATTGATCATATTTTACTTGATCATTATCAGGCCTTTGTTGAAAATCATTCAGATATTATTTTCATATTGTCATTAGAAGGTGACATTGTTACCCAAAATAATGATATTTTCACTTGTTTAGGATACCCTTCAGAACATCATAAAAATTATAAGGAAATTATGTCGGAAAGCCATTACAAGAAAATGAAACAGGCATTTACCAAAGCGAAAAAAGGGGAAATGTCGGAAGAAACGATTGAACTAGTACAAAGTGATGGGAAGCCTGCCTATTTTCATATTACATTTTTTACGATAAAATCTACTACTGATCTTTTTGCGGGAATTTATGTTGTGGCACAAAATAAAACAAAAGAAATAACATTGCAAAAAGATTTAACGAACATAAATGAATTTTACGAAACTATTTTTAATCATTTAGATGTAGGGATTTGGGCTAGAAATTATCAAGATGATGAATTGACATTTGCTTCAAAAGGATTGGGAAAAATAATGAACGTGTCAATTTCCGATATATATGATGGGAGATTTGCATGGGATGAGATGATCCCGGAAAAGTTTCATCAATTGTTATCTGATAATTCCAAGTTGATTCATAAGTCAAAACGGATTAAACAGACGTATCAAATAAATTTAACAAATGGAAAGACAAAATGATTGCATGAACAAATTATTCCACAAGCGAATGATCGTGGAGAAGTAACGTATTTATTTGGTTTAGTGATGGATATTACGGAAAGGATGTCTTTACGAGAGCAATTACAATTTATGCTACATAACGATCCGGTAACGACCCTACCAAATCAACATAAATTATTTATTCAACTTGATAAATTAACCGAATTTAAACATCATCATTTTGCGATTTTTTGTGTAAGTCTTAACAATTTTGAATGGTACAATAATTCGTTAGGGCTTTTAATTGGGGAAAAGTTATTAAAAAATGTTGCGAATAAGTTAATCGAATGTTTACCAAAAGGAGCGACTTTATATAAAACGAAGCTGAATGAATTCGTATGTACGATTGAAAACTATGACAATAAAAGCGATGTATTGGCAAGTGTCGAAAAAATACTTAATTTGATGAAAGAAACATTGGTTATTAACGATTACCAAATTAATTTACAAACAAGTGTTGGCGTAAGTTTTTTTCCTGAAAACGGAGAGGACAAACATGACATATTACGTCATACACAATCAGCACTATACCACGCAAAACAGCCGGGGGAAGAAAATGTCCAACTTTACTCTGCTGATCAGGATATTTACTCCTTAAAGAAATCTATGTTGCATCAGGATTTAATGAATGCTACAAAGGAAAAGGAATTTGAATTGTATTTTCAACCAATTGTTAATGCGACAACTGGGGAAATTGTTTGGAGTGAAGCATTGATTCGCTGGAATCATAAAAAATGGGGGCAAGTATCACCGCGGGAATTTATCCCATTGGCAGAGGAATGTCATTTAATCCACGATATTACAGATTGGACAATTCATGAAACGTGCTCCCAGTTAAGCGAATGGCTTAAAAAGGAAAAGAATGTTCGACCCATTTCAATTAACATTTCACCATTACGTTTTTTAAAAAAGGACTTTGTTGAAGTAATGGAAAAAGCATTGAATTCCTATCAAATTCCTAGCAAATACATTATTTTAGAAATAACCGAAAGTGTCATTGTCAGTCGGGAACATATATTTAATGAAACATTACAATCAATGAAACGATTAGGTATCAAAATTGCCTTAGACGATTTTGGGACGGGATATGCCTCTTTTCAATATTTACATCAATATGATTTTGACATTATCAAAATTGATCGCTCGTTTATTTATCATTTACAAATCAATAATCAGAAAGAATCGGCAATTATTATATCAATGATTAAGTTAGCAAAAAGTTTAAATATGCTCGTAGTTGCTGAAGGGATAGAAGAAAAAACCCAGTTAGAATTTTTGCGGGATCATGGATGTCAATTAATACAAGGATACATCTATGCCCAACCACTGCCAATGAAGGAATACACAGAGTTGCTAAAAGTCACACCATTAAAGCCACAAAATGTTATGATTTCAGAAGGGGGAAAAGAGGAACAAAGGAAATATGTTCGTTTCCATTTTCCTGGGAATATTGTTTCACAAATGAATATTAGTGAATTGAATAATAAAAAGGTGGATGTAGGATTTACCAACATATTAGTTAATAATATTAGTTTGGGTGGACTAAAATTTTATTCGTATTTAAAATTGCCCGTTAATCCAAAGATGACGTTAACGTTTAACATGAAAATGATGGGAACGGCGTTTTCCTTTAAAGGTAATATTGTTTGGGTCATTGAAGAAACGGCGGGGCTATTTTCTTATGGGGTTTCTTTTACTGATATTACGGAACAGGAAAAAGATCAGTTAGAAAAAATCATTCATCAAATGACTTCTTTCCAAAATATGAAAGAGGAAATCCCCGATACACTCATCATTAAAACTAGCCCAATTAACTATTTAAAATCAATTGTCAAATAGTAATAACCAATTTGATTATGGCGTGTTAATTAGGTAAAATCATATGTTATATATGGATAAAGAATATCATGCTATGATAGATCAATCATGTGGAATTTTTAAATGAAAAGGTCGATTTTAGGAGAATGTGACAAAGGGGAGTCAGGTATTGGATTATATTTTTCTTATATTAGTCGCCATTGTTGGGTTGTTCTTTGTTTTTAAAAGACGGGATGAGTGGAAAGAAAAGTTATCAAAATTAGGTGCAAAACAAATTGTAGGAATTGTATTAGTCTATGTTGTGACACTGGTTGTCGTGTTTGTATTAATCTATTTTGGAGGTAATTATTTAGCAAATTTAGTAACAAATGAAACAGGACAAATAGTCGTAAAAATATTGATTCTATTCTTCGTTTTAACGACGTGTGTTGGAATTTTAAATAAAGTCGTCACGAAAATTTCAAAAGGGGTTTTATAATAAATTAATTTTGAAATGGGAGTTTATTTTTAATCACAAATGGAACATATAATATGATAAACAGAAGAAACGTGACACCTTCTAAAACGAAAATGTAATATGGATAAGGTCCAAGGAAATCTAGCAAACTAGCCCCTTGCGGTTTTTCCATTAAAAACATATAGTTCGCTGATACAAGTTTATTAATGATGAATACCATTAACGCAATCCCATTTAACGTCATAAACGACCTCAAGAGTGACCGAAACGTAATGTTAAATTGATAAAAGATAATTAAAATGAGTGGAGAAATAATAAGTAGCATATGATCAATAAAGAATTGTAAAAAGCGAAATTGGGGGAAACCAAAATATAAATCAGGTGTCAAAATCGCCTGGATAGCGCCACCGATGGCAATAAAATAAAAGACGTCACAGAGGAAGCGGTTTTTTGTTAACAACATAATCCCACCCATGACGGTCGCAATACTGCATAGTTCCAACGGTAAGGAGGAAGTGACTAGCCAGTTGTCAGTAATGATATACCAAATATCAAGACTAACTCTACTTAAGATTAATCCCCAGCCTACAGTAAGTCGAATGGTACGACGATAAGGCATTAGCGAATGACGAAACAGAAAAAGAGAAGATATGACAAGAAAAATAATTACTATTGTCATGAAATGCTCGAAAGAACCCATTTGAAAAGTGACATTTGGATTGTAATACCAATTCATTATTTTACACCTCATTACCAAAAGGTTTTTTGGAAATATGGAATGTGTACTATTTTATCATATTTTTTTGTGGAGGAAAAAAACTTAACAAACAGTATGCTAAGTTTTGTTAGTGACGAGTCGTTTATTTGCCTGTTCACGTTTGAAAATCACAATTGTGAGTAGCAAGCTTGTGCCAATTAATAAAGAACTTGTAACGAAAAAGATGGATGAGAATCCAAATAGTGCCGACAAGATTCCCCCTAATGATGGTCCGATAATATTGCCAAGAAATTGTAAGCTCGTGTTATAGCCAATCACTTCCCCTTGCATGGAAAGTGGTGCTTCATTACGTATATAGGCGATTCTGGAGAGTAAAATGCCTCCGATGGCAGACCCAACAACAAACCGTAATCCTACTAATTGCCAAATATTCGTGACAAATGCGCCTGGGAAATAGGCAATAGCGGCTAAAATTAATAAAATAACTAACATGTTGGCATGACCAAATCGATCACCAAATTTTCCCCATGGCTTAACGAATAGTAGACTACCGAGTCCGGCGGCTGAAAATGTCAGACCAGCATAAAAAGAAATTTGTTCTGGCCCGTTTATTTCAATGACATATAACGAGATAATTGGTTGAATACTAAAGTGAGCGACTTGTACGAGTGTCGATGTTAACATGACAACGAGTAAAACAGGGTGGCTAATGATATGTTGCAAAACTTCTTTTGTCGAATACATTTTGCCATCTGCATGGCTCGTTATTTTTAATTGCATCTCTTTAATGCCAAATTTTACGATAATGGCAGATATAAATATTGAAATTGACACTAATTGAAAAGTTGCACTATAGCCTATTGAATCAGCAAGAACCCCGCCAATTAAAGGACCTAACAATGACCCCGAAACACCTGCTGTTTGAAGTGTGCCAAGTATTTTTCCAGCAGTTTTTTTCGGGGTTTGTGTCGAGATAAGGGCTTGAGACATCGGGATAAAACCGGTGAAAAGTCCCATAAAAAGACGCAATAAAAAAAGCTGCCAAACTGTTGTGGCAAACCCCATTAAAAGTACTGATAAAGCTAATCCTGAAGAAGAGATAATTAGAATATTTTTCCGTCCATATTTATCACCAATTCTACCCCAAATTGGTGCAACGATAAAGGCTGTTACGAATGTGATAGCAAAAACTAATCCTGACCATGTTTGTACATAGGCATCTGTGAAATTCCCTAACGTCTCAATATACAAAGCGATAAATGGCAGGATCATCGTCATACTACTTGCAATAAAAAAGTTGGCAAACCACATAATACTAACGTTTCGTTTGACAAGTCTTTCTTGATATAAAATGATATAACACTTCTTTCTTCTATACTATTCTATCTATAAGTATACATGAAGGGAGGTTGGATAGTAATTTATCTGCTTAATTAATAGAATGGAATTAATGAAAATGCTTATCATTTTTTTAAAAAAGATGTATAGTAAAGGGAAAGAAATATTGAAGGATGATATGGATGGAAGCAATATTAGCGATATTAATAGGCATTGGTTTAAGTGCCTCAGCAGGATTTCGCATATTTACACCTTTGCTATTGACGAGCATTGCAACTAAATTATCTTGGGTAACATTGGCTGATGGATTTGATTGGATTAGTTCAACACCGGCTTTAATTGCTTTTTCTATTGCATTAGTTGTTGAAATTGCCTCTTACTATATCCCCGTCGTTGACAATTTTGTTAAGGTGATTTCCACACCGATAGCGGTAGTTGCCGGGGTTATTTTAACAGCTTCATTTGTCGGTGATATGGACCCATTCTTTGGTTGGGGTATTTCGATCATTGCTGGTGGGGGAACTGCATCGATTACCCAATTAACTTCGACAGCTATACGTGGTACGAGTACGATTGTCACTGGGGGAATAGGAAACTTTTTTGTTTCCATTTTTGAAGGGATTTCCGCTTTTGTCATTGCAGCCGGGACAATATTAGTACCGTTTTTGGCGATTGTGTTCGTTGGTGTCATTGTTGTTCTGCTTGGTGTTCTTATTTGGAGAAGAAGGAGAAATAAAGCCCGGGAAGATCTTGTAGGATAAAGTTGTACTTTAGAAACTGATATGGCAAGGAATGAAATAAAACTTAACTGGTCTAGATGTGGCTTCTATCGGAATCGGAATCGGAATCGGAATAGGAATAAGAATCGGAATCAGAATCGGAATCAGAATCGGAATCAGTTCGATGGAAATATGGAGAGTGGAGCCGATAGAGTTGTCCAATCGTCTAGCTAGTTGAAGGAATATTAGTAATCATGACCGATAAATCTGGTAAATACCATTTGTATCGGTTCATTCTAGTTGAATTTACTGGTGGAGTGACCGATAAACCGGGGGTATCTGTACGTTCCGGAGGATTTTGTGTGACCGATAATTCATTGGGAAGTGGTTCTGCGTTGCCAAAAGAAATTTACGGTTGGAGAAAGAATAGTGATGTCTAACGATTGTTTTTGTTCCTATACTTATTGAATCTTGACCTTGATGTCGTCATTTGCTGACTAACCCTTATTCCTTTACCTCAAGAATTACCTTGATGTCATCATTTGCCGACTAACCCTGTTTCCATTACTTCAAGCAAGGCCTTGATGTCGTCATTTGCCGACTAACCCTGTTTCCGTTACTTCAAGCAAGGCCTTAATGTCGTCAT
>DAMCTP010000018.1:38982-56019 GCA_032113595.1 Pseudogracilibacillus sp.
TTGCTGGCTAACCTTGTTTTCATTACCTTAAGAATCACCTTGATGTCGTCATTTGGCAGTTAACCCTGTTTTCGTTACTTCAAGCATGTCCTTGATGTCGTCATTTGCTGACTAACCCTGTTTCCATTACCTCAAGAATCACCTTGATGTCATCATTTGCTGGCTAACCTTGTTTTCATTACCTTAAGAATCACCTTGATGTCGTCATTTGCCGACTAACCCTGTTTCCATTACTTCAAGCATGTTCTTGATGTCGTCATTTGCTGGCTAACCTTATTTTCAATACCTCAAGAATGACCTTGATGTCATCATTTGGCAGTTAACCCTGTTTCCGTTACTTCAAGCAAGGCCTTGATGTCGTCATTTGCCGACTAACCCTGTTTCCGTTACTTCGAGCAAGGCCTTGATGTCATCATTTGTCAGCTAACCCTTATTCCTTTACCTCAAGCATGTCCTTGATGTCGTCATTTTCCGGCTAACCTTGTTTTCATTACCTCATGAAAGGCCTCGGTTCGTTCAAGTTGAATTTACTGGGGAAATGACCGATAAACCGTTAGTATCGGTTCGTTCTAGTTAAATTTACTAGGGAAGTGACCGATAAAATGTCGAAGGAGGCAATTTCCCTATAAGGTGAAATTCCCTTATATGATAAAATACTACACTCCCTATCACAAAGGAAGGAGTGTAGATTTTTTTCTTATGACTGACTTTCTCTCTTAGGTACGAGTCTAGTTAGGAATAGGCCAGATAAAGTAACGACAGCAAGGATGCTTAGTGCAAGTGATGCTGGGGTTAAAAAGATTTTAACAACGTAAATTAACACGACCCCTCCAGCATGACTGGTAAGCATAACGAATCCGACTGCTGTTCCATGTTGATGGGGCTCGAAGTGTTTCTCCGTCCAATCCATAATTACGGGTAACCCTGCCAGAAGTAAAAATCCCGAGGCAATCAGCCAAAATATAATCCACGGAATCCATTGCCAAACGGCGATGGCGATAAAGGCCGAGGCAGTGACTAGTAGGGCTGTTGTAATATACGTTCTTCTTGCATCCCATTTAGCGACGAGTGATGGTAAGAAAGTGGAACTAATAATCCCTGCGACAAGCATAACAGCAAGTAATGGACCACTAACACTTCCCGGTATATCATATTGAGCAAAAATGGGTTCAATCCAAGTACTTAGCACATCAAAAATCCCTAGTCCAATCGCTAATAATCCACTTAATACCCACAAGAATTTATCTTTAAATAAGTCTACTAATTTGACATTTGCTAAGGCCTCATCAATGATTACTTCGTTCATTGGAGCAGTAAATATTGTGAACAATACCCAAACCATACTTAGTGCTGACGGAATCGCAAATACAATATAAACCATCATTAAGCCACTAGCTGAAAAGAGTAGTGGGCTCAATACCATCGCAAAAATGACACCAACAAACATAAATACACTGGCAATTGAAATTGCTAAAGAACGATTTTTTTCTGGAAAATATCGACTTGCAAATACAGCAAATGCATTAATAATAAAAGGTTGTGCAATGGCTAACATTACTTGAATGACTAATTGTCCCATATAACTTAAAGGGAAAAATAGTCGAGCGATCGCCCCAATACCGATTACTATCGCCCCAAAACCTAGTGCTAATTTAAAATGAGTATCTAGCCATCTTCCTGCCGGGAAAGTCACCACAATATATATGATAGGAAATAGTGCTGCTAATGTTCCAATGTTGCCAATGCTCGTGTTCATTAATTCAGCAACATCCGTCGTTATTGGTGAAAATGTCACCCACAAAATTTGTGAACTAAAAACGAGTAGTCCATAGCCTAATAAATGAAGCCATTTATTCAAATTGCATTCCCCCTTATTGCTCTCGCAACTTTTTTTGTCATTTCATTCAACATTTTTTAATTTGACAGTTCTGTTGAGAATAATTCATTTGTAATGTGTAAAAAGGCCTCCGAAGTTAATTCAGATGGTAATAGATGTAACAGTTCATTAATGGTAGCCATTTCTTCTGGTAATTGCCCTTCTTCATCGACACCAGCTACCTGTAATAGTTGTTGCATCATTTCTGGTTCGATATTTCCTTCTATTTGACCGAGTTGTTGTAATACTGGCCCGAAGGTTTCCATTACAGGTTGACGTGGCTGTTCCTTAATTCGTTCAATAGAATGACGTAATTTAGTGAAAAATTTATCGGCAATATCTTTACTGACAGGAGTTATTGTGAGATGAATTGTCGGTTCAAATGTTTCATTTCCAGGTTGTAATTGAACATACCAGCCATCTTTTCTCATCTCATCAGCAAGTTGAAATAAATCAATTGTTTTAGACCCGAAGGCAATTAAACTTGCTTCAGGATTCCCTAAAACATAAATATCTGCCAATTCAGAAAATTGTTGTAACATCTTTTGCTTCGTATCATAAATGTCTTGAAAGATTTTCTTATAACCTTCTTCACCAAAATAAGTCATCGTTGCCCAGCAGGCAGCTAGTGGCCCGCCAGATTTTGTTGATTGAATCGTCGTATTAACGACAGGGTATCCCGTCCAATTTGTGCAAGTATAAAATTGATATTTACGATAGTCTTTGTTGCGATATAGGACGACGGAGGCCCCTTTAGGAGCAAAGCCATATTTATGTATATCGACAGAAAGTGACGTTACACCGGGAACGGAAAAATCGAATGCTGGTGTATCATGACCTAAATCCCTAAAATAGGCTAATACTAACCCACCGATACAAGCATCAACGTGGAACCAAATGTCATGATCAACAGCAATTTTTCCAAGTGCATCGATAGGGTCACAAACCCCATGTGAGTAGCTCACACTTGACCCTACCATCATGATAGTATTATTAGTGATATGTTTTTCTACTGTTTTTGCTTCAACTTTAAATTCATCATTTACAGGGACGATGACGGGGGTGATGTGTAAATAATGGGCAGCTTTATGAAAGGCAGCATGTGCAGTACTAGGTAAAATAATTTCCGGTTTCGTGATGTTAGGGCGATTTGTACGTGCGTAATCGCGGGCAGCCTTGACTGCGAGGATAATGCTCTCTGTTCCACCACTGGTGAAAGAGCCAGCAAGTGATTGTGGATCATCCGAAAACAATGGTGCAACTTTGCCAATAATTTGATTTTCTAATTTTAATAAGCTCGGAAATACAGTAAAATCTAAACCGTTATGATCGGCATACATTTGATAGGCTTCCATTGCTATTTCCTCTGCCTCACGAATACCACTATCATATACATATGCCCAAACATTACCGCCTTTTGTGTTAAGGTCTTGCTCTTGAAACCTTTCTAGAGATGTCAATATGCTCGTTCTATCTATTTGTACCATCCACTTGACCTCCTATAATTTAATAAAATCACTGTGCTTATTCATAATAAAGGTTTGCTAGATTGGATAAATGATTAAGTATAATTTTAAATGAATTGTGATTCACCGTCAATAAATAAAGAAAACGGTTACAAAGGAGTTGTGTAAGAAGGGAAAAGTAAATTTACTAATTTAATTTTGCCGTAAAGGTAAGAATATGTTCGATAGAGTTTAAATTTTGATTAGCTGTAAATCAGTGGGGGACAAAAAAATCCCCCGTTGATTAATGTGATACTTTATTTTAGCCATCAGTTTCCAATATGTCGATTAGTGACCCGACATAATCAACTGCTTTTTTTATCGTAGTTGGATTTGACATATCAACACCGGCTTTTTTTGCTAATTGTAACGGTTTTAACGTTCCACCTGCCTTCAGCACTTTAATCCAATCGTCAATTGCTAGTTGACCTTCCTGTTTAATCCGCTCAGCGACAACTGTTGCTACTGTTAATCCAGCGGAATATGTATATGGATACAGTCCCATATAATAATGTGGTTGCCGCATCCATGTTAATCCTGCGCTTTCATCTACAACAACAGTTTCTCCCCAGAAATTTCGAATTGTTTCTAATTTTTGTTGACATAGTACGTTAGCAGTTAACGGTGTGCCTAGCTCAGCCAAAGTGTATACTCGTCGCTGAAATTCCCCTTCCAATAAATGGGTAACAAAATTATGATAATATGTGCCAAGGAGTTGGCTAATGACCCAACGTTTCATACGACTGTCATTCGTCTGTTCAATCAGATGATTTGCCAGCAACAATTCATTTAATGTTGAAGGGGCTTCAACGAAATATGTCGATGGTCTTGTATTTGTGAACGTTTGATATTTGTTTGCTAAATAAAAGTGTCCTGCATGACCTAATTCGTGTGCTAACGTGAATGCGCCACGCATCATATTTGTCCATGTCATTAAAATGAACGGGTGGGACCCGTAAGGGCTTGAGCAAAATGCACCTGATTGCTTACCAATATTGTCTGCATAATCAATCCAACGATTGTTAAAGGCTTTTTCCATTATATGATGATATTCGGGACCCAATATAGATAGGGCATCCAAAATCATTGATTTAGCTTCAGAAAAAGTTGTTTCAGGATTGAAGTTAGGATCGAGTGAAATTTTTAAATCGGAAAATCGCATTTCCCTAAGTTGGTAATCTTTTTGTTTTAATTTTGCAAAACGTTGCATGTGTGGTGCGAGTTCTTCTTGAATGATAGTGAGCTGATTGTCATACATTTCTCTTGATACTTGTTGGGGATGAAGCAACATGTCTGTGACAGAATCATAACCACGTACCTTTGCCATAGTGACCTGTTTCGTTACTTCAGTTGCATAAATGCTGGCATATGTATGTTTATATTGTGATAGGGAATTTGTAAAAGAATCGTAAGCCTTTCGTCTAATGTTCGTATCAGCATCCATTTCGTAACGATCTTCATAAAGTGCTTCAGAAACTGGAAGTTGGTTACCAGTCTTATCAGTTATTGGTGAGAAGGTTAAATCAGACGCCTTACTTCGACTGTATGTCGTATATGGGGCACCAAGAACCTCTGCTAAAGTTGCTAACATAGATTCGACTTCATCTGATAATGTGAATGGTTTTTTCGTTTGGATCTCATCAAGCATCTTTTTAAACGTATTTAATGCCGGTTCTTCCTCATGAAATTTTTCTAAAGTTTCTTTTGGGATCATTAAAATTTCTGTTTCAAAAAAAGTTAGCTGCGCATTAATTTTTGCATGTATTGAAGCAAAGGTGATCATATCTGCTTGATAATCTGTATTTGTCCCATCTGAGGAAATTCGTAAATTAGCATATGTCCCTAGACGGACGAGCCGTGCAGTAAAGTCGTCAAATTTTTCTAATGCATTAAGTAATGTTGATGAGTTTTTGCCAAGATGCCCTTTAAATTCCGTTATTTGTTTAACGTCGTTTTGCACATGATTTAATGCTTCTTCCCATGATGCTTTAGATGAGAATAAATCAGCGACATTCCATGTCTGTTCTGTTGGAACATCTTGTCGTGTTATTCGATTTGTTTGTTTTACCATGTTCATCCCCATTTCAATTATATTCTTAATTTCTATTTTAACGAAAAAGATGGGCGAATCATATTGATTTGGCATGATTAAAAAAACCTTGTGTTATGAAGATAGTTTTGGAATAATAGGGAAAAGAGCAAAAAAGGGACGGAGGAAGCCTATGGGTAAGGAAAACGAATTTTCATATGGGAAAATTTTAGCAATTGGTAGTGGGTTTTTAGCTTTAACATTGGTTTGGACTGTTTATAATACGTATATGCCATTGTTACTTGGTGATTTTATTGAAAGCCGTGCCATTCGTGGTGGAATTATGGGGCTTGACAATTTAATGGCTGTCATTTTAATTCCTGTTATTGGTGCATGGTCTGATAAATTAAAGTCACCATTAGGTGGTCGATTACCATTTATCGTTATTGGGATGCCACTTGCTGCAATATTTTTTATTTTATTACCTTATATGAGTCAAACGACGTTAATATTTTTACTTATCATTGACGTGATTTTCTTATTAGCCATGACGATTTATCGGGCTCCAGTAATTGCGTTAATGCCAGATCATACGCCAGTGGAAAAACGATCAACTGCTAATGGTGTCATCAATTTTATGGGTGGAGTAGGGGCCTTACTTGCACTGTTTGCTTTAGCCCCATTATATGATATTGCTATTTCCTATCCGTTTATTATCGGGGGAATCATTTTAATTGTTGCTTTTATTGTGTTGTTTATCGTTGTAGATCGTCATCCAAAATATGTGTCTGAAAGTGATGATGAAAATGAAGAAGCCATGGCATTAAAAGCATTGAAAAATGATATTGGAAAATTGATAAAACCCAAATTTCGTGCTCATTTATTTATTTTAATTGCGATATTTTTATATTTTATCGGCTATAGTGGATTGGAAGCCCAATTTAGTGTTTATGCGACTGAATATTTAGGGGCAACGGGTGGGGAAGCGGGACTGACGCTTGGATTTTTTAGTTTATCATTCGTTATTTTTGCCATTCCTGCTGGGCTTGTTGGATCAAAGCTAGGTAAAGGAAAGACCATGTTAATAGGATTAGTATTATTGCCATTGATTTTTGTCTTGATGCCATTTTTTACATCACTTACATTACTGAAGGTACTGTTATTTACTGGTGGGGTTGCTTGGGCTTTAATTAATGTGCAAGCATATCCACTTGTGGCTGATTTAGGTGGGATGACGAAAATTGGTTTCTTTACTGGGATGTATTACTTATTTTCAATGGCATCCTCGATTTTTGCACCAGGTATTTTAGGATTGTCGATGGATTTACTTGGTCATCCATCATTATTTTATACAGCAGCATCAAGCTTCGTTATTGCATTTTTATTTTTGAAAGTGGGAATGAATAAGTTAGAACGGGTAACAAATGAATAAAGGAAAGACGTATGGGGAATGGGGTTAAAGTTAATGACAAAAATTTATGCACATCGGGGAAGTTCTGGTACACATCCGGAAAATACGATGGTAGCTTTTAAAGAGGCTGAACGTGTTGGTGCAGAAGGAATTGAGCTGGATGTACATTATACAAAAGATGATGAATTAGTAGTGATTCATGATAATACGGTAGATCGGACGACAGATGGCAGAGGTTTTGTTCGGGCAATGACTTTGGAGCAAATTTTGTCCCTTGATGCAGGAAAATCTTTTTCAAGAAAATTTAAAGGGGAGAAGATTCCTCGATTTGAAGATGTCCTTGATTGGATTCAGACAACAGATTTGTTATTAAATGTTGAGTTGAAGTATGTCGCCATTGACTACGTTAATTTTGAGGAAAAAGTGTTACAAGAAATTGAGAAGAGAGATTTATCGGAGCGGGTCGTTATTTCATCCTTTAATCATGAAGCGTTGAAAAAGATCCATGATCTTAATCCAGAAATAGAAACAGCGATTTTATATATGGAACGATTATACGAACCGTGGAATTATGCAAAGACGGTTGGTGCAACAGCTATTCATCCGTTCATTGATGGAGTGGATCCACAATTAATTGCTACATCGGAAAAAAGTGGCTGTCCAGTTCGAGTGTTTACGGTTAATGATGGAAAGATGATAGGCGGTTTAATGCAAGCTGGGAGTTCAGGGGTCATTACAGATTTCCCTGAGCAGGCGATTGGGATAAGGAATTCCTTACTGCAAAAATAAGCAGGTTTGCAGGGATTAGAGTAGGGGATGTATGACGACTTAGGTTGTTTGTACATCCCTTTGTAGTTGTAAGGGTAAAATTGTCGACAACGACAATTTCTACCCATTCCAAATAATATAAGTTAACCTAGAACTGGTTCCTTTGAAAAAAATGCTTCATGATTTTTTAGCAACTGGTGATTTTGTTTTTTCCAATAAGACTTAAAGTATATGCCACCTTTTACTGGTTCGTTTTCATATGGTTCAAGTAATCCCGAATATTTTTTGACAAAATCTGCTTCTAATTTCCAGCATTTCGCAAATTCCCCATCTGAAGCTAATGCATTAATTTTCATTTCGGTCTCAAGCCTATCCGCAGTATAACTAGAAACTAGTTCCCCAGGGGCCTTCATTAATGAACGATGGATTTGTTCACGTTCTAACCAATAATTTAATGAAGCCTCTTCATCTTCAAAAAAGAAATTCCGTGGACCTTCAGAAAAATAAGTTGGTTTAAAAATAGAAATACAGGCTGTTGAGCTACCTGTAACCCATCCAGTTATCGGCTGATTTTCTTTTAATGATATCATGTAACTGCCTGTCGTTTGGTCACCGTAAAAAAATCCAGCATGCATACAAATACTTTTCACAGAAAAAGCATTAATATGAACGTCCTTTGAAGCATCAAGGTGAGATCGTAAGATTTCCTTCATTGTAGCTGGGGTAATGGTACCTTTTTCAGCTCGTAACATTTCTGCTGCACAGCTAGATCGCTCCTTAGAGCCACTAAATTTTGTAAAAAGAAAATCACTATAACTTTTTGCGAAATGAAAAGTTTCTCCTTCTTTATGCCAGCCTTTTTCAATGGCATGGGAAACAAGTTCTGGATGGGACAAATCAAAGTTTTCGCCAATCGTCAGTCGATTGGAAATAGCCCGAATATCTCTTACCTTTTCTGCTGCCCAATAAGGGCCAGCTGTTTCCAATACCCATGCACCATTTTTATCACAAATTAAAAAGGCATTATGGTAAGTAAAAGGTTTTTCATAGCCACAATTTCCACCTTGACCATACTTTTCTAGCAATGAAGTGATACAATTAATTGCCTCTTCGACCGTCTGACATCTTTCTAATGCTAATCGCACAAGATCCATGCCTAATAGACCCGTTTTGTTTACCTTTTCCTTAGTAAAAACGGCTTCATTACCAATCGTAAGCCCGTGTTCGTTCGTACCCATTTCACAGCCCCACATCCAAGAAGGTTTGGCAATAAAAATTTCATACGTTTCTTCTACTTGTTCAATATCGATGTAGGTACATCGAAGTGTCGTATGGTTAGGATAGGTTTTACTTGGGATTCGAACATGTAATAATGGTTCGTTTGGTTGACGGTCACTATTTTTAGCAAAAATAATAGCACCATCTTTCGTTGTATTACCTAAAGCAACAACTGTATCACACATAAATAAGCCCCCTCGTATCTATCATCTTAATACAATTTTACCATATAAAAACAGATAAAGAGATTAATTTTTTAGCGAACAGCTTTTCCGATGAAACCGATGATCGCAACAAAAATAATAGCCCCTATTAATGATGGTAATAAATAAAATCCGGCTAAACTTGGCCCCCATTCACCTAATAAAAATGTGCCAACCCAGCTCCCAATCGCACCTGCGATAATGTTACCGATAATCCCACCAGGTACATTTCTTCCTATAAGGACTCCAGCGAACCAACCAATTAATCCACCAACAATTAACATCCAAATAATATTCATCCAAAAATCACCCCAATTAATTATATGAAAACATTTCCCAATTTATCGTTACCATTCCCATATTTAAAATAGCTGAAACTATAAAAGGACTTCTAACTAAATCATAAGGTTGTAAAAATGCTAAAAAGTGAATGGGGAAAGTATAGTATGTCCAAAAACGTTTTCATATATTTACAGATTAGGTTATGATAGAAAATAATAAAGAGTGCCATGGTGGTTACGGGAGGGTTAAAAATTATGAAAAAACGTTATTATATTTATTTAGTATTTTTAGCTACTGTTTTATATTTCGTTATTAATTGGTTTGTCATGATTTTAAATGGTGACATACCAAAAATTGATTTGTGGATGCAACAAGTTGCTGCAGTTTATTCTGACACATTTGTGTATACATTTTTGCGGTGGATGACAGAGCTTGGATCAGAACATTTTGTTAAGCCGTTTGTTGTCATCATGGTATTTGTCATTGGGTTTGCCTTCCGGGACTGGGTACCAGCTGTGACATTTGGATTTGGTGTACTAGGTGCTCATATCCTCAACACCCTAATTAAGGGTCTTGTTGAAAGAGAGAGACCGAGTATTTCGGCTGTTTTAGATGCAGAAGGCTTTAGTTATCCTTCTGGTCATGCAATGGTGTCAATTGTCTGCTACGGATTGTTAGCCTATTTTGTAGCCAAAAAATTTTCCACAACACGTGCTAAACTGATTGTTCAATCTTCCTTTGCATTACTCGTTCTTTTCATTGGAATGAGTCGGCCTTTTTTAAATGTTCATTATTTAACAGATGTTGTGACAGGTTATGTGTTAGGTTATTTTTGCTTCATTGGGATGATTTATTTATATGAATTCATTCAACTAAAACGTCAAAAAACGGTATAAATGTGATTGGATTTTATGATCTTCCATTTTAAAACCTCAGTCTCTAGACGGAGATAAAAACATACTTAAGACTGTTCCCCTTCTTTGTGATAAATTATATGATGGCATTAGATTCAAAGAAGGGGATTTTTAATGATGTGAATGGAATTATCAATAAAACTAACAGAAATTTTCACCAGTAGAAAAATTTCATTTTAACAAAAATACGGTGGAAAATATCTCTGTTTGGAAATTTTAATGGAGGAATGGAATGATGAAACATTTTGGACGGTATATGCTAGCTATTCTAATTATTGCCTTTGGTGCACTGTTAATTATAGAAAATTTGGGGTTAGTTTCATTTAATATGGGAACAATCTGGCTTTACGCTTATCCAGCATTATTTATTATATTCGGTTTAAAATGGATGATTGACCGAATCCGTGGGAACGATGGCAGTTTAGTATTGGGTTCTTTCTTCCTTATTTTTGGTTCGTTATTAATGCTTGATCGATTTGCTGTGATCCAATTTGCTTTTAAAGATATTTATAAATTGTGGCCTTTAGTGATTGTTTATATCGGATTAACAATTATTATTCATTCGCAATATAAAAGTAAACGATTAAAGAAAGGGAAATATCATCGTCATTATTACGAAGAAGAAGTTGGAAGGCATGGCAAGAAACATCATAAAAAATCATCGATGTTTTCTATCGGAGATTACGAGTATAGTGAGGAAAATTGGAAAGTAGAACCGCTACATTTAAATAATTTAGCGGGTGATTTTTATTTTGATTTTACGAAGGCTTATATTCCGGAAAAGGAAATTCCGATATTCATTAAAGCATTAGCCGGGGATATTCATATTTTAATCCCAGAAGAGGTCGAGTTTCGGGTAAATGGTAAAGTGAAAGCTGGAGAGTTAAAAGTGAATTCCCGCACTGTCGGTGGTGTGAATCGTCATTTGTTTTTCGAAACCGACGGGTTTGATGCAGCCGAACAAAAATTAGATTTTCAATTAAATTTAACAGCCGGAAGTATCCGTGTTGATCGGGTATAGGAGTCGTTTATGATGAAAAATCAATTTTTCAGTCTTCGCTTTCAATTCATTCGTTCTCATTTAAAAGGCGTTCTTTTAACGACAATCATGTTAACAATAATCATGTACAGCTTAAATTATATGACCGATGTTATGTGGTTAACGTTAAATCAAATATTTTTAATTATTGGAATCTATGTGTTTGTTGGAACGATACTAGCCATAATTATTGGATTCCACTCAAGTAGTTTTCATATTAAAAGACTTCATGAAATGTCGGCTTTAATTTCCCAGTTTGCGAACGGAAACTATCATTATCGAATCGATGTCCATCATAAGGATGAATTGACAAGGGTAACAGATGAGTTAAATCGATTAGGAATGATTATGCAAAAACACGTTCGTTCATTGCAACGAATGGCAGAAGAGAATGAAGCATTTTCAAAAGAGGCTCATAAAACGGCAGTCATTGAAGAGAGACAACGACTTGCTAGAGATCTTCACGATGCTGTTAGTCAGCAACTGTTTGCGATTACGATGATGTCAGAGGCGATTATTAAGCAAATCGATCAACATCCAGAGCTTGCTAAGGAACAGTTACAAGATGTTGTCGAGGCGGCTTATCATTCGCAAGCAGAAATGCGTGCATTGTTACTTCATTTACGACCTGTCTACTTATCAGGCAAAACATTAGCAGATGGCGTTGAAAGCCTTATTAAGGAATTAGAAGCGAAAAGTAATTTAACGTTTGAAGTGAAAATTTCACAGGGGCTGGAGTTACCAGAAATCATCGAGGAACATGTATTTCGAATGATTCAAGAAGGATTTTCTAACATATTACGTCATGCCAATGCAACAGTCATTAAATTGTCAATTATACAACAATCCAATGAATTAAACGTAAAATTACAGGACAATGGAGACGGATTTGAAATTGATGAACACTTCAATAAATCATCTTTAGGATTAAAAACAATGCGTGAACGTAGTGAGGAATTAGGTGGAATTTGTACGATACGTTCAAATGTGAATGAGGGTACAATGATTACAATTCGCATTCCTTTATAAATTTAAATGATTGTTGGGGGGAGCATACATGATTAAGGTCGTTGTTGTGGATGATCATGATATTGTACGAAAAGGAATTATCGCTTATTTAAAAACGGATAAAGAGATTGAAGTTATTGGGCAAGCTTCAAGTGGAAATGACGGGGCCGCACTCGTTTTAGCGGAAGAGCCTGATGTCGTATTAATGGATTTGAAGATGGAAAATGGTGATGGGATTTATGCAACACAAAAAATTATGGCTGAATTACCCCATTGCAAAGTCATTATTTTGACGAGTTATTATGATGACGAACAAATTTTTCCCGCAATTGAAGCGGGAGCATTCAGTTATATATTGAAAACTTCCTCGGCTGAAGAAATTGTTAACGTCATTAAAAAAGCCCATCAAGGTGAAAATGTTATTGAACCAAAGGTGGCAAGTCGGGTCTTAACAAATGTTCGTGGAAGTAATGAAACAAAATTACATGATGACTTAACAGAACGAGAAATGGAAGTATTACTATGTATTGGTAATGGCTTAACAAATCAAGAAATTGGTGAAAAATTGTTCATTGGGATAAAAACAGTCAAAACACATGTCAGTAACATTTTATCAAAATTAGAAATAAGTGACCGAACACAGGCAGCGGTTTATGTTCATCGACATCATTTGCTTGGGAATGAAAGGAAATGAGTAGTTGAACCCGAAAAGGGAGGATTTGATTTGCGCACGGAATTTCTCACAGTCACTTTTGTTCAATGGATGTTTTAGGAGATTAGTGAAAGGCGGCATCAAGTAATAAGCGACGCTAAGTATATAATAACGACAATTGGTATAACAATAAAAAGCAAATTTAACCCTTGTAAAATCCGTATCAAAAGGGTATCATGTTTAAATTTTCTAATGTATACAAACGATGCAATGCTAAATCCTGGAGTTAAGGAGCTCAAATAGCCATAATGTAGTGCAGAACCTGCCGATAATTCTTTCATTAAAATGAAAGTAAAACAAATATTGATTAATAACACTATTATTGGAAATGACAAATGAAATTCCTTAACAGTTTTTTCCACGATATCTCTCCGTTCTTCATCAATATTAATTCCATTTTAAAATTTTAATAGTTACTTAAGTGTATCATAGGTATTTATGTTTTAAAATTCTTTTTCCAATAATCATCCCATCAGGATATTCTTTTAGGAAGAAAAATTGATGTTGTTTTATTCTAAGTTTCCGTGATGATTGTTTGCGTTCAAAATGTGAAAAAATTACTTATACAAAAAACTGATCTATCCAAATATTAGATAGATCAGCTATGCTTAAAAGTTAAAATGCTTCTTCCCAAGCCCCAGTCTTTTTATTTACTTTATACCAGCCCCATGTAGCCGTATGGCTACCTTCACCTTCACCAACTACTTCAAACACTTGGATAATATAAAAATCTCCATCCTCATGATCAACTTTGACATTAACCTCATCATGAACACCGATACCTTGGCGAATAATTTTTTCAGCGTTTGCCTTCGTTATTTCACCCGATGATCCATTATTATCAATTGTATTATCTGGGTCGTCATCATTTTCTGTGCCATCTTTTTCTCCTGAATCGGGACTATCGGATTCACCGTCACTTTCACCATTAACATCATAATCTTCATCATCAATCAACGCCATTATTTCGGAAATTTTCTCTTTAGCATCCGCGATTAAATTGTCGATGACAAAATGATCATGACTTATTTCTGCTATTTCCTTATAAATCACGAGGGCATCTTCATAACTATGATTATCATATAATAAGTCGGCTTCATCTATTTTTGATTTAATGTCGTTATATAAATTTAATAGTTCTTCAGCTTGTTCAAGCAGATCCTCAGCATCTTTCACTACGATGCGTGTGGCTTCATTTTCTTTATTATCGATTAATATATTATGAGCAATTTCGACTGCTGAATTAAATGTACCTGCCCTTATTGCATCCCAACCGGCAAACATGGCATCGGAAACGCGAAGGGCTTTTTCCGCTTCTTCTGTTTCTTTTTTCTCCAATGCGATGGTAAATTGTTCAGAAGCCTCTGCATATTTCGCATTTTCTAAATAATCATATCCTTTTTTTAATGCCTCATCATATGCCTTACCGGAACAACTTACTAAAAATATCGATAATACGATCATTAAAAATACGAGTCGTTTCATGTTAATTCCTCCTGATATATAGCCATCGAAAGTTGTCGTTTATCGTCATCTATTCAATGTGAGTATTATTCAAATTTCTTCATTTCTATCATTAATAGTAGCAATTATTTTGAAAAATCGCTAGTAAAAATAAGGGGAAAATCCATATGTTAAAGTCAAAACTAATTTTTGCTTATCTTTTATTTTTAACAATTTCCCTATGTGGTAAATACCAGGAAAAATGAAGCGACAACATCCGAAAGAAAACAATTAAGGCAAGTATGATTAAATAACCGGAAGTTGAGTGAATAAAACCAAGACCAACCGGAATACCGGCTAGCAATGTCCATAAAATATAGATTTCCTTCTTTAAAAACAATGGTTTTCGACCGGCTAAAATATCTCGAATCATGCCACCACCAGTCCCTGTAAGTGCTGCTGCAACGATGGCTGCACTTATAGGCAAGTTCATTTCTGCTGCGAAAATAGCACCCTGAATAGCAAATGCCCCAAGCCCAATCGCATCAAAAAAGTCTCCCCATCGTTGCCACGTATGAAGTATGAAAGAAGGAATGAAAAATGTAATGGTCATGATGACAAAGGCAATCAGAAATAAACTTCCTTGTTCCCATAGGGTTGTAATGGGAACTCCAATAAGTAAATTTCTGATGGCTCCACCACCAAATGCAGTGACGAATCCTAAAATGTAAATACCCATTAAATCATATTTTACTTCCATGGCGACAAACGTACCACTTAATGCAAAAGCAATCGTACCGATAATATTCAGAATGTCCCAGGTCATCTTCAAGTCACCACCGTTTTACTGCTGCTTGTTAACTAGTATAATTTTAAAATGTCTGATGTACAAACATTTGCAGAAGCTGAGTTAATTTTATAAGATAAAAAGTAAAAACCGTTGATATCACATTCCTGTCGTTAATAATTTGTACAGTAACGATAGGATTTAAATATCAACGGATTTTTTCAAGTGACTTAATTAGGATTCATTTGATAGTTTGAAAATGTCTAACAGTTTAAAAAACAGACCCAAAACAATGGCAACAATCGTTGCTAGTCCCATTCCGGTCAGAGCGACTTCACCAATATTAATTGTTGCACCACTAATCCCGATCACTAAGACGACACACGTTAAAATTAAATTTTGTGACTTGGAATAGTCCACTTTAGCTTCAACGAGCATTCGAATTCCACTAGCGGCAATGATACCGAATAATAATAGTGAAATACCACCCATGACTGGCCCAGGAATGGAAGAAATGATTGCTGCTAGTTTACCAGAGAATGATAGAATCATTGCAAATATAGCAGCAATTCCGATCACATAAGTAGAATACACTCTCGTAATCGCTAGAACGCCAATATTTTCACCATAAGTCGTGTTCGGGGTTGAACCGAAGAAACTTGATAGAATAGTTGAAATACCATTACCGACAAAAGAACGATCTAATCCCGGATCTTTCATTAAATCTTTTCCAACAATGTTACTTGTTACAAATAAATGCCCAATATGTTCAGGTATTAAAACAAGTGCTGCTGGAATGATGATTATGATTGCCGATAAATTGAATTTCATGGCATATAACTGTGGCATTGTCACCCATGCTGCCTCATGTACGGCTTTCCATTCAACTAAACCGAAAAAATATGCAATAATATAACCTGTCACAATTCCAAGTAAAATAGGAATAATTTTTAAAAATCCACGTAATGTCACCCAAAACACAATCGTGACTAGTAATGTTAATACAGCAACTAATGCATGGGTTGGGTCCATTGTCCATTCAGCCGGATCAACGCCAGCCCCTGGAATCCAACCAGCCATTTCAGCGGCAACTGGAACAAGCTCTAACCCGATAACAGCTACAATTGCCCCCATCGCTGCAGGTGGGAAAATAACATCAATCCAACCGACCCCAGCAAATTTTACTATAATACCAACGACCGTTAGCACAATACCAACTGCTAGGAACCCCCCTAATACATAACTATATCCCTCTGGCCCGTTAAATTTATCTAACACAACGAGAACAGGGGATATAAAAGCAAAACTTGATCCTAAGTATGCAGGAATTTTTCCTTTTGTAATAAATAAATAGAGTAAAGTTCCAATACCATTCATTAATAATATGGTTGCCGGATTGACACCAAATAAAATAGGTACGAGAACAGTGGAGCCGAACATTGCAAATAAATGTTGGATCCCAAGTGGAATACTTTGTTGAAGCGGTGGCCTTTCGTGTACTTGAATTTCATCAAATTTTGCCATCTATTTCTCTCCTTATACAAAAATATAACACCCATTTAGACAAGGTGTTACCATTGTTTCAAAGGATTCTTTAATCTTTTGATAGATGACACGACCTTGCTAGTCTCTCAGGACTAATTTAAAGTGGTGTATATTTAGTTATTAAAAATATTGTTACATAAAAACGGAAAATGTCAATCATTAAGGATAACTAATTTATTTGATACTTAGGGTTTACTGAACATCCCAAATTGTTTAACTGAAGTTCCAATCAATTTA
>DAMCTP010000019.1:0-54644 GCA_032113595.1 Pseudogracilibacillus sp.
CCGCTCCAGGGAAACCAAATTTAGCATTCCAAACATCTTCCCCCGCACCATATTTAACGCTTGTATCATTGGGGACATGGTCTGTACCAATTGCGTTAATAAGTCCCTTTTCAATCCCTTCCCATAAACGATCTTGGTCCGTTTTTGTATGTATAGGTGGACCCACTTTTGCATTTAATTGTGTTTTTGATTCCTCAGTTAACACTAAATAGTGTGGACAAGTTTCAATTTTTGCCCCTTTTTCTAATAACCAAGGTACTTTATCCAATACATCTACACTTGCACCTGATGTTAAGTGAACACAAAAGACATTCCCACCAACAATGTGATTTAAATATAATGTACTTAATAGAGATTCAGCTTCTGCATATCCAGGGCTCGTTTTCGACCATGTAGCTAAAGTGTTTGGCACTTCTTCCTGCTTTAATTCTTCAGTTAGATAGCGGTTAATATCCATATTTTCACAATGGACACCTAACAATAACTTAGGAGATATTTCCTTGAGTTTTGTCAATAATCGCATTAAATCCATAGATGAGAGATTAATTCCATTATCAATTTTAAATTTGTCATTTAATTGCCGTTCATAATTACGGAAAAACTTAAAGGAAGTTAATCCAAATTTTTCAACTACCTCTTCTAATTCGTCAATGTGTTGTTCCGTTAAAATTCCAAAACTGTAAGAAAAATCGATATAACTATTTTTTTCTCCAATTTCTTTTACTTTGGGAAAAAAGTCTAAGTAACTAACAGGTTGACGGTCATAATTCACAATGGTTGTAATACCACCAACTGCATGTTGTTTTGTGTCCAAAAAATCATCTTCTAAAGAATTATAGATTCCAAGATGTTGATGTGCATCAATGACCCCTGGCATAACATGAAGTCCGTTTGCATCTATCACATCAGTGGCTTCTACCTCTTTGTTTGCATCATAAATTCCTACAATTTTACCATGATTTACTCCTATATTTACCTTTTGAATGCCACTTCCGGGAAATACGACATCACCATTTTTAATTAATAAATCAATTTTCACCATTAACATCCTTTCATTTAGAAGTCGTAAAATCTGTATTTGAAAAATATTCCTCTACATCTGATGAATGTATGACATCACAATATTTCATCCATAAATCTAGCAACCCAGCTTTATGGGACAATTGAATTCTGTCGTACGTGCAATCTTCTATTACTGCGACATTGAAATTTCTAGAGACAGCATCTACCGCTGTCGCCCTCACGCAACCACTAGTAGAGCCACCCACAATGATTAAAGTGTCAACACCCATCTTAATTAAATAGCTAATGAAAGGGGTTCCAAAAAAGGCACTAGCATAACTCTTATCAACTACTAAATCCGTTTCATTCGGTTTTAATTCCTTAACAATATCAGTTGCCGGATTCCCATCGACATATTTTGTATTATCTCTTTTTGCTTTTACCGCAAATGAATCAAAGTTAGTTGTTTTTTTCTGAACGTTTCTCGTATAGATGACCGGTATGTTTTTTTGATCAGCCAATTTTTTTAACTTTTTAATGATATCAATTGCTTTCCACGCATCCGTTCCACCACCACTTGGCCACTCATCCAATTGATCTTCTATTGGCTTATTTGCACCTACGTAATTGTGTTGTGCATCAATAATCACAAAGGCCGGATTTTTTCCAAACCCTCTTTTTTGACCATATCCTCCTTTATCTATCACGAGTTTATCAACCTCTGTTAATGCATCTTCCCAGACATGTACCATTTCTCGACCTTCCTTTCTAAAAATTGTTCAATGAAGCATCCTTTTATTTCAATCAGTCATTATCTATCAACAAGTAAGTGCTTACATAAATTTGAAACGCGTTTCGATTATTCATTATTCTATCATTCTAGTCTGTAACAAGTCAAATATTAAATTTACCTTTTTTTAATTTGATCTGATCATTTTCATTTAATTACACAAAATATTCCTTTGTTTTGTTTTTTTAAATAAATTCATTTGTATGGATTTATTCGTGTTTACATACCTAGTATCCACTTTGGAGAAACTGACTAACTAACAAACTTGGAATCATGATACACATGATATGAGACACCCTGCCTATTTTATAGACTTTTATCCATCAGACCGACTGGGCATATTACATAAAAGACTTTTAAAATGTTATAATTGTTCTTTTGTCAAATAACCTTACTGAAAAAATTATTCACACGGAATACCATTTGTATTAATTTTATTAGTATATTACAAATTAAGAACCCGTTCCAAAAGTATATATTTATAATATCTATTTTCAGCCTGTTAAGGATGGATTATATTATCTCCTAAACAAGCTTTACCAATTTATTGAGCACATGTATTAGATTGATAATAGATGTTAAAATTTCGTACACAGTTTGTAACATAGATCTAGAGTATCATTTTATGTTTAGGATGTGTATGAACTTTTTCTTCCAATATAAACATTTCTCATATTCACCTGAATTGTCTTTAGGGAGGGATGTTGTGGTTCATTTTTTAAGACGTGATAGTAGTTTATTTTAAGATTAACATAGCCGACAGTAGTCTTAAACGTAAAGGGGGACTCTCCTATTTTTTGATTTAGGATGAGATTAGAATTTTTCATAGCCTGCTGGATTAAATAGTATTTAATTGGATGGGCTATACTTTAGTTGAAAAACGGAATATCAAAAGCCCTCTACCTTTAATTTGGGAAAAGGCAGTAATTTTATTGCGATAAAAACTTTAACAGAGTTTGTATCTACTAACAACGATTGATTGATAAAAAAGGATGCAAATAATATCCCTATACCTCTGAATTTGTGACAAAAGTGGAAATATGGCTCAAATTGGTGGATATATTTACAAAACTGGTGGATATAAGATAATAATTAGCGGATATATACCCAAAAATGGTGGATATCCACTATCTAATAGAATTAAGATTTGAATTTTTATCATAGAGGATAGTTTTTCCTTCACGAAATTAAAAGCCCTTCTCCAATATATTCAGGAAAGGGCTTAGATTTCTATTATGATCATATTAGTTTGTTAATTTCCTTATTTCTCCTTCAAATCCCATTTTTCCTCTTCCCAAATGCACCAGGGCCACTTACGGTATTATAAACGGGTTTCTCTTTCCCATGTGCTAATTTAGAAATGAAACTATACGGGGTAGATAACTTAATAATCAATTACAGAACCACAATTCTTTATTACCATTATAATACCATAATTTCCCCATGAAATTTGTATGAATAACTGGCAGCCACTATAATTTTTTACCCTTAATTCCAAAAATCTTCACTCACAAATTGTGAGATAGGGGGGCTATTTGATAATATAAAATTAATGTTTTGAGAAATATATTGATATTATTCATGGTTTCCCAAAGAATGAAAATCTCTTTATATCAACGTTTACAAGTCTTTTAAATGGATTTAAAATTATAAATATGGATTAAAATTCGTGTTACTTGAACCAATTTGAACCCTATATTTTTATATCATAGTAATAACTTAATTATTCTCTAATTTATTTCATGAAGACAGTAACTGATCAAACTAAGAAGCCTGAAATATAGATATTCACGAAAGCTATCTGTAGGCAAGGCTTCTGTATTGGTTTCAAAATGTCTTATTTGAAACTTGTTACCTATTTTTGTAAGTTCCAAAAATTCATGTTCTAACCCCTCTCTTATTTCTTCTGAATCGTGACTAACGATATTAATTAATTTATTTACAGAACTCCTTTTTTCTCCATAAATCGTTTTAAGTCTTTCAAAACAATCCCATAATTTTTCTAAAGCAATTTGCTTTTTATCCGTATCATTTGACCTAATGTATATTTTTGATTCTTCAATTTTCTCCAAGATAATATCATCAATTGAATTTGGAAAGTTATGATGTAATAAACTTTTGGCTTCATTTACAACATCCTCATCAGATTGTTCATCAATCGGATTAATTATTAGATAGGCTAATATAACCTCTTTTAATTGCTCCAATTCAGGCCTATAATCAAACTCTGATCCCCCCATTGAAATCTTCCCAGATTCTCTTACTTTTTCAGCTATTTCAGGAACTAGTACTGAATATTTACTTCTTAATTGTCTCCATAATTTATGTGAGCCTTTTTTGGTCTTTAGACCTTTCTCTATTTCGGGTAAGTCTTTTTTTATCTCCTCATAAATTTTTTGCGTGATATTATCCATCCTTATCTCATCCTTTTACACTTTTAGATAAATTACAATGTTATTTAATTTTATATGAAAATGATTACTAAGGAACTGATTGCTACAATTACATTCTTTTTATTCATTGTAAACATTCCATTCACCATGTTTATATATAAACTTATTTTCGGCTATTAGAAGTGCAGGATGTCCCCATGTTGTACTTTTTACTTTTATAGTATAAATTCCTTCAATTAATTTTAGATTTGCTGGAATATCTACTAAAAAAACTCTGTCTCCACTAACAAAAGTTTTATGAGATACATTTTTCCAACCATATTCTTCACCATTAGGCAGAGTAAATTTTATTTTAATACTACCTATACTTAATTTCTTAGTATTAGAATAAATTCCAAAGTAAGTTGTAGTTCTATTTTCACCTAGTTCTCCTAGTTCTCCTACACTAACAGAAAACCTTTTAATCGGTGATATCAAATTCAAAAGAAACACTATAATCCAAATCAATAAAGGACCTAATATTCCTCCTACAAAAGTTATGAAAAATACTTCTAAATTAGTAAACTTTTGAGGTAAGATTGCAATAAAAGCTGAAATTATAGCTGTAACAATATATAAAACTACCCCCCATTTTGTTTGAACCCCTCTTTCCTTTTGATCGTATAAAGCTCTTTTAATTCTACTGTGCTTTATCATGTAAACCTCCTTTTTGTCAAAATTTAAAGTGTAGACATATAAACAAGTAAAATACATCTAGTACATAAATATTAATTTTGATTAAATACGATTTTTGTTAGAATCATCTATTAGGATACAAAATAATATTAAAAATAATTATCATTACAAATTATCACTTCGTCATTTCATTATACATCTCAAACAATTTTTTCACGGCATCACTTTCTTTGGTAGTTCGTACATCCATACCATAAATCTCCATGACTAATCGATCATTATCTTGATGAGCTTTTCGTAATTCAGGTGGCATAGTTAATTCATCATATAAGTCTGCCATGCTAGCATCTGGATACAGTTTTCTCGCATCTAAAATTTTTTGAGCTGTGTTTCTCAATTGGTTTTTTTGCTCTTCGGTTAATTCCACCCATGGGAAATTATTATATACAACTGTGGCAGAATATCTGTAACGACTTTCCAATCGTCCAGCAACAGCTCGCACCCAAGACATATGAACGTTAGATGAGAGAATTGCAAAGTGATACACCTTAGCCTTTGGCATGATTAATACAGAATCTGATGTTAGCATATTTTTAGACATGAATCCTATAGGTATATATCTTCTGTATTCTGAAGAAACTCTTGGAATTAATAAGTAATCAGAACCTGGAATGTTTTCAACATGGAATCTAGTTGGTGTTTCTGCCAATTTTCTAGTTCCAGGACTTTTACTAGCTAATCTATAATCTCTAACTGCCTTGACTCTCTCTAAAGATTTAGGCATTTCCCTTAAAATATTCGGTGGACAATCACCTAGCCATAAGCAATATCTTGGTTTTCTATTGATAAATTCTCTTGCCCCATACCATTCCCTAAACCACTTTTCACTTTGGGGTTCACTTTGAACAAATTCTTCTTTTTCTTCTGATGTAAATAAATAATTTCCATTATCAATTGGTTTATTCCCAATTCCCATGTTTGGGACATCACTAATTGGTGTTGTTCTATTACTAATAAAAATGTCTTCAGCATCAAGCAAATAACCATTTATATTATTTGCAAGTTCAATCTGCTCATCAGAAACATAGATTTTTTTATCCTTATTGTTGACTTGAGAGAACCCAATAATCACGCAATGAACAGCTGCCTTATCCTTAGCTTCACTATTCCAATCAAAAGTCCGATAAGCAAAGTTAATGACAATATTATATTCCTCCATTAGGTACTTCCATAGAATCGGTACTTGCTGTCCTTGGGTAATGGAATTTGTCGATACAAAAGCACACTTAATATTCGACTGGTTCATAAATTGAGCAGCCTTCCCATACCAACCAGCTACATAATCTAAATTTCCCACCCCTTTTAATTTAACAAAGATTCCTTTTAATTCATCCGTCTGTTCCGATGTCATTAATCTTGCACCAACAAAAGGAGGATTTCCTATAATATAACCTAGATCCCTTTTATCGATAATATCGTTCCAGTTCATTTCAAGCGCATTACCTTCAATAATGTTTGTATATGACTCAAGGGGTAGAAAATCCATATTCGAATAAATAAGATTTTGCGTTTCTTCAAACATTTGGCTTTCTGCAATCCATAAAGCAGTTTTAGCTACTGATACAGCAAAATCATTTATTTCTACTCCGTAAAATTGGTCGAGCGTAACTTGGATTAAGTCATCTACTATATCCATTGTTCTGTATTCAATAGATAGTTTCAATGCTTCATTTTCTAATCTTCTTAACTCTAAATATGTTTCTGTTAAAAAGTTACCTGATCCTGCAGCTGGATCTAGAAATGTTAAGCGACCTAATTTTTTTTGGAATTCTTGTGCTCTTCTTCGAATGGTTGCTGGTTGTTTTAGTTGTTTAATTTCATTTAGTTCATTTTTCAAATCATCTAAAAATAGTGGGTCGATAACTTTATGTATATTTTCAATAGAGGTATAGTGCATTCCGCCTTTACGTCTTTGGTCAGGGTTTAAGGTACTTTCAAAAACTGCTCCAAAAATTGTCGGGCTTATTTCAGACCAATCAAAACTACTTGAAGCATTATCTAATATTAACTCTCTTAATCGTTCAGTAAATTGGGGGATTTCAACATTTGTATCTTTAAATAAATCACCATTGACATAAGGGAATTTCGCTAGCATGTCATCTAAATAAGGGTCTCTATCTTCTACTTTCGTATTTAATACTGTAAACAAATCAATAATTGCATTTCTAAAATGCCTTGCACTAAATTCGGATAAATAATCATGAAGCAGTCCCTTTTTTCCAAACAAACCTGCATCTTCAGCATAGAAACAAAAGACGAGACGTACAGATAATTGATTAATACTCTCTAAACTATGAGGGGCATTAGGGTCTTTATATTGCTTAAGCAGTTCGTCATAAATTTGTCCTACTAATTCTCCCGCTTGAATAGATACTTTTGTTTCTTTTTCTATTTGGGTGTTTGTTTTTTCAATTAGAATTTCTAAACGATAGTATTCATTCTTTAAATTTTTCAACTCTATAACGGCAGGTTCTGAATTCGGTCTTTCCATATCATAAATATAAAACTCTTTAAAATTGCATGTAATAATCCATCTCGGCCGTTTTGAATAAGGTAAAGTCGCAGAATAACGCATTGCTTGTTGAAATGGAGTTAAATAAGTACCGTCCGATTGTCTTATACCTTTGCTTAAATCTCTATCTCTTCCTTTTTGCTCAATTAAAACGTTTGTCTTTTCAATATAGCCATCAATAAAACTTGTATTATCCATCATATTTTGTACTGAGTCTTCGAAAGTAATATACTCGACTGGATTTTCAATTCCATATACATTTTGAAGCAAATCTAACCAAAATGACTGACTATCTTGTTGTTCATTACCTCGGTCAGCCCATCTTTTATAAAACTCTTCCGCTGCCTTTTTTCGTTCTCTCATGTTCATATTTTTCACCCTTTATATATTGATTTCGTTTTGGAATTTCGTTGTTTTTCATAGTTTAATTCAACAATACTGTTTAATTTTGATTCGATACCTAAGGTTCGCTCATTCAATTCGCTCTGAATTTCATCCCATTCACGCTGTTGGAGATTCATTAATAAACTTGAATCATTTACGCCATAATACTTTGGGTCCTCACTTTGAGCTGTTTTTTCAAAGAATAGAACATTATTTGTTACTAGCCAATTTATGTCTCTCATAATCCGCTTCAACAATGGTTTAGTATCATCATTCATTCTAGATAAAGTGTCTATTAGAAATAAAAATATATGACCGTTTTGTTTAATATTTTTCTCAGATAGCAAGTCATTCAAAAACGGTAAATATTCCTGCTGAATATCAACATCTTTTAAAAATTGAAAGTGAGATGCAACTCTTTCGGGCTTTATATAAGGGATAAAGTTTCTCTCTTCATCGATTAACAACTCATCAAAGTTATCTATAACTTCTCTTGCAATAGTAGCAAATTCATTGTAATTCCCTACTGGAATTTTATGTTTGTTAAATAATTTTACAATTTCAAAAAACTCTTTCTCTGAAATCATTTCATGAATATTCAAGTATTCAAGTACATCTGTTACATAATCTTCAACATCCCCATATAATATCCACCTTTCACTAACGTCATTTTTATCAGCTAATAGTTTTAAATAATTTGGACGTGGAATGCTCACTCCTCTTTCCCAAGAATTAATGCTTGAAACTGGTATATCTAAATACTCACTGAACTCCTTTAGTGTCATATCCCTTTTTTCCCGCAAAGATCGTATTCTTTCTCTCACTCCATCTCTATTATATTCAAACATATAATCATCATCCTTCTTATTTATTCGTAATTCGTATTATTACTTATATATTACTACATTTAAGAGGAAAATACATTTGTTTACTTTATTTAATATTTATAAACAAATAAATATTTTCGTAATTCGTATTTATCTCTTTACAAATTATTTAATAGTTTCTTTATACCAAAATGGAAAGCACCAAAAGCTTACAAAAATATTTCCTACAAAAAGAAAAGCTGAGCTTTGGGCGTTAGAAATGGAGCTATTAAAAGGGCAAGGGAAGGAACTAGCTTATAGGACAACTACTTTTGCGGAATTCTTCAAGAATTGGATATATCTTGTAAAAAAGAACGATGTCAGAGAAACTACCTTTCAAAACTATGTTTGCACTTCAGCAGTTGTAAAAGATTTATTTCAAGATATTCAATTAAAAGATTTAAATGATATTGTTGTGCAAAAGAAAATAGATGAATATGCGGAAACTCGTTCAAGAAAAACCGTTCATGAAGTATTATTGAAAATTAAAGCAGCTTTACGTGATGCCTATGCAAGGGGCTATATCGCAAATGACTTTAACAATTTAGTAAAAACACGTGGAAAAACCTTACCCAAAAGAAATAGAGCTTTATCGATTACTGAATTTAGGAAGTTACGAAAGTATTTAATCAATAATCCAGAAGATGAGTTTCATTTATTAGTATTACTTGCACTAGAAACGGCAATGAGGAGGGGTGAACTGTTAGGTATAAGACCGGAATATATTTATAAAAAAGAAACAGAAGATGGCTATGAGTACGGTATTAAGGTTAGGGAATCAATCAGCCCCACTTCCGATGATACATCTTTAAAAACAGAGAATGCAAAACGTAATGTAACTATCAATAAGGAAGTTTATGAACTAGTTAAGAAGATTCCTGTCAAAGAAAATGGATATGTTTTCGATTGGAATGGATTTAAACAGTCCGAGCAGTTACAAGTTCTTTTGGATAATCTAAACATTCCTAAAAACCACTTTTCATGGCTTACGTGATACACATGCATCTTTTTTGTTTGCTAAAGAGATTGACCTAGTTTATGTCTCTAAACGATTGGGTCACATCAACATCCAAACAACTCAAAATTACTACCTAGAGTTAATGCCAGAAAAAAAGCACCAGCAAGATGCTGATGCCTTAAATTTGTTAAGTTCTTTATAAGTCTCAAGCTGATTTGAACCAACTTGAACCAAAAAATCTTTGTAAACGTTGATACAATAAGGAATTGATTAACGTTTTGAGAACTGTGGCGCGCGTCTAGCACCTTTAAGTCCGTATTTCTTACGTTCTTTCATTCTGTCGTCCCGTGTTAAATATCCTTCACGTTTTAATACGGAACGATATTCAGGGTCGGCTTGTAGTAATGCACGAGCTACACCGTGACGTACTGCACCAGCCTGACCTGTAAAGCCTCCACCATGAACATTAACTAGCACGTCATACGTGCCTTCTGTTTCGGTAGCGACTAATGGTTGTTTTAAAATTAGACGTTGAGTTTCATATGGAAAATACTCTTCGGCATCACGTTTATTAACAATTACTTTACCAGATCCCGGCACTAAACGAACACGAGCTGTTGATGTTTTGCGGCGACCTGTTCCACTATATTGTACTTTAGCCAATCGATTTAACCTCCTTCATTATCCTTTTAATTCGTAAGTTTCAGGTTTTTGTGCTTGGTTGCTATGCTCCGGACCTTTGTAAACATGTAGTTTCTTGAACATTTTACGTCCTAATGGTCCTTTTGGAAGCATGCCTTTAATGGCGATTTCTAGCATTCTTTCAGGATGGTTTGTTCTCATTTCATTGGCATTTCGCTCTTTTAAGCCACCTGGATATCCTGAATGGCGATAATATTTTTTATCGGCTAGTTTGTTTCCAGTTAGTTCAATTTTTTCAGCATTAACGATAATGACATGATCACCAGTGTCAACATGTGGTGTGTATGTCGGTTTATGTTTACCACGCAAAAGTGTTGCTACCTCTGTCGCGAGACGACCGAGTCTTTTACCTTCTGCATTGACAACGAACCATTTACGTTCTACTGTACTATCGTTAGCCATAAATGTCGTACGCATTGGTTTTTCCCTCCAAAATTCTTTTCAAATTACGCTTCATTATCTATAGTCACACAATTAGTTTCCGGGGCTAATTATGGATTAGAAAAAATTTGCCACACACCATGATACCTTATAAATATAGTACTTGTCAATAATTTCACTATGGTTTTCCACCAATATTATTTTATTGTGGATACGTTACTTTCCATAAATAAAGTCCCTCAGGTGGAATGGTGACTCCCGCTTCACGCCGATCTTTTTTTGCTATTGCTTTTTCTATTGTATCAATCTCAGTTTTCCCGCTTCCAACATCTAATATCATTCCGACCATAATACGAATCATATGATGCAAAAATCCGTTACCACGAATGGTAAATTGGAATGTTTTATCATTTTGTACACAGTAGATGTCATAAATTGTCCTAATTTTGTCACCCTTGACATTTGATCTCATCGAACAAAATGAAGTGAAATCATGGGTTCCTTTAAAAACCTTACATGCTTCGTTCATCTTTTCAATGTCTAATGGGTATCGAACATGGTACATGTAGTTTCTTTGAAATACATCCCGTTCCTTCGAATTAAGGACTACATAACGATACTCTTTTTCTAGTGCATCATATTGAGCATGAAAATCATCTTGAACGTGTTCGACAGAATGGACAAAAATATCATTTGGCAAAAGTGTATTGAAGGCTTTTTTCCAATCATCATCGCCAATATTAATATCCGTCGAAAAATGAAATACTTGGCCTTTTGCATGTACCCCGGCATCAGTTCTTCCGGATGGATAAATTCGTACAAATTTACCTTTATGAATTTTCTTTAACACTCGTTCGATTTCAGCCTGGATGGTATTTTTATGAGCCTGAATTTGAAATCCCGCATAGTTTGTTCCGTCATAACTAATCGTGCATTTTAACTTCGGCATCTTTTCACACCCTCCACCATTCAAGATCTCACGAAAAACAATAATACGATCACTGATACAAATAATAAAAACATTAGAAAATCTCTTGTCTGATAATTAAGTTCCCTTAATTTTGATCTACCTTCACCACCTTGGTAGCCTCTTGCTTCCATGGCCATTGCCAATTCCTCTGCACGTTTGAAGGCACTGACGAATAGGGGAACAAGTAATGGTACGATGGCTTTTATTCGTTCTTTTAATGGTCCTGTTCGAAAATCTACCCCTCTTGATGCCTGAGCTTTTGAAATTTTGTCCGTTTCCTGCATCAATGTTGGAATAAATCGTAATGAAATTGACATCATCAAGGCCATTTCATGAACAGGAAAACGGATTTTTTTTAACGGTTGGAGTAGATTTTCAATTGCGTCAGTGATTTCAATCTGTGTCGTCGTTAATGTTAATAATGATGTCATTAAAATTAACAAGCAAAATCGTAGTGAAATGACTGCCCCCTGGATGACACCCCCTAAGTGGATTCTAAGTGTCCAGAACTCAAATAAAATAGGCCCTTCTTTCGTTAAAAACAAATGGAGCATAAATGTAAAAAAGATTAAAAACCATATCGGGGTCAATCCCTTTAAAATAAAACGAATGGGGATAAAGGTGATGATAATGCTAATGATGACAAATCCTGTTAATAGGCTATAGCTCGGTACATTGTTGGCAAAAAACACAAATATTACGTAGAAAAAAATGATAATAATTTTTGTTCTTGGATCTAATCGATGAATTAGTGAATTACTCGGTACGTACTGACCGATAATCATGGAAGTCCCCATTCTTACGTTACTCCTTCGTCTCTTTTAGCGCTAGTAAATATGTGTGTATATGTGTGGCAATTTCTGAAGTCGTTTGTCTAGAAATTGGTAAATTTGCTGAGAATCTTTCATTAAATTTTTTAATAAATTGTAATGATTCAGGCACAAGCAATTGTACTTCATGAAGTAGTGATTCCTTCGTTAAAATATCCTCTGGTTTGCCTTCTAAGTATTTTTCACCCTGATTTAAAATAATAACATAGTCCGCATAAGTTAGGGCATTTTCCATACTGTGCGTCACCAAAATGGTCGTTGTTTTCTCTTTTTGATGGATGTCGTAAAACATATCTAATATTTCCTTTTGTCCTTGTGGATCAAGCCCCGCAGTCGGCTCGTCTAATACATAGATAGATGGTTTTGCTGCTAACACGCCGGCTATAGCAACACGTCGCATTTGTCCCCCACTTAATTCAAGTGGGGATCTTGGTAAAATTTCCTCCGATAATCCTACCTTAGGTAATATCTCTTCAATTCGTTTCTTCACTTCTCTTTTTGTAATGCCAAAATTCATCGGACCAAAAGCAATGTCCTTTTCTACTGTTTCATCGAATAATTGATGTTCGGGATATTGGAAGACAACACCGACTTGTTTACGAAGCTCTTTCATTGCTTTCAACTTTTTTGTATGACTAAATTCATATTTTCCAATCGATATTTCCCCATTTGTTGGACGAATAAGTCCGTTTAAATGTTGAATTAACGTTGATTTACCCGAGCCTGTATGCCCGATGATGGCGACAAATGTTCCAGATGGGATATAAAATGATATGTCTTTTAATGCCTGATGTTCAAACGGTGTATTCGGTTGGTATGTATAGCTTACATTTTCGAATGTAATGTCCATAATTCTTCTAATAACTCCTCTGAATAAATTAAATCCGTTTTTAAAGGCATTCCCAACGTTGTTAATTCTTCCGTCAGTTCGGTAATAAACGGGATATCTAGGCCTATTTTCCTTAATTTTTCGCCTTTCGCAATAATGTGACGTGGGGTACCAATATCCCAAATTTCACCTTTATTTAAAATAATTACTTTATCGGTTTGCAAAATCTCTTTTAAATCGTGTGTAATAGCGACTAAAGTGATGTCCATCGTTTGTTGTAATTGTTGGATTGTTTCGACGATTTCCATTCTTCCTTTCGGGTCTAACATGACAGTCGCTTCATCTAAAATAAGTACTTTAGGAAAAATTGAAATGACACCAGCAATCGCTACCCGCTGTTTTTGGCCACCTGATAAACGATGTGGCTCTGTTGACCGATACTCTGTCATTTTAACGGTTGTTAATGCATCGTCGATTCTTTTAATCATTTCTTCACGATCGATACCACGGTTTTCTAATCCAAAAGCAACATCATCCTGAACAGTTGCTCCAACAAATTGGTTGTCTGGATTTTGAAATACCATACCGATATCTTTTCGAATGTCCCAAACAGTATCTTCCGTTAATAGTTGACCATTTATTTTAATCGTTCCTTCTTCAGGAAATAGGAGCCCATTCGTTAATTTAGCAATCGTAGATTTCCCGGAACCGTTGTGCCCAATAATAGCGACAGATTCATGTTGTTTTATCGTAAAACTACAATTTTTTAATGCCCATGGTGCGTCTTGATCATAGCGAAAAGAGACGTCATTAAATTCGATAATATTTTCCATGATTGCTTGTCTCCTCTTCAGCAATGTAACTATTGGTTATCATTTTATACCTAACTACTTCATTATACATGATAACACGATTTGATTCGTATGAATAATCTTTATTCGGTAATTTCAGTTGATTCAGCCGTTGCTTGCAATTATTTTTCCGAGTCCTGTAGTGGGGCTTTTAATGTTTATAATGGTTAGGTTTCTACGTGTGAATTTCCCTACTATTGTTATCACGTTAGATTCAATATCTTTACACAGGTTGACTTTGTGTTTAAGTATTGATGCATGGGGCGCAATAAGTCTAACGCTGGAAACTCTAGCGCTTGGATTTTAACCCATTAATCGCAATAGGTCTAACGATAGAAATTCCTGCCGTTGGGTTTTTCTAAAAAAGCTTACAAAACTACCCCCCGCATGTTCCAGTACAGTAATTTGAACCATAAAACAATTACTTCTTTTATTCTCATCCAAGTAATTCCTAAATAAAAAAGGACCCGGAATAGCCCTTCAATGGGGATTTACCGTGTCCTTTCATAATAAAAAGTTTTTATAAAAATTTTTCACAAAATAGTTCCATTACATGTAATGTTCAGTCATATTTACTGGAATGTTTTAAACTAACTCGATAATCGCCATGTTCGCGCCATCTCCGCGACGAGGACCTAGTTTTAGTATACGAGTATACCCACCTTGTCGATCCTCATAGCGTTCTGCAACTTCACCAAACAATTTTTGTAACACTGATTCATCTTCGTCTTCAGTAGATTTGTTATATAAAAATGCTGCAGCTTGTCTGCGTGCATGTAAATCGCCACGCTTACCTAGTGTAATCATTTTGTCGACAGTAGTGCGCAGTTCCTTCGCTTTTACTTCTGTTGTTTCTACTTTTCCATATAAAATGACATCTGCAGTTAAATTACGTAATAATGCCATTCTTGTATCCGATGTACGTCCTAGCTTTCTTGCCATGAGTATCCCTCCTTTAACTACGTAACACTCATTTTAGAGAATTCAATTAGTCATCACTTCGTAAACTTAAATCGAGCTCTCCTAATTTTTTCTTCACTTCATCTAATGATTTACGACCTAGATTCCGTACTTTCATCATGTCTTCCTCTGTTTTAGCCGTTAATTCCTGCACCGTGTTAATACCGGCACGTTTTAAACAGTTATACGACCGAACAGATAAATCTAGTTCCTCAATCGTCATTTCTAGTACTTTTTCTTTTTGGTCTTCTTCTTTTTCTACCAACATTTCAACATTTTTTACTTCCTCTGTTAAACCAACAAAAATATTTAGGTGCTCTGTGAATATTTTTGCTCCAATGGACACCGCTTCTTCTGGACGTACACTTCCATTAGTCCAAATATCGAGTGTTAATTTATCAAAATTTGTAATTTGTCCAATTCGTGTATTTTCTACTTGGTAGGATACACGGGATACAGGTGTAAAAGTTGAATCTACTGGGATAACCCCAATTGGTTGGCTTTCATGCTTATTTTCATCTGCTGTACGATAACCACGACCTTTTTCGGCTGTGATTTTCATATATAATTTAGCGTTTTTATTCATCGTTGCAATATGCAAATCTGGATTTAATACTTCAACATCACTGTCAAAAGTCAAATCAGCTGCCGTAACAACTTTTTCTCCCTGTACGTCTAATTCTAATACTTTTTCTTCTTCTGAGTAAATTTTTAATGCTAACTTTTTCAAGTTTAATATGATTGTTGTTACATCTTCCACGACGCCGTCAATGGTTGAAAACTCATGTAAAGCCCCGTCAATTTGTACGGATGTAACTGCAGCACCAGGAAGTGAGGATAATAGAATACGGCGTAACGAATTTCCTAATGTTGTTCCGTATCCTCGCTCTAGTGGTTCAACTACAAATTTTCCAAAAGTAGCGTCATCACTAATTTCAACCATTTCTATGTTTGGTTTTTCAATTTCGATCATCCTATCAAGCCCTCCTTTTAGTAACTTAACGTTTCAAATAAATATATGATTATCATCATTCGTATGGTTACAAACGAACAATCCGTGATTGTTTAACCACCAATGTCTTTATGTTAAATGATTTTAAGTCAATTGTCACTTTGAAACAATGTTTATACGATTACTATTTGTGTGATTCACATTGTGAGTATATCAACATTATAGTCAAATGACGCTTTTTTAAACTATCTATTCAACTTATACACGGCGTCTTTTTGGTGGGCGACAACCGTTATGTGGGACAGGTGTTACGTCACGGATAGCAGTGATTTCTAATCCTGCAGCTTGAAGTGATCGAATGGCTGCTTCACGTCCTGCTCCTGGGCCTTTAACAGATACTTCTAAAGTTTTCATGTTAGCTTCTAGTGCTGATTTTGCTACTGTTTCTGCTGCCATTTGAGCGGCATATGGAGTTGATTTACGGGAGCCTTTAAAACCAAGTGCTCCTGCTGAACTCCAGCCAATGACATTTCCTTGTAAATCCGTAATTGTTACAATCGTATTATTAAATGTAGAATGGATGTGTGCAACACCCGATTCTATATTCTTTTTAACTCGACGTTTTCTTGTCGTTGTTTTACGAGCCATAGTTATACTTTCCCTCCTCGACTATTTTTTCTTTCCTGCAATTGCTCTACTTGGGCCTTTACGTGTACGAGCATTGTTTTTTGTGTTTTGTCCACGAACTGGTAAACCTCTGCGATGTCTCATTCCTCTGTATGACCCAATCTCTGTCAGACGTTTAATATTTAATGAAACTTCTCGACGTAAGTCCCCTTCAATCGTATAACTATTAACAGCTTTTCGAATTTTACTTAATTCACTCTCTGTTAAATCACGAACTCTTGTATCTTCAGAAACGCCTGCTTCTTCTAATACCTTTTGAGCGGTTGTTTTTCCGATACCATAAATGGACGTTAAGGCAATTACAATTCGTTTTTCTCTTGGAACATCAATTCCAGCTATACGTGCCATAAATTATTTACACCTCCATATTATCCTTGTGTTTGCTTATGTTTTGGATTTTCGCAAATGACCATTACTTTTCCTTTACGTCTAATGATCTTGCATTTTTCACAAATTGGTTTTACTGATGCTCTTACTTTCATCTTATTACCTCCTTTTAAGTCGGAGATTACTTCTACTTGTAACGATATGTGATACGACCTTTAGTTAAATCGTATGGAGAAAGTTCTACCGTTACCTTATCTCCTGGTAAGATTCGAATGAAATGCATACGAATTTTTCCCGATACGTGGGCTAAAATCGTATGACCATTTTCAAGTTCTACGTTGAACATTGCATTTGGCAATGTCTCCGTTACTACTCCTTCTACTTCAATTACATCGTCTTTAGACATCGTTTGTGTCCCCCTTCTCTGATTCAGTCACAACTTCACTTCGATACTTTGCGATAGCAAATCGTAACTTCCCATTGGAGACACGATGCGTCTCCAAAAGACTTTTACTTACCTCTTGAGAAATATAAGGTATTAAATTGACATGTTTAACATTCTTTTTTTTAGGGCGATCATACTTCCGTTTTTCCCCATCAGCTAATAATACATATCGGTCATCAATAATGCGAATAACAATTGCTACTTGCCCTATTTCCCGACCTTTTAATACTTGAACCATTTGCCCAAGTTGCGGTATCGTATAGTCTTCTGTCAACAACGATCACCTACATTTTCAATATAATATAACTAGCTTTTTTGATGTCAATCAAATCGTACTACATAAAGTCTTCTCATTCAAAAACAATGATAAACCTTTATTGATCATTTTGCTCATTTAGTTACCATATGTTTTTATTTTATTAGTTTTCAATAGATATTTTAATGTCTGAAAAGACCTTTTCGATATCTTGATCTCCATTGACTGAAATTAATATTCCTTTATTTTTGTAAAAGTCTAGCAAAGGTTGTGTTTGTTCTTGGTAAATCTTTAAACGTTTTTGAACAGTTTCATCTGTGTCATCATCTCGTTGGATAAGCTCTCCACCATCACGATCACAAATACCTGGTTTTTTAGGTGGATTGTTTTCTACATGGTATGTAGCCCCACATGTTGCACATACTCTTCTACCTGTTAAACGGACAAGTAATTTTTCCTCGGGTACATCAATGTGAATGACATAATCCATTTTTCGATTTAACGTAGCTGTTATTTCCTCCAATGCCTCTGCTTGTGCAATTGTTCTTGGAAATCCATCTAACAGATAACCATCTTCACAGTCATCTTTGCTTAATCGTTCTTCGACAATACCATTTGTTACTTCATCAGGTACGAGAGCCCCTTCATCTAAAAACGCTTTAGCCTTTTGACCAAGTTCTGTTCCTTCTTTAATTGCTAAACGGAACATATCTCCAGTTGAAATGTGTGGAATATTATATTGTTCTTTAATTTTATCTGCTTGCGTTCCTTTACCGGCTCCTGGTAAGCCCATAACATTTAAATACAATATTCTTCCCTCACTCTCTTGGACATAACAATTGTTATGACTTGATAAAGCCTTTATAATGTCGTTTAACTAATTGACCTTCTAATTGCTTCATCGTTTGTAAGGCAACCCCTACAACAATGAGTAAACTAGTTCCACCTATTTGTACTGCTTGTGGTAAATTTCCAATTACCCCCAATAAAATAGGAAGTACGGAAACACCGGCTAAAAAGATTGAACCGACAAATGTTAAACGATACATGACTCGGGTTAAATACGTTTCTGTATTTTTCCCCGGTCTAATGCCAGGAATGTATCCACCTTGTTTTTGTAAATTTTCTGCCATTTGTTCTGGATTAACTTGAACAAATGTATAAAAATACGTAAAGGCGATAATTAAGATTACATATAGTACCATACCTGCTGGTTGTGTGTAATCAAAGGTTGATTCTATAATTCCAGCGATTCGATTGCCTTCAAAAAAACTCGCTACCGTTCTAGGTGCAACGATAAATGCGATAGCAAATATAACTGGAATAACACCCGCCGCATTTACTTTTAGTGGCAAATGGGTTGAATGTCCACCTACTGGAGAACGATTAACTAGCTTTTTAGCATATTGAATTGGGATTTTTCGTTCTGCTTGTTGAATGTATACAACCCCGACTGTTACAGCTAGAACAACTAATATAATTAAGGCGACGATGATGATATTTATAAACAATTCATCACCTGCATCCATTAAATATTTACCATAAAGTTGCTTTACACCATTTGGAACTGCTGCAACAATCCCTGCGAAAATGATAATAGAAATACCATTGCCGACACCGTTAGCTGTAATTTGTTCACCTAACCACATTAGAAATGCAGTTCCGCTCGTTAAAACAATGGCGATAACCAAAATGGTAAGAAAATTCGTGTTCACAATCAATTGCCCACCGGCCATGGCGTTAAATCCTACTGACATCGCAATTGCTTGAATAAAGGCTAACACTATTGTCCCGTAACGGGTCACTTGGGCAATTTTCTTTCTTCCCATTTCACCTTGCTTTTTCCACTCAGTAAACTTCGGAACGACGTCCATCTGCAATAATTGCATAATGATAGATGCCGTGATGTATGGCATGATCCCCATTGCTAAAATGGAAAAATTCTGTAACGCACCACCACCGAACGTATTCAGAAAGCCAAATACATTTTGTTGGTTCATGAAGTCAATGGCCTCTTTATTCGTGTATGGTACAGGGATAAACGTCCCAATTCGAAAGATGACTAGCATTAATAAGGTAAAAACAATTTTACTTCTAATATCTTTTATTTTCCAAAAGTTAGAAATTGTGCGAAACATTAAATCACCTCTATTGTTCCGCCTGCTGCCTCAATTGCCTCTTTCGCTGCAGAAGAAAATTTATGAGCCTTTACAGTTAATTTTTTATCAACTGATCCATTGCCTAAAACTTTCACATTCACTTTTGACTTTTTAACGATTCCTTTATCTAATAATGTTTGTGGTGTAATTTCTGTACCTTCTTCAAATTGATTTAAAGTTTCTAAATTTACAATTTGGTATTCTTTACGGTTGATATTGGTAAATCCACGCTTTGGCAACCGTTGAAATAATGGTGTTTGGCCACCTTCAAATCCGGGACGAACACCGCCACCTGAACGGGCTTTTTGCCCTTTATGACCTTTACCAGATGTTTTACCATGCCCAGATGCCATACCACGACCTAATCTTTTCTTACTTTTATGGCTTCCTTCAGCTGGTTTTATATCATGAAGCTTCATCGTTTGCGCCTCCTTTTATCAAAAACGATATTACAGTTCCTCGACACTCACTAAATGTGATACTGTTCGTACCATTCCTCTTATTGCGGGTGTGTCGTTATGAGTCACTGTATCATTTATTTTCTTTAAACCCAATGCTTTAACAGTTTTTACTTGGTTTTCCTTCCGCCCAATAACACTTCTTTTGAGGGTTATTTCTAATTGTTTAGACATGAACATTCCCTCCTTATCCTAATAACTCTTCAACGGTTTTTCCGCGTAATTTCGCAACTTCTTCTGCTTTTTTCAGATTTTCTAATCCGTTAATTGTTGCTCTAATCATATTGATTGGGTTATTTGACCCAAGTGATTTTGTTAAAATATCCCCAACACCGGCTAACTCTAATACAGCCCGTACAGGTCCACCTGAAATCACCCCTGTACCTTCTGCTGCTGGTTTCATCAATACGTTACCTGATCCAAATCGTCCGTTAATTTCATGGGGAATCGTTGTGCCAACAATTGGTACTTGAATAAGGTTCTTTTTAGCATTATCGATTGCTTTTTTAATCGCTTCTGGTACTTCTAGGGCTTTACCAGTTCCGAAACCAACTTGACCATTTTTGTCACCAACGACAACAACAGCTGCAAATCGGAAACGTCGACCACCTTTTACTACTTTAGCGACACGATTCACTGTAACGACACGTTCTTCTAATTCCATTTTATCTGAATCGAATTTCTTACTCAACGTCATCATTCCCTCCTCTTTTATTAGAATTGTAATCCAGCTTCACGAGCTGCATCTGCTAATGCTTTCACTCGGCCGTGATATATATAACCTCCACGGTCAAAAACGACGTCTTTAAATCCTTTGTCAATGGCACGTTCAGCAATTAAAGTCCCTACTTTTCCAGCAGCTTCTTTATTGCTTTTTGAAGCTAGTGCCCAGTCTTTTTCATTGGAACTTGCACTTGCAATTGTATGTCCTTTTTGATCATCGATAAGTTGTGCATATATATGGTTATTAGAACGAAAAACATTTAAACGTGGCTTTGTTTCTGTTCCACTTATTTTCCTACGAACCCGGGCATGCACTCTTTTTCGCACATGATTTTTACTAGGTTTTGTGATCATTATTACGCCACTCCTTTCAAACCTATCAGTTAAAATTTTTACTTAGCTGTTTTACCTTCTTTACGGCGGACCATTTCACCTTTGTAGCGGATCCCTTTGCCTTTATAAGGTTCTGGCGGACGTGTCGCTCTAATGTCTGCCGCGATTGCTCCAACCCGTTCTTTGTCAATCCCTTTAATAATAATTTCCGTGTTTTTTGGTACGTCAAATTCGATATTATCTTCTTGTTCGAATTCTACTGGATGTGAAAATCCTGCACCAACAATCAGTTTATTGCCTTGTTTTTGTGCACGATAACCGACACCGATAATTTCCAGTTCCTTTTGAAATCCTTTTGAAACACCATCTACCATGTTTTGAATTAAGCTACGTGTTGTGCCATGTAATGAACGGTGCTCTTTTCCATCTGTAGGACGTTCAACAATAATTTCATTATCTTCTTGTTTAATGACCATTTCAGGATGTAGTGTTCTTGACAGTTCACCTTTAGGTCCTTTAACTTTAACGTTATTTCCATCTAATGTAACTTCTACACCAGCAGGAACTTCAATCGTTTTAAATCCAATTCGGGACATTTAATCCACCTCCTCTGTCTCTCGTTTGTTACCAAACATATGCTAATACTTCTCCACCAATTGCTTGTGAGCGTGCTTCTTTATCAGATAGTACACCATTAGGTGTCGATACGATGGCAGTACCTAGTCCGTTCAATACTTTAGGTACCTCGTGTGCCTTGGCATAGACACGCAAACCTGGTTTACTAATTCTTTTTAGTCCGGTGATAACACGTTCATCATCTGAACCATATTTCATAAACAGTTTAAGTATACCTTGTTTATTATCTTCAATGACTTCATAATCACGGATATAACCTTCTCTTTTTAAAATTTTAGCTATTTCCGTCTTCATTTTTGATGCTGGCATTTCCAATTTTTCATGACGTACAACATTTGCATTACGGATTCTTGTTAACATATCTGCAATAGGATCTGTCATTACCATTCATCATTACCTCCTTCCCAATTTTACCGATTACCAACTAGCTTTTTTAACGCCTGGTATTTGCCCTTTATGTGCTAATTCACGGAAACAAATACGGCATAGTTTAAATTTGCGAATAACTGAGTGTGGGCGTCCACAACGTTCGCATCTTGTATATTCACGAACTTTATACTTTTGTGGTCGTTTTTGTTTTGCGATCATTGATTTTTTAGCCACAAATTCTCCTCCTTCTTATTTCCGAGCTTATTTTTGGAATGGCATACCAAATTGTGATAATAATTCGTGTGATTCCTCATCTGTATTAGATGTTGTGACAATGACAATGTCCATTCCACGTATTTTACTTACTTTATCATATTCGATTTCTGGAAATATAAGTTGTTCCTTGACACCGAGTGTATAATTTCCCCTTCCGTCAAAGGCTTTTTTGGAAATTCCACGAAAATCCCTAACTCTAGGTAATGCAACACGAATTAACTTTTGTAAAAATTCATACATTCTTTCTCCACGTAACGTTACTTTTGTTCCAATTGCCATTCCTTCACGAAGTCTAAATCCAGCAATGGAGTTTTTCGCACGTGTAATAACAGGCTTCTGACCTGAAATTAATGTTAATTCCTCTACTGCATTATCTAACAGTTTTGAATTTTGAACAGCATCTCCTACACCCATGTTAATGATAATTTTTTCAACTTTTGGCACTTGCATGACTGATTTATATTCAAACTTCTCCATCATTGATGGGATTATTTTCTCTTGATATATTTGTTTCATTTCATTCATCTTGTCACCCTCCTTCCGCTTACTTGTCTAAAGGTTCACCAGATTTTTTGGCGATGCGGACTTTCTTTCCATCTCTCACTTCATAGCCTACCCGTGTTGGTTCTCCTGATTTTGGGTCGATTGGCAATACATTTGACACATGAATTGGTGCTTCCTGATTTAAAATTCCACCTTGTGGATTATCTTGTGACGGTTTGGCATGAATTTTCACCATGTTAATCCCTTCCACAAGAACACGCTCATTTTTAGGATAGGCTTCTAAAATAACGCCTTGTTTTCCTTTGTCTTTACCTGAAAGAACTTTTACTTTATCTCCCTTTTTAACATGCATATAGTCGCACCTCCCGAAATAATTGCATTATTGGGTATTTCCCTATCTTTTTGCCGTGCGTTTTATTATTTACTTTATATTCATTATTGTTCATTATTTATAAAACTTCCGGAGCCAATGAAACGATTTTCATAAATTTGGCATCACGTAGTTCACGCGCTACTGGTCCGAAAATACGTGTTCCTCTCGGGCTTTTGTCATCCCTAATAATAACAGCTGCATTTTCGTCAAAACGAATGTATGAACCATCTTTACGACGAGCCCCTGTTTTACTTCGGACAATAACTGCTTTTACAATTTCGCCCTTCTTAACAACGCCCCCTGGTGTTGCTTGTTTGACTGTACAAACAATGACATCACCAATATTAGCGACCTTCTTTCCAGTTCCACCTAATACTTTTATCGTTAATACTTCACGAGCTCCAGAATTATCTGCTACTTTCAAACGACTCTCTTGTTGAATCATTTGATCTTACCTCCTCTCGGAACCACAACATTTTTTCGATTAAATGATGACTGCTTCTTCCACTATTTCTACTAAACGAAAACGTTTTGTTTTAGATAATGGGCGAGTTTCCATTATTTTTACAATATCACCTGTTTTTGCTTGATTGTTTTCATCGTGTACCGTCATTTTTTTAGAATACTTTACTCGTTTCCCGTACAAGCGGTGTATTTTATAAGTTTCTACAAGTACTTTAATCGTCTTGTCAGCCTTATCTGATACAACACGTCCAGTATAAACTTTACGATCATTTCTTTCACTCATTTAGAGGGTACCTCCTCACTGTATTAGTTGTTAACACTTAATTCCCGTTCACGTTCGACTGTCTTTAATCTTGCAATAGTTTTCTTTACTTCTTTGATTCGTGCAGTATTTTCTAATTGCCCTGTTGCAAGTTGAAATCTTAAATTAAAAAGCTCTTCTTTCATTGATTTTACGTTTTGTTCAATTTCGGCAGTGGTAAGTTCTCTTATTTCATTAGCCTTCATTGATTTCACCACCAATTTCTTCACGTCTCACAAATTTAGTTTTGATCGGCAACTTGTGTGCTGCTAAACGAAGGGCTTCACGGGCTACTTCTTCTTCTACACCAGCAATTTCAAACATTATCTTTCCTGGCTTTACTACTGCTACCCAACCTTCTAAAGCACCTTTACCTGATCCCATACGTACTTCAAGGGGCTTAGCTGTATAAGGTTTATCTGGAAATATTTTAATCCACACTTTCCCACCACGTTTCATGTAACGTGTCATGGCGATACGAGCTGCTTCAATTTGTCTACTTGTAATCCAAGAGGCTTCTATTGCTTGCAAGCCATAATCTCCAAATGTAACTTCTACGCCACCTTTTGCTTTACCTTTCATTCTTCCACGGTGTTGTCTACGATATTTAACACGTTTTGGCATTAACATAAGTATTGCCCCCTTCCTTATTTTTTAGGTTTTTCCGGAAGGACTTCACCACGATAAATCCACACTTTGACACCTAATTTACCATACGTTGTGTCTGCTTCTACGTTACCGTAACTAATGTCGGCACGAAGTGTGTGTAATGGTACTGTTCCTTCACTATAATGTTCTGCCCTTGCGATATCTGCCCCACCAAGACGACCAGATACTTGTGTTTTAATTCCAAGTGCTCCTGAACGCATTGTACGTTGAATCGCTTGTTTTTGAGCCCGGCGGAAAGAAATACGACTTTCAAGTTGACGAGCGATATTTTCCGCAACTAATTTTGCGTCGAGGTCGACTTTTTTAATTTCAACAATATTAATATGGATTCTTTTTCCTGTTAATTTACTTAATTCTTTACGTAAGTTTTCTACTTCCGTTCCACCTTTACCAATGACCATCCCTGGCTTTCCAGTGTGGATAGTAACGTTCACACGATTTGCAGCGCGTTCGATTTCAATCGTAGATACTGCTGCCGTTTTTAGGCGGTTCTCTAAGTATTCACGTATTTTAATGTCTTCATGAAGTAATGTTGCATAATCCTTTTCTGCATACCATTTAGATTCCCAGTCTTTTATAATGCCTACTCGAAGACCGATTGGATTTATTTTTTGACCCACTGATTATCCCTCCTCTTTCTCAGATACAATAACGGTTATATGACTCGTTCTCTTATTAATTCGACTAGCGCTACCTTGTGCACGTGGTCTAAATCTTTTTAATGTGACACCTTCATCAACATATGCTTCTTTAATAACTAAGTTGTCTGGGTCCATTTCATAGTTATGTTCCGCATTCGCAATGGCTGATTTTACTACCTTTTCAACCGCTTGTGAAGCTCCTCGCTTTGTGTGACGTAAGATTGCTATTGCCTCTGTGGCTTCTTTACCACGAATGAGGTCGACAACTAAACGTGCCTTTCGAGGAGCGATTCTAATTTGTTTCGCTACTGCTTTTGCTTGTTGCATGTAGTTTGCCTCCCCTCATTACCTTTGAGTTTTCTTATCGTCTCCGGAATGTCCTTTAAATGTTCTTGTCGGAGCAAATTCTCCTAATTTATGTCCAACCATATCCTCTGTCACATAGACAGGAACATGTTTTCTTCCATCATGAACGGCGAATGTGTGTCCTACAAATGTCGGAAAAATAGTTGAACGTCTTGACCAAGTTCTAATCACTTGTTTTTTATTATCTTCATTTAATTTATCAACTTTTTTAATTAAATGCTCATCTGCAAAAGGTCCTTTTTTTAGGCTACGACCCATCGATAAACCTCCTTTAAAAATTCATTATCTTTACTTTTTACCTTTTCGCTTACGTATGATATATTTATTCGTTTGTTTGCTTGGTTTACGTGTTTTCTTACCTAATGTTGGTTTACCCCATGGTGAGACCGGTGATAGGCGTCCTATTGGTGTACGTCCTTCTCCCCCTCCATGTGGGTGATCAACCGGATTCATAGCTGAACCACGTACGGTTGGTCTAATTCCTTTCCAACGTGATCTTCCTGCTTTACCTACCCGTACCAATTCGTGTTCGATGTTACCAACCTGACCAATTGTTGCTCGGCAGGTTGTTAAAATTAATCTAACTTCACCTGAACCTAAACGGACAAGGGTATACTTTCCTTCTCGACCGAGTATTTGAGCCTCAGAACCTGCTGAACGAACTAATTGTCCACCATATCCTGGTTTTAATTCGACATTATGAACTACTGTACCAATTGGAATATTACCTAATGGTAATGCATTTCCCACTTTAATATCTGCTTTTTCTCCAGACTCAACATTTTGGCCAACCTGTAACCCTTTTGGTGCTAAAATATATCTTTTTTCACCATCTGCATAATGAATTAATGCGATGTTAGCTGTTCGATTTGGATCATATTCGATCGTGGCAACGCGTCCTGGTATGCCATCTTTGTTTCTTTTGAAATCGATTAGACGATATTGACGCTTATGGCCGCCACCTTTATGACGTGTCGTGATTCTACCTTTGTTGTTACGTCCAGCACGTTTTGATAATGAACGTAAAAGTGATTTTTCCGGTGTATCTGTTGTAATATCAGCATAGTCTAATCGGGACATGTTTCTTGTTCCGTTAGATGTTGGTTTCACTTTTTTAATAGACACGTTTTTCCCCTCCTTTTAACATTTTATCCTTCAAAAAACTCAAGTTCCTTACTATCCTCTGATAATTGTACAATTGCTTTTTTACGATCGGATCTAAATCCACCATATTGACCCATTCGTTTAAATTTACCTTTCAAATTCATCGTGTTTACTTTTTCTACTTTCACATTAAAGGCAGTTTCTACTGCTTGTTTTATTTCGGTTTTATTTGCTTTGGGGTCTACTTCGAATGTGTATTTTTTATCAGCCATTAAGTCTGCTGAATGTTCTGTAATGACAGGGCGTTTTATAATGTCACGTAAATCTTTCATTATGCAAACACCTCCCCTGCTTTTTCAACTGCTGCTTTTGTGAAAATTACTTTATCATATGCGACTAGATCTAGCACATTAATTTGGTTAACATTTGTTACTTTTACTGATTTCAAATTATTTGATGAAAGAATAATATTTTCATTTTTCTCAGCTGTTACAATTAACACTTTTTCATTAACGTTTATCGCATTTAATATGGAAACAAAATCTTTCGTTTTCGGTGCGTCTAATTCAATATTTGTTAATACTACTAAATCTTCACTTAGTACTTTAGAAGAAAGTGCAGATTTCAAAGCAAGCCTACGGACTTTCTTAGGTAGCCTTTGAGTATAGTCCTTCTTTGTCGTTGGACCAAAAACTACTCCGCCCCCAACCCATTGTGGTGACCTGATTGATCCTTGACGGGCTCTACCTGTCCCTTTTTGTTTCCAAGGTTTACGTCCTCCGCCACGTACATCGGATCTATTCTTAACAGCGTGTGTCCCTTGTCGTTTAGCCGCTTGTTGCATGACTACTGCTTGATGGATGACATGGTTGTTAGGCTCTATCCCAAAGACAGCTTCATTTAATTGTACGTCTCCTGCTGTTGTACCATCTTGATTTAACATTGCTACTTTAGGCACATCATTTCCTCCTTTCACTATTCCAATTAGTTGCCTTTAACGGCAGTCGTTATTTTTATGAGTGATTTTTTTGGACCAGGAATATTTCCTTTAATGAGGATGAGATTCTTTTCTCCATCTACTTTAACAACTTCTAGATTTTGAACAGTTACTTGTTCTGCCCCCATTTGTCCAGGTAATGCTTTCCCTTTAAAAACACGTTTCGCATCTACAGCACCCATTGACCCACCAGCCCGGTGAAATCTCGATCCGTGTGTCATTGGTCCTCTAGAATAATTATGGCGTTTAATGGAACCTTGAAATCCTTTCCCTTTCGATGTTCCTGTGACATCGATTTTATCGCCTATTTCAAATACTTCCACACTAATTTCTTGACCTACTTCATAGTCGTCAATTTTAGCGTTACGGAATTCACGAACGTAGCGCTTAGGGGTTGTGTTTGCTTTTTCAGCATGCCCTTTTTCAGCTTTATTCGAACGTGATTCTTTTTTATCATAAAATCCGACCTGAATTGCCTCGTATCCGTCTGTTTCTACTGATTTCTTTTGTAGTACGATGTTTGGTTCTGCTTGAACAACTGTTACGGGAATTAATTCGCCGTTATCCAAGAAAATTTGTGTCATGCCGACTTTACGTCCTAAGATTCCTTTCGTCATCCGTTACACCTCCTGTAATTTTACAAATTATAATTTGATTTCTATGTCAACACCAGATGGTAAGTCAAGTCTCATTAATGAATCAACTGTTTTTGGTGTTGGGCTAAGTATATCGATTAATCGTTTATGTGTTCTCATTTCAAATTGTTCGCGTGAATCTTTGTATTTATGAACAGCACGTAATACAGTAAAAATATTACGTTCTGTTGGTAATGGTATTGGTCCAGACACATTTGAGCCTGCACGTTTTGCCGTTTCCACAATTTTTTCCGCTGATTGATCTAAAATGCGATGATCATATGCTTTTAACCGAATTCTTATCTTTTCATTTGCCATTTCTTTCCCTCCTTCTCGTCCATTTTATAATAGACATACTCCGTGAAAATTACTTGATGCTTAACATGGCAAATATGCTAAGGATCAACAACCTCTCACATCATCGATACTATTTGTGACTCATATAATAACGGTAATTTTCAATGTTTTTCATTTCTATTTTAGCAACTTTTATATGAGAGCACGATTATATATTATACATATATTTCTATTAGTTTGCAAGTAAATAAAGAGGTTTTTATGTAGTTTTTTGCATTTTTTCAGTTAAATTGAGTGTTTTTTTATTAAGGAGAGCGTTTTTTCGTATATCCGCTATTTTGGACTGGGTTCTGACCCTTTTTTGTTATGTACTCATGACTAGTTTGGTTGGCTATCTTTCGCCACAGGTGCCCAAATTTTTTTATCAACAATAAGAGGTAACGTGGCTAATAAAAGATAAAACTATTCAATAAAAAATCAGCGAAAGGAGTCTTCCCCCCCCGCTGATTCTATCTTTATTTATTTAACAATAGAAGAAACGACACCTGATCCTACTGTTCTTCCACCTTCACGGATTGAAAAACGAGTTCCTTCTTCAATCGCTATTGGTGAAATTAATTCTACTACCATTTCAATGTTGTCTCCTGGCATCACCATTTCAACACCTTCTGGTAATTGAATGACACCAGTTACGTCCGTTGTACGGAAATAAAATTGTGGGCGATAGTTTGCAAAGAATGGAGTGTGACGTCCACCTTCTTCTTTAGATAATACATAAACTTCAGATTTGAAAGTTGTATGTGGTGTAATTGAACCAGGTTTTGCTAATACTTGACCACGGCTAATTTCTTCACGTGTCACACCACGTAGCAATGCTCCAATGTTATCTCCAGCTTCAGCATAATCTAATAACTTACGGAACATTTCCACTCCTGTTACAGTTGTTTTCTTAGCTTGTTCTGCTAAACCGATGATTTCAACTTCATCACCAACATTTACTTTTCCTCTTTCTACACGACCTGTTGCTACTGTTCCACGACCTGTAATAGAGAACACATCCTCTACAGGCATCATGAATGGTTTGTCAGTATCACGTTCTGGTTGTGGGATATACTCATCTACTGCTTGCATTAATTCAACAATTTTTTGTTCGTATTCTTCAACACCCTCAAGTGCTTTAAGAGCAGATCCTGCGATAACTGGAATGTCATCTCCTGGGAAATCATATTCTGATAGGAGTTCACGAACTTCCATTTCAACTAATTCTAATAATTCTTCGTCGTCTACCATATCCACTTTGTTTAAGAATACTACGAATGCTGGTACTCCAACGTTACGTGATAATAGAATATGTTCACGAGTTTGTGGCATTGGACCGTCAGCAGATGATACTACTAGAATCGCCCCATCCATTTGAGCTGCACCCGTAATCATGTTTTTAACATAGTCTGCGTGTCCTGGACAGTCAACGTGGGCATAGTGACGGTTTTCCGTTTCATACTCAACGTGTGATGTTGCAATTGTAATTCCACGTTCTTTCTCCTCAGGTGCATTATCAATTTGGTCATAAGCCATTTGCCCTTCAGTACCTTGAACTTTGTGCATTACAGTAGTAATTGCAGCTGTTAGTGTTGTTTTCCCATGGTCTACGTGTCCTAAAGTTCCAATATTAACGTGTGGTTTTGAACGATCAAATTTTTCTTTTGCCATTGTAAAATTCCTCCTTAAAAGTTTAAAGTAATTTATCTTAACTAAGTTTCATCTTAGTACTTAATAATTGTTATACTGTAAAACAATTGAAAAATCAATTATTCACCGGCATTTTTAGCAATAATCTCTTCCGAGATACTTTTTGGTACTTCTTCGTAATGGTCAAAGAACATGGAATAAGTTCCACGACCTTGTGTGTTGGAACGAAGTGCAGTTGCATAGCCAAACATCTCAGCCAACGGAACATAAGCCTTAACGAGCTGTGCATTTCCACGGGCCTCCATGCCATCTACACGTCCTCTTCTTGATGTAACATCACCCATAACATCCCCCATATATTCTTCTGGAATGACGATTTCAACCTTCATCATTGGCTCCAGTAATACTGGGTCACATTTACTTTTAGCTGCTCTAAGTGACATGGAAGCAGCTATTTTAAATGCCATTTCGTTTGAGTCAACATCATGGTAACTACCATCGTATAAAGATGCCTTAACATCGATCACAGGATAACCAGCTAACACTCCATTTTCTAGTGCTTCTCTAATTCCCTGTTCAACCGATGGAATATATTCACGGGGAACTACGCCACCGACAATTTTATTTTCAAACTCGAATCCAGCGCCTTCCTCATTTGGTTCGTATTTTACCCATACGTGACCATACTGTCCACGTCCACCAGATTGACGAATGAATTTACCCTCTACTTCAGCTGAACCACGGAATGTTTCTCGGTACGCCACTTGTGGTGCACCTACATTGGCTTCCACTTTAAATTCACGTTTCAGACGGTCAACAATGACATCTAAGTGTAATTCACCCATGCCTGCGATTAACGTTTGACCTGTTTCAGGATTGGATTCTGTTGTAAATGTTGGGTCCTCTTCCGCAAGTTTACCTAGTGCAATCCCCATTTTATCCTGGTCAGCTTTCGTTTTAGGTTCAATTGCTACTTGGATAACCGGTTCCGGAAATTCCATTGATTCTAGTATAACTGGATTTTTCTCATCACACAGTGTATCGCCAGTTGAGGTGTCCTTCAAACCTACAGCGGCTGCAATTTCACCTGCATGAATTTCTGTAATTTCTTCACGTGAATTTGCATGCATTTGTAGAATACGACCAATTCTTTCCTTTTTGCCTTTCACTGTGTTCAAAACATATGAACCGGCATTTAACGTTCCAGAATAAACCCGGAAGAATGTCAATTTCCCAACGAAAGGGTCTGTCATAACTTTAAAGGCAAGGGCAGAAAAAGGTTCATTATCGCTCGCTTTTCTCTCAACTTCTTCCTCACTGTCTGGCAGAATACCTTGGATTGCTGCTATGTCCGTCGGTGCTGGTAAATAATCAATAACCCCATCTAAAAGCAACTGAACTCCTCTATTTTTAAATGCTGACCCACAAAATACTGGGTATAAATCAACATTTAATGTTGCTAATCGGATAGCATTTTTCAATTCATCGACGGAGATTTCTTCACCTTCAAGGTATTTCATCATAATATCTTCATCAAAGTCAGCAACACCTTCAATTAATTCACCACGAAGTTCCTCGGCTTTTGCTTTGTATTCCTCCGGAATTTCCCTTGGTTCTGATGTTGTTCCAAGGTCATCTAAATAATAGTGTGCTTCCATATGGATAAGGTCAATTATTCCCTCAAAATGATCCTCTGCTCCGATTGGATATTGAACAGGTAAAGCATTCGCACCTAAACGATCTTTCAATGTTCCAGTCGAATATAAAAAGTCTGCTCCTATTTTATCCATCTTATTAATAAATACTACTCTCGGAACGCCATATGTTGTAGCTTGTCGCCAAACAGTTTCTGTTTGTGGTTCTACACCTGATTGGGCATCAAGTACAGTGATTGCCCCATCTAATACTCGAAGTGAACGTTCAACTTCAACTGTAAAATCGACGTGACCTGGTGTATCAATGATATTGATCCGGTGGCCTTTCCATTGGGCTGTTGTAGCAGCAGAAGTGATCGTGATTCCACGTTCTTGCTCCTGTTCCATCCAGTCCATTTGTGAAGCACCTTCATGTGTTTCTCCAAGTTTATGAATACGTCCTGTGTAGAAAAGAATACGTTCGGTAGTTGTGGTTTTACCAGCATCGATATGTGCCATAACCCCTATATTACGTGTCTTTTCCAAGGAGAACTCTCTAGCCATGTATTCTTCTCCTTCCTTTCAAACTAAAATTTATTTTACCATCTATAATGTGCAAATGCTTTGTTGGCCTCTGCCATTTTATGCAATTCCTCACGTTTACGAACGGAGGCACCTGTATTATTAGAAGCATCTAATATTTCATTTGCTAATCTTTCTTCCATCGTTTTTTCACCGCGTAAGCGAGAATAATTGACGATATATCTCAGACCTAGAGCTTGACGTCTTTCTGGACGAACCTCCATTGGAACCTGATAGTTCGAGCCACCTACTCTTCTCGCTCTTACTTCTAAAACTGGCATGACATTTTTCATTGCTTGTTCAAATACATCCATGGCATTTTGCCCACTTTTTTCTTGGACTGTTTCAAATGCTTTATATAAAATTCGTTGTGCTTTACCTCGTTTTCCATCAATCATAATTTGATTAATTAGTCTTGTTACGAGTTTTGAATTATATATCGGATCCGGTAATACATCTCGTTTTGGTACTGGACCTTTTCTTGGCATCCCGTCATCCTCCTTTCATCCTGTTTCAACCACATTTTTCACATACAATTTATTTTTCTTTAGGTTTTTTCGCTCCATATTTTGAACGACCTTGTTGACGTCCTTCTACACCTGCTGTGTCTAATGCACCGCGAACAATATGGTAACGTACCCCAGGCAAGTCTTTTACACGTCCACCCCGTAATAGTACGACACTATGTTCTTGTAAATTATGGCCAATTCCCGGAATGTAAGCTGTTACTTCCATATTATTTGATAAACGAACACGAGCATATTTACGTAATGCCGAGTTTGGTTTTTTAGGGGTTAAAGTACCTACCCTTGTACAAACTCCACGTTTTTGAGGTGAATCAACGTTAGTAAATTTCTTTTTAAAAGTATTATAACCCCTATTCAAAGCAGGTGAGTCTGATTTCTTTAATTTACTTGTACGTCCTTTTCGAACTAGCTGATTAATTGTTGGCATGTTTTTTCCTCCCTCCATATCTGTCATAATAAGTATTCTTCATTTTAGAAAACATATAAATAAATGATTGTTTTTTGCTAGATCAATAAAGGCAATAAAAGTGTGATAGAAATTACACTTGTTAAGCATTATTTCTTATCCCACATATCCTGGTGGTTCATTTTTGGCAAAAAATATATATTGCTTTTTCATCATGATTTATGATGTTTAATCGCGATTGCCGTTGCCCCAACTTCTATATTACATGCTTTGCCCAATTTCTTCTTAGAATCGACAAAAGTATGTGGTATATTATGTTTTTTCACACTGTCTAACACTTTATTTATTATATGTTGTTCTGCATCCTTAGCTATGACAACTTCACTTACCTCACTGTTTGTAATAGCCTTAGTTACTTGCTTTGTTCCGATTACTAAATAGGCACGAAGTTGATTTATTCTTTCATACTTCATCAACATTTCCTCCATTATCATCATCATACTCGGAAACACCTTGAATATATTAACACCTATTTTACTTAAAGTCAACTATCAGTCAAACCACGAAAATGAGAAGCTATTTTATTGATATTTAGCACTGTAGGGATCACAATCCCTACAGTGCTGATAACATCCTATTTTAATTAGTTATTTCAACATCCTCTGGTTCAATGATAGGTTCATCGAGCTCTAATTCCATTTTCCGGTATCGTTGCATTCCAGTCCCAGCTGGAATTAACTTCCCAATAATAACATTTTCTTTTAAGCCTAGTAATTTATCAACTTTACCTTTTATGGCCGCATCAGTTAACACACGAGTCGTCTCCTGGAATGATGCAGCAGATAAAAATGAATCCGTTTCTAAAGATGCCTTTGTAATTCCAAGTAATACCGGTTCACCTACACAAGGCTCTAGCCCTTCGCGTAATACTTTATTGTTAATTTCCTTAAACTGATGTAGTTCTAATAAAGTACCTGGGATAACGTCTGTATCACCGGATTCAATGACTTGAACTTTTCTTAACATTTGACGCACCATCACTTCAACGTGTTTATCACCAATTTCTACCCCTTGCATACGATAAACCCGTTGAACTTCTCTTAATAAATAGGATTGTACGCCTTCTACACCTTTTACCCTTAGTAGTTCCTTTGGATCGATGGATCCTTCTGTTAATTCTTGACCCGGCGCTACCTCATCTCCAATCACAACTTTTAATCTGGCATTATATGGTACAGGGTATGCAACGGTTTCTATGTCACTTTTAACAACAACTTCCCGTTTATCTTTAGATTCATTAATTTCTTCTACAGTACCTTCAATTTCACTAATGATCGCTTGACCCTTTGGATTTCTCGCCTCAAAGAGCTCTTGAATCCTCGGTAACCCCTGGGTAATATCATCCCCAGCAACACCACCTGTATGGAATGTACGCATGGTTAATTGTGTACCTGGTTCTCCAATAGATTGTGCTGCAATAATGCCTACTGCTTCTCCAACTTCAACGTCTGCACCAGTTGCTAAGTTTCTTCCATAACATTGTTTACATACACCATGCTTTGTTTGACATGTAAATACTGAACGTATCACTACTTCTGCAATTCCGGCTTTAACTACTTTTTGTGCCTGATCTTCAGATATTATTTCATTTTCTTCGACAATGATTTCATCAGTTTCCGGATGAATAACTTTTTCAAAAGCTACTCTGCCTACTAAACGATCTATTAATGGTTCAATTAATTCGCCACCAACAGATAATTCGGAAACATTTAATCCAACGTCCGTACCACAATCTGTTTCTCTTACAATTACATCTTGGGCAACGTCCACTAGTCTTCTTGTTAAATAACCTGAGTCAGCAGTTTTCAGTGCTGTATCTGCTAATCCTTTTCGGGCACCGTGGGTAGAGATGAAGTACTCTAATACAGACAGTCCTTCTCTAAAGCTCGAACGAATTGGTAATTCAATGATTCTACCGGCTGGGTTTGCCATTAATCCACGCATTCCCGCTAATTGTGTAAAATTAGATGGATTTCCTCGGGCTCCTGAGTCACTCATCATATAGATTGGATTTGTTTTGTTTAGTGATGCCAAGAGTTTTTCTTGAATTACTTCTTTAACATCATTCCAAATGGTAATGACCCGGTTATATCTTTCTTCTTCAGTTATCAATCCACGCTGAAATGCTCGTAGTACATTATCAACTTCCGATTGTGCTGCCTCTAATAATTCAGGTTTTTCGGTAAGGGTGACAATATCAGATACACCAACAGTCATTCCCGCTTTAGTTGAATATTCAAACCCTAAATCTTTTAGTCTGTCTAACATTTTAGATGTTTCGCTAATTTTGTATTGCTTAAATACCTCAGCAATGATGTCACCTAGAATTCCTTTCTTAAAAGGATTGACTAAGTCCCGTTTAGCAATTTCTTCTTTCACATTAATCCCTTTAGCTAGAAAATACTTATCTGGAGTTTTTTCTTCCAAATTCGACCTTGTCGGTTCGTTTATATAAGGGAATGTGTTTGGGATTATTTCATTAAAAATAATTTTACCAATTGTCGTCACTAATAATTGATTATTTTGTTCTTCAGTAAAAGTTGGATTATTTAAGCTCCCCGCTTGCAATGCTACTCTAGAATGCAAATGCACATAACCATTATGATAAGCGGTTAAGGCCTCATTAGCGTCCTTAAAGACCATACCTTCACCGACTAGGCCTTCTCTTTCCATCGTTAAATAATAGTTACCTAATACCATGTCCTGGGATGGGGTAACGACTGGCTTACCGTCCTTCGGGTTTAAAATATTTTGTGCTGCAAGCATCAAAATTCGTGCTTCTGCTTGTGCTTCAGCAGATAATGGCACGTGTACTGCCATTTGGTCACCATCAAAGTCGGCATTGTACGCTGTACAAACTAATGGGTGAAGACGAATTGCTCTACCTTCAACTAATGTAGGTTCAAAAGCTTGAATTCCTAGTCTGTGTAAAGTTGGTGCTCTGTTAAGTAATACAGGATGTTCCTTAATTACCTTTTCTAGCACATCCCACACTTCCGGATGAACCCGCTCAATTTTACCTTTGGCAGATTTAATATTATGGGCAATGTTTTGACTGACTAGCTCCTTCATAATAAATGGCTTAAATAATTCTAATGCCATTTCCTTCGGTAAACCACATTGGTACATTTTCAAGCTTGGGCCTACAATAATAACAGAACGACCAGAATAGTCGACACGTTTTCCGAGTAGATTCTGACGGAAACGACCTTGTTTCCCTTTTAACATATGTGATAATGATTTCAATGGACGATTTCCCGGTCCTGTTACTGGTCGACCACGACGTCCATTATCAATTAATGCGTCTACCGCTTCTTGTAGCATTCTTTTTTCATTTTGCACAATGATACTTGGTGCACCTAAATCTAATAATCTTTTTAAGCGATTATTACGATTGATGACCCGGCGGTATAAGTCGTTTAGATCTGATGTAGCAAAACGTCCCCCATCTAATTGAACCATTGGACGAATTTCTGGCGGAATAACGGGTAAAACATCAAGTACCATCCAGCTTGGATCATTACCAGAATAACGAAATGCTTCGATTACTTCTAGTCGACGAATGGCACGGGTTCTTCTTTGTCCTTGGACAGTTTTTAATTCTTCTTTCAGCTCAGCTGCCTCTTTATCTAAATCGATATCTAATAGTAATTTACGAACAGCTTCAGCACCCATCTCTGCTTTAAATGCAGTGCCATACTTTTCATAAAAACTTCTAAATTCTTTTTCGGAAAGTAATTGTTTCTTTTCTAATGGGGTATCTCCGGAATCTGTCACAACATAGGCAGCAAAATATAAAATTTCTTCTAATGCCCGTGGTGACATATCTAGCATCAATCCCATTCGACTTGGAATGCCTTTAAAATACCAAATATGTGAAACAGGTGCTGCTAATTCTATATGTGCCATTCTTTCGCGTCGAACCTTTTGTTTCGTTACTTCTACCCCACACCGATCACATACGACACCTTTGTAACGAACACGTTTATATTTCCCACAATGACATTCCCAGTCTTTTTGTGGGCCAAAAATTCGCTCACAAAAAAGTCCGTCTTTTTCTGGTTTCAAAGTTCGATAGTTAATCGTTTCCGGTTTTTTCACTTCTCCATAAGACCAAGAGCGAATTTTCTCTGATGAGGCCAAACCAATTTTCATATACTCAAAGTTATTTACATCTAGCAAGGGCTCTACCTCCCGTTTTATTGGATCAAGATAACTTACCTTTTTAAATAAACATTGTGTAACCAATGTGATATCGTTTCAAATCACTTACAAATTGGACATTAATATGGTGTAGTGCGCTCGCCTAGCACCCGTCTATATATTGAACCAAACTACAGTGATACATAAACGAACGCACCCTAATTAATGATGGTTTACTTCTAAATTAAATGGACTATCTGATTGCGAATCGTCTTCTTCTAATACCCTTAAATCAATTTCGCTTTCATCACTTGACAACATTTTGACATCCATTCCTAAGCTTTGTAATTCTTTAATAAGTACCTTAAACGATTCTGGTACTCCCGCTTCTGGTACATTGTGTCCTTTAACAATTGATTCATAAGTTTTAACTCTTCCAACAATATCATCAGATTTCACTGTCAAAATTTCTTGTAATGTATAGGCAGCACCATAAGCCTCTAATGCCCACACTTCCATTTCACCAAATCGTTGACCACCGAATTGTGCTTTACCCCCAAGCGGTTGTTGGGTAACTAGCGAGTATGGACCGGTTGATCGAGCATGTAGCTTATCATCAACCATATGGGATAACTTAATCATATAAGAGATTCCCACCGACACCCGTGTATCGAACGGTTCTCCTGTACGACCATCATAGAGTACTGTTTTAGCATCGTCAGCCATTCCAGCTTCTTTTAATGTTTCCCAAACATCGTCTTCGTTAGCACCGTCAAAAACTGGTGAAGCAACGTGGATTCCTAAATTCTTAGCTGCCATCCCTAAATGTAATTCAAATACTTGACCAATATTCATTCGCGAAGGAACACCAAGTGGATTCAACATAATGTCAATCGGAGTACCATCTGGTAGAAATGGCATATCTTCTTCTGGGAGGAGTTTAGAAATAACCCCTTTATTCCCATGTCGACCAGCCATTTTATCACCCTCGGAAATTTTACGCTTTTGGACAATATATACTCTTATTAACTGATTAACACCTGGCTTTAATTCATCACCATCTTCACGATTAAATACTTTTACATCATGAATAATTCCACCGGCCCCATGCGGTACCTTAAGTGATGTATCACGGACCTCCCTAGCTTTCTCACCAAATATAGCGTGTAAAAGTCTTTCTTCAGCAGACAGTTCCGTCATTCCTTTTGGTGTTACTTTACCAACTAGAATGTCGCCATCCTTCACTTCTGCCCCTATGCGAATAACACCATTTTCATCGAGGTTTTTAAGTGCCTCATCAGAAATGTTAGGGATATCACGTGTGATTTCTTCTGGACCTAGCTTCGTATCTCTTGCTTCTGCTTCATATTCTTCGATATGAATCGATGTGTAGACATCTTCTTTGACAAGATTTTCACTCATGATAATCGCATCTTCATAGTTATAACCTTCCCATGTCATAAATGCGACAAGGACGTTTCGACCGAGAGCGAGTTCGCCACTCTCCATTGATGGACCATCTGCTAATACTTCCCCTCGGGTTACCCTATCACCTTTTTTTACAATTGGGCGTTGATTATAACAAGTTCCTTGGTTAGAACGAATAAACTTCCTTAAACGATACGTATCAACATCTTCTTTAGTTTCCTCGCCATCCACGATATTCGTTCTTCTCACCTTAATTTTTCGTGATTCAACTTCTTCTACGATACCATCATGTCGGGAGATAATCGCTGCACCGGAATCTTTACCTGTAACGTATTCCATACCTGTCCCAACAATTGGCGCCTCTGGTTGCAATAATGGCACGGCTTGACGTTGCATATTCGCACCCATTAGCGCACGGTTAGAATCATCATTTTCTAAAAATGGTATACATGCCGTTGCTGCTGAAACAACTTGCTTTGGTGATACGTCCATGTAGTCTAGTTGTTCCCTAGGAACAATGGTATTCTCCCCGCGAAAACGAGCAATAACCTCATCATCGATAAAGTTTCCGTCTTCATCTAATCGTGCGTTAGCTTGTGCAACAACGTAATTATCTTCTTCATCGGCTGTTAAAAAGTCAATTTCATCGGTGACTTTTCCTTCGGATTGGTTTACTTTTCGATACGGTGTTTCAATAAAACCAAATTTATTTACTCTAGCATAGCTCGACATCGTATTGATCAGCCCTATGTTTGGACCTTCCGGTGTTTCAATTGGACACATTCTTCCATAGTGAGAATAGTGAACATCTCGAACTTCCATACCGGCTCGGTCTCTCGTCAATCCTCCTGGTCCCAATGCTGATAGACGTCTTTTATGTGTTAGTTCAGCTAATGGATTCGTTTGATCCATAAATTGTGATAATTGCGAGCTCCCGAAAAACTCTTTCACAGATGCTATCACAGGCCGAATGTTAATAAGCTGTTGTGGCGTAATACTTGCTGTATCTTGAGTAGACATTCTTTCACGAACAACCCGTTCCATTCTTGATAAACCGATTCTGAATTGATTTTGTAATAACTCACCAACAGAACGAAGTCGTCTATTTCCTAGGTGGTCAATATCATCTGTATTTCCGACTTCATGCAATAGATTAAAGAAATAACTAATAGATGATAAAATATCCGCCTGTGTAATATGTTTGATAGATTCGTCTACATTTGCGTTACCAACAACATGTAACTCATTTTCACCTTCAGGATCTGTTGGATCAATAATTTTAATCATTTGAATTTGTACTTCTTCATTCACTACCCCACCCTCAAGTGAAATAGTGTGTAAATTTAACATTTCTTCTTTATTCTCTAAATAAGGAATTAATTTGTTTAATAGCCTTCGATCTATTTTATCGCCTTTTTCTGCGAGTACTTCGCCTGTATCTTGGTCTGCAATCGTTTCCGCCAAAATTTGACCGAATAAACGGTTTTTAATATTAAGCTTTTTATTCATCTTATAGCGACCAACATGAGCCAAATCATATCTCTTTGGATCAAAAAATCGTGAAACTAATAAACTTTTAGCATTCTCAACAGTAGGTGGTTCTCCGGGACGTAACCGCTCATAAATTTCAAGTAATGCCTTCTCAGTAGTTTCTATATTGTCTTTATTAAGTGTATTTAGTACATATTCGTTTTCACCTAATAAATCTATTATTTCTTGATCACTACTAAAACCTAGCGCTCTTAACAGCACTGTAATTGGGAGTTTCCTCGTTCTATCGATACGTACGTATACGACATCACGGGCATCCGTTTCAAACTCTAACCATGCGCCACGATTTGGAATAACAGTTGCAGTTAAACCACGTTTTCCATTTTTGTCAATTTTATCATTGAAATAGACACTAGGAGAACGTACAAGTTGAGATACAATGACACGTTCTGCGCCATTAATGATAAAGGTACCTGTATCTGTCATTAAAGGGAAATCTCCCATAAAAACTTCTTGTTCCTTTACTTCGCGTGTTTGATTATTAATGAGTTGTACTTTCACTCTTAGAGGTGCACTATAAGTTACATCTCTCTCTTTTGATTCTTCTACAGGATACTTGCAATCCCCTAAACTATAATCGATAAATTTCAGCGATAGGTTTCCAGAAAAGTCCTCAATAGGTGAGATATCGGCAAACATCTCTTTTAAACCTTCTTCCAAAAACCATTCGTATGACTTCGTCTGAATTTCGATTAGATTTGGTAAATCTAAAACCTCACTGATACGTGCATAACTTCGACGTTGGCGATAACGTCCATACTGAACTAGTTGACTTGTCAACAACTTCACCCCTATGATCAAACTTATTTTATAAAAATGATGTACAAAAACATCAAATACTTGTGAAATAAAATAAATTAAGTTATTATTTCCTTAAACTAATTGAATTCACTTTTTATCAATAGCATTCGATTTTTCGCAATAAAAAAGTAAGTTTTTTCGAAAATTGACTGATAAACAATATATGGTAAAAATAGAAAAAAGGTTTTTGAATAAAAACCTTCATTATTTTATAATCAAACATGTCGTGTGATATTTTCATGAAAATACCTCATGAACACGATTATTTCCATTATTACCTAATCATTTAACAATATACATTGATTTTATTAAGAAATCCGTGCCTTGTATCAGTATTTTACAAGTATTTATAAAACAAATGGATACTGTTTATTATTTTTTACTTGACACGAAAACTGATTAGTAGCAATTAACTATTTTATCATGGACAAGGTTGTCCGTCAATTATTTTGACTTTAGGATTACATACCCTTTTTTACGATTAACGATTTGAACTTCCCCAAATAATGTAGATAAGAATTTTTCAGCAGATGGAGCACCTTGTTTTTTTTGAATAACTATCCAAAATTCACCAGAAGGCTTTAATGCTGATTGGCATTGTTTAAATAAATCATATACCTTCGCCTTACCAACACGGATCGGCGGATTCATGACAATCGCGGCAAATTTCTCCTTCATGGGTAAACTTGATAATCCATCACTTTGAAATGCGGAAGCATTACTTATTTCATTTTGCTGAATGTTTCTATTTGATAGTTCAATCGCCCTTTCGTTGATGTCTATCATCGTTATATGACGTTTTGTATATGCCCGGGCTAGGGTTATACCGATAATTCCATAACCACAACCAACATCTAAAATTTCCCCATCTATCTCAGGTTCTTGAAATGATTGAATTAATAACTGTGAACCGAAATCTATCTTCCCTTTTGAGAAAATCCCTGAACCACTTGTAAATGTCAAAGGATGTCCGTTATAAATATATTCCCAAGTTTCGGTCGTAAATTTCGATTGGGGGTTTTTAGAGTAATAGTGTTCCATTCAAATCGGCACCTACCAATCATTTAGATGACTTTTGTTTTAAAGAGGGATAGCTTAATATTAAGTGAATTGAAATAAACTAGTATATTTCAATATTGATGAAAGGATTTTATTCTTTATTGAACCATTACTTAATAAGAAGGCTCGTCAGCTAAACGACGAGCCTTATGATATTTATTTTAATTCGACAGAAGCACCAGCTTCTTCAAGTTTTGCTTTCATTTCTTCTGCTTCTTCCTTTGCAACGCCTTCTTTAATTGCTTTAGGAGCAGCATCTGTTAAATCTTTTGCATCTTTTAAACCTAAACCAGTAATTTCACGAACTGCCTTAACTACTTTAATTTTCGAAGCACCTGCATCTGTTAAAACAACATCAAAATCAGTTTTCTCTTCAGCAGCTTCACCACCAGCGGCAGCTCCACCAGCTACTGCAACCGGTGCGGCAGCTGTTACGCCAAATTCTTCCTCAATCGCTTTTACTAAATCATTTAATTCCAATACTGACATTTCTTTTACTGCTTCAATAATTTGTTCTTTCGTCATGGTATTTCCTCCTAATATATAATAACTTTCGATTAATTTGCTTCTTCCTTCTGCTCAGATACTGCTTTTGTTACGTAAGCAAGGTTTCTCATTGGTGCTTGTAACACACTTAACAACATCGAGACAAGTCCATTGTAATCAGGTAATGTAGACAATTCCTTAATTTGGTCAAGCGTTGCTACTTCCCCTTCTATTGCCCCACCTTTTATCGTGAGTGCTTCATGTTTTTTCGAGAACTCATGTAAAATTTTCGCCGGTGCCACAACATCCTCTTCACTAAATGCCACAGCTGTTGGGCCAACTAAATGTTCTGATAATCCATCTAAATCGGTATCTGCGACCGCTCTTCTTGTCATTGTATTTTTGTATACTTTATATTCAATGTTATTATCGCGTAGTTCTTTTCTTAATGCTGTAATTTCAGCAACATTTAATCCTCGGTAATCAACTAAAATAGTTGACTGACTATTAGAGAACTTCTCCTTTAATTGTTTTACGAGTTGTTCTTTTTCCTCTAAAGTTGACATTCATCCCACCTCCTAAGATTACGACAATTACTTTCATGAGTCATGTAGTTTGATCATGACCTAATATAATCTCAAATTGTACCATATATTTGTCCGGCCTTTCCACAATAGAAAATGCCCTCACAATAGACATGAGGGCATAATAATTTATTTTCTTAAAATAAATATCATCGTCACCTCGGTAGGCTATTAAGCCTTCAAGCCCCTACTGTCTACGGTAAAAAATATTATAAAATTTTAACACAAGCATCATTATATTAGACATTTTTGTTTATGTCAATAAAATATAATTATATTTTACTTAATGTATGACGAATAATCCACTTTTATTCCGGGACCCATTGTTGATGTAATCACTAAATTTCTAATATATTTCCCTTTTGACGATTGTGGCTTTACCTTTACAATTGTATCAACAATTGTTTCAAAGTTATCAAAAAGTTGACTATTATCAAAAGAAACTTTCCCGATTGGAACGTGTAAGTTAGATGATTTATCTACACGGTATTCAACTTTACCAGCCTTAATATCACTAACCGCTTTTTCCACTTCAAACGTCACTGTCCCTGTTTTCGGATTTGGCATTAATCCTTTCGGTCCAAGTACTCGTCCTAATTTTCCTACTTCAGCCATCATATCCGGAGTTGAAACAATCACATCAAAATCAAACCAGCCTTCATTGATTTTAGCAATAATATCTGCATCCCCAATGAAGTCAGCTCCAGCGGCTTCTGCTTCCTTAACTTTGTCGCCTTTAGCGAAAACTAGTACCCGTTGCGTCTTACCTGTTCCATGTGGAAGTACTACCGCCCCACGAATATTTTCGTCTGCTTTTTTAGGATCGACTCCTAAACGAAATGACACTTCGACTGTTTCATCAAAATTTGCCTTAGATACTTCTTTTAACAATGCAATTGCTTCTTTAGCACCATACGACTTTGTTCGATCAATAGTTTTAACTGCTTCTTGGTATTTCTTACCTCGTTTTTTCAATTCTTATCCTCCTTCATTGTGGTATTAACGGAATTTCCTCCCACGTTGAATGTACAACAGCAATGAAATGAAGTTAATCTTCTACTGTAATTCCCATGCTACGGGCTGTACCTTCAACTAAGCGCATAGCTGCTTCAATATCAGCAGCATTTAAATCTTGCATTTTTGTTTCTGCAATTTCTTTTACTTGTGCACGTTTAACTGTACCGACCTTTTTAACGTTTGGTTCACCAGATGCTTTATCAATGCCGGCAGCTTTTTTAAGTAAAATCGCTGCTGGTGGTGTTTTTGTAATAAATGTAAATGAACGATCTTCAAACACCGATATTTCAACCGGAATAATCATCCCAGCCTGATCTTGTGTTTGTGCATTAAATTCTTTACAAAATCCCATAATGTTAATACCAGCTTGACCTAAAGCAGGACCTACCGGTGGAGCAGGATTTGCTTTACCCGCAGGGATTTGTAATTTTACAATATTGATTACTTTTTTAGCCACGAAACACACCTCCTCACTAGTTCGTGATGTGGTAAATGGGTTCTTGTTCCAAGTTCCCTCCCACTCAAATTCTACACACGTAAGCATGTAGCATCATACATGACAAAATTAATTTAGCAATATTTTGTCAGTCTGACAAAAGAATTCTAGCATAAACTATTTTGAAATACAAGAAATTAACTAGCCAATTTAGTTTTATCCGGCTAGATATTAATTAAAGTTTTACACCCTGGGTGATAAAAAACATGTTACTCTTTATCAATTTGTGAAAACTCTAGTTCTACCGGGGTATCCCGACCAAATAAATTAACATGTACTTTTACTTTTTGCTTTTCAGCATCTATATGTTCTATAGTACCAAGATGATTGGCAAATGGACCATCGATCACTCTTACGTTTTCTTTTAGTGAAAAATCTACTTTTACCTTAGATTCTTTCATGCCAATTCTCTTTAATAACGTATCTACTTCATGTTGAAATAGAGGCGTTGGTTTGGTACCTTGACCACTTGAACCTACAAATCCAGTGACACCAGGTGTATTCCTTACAACATACCAGGAATCATCAGTCATGATCATTTCCGCTAAAACATATCCAGGGAAAAATTTCTTTTTAGAAACTTTCTTTTTACCATCTTTATATTCTGTTTCTTCTTCTTCAGGTACAATAACACGAAAAATTTTATCTTCCATTCCCATCGTTTCTACCCGTTTTTCAAGATTCATTTTTACTTTATTTTCGTATCCCGAATACGTATGGATTACATACCAGTTTTTCTCCATCATATTCACTCCTTATCTTTTAATCTTTCAACACTCTGACCTAATAAGTGTTCACTGAATAATTATTAATCATGACAACATTAAAAAACCCGTTCCAGCGGGTTTTCTACTGAAATGATATCATATTTACTATACCATAAAAAGCCATTAGTTATTCAAAAAAGACAAATTACTTAATACCTGTGAAATACCTAAATCTATGACTGCAAAAAATAACGCAACAAATGCAACGGTGACAACGACTGTTACTGTATAACTGAAAAGTTCACGTCCCCTTGGCCATGAAACTTTTTTCATTTCTCGTGTAACGTCTTTAAAAAAGTTAACAATTTTCACAATGCTTCCTCCAACTTATTCTATCTACTTTGTTTCTTTATGAATTGTATGAATTTTACAACTTTTACAATATTTTTTAACGGTTAATCTTTCGGGGCTAGATGACTGATTTTTATTAGTCGTATAGTTACGGCTTGCACAAACCGAACAAGATAAAATAATTTTATTTCCCATCTCTTCACCATTCTACCATTTTTCTCATTACAATGTACCATGCTTCTATTTTTGTGTCAATCATAACTTGTCATGTGATTTTAATTTTGTCACAGGGAATTTTCACTTATTATGATTAAGCGCTTTCATTGAGAATTATATAATTTCCTTTTTTTCAATCATTTGATTAACTTTACGTTTAATTCTTTGTAGGGCATTGTCAATCGACTTTTCTCTACGTTGTAATTTTGAAGCAATTTCTTCATACGAGTATCCTTGTATGTAAAAATCCAATACACTATGCTCCAATCTAGTTAATGTTTTCAGTAATTGTGTTTGGATATATGCGCGTTCTTCTTGTTTTAAAAGTGTATTTAATGGGTCTTGTGAAAAGTGATTGTTAATCGTGTCTAATAGGGTTCTTTCGGAATATTCATCATGGACTGGTTTGTATAGTGAAATATAAGAATTGAGAGGTGTATGTTTAAGTCTAGTAGCAGATTTAATAGAAGTAATAATTTGTCTAGTAATACACATTTCGGCAAATGAGCGAAATGCTGTTTGTTTGCCTTTGTCAAAATCACATATTGCTTTGTATAAGCCGATATAACCTTCTTGCACAACATCCTCTCTGTCGCTTCCTATTAAAAAATATGTTCTTACCTTGTGGCGGACAATGTTTTCGTATTTTTTAATTAAAATATCAAAAGCCTGTACATTTCCACCGTGAATTTCTAAGACAATTTCTTCATCTGACAGTTCATCTAAGACAAGAGTTTCTCGTATAGGATTACTTAGCACTCGTATTCTACCCCATTTCTATTTTTATAGTGTAATGAACAGTATACAGTGAAGTCTTTTAAATAGTCAATAGGAAATACCAATATATTACTTTTGCGTTTTAAAATAACAAATATTTAGTTCCCACGTCGCCATCTTTCCATTTTGTTCAATATCTTTTTATTCATTGTAATTCTAGTTTTTGGTTTTTCACTATATGTTTTTTTAAGCTGAATCGCAATAGTTGTACTCATCCCCTGCATTTCTATTTGTAATTCTCTAGCTGATAGCCTTAGTGCTCCTCTACTAAAAATTGTCCTTTGTTCCATGTAATCAGAAGTGGCGACATATACCTTGTTTTTTACATTAATTAAAGAACCTACTAACTTTTCAATATATTCATCAGCTGTCTCATCTTCACGTGTATAAATTATTTCTACATTATTCTGCTTTTTTCGACTTTCTATTCCTTTTACATACATGGCGTCAAAAACGATGATAACTTTATTACCTGTATATGCTTGGTATTCTATGAGCATTTCTATTAATCGGTTTCTTGCATGGTTAATATCAACCCGTTTAAGCCGTCTTAATTCTTCCCAATCTCCAATGATATTATAGCCATCTACTACTAGTATCTCCATTATTGATCACCTATTGAATGCCTTTTTCTATATACTTCATACATTAACAACCCTCCTGCTACTGAAGCATTTAATGAGGAAATTTTACCTTTCATCGGAATATGGATTAACCAATCACATTGTTCTTTCACTAGACGACTAATTCCTTTACCTTCATTCCCGATGACGATGGCTATTGGTAATTTTGACTCAATTGTTCGATAATCTTTTGGGGCTTGTCCATCTGTACCAATTACCCAGATATGTTCTTTCTTCAGTTGTTTAATTGTTTGGGTCATGTTTGTCACCCTAGCTACCGGCACATGTTCAATTGCACCCACTGATGCCTTTGCAACGGTGCTTGTCAGGCCTACTGATCGATGTTTTGAAATAATCACTCCGTGAACACCTGTTGCATCAGCTGTTCGTAGAATTGCCCCTAAATTATGGGGGTCTTCAAGTTCATCTAATAAGATGAGAAAAGGTAATTCATTTTTCTGTTGTGCCTTTTTTAAGATGTGGGGAATGGAGACAAATTCATATGATTGAACGAAGGCAATTATTCCTTGGTGTTTTCCATTTGCTAATTTATCCAACTTGGCCCGTGTTACTTTCTGAATAGGAACATTTTTCCTCCCTGCCTCTTTCATAAGATCAGTTTCAACCTTTTTGTTTAATTGATCCGATAAAAGGATTTTATAGACAGTTCTTTTGGATTGTAACGACTCTAATACAGGATTTTTTCCTATAATCATTTCTTCACTCATTCTTTTCCCCACTCCATGTATCTTCTAAATTCAATATGACAATTTATTTAGTTTTTCATCATTTTTTGACATTCTTCGCAAACTAAAAATGCCCCACTACTTTTGCCCATTAACAAAATTTATCGCTTTATTTATTATTTCTTGTAATCGTTCATCATTGCCTTTTAAGTAATGATAACCCAATAGTGCCTCTAATGCTGTTGATTCCCGATATGCTTGAATTGATGTGTTTTTAGGAATTGTTTTTGATCTTGCATTTCTACCACGTCTGATAATGCTCATTTCTTCCTTCAAAATAAATTGCTGTTCTTGGAAATGATGCAATATTGCCGATTGTGCATTCGCTGAAACAAATTTGACTGCCCGGTGTTGTAGCTCACGTGGATTCACTTTCCCTGACTCAATTAAATGTTCCCGAACATGTAATTCAAATATGGCGTCACCCATATAGGCTAATACTAAACTATTTAACTGTTCTACATCTACCGTCATATCTCACCTCAACAGTTGATCATTTATTGCCTACGCCAGCGGATGCCCTGTGCTGTATCTTCCAAAACAATATTTTCCTGTTTTAATTTGTCTCTGATGGCGTCGGCTTTCTCATAGTCTTTATTTTTTCTAGCTAATTCTCTCGCTTCAATCAATGTATTGATGTCTTCATCTAGTAATTGTTCTTCTTCCAATGTAATGCCTAATAGTTGTAGTAACGTGACCATTTGTTCACGGAAATGTTGCAATACCTTTTTGGAAGTTTGATTTTGTTCTAAATAAACGTTAGCTTCTCTAGCAAGTTCAAATAAAACCGTAATCGCATTAGCTGTATTAAAATCATCATCCATCGCTTTTTCGAAGTCTGACCGATAAGCATCGATTTTTTGTAACCAATTTTTTTCATTATTACCAATGTTGGCACTCATTTTTTCACGATGACCAAGATTGAGGTAAGCTAATTTAATTCTTTCAAAACTATTTTTTGCACCATTAAGCAATTCCTCAGTAAAATTAATAGGATTACGGTAGTGGACGCTTAGCATAAAAAACCGTAATACCATCGGATCATGCTCTGCCAATAAGTCTTTTGTTAAAATAAAATTATTTAATGACTTAGACATTTTCTCATCATCAATATTCATATATCCGTTATGAAGCCAATAATTGGCAAATGGCTGTTCATTTAACGCCTCCGATTGGGCAATTTCATTTTCATGGTGTGGAAAAGTTAAGTCCTGACCACCCGCATGGATATCTATTGTATCCGCTAAATACTTTTTGGCCATTGCTGAACATTCAATATGCCAACCAGGTCGACCTTTTCCCCATGGGGAATCCCAAGCAATTTCACCTTCTTTTGCTTGTTTCCATAGTGCAAAATCAAGTGGATCATGTTTCTTTTCCCCAATCTTAATCCGAGCGCCTGCCCGTAATTCGTCAACTGATTGATCAGATAGCTTCCCATATTGTTCAAACTCTCTTGGTTTAAAATAGACATCACCTTCCTCTTCATATGCAAAGCCTTTTGCGATCAATTGTTCAATAAATGAAATTATCTCATCCATCGTTTCTGTAACACGTGGGTGATGTGTCGCCTCTTTTACACCTAATTGTTGAACATCTTTTAAATAGGCATCAATATATCGGTTCGTAATGTCTTGCACTTTCTCATTTTGCTTTTTTGCAGCATCAATAATTTTATCGTCCACATCTGTAAAATTAAGGACGTAATTTACATCATAGCCTTTATACTCTAAATAACGACGAACTGTATCAAAGACGATGGCAGGTCGTGCATTGCCTATATGAATATAATTATATACTGTTGGACCACAAACGTACATCATCACTTTTTTCGGTATGATTGGTTTAAAAACTTCCTTTTTTCTCGTTAATGTATTATACATGGTGATGGTCATATTCATTTCCCTCTTTCATTTTGTTTAATCCTTTTTTTAATTCATCTACTTCCTTTTGTAACTCTTGTAAACGGTCCAGTACTGGATCTGGGAGCATATGATGGTCTAACTTTTGACTAATTCGTTTTCCATTTTGTTTGACAATACGACCAGGTATTCCTACAACAGTTGCACCTTCAGGTACCTCTTTTAATACAACGGAACCCGCACCTACTTTAGAATTTTTATGGATTGTTATGTTACCTAACACCTTTGCACCTGCTGCTATAAGGACGTTATCCTTAATGGTTGGGTGACGTTTTCCTTTTTCGTGACCCGTACCACCAAGTGTTACGCCTTGATAGATGGTAACATTGTCACCAATTTCACATGTTTCACCAATGACAACGCCCATTCCATGGTCAATAAAAAATCTTCGACCAATTATTGCGCCCGGATGGATTTCTATCCCTGTAAAAAAACGGCTTATTTGTGATACCATTCTTGCAATAAAATATAATTTCCATTTAAAAAATCGATGAGCAATTCGATGGGCAATAATCGCATGTAAACCCGAATAGGTCAGAATCACTTCTAAATACGTACGTGCCGCCGGGTCTTGTTCAAAAACAACATCTATATCTTCTCGCATTCGTTTGAATGCACCCATGATTCATACCTCCTACTTTTAGAAACAATAAAAAACGTCCCTATGTAATTAAATACACAGAGACGCTTGTAATATGCGCGGTTCCACTCTGTTTAAGGACTTAAAACGATTCCTTCAACTTTTGCGTTGTTAACGGTACGTCACCGCCATTATATACTCGATTCCATAATGGACTCAGAGGGGCATTTTCAAAAGAAATGCTCAAAGTCACTTTCAGCCTAAGATGACTTTCTCTTAATAAGCATGTTTCTATCTACTTTTCCTCTTCAAAATTTTCATTTTATTAAATTACCTTTAGCTAACTTCTGTTTGTATTCTTACTATATTATACAAGAAAGAAAATGTGAACTATTTAAGCTCCAATTTCATTTAATATTCGGTCCAAACGATTTAATACCATTTCCTTGCCTATTAATTCAATGGCTTTAGGCAATTCCGGCCCATGTGTCTGACCAGTTGTTGCTACCCGGATTGGCATGAATAATTTTTTTCCACGATGTTTTGTTTCCTTTTGTGTCGCCTTAATTTGATCTTTAATTTGCTCATCAGTAAATTCATCCAAATGAATTAATTTATCCGTAAAAACTTGCAACACCTCAATAGCCTGGTCTTCTTTTAAAATTTTTAATGATTCTTCATCAAGTAGAATGTCATCTTTAAAAAACAATTCGGTTAATGTGACAATTTCCGCACCGTAACGAAGCTGTTCTTGGTATAATAAAATGACTTCCTTCACCCAATTTAATTCCTTTTCAGCTGGCGTTTGTGATAATTTTCCTGCCTTTTCTAAATGCGGAAGAGAGAGTTGAATTACTTTTTCTGCTGATGTTTGCTTAATATATTCACCATTCATCCACTCTAATTTTTGTTGATCAAATATAGCCGCTGATGTAGACAATCGTTCGGGATCAAAAATTTCAATTAAAGTTTCTTGGCTAAATATTTCTTCTTCACCAACAGGAGACCAACCAAGTAGTGAAATAAAATTAAATAATGCTTCTGGTAAAAAGCCTAAGTTTTTGTACTGCTCAATAAACTGAACTATATGTTGATCACGTTTGCTTAATTTTTTTCTGTCTTCATTTAAGATCAGAGTCATATGCCCAAACTTAGGGGCCTCCCAACCAAGTGCATCATATATCATCATTTGGCGTGGAGTATTTGAAATATGCTCTTCCCCTCTTAATACATGGGAGATTTCCATTAAATAATCATCGATAACGGCTGCAAAATTATACGTTGGCATGCCATCTTTTTTCACGATGACCCAGTCACCAAAATCGCTTGAGTGAAATGAAATTTCCCCCCGGACAATATCTTCAAATGTGAACATTTTATCTTCCGGAACACGAACACGAATAGAGGGTGACCGGCCTTCTTTGCGAAAGGCTTCTTTTTGTTCTTCTGTTAAACGGCTATGTGCTCCCGAATACTTTGGCACTTGTCCTTTGGCACGTTGTTTTTCTCTTTCGGTTTCTAGTTCCTCTTCTGTCATAAAACATTCATATGCTAAATCTTTTTCTATTAAGATGTCAATATATTTTTTATAAATTGATAATCTTTCTGATTGACGATAAGGGCCATAATCTCCACCAATATCAGCAGCCTCATCCCAATCAAGTCCTAACCATTTCAAAAAGGTTAATTGACTTTCTTCGCCACCTTCGACATTTCGTTTAGCATCAGTATCTTCTGTTCGAATAATAAATTTTCCATTAAAATGTCTCGCATATAAATAGTTAAATAATGCTGTACGGGCATTCCCTATATGGAGATCTCCTGTTGGACTTGGTGCATAACGCACACGTACTTGCTTTGACATGTATTCTTCCCCTTCCATTTGCGACAGCTAATGTAATATTTTACACCTTATGTTTTTCTATTTAGCTCACACCAATAAAAAGTGATAACATAAGGTGTTATCACTCATGACATCTATTTTACTACGATTATTGTGCTTTTTCTAATGCTTTTGGTTTTGCAAAGATCATTCTGCCGGCCGAAGTCTGTAACACACTCGTTATAATGACCTCGATTGTCTTCCCAATGTAATCTTGACCACTTTCTACAACAATCATTGTACCATCATCTAAATAAGCAATTCCTTGTTTTTGTTCTTTCCCATCCTTAATCACTTGAATAACAATTTCTTCTCCCGGTAAAACAACTGGTTTCACCGCATTTGCTAAATCATTAATATTTAGCACGGGTACTCCCTGAAAATCACATACTTTATTTAAATTAAAATCATTCGTTACGACAATACCATCAATTACTTTAGCTAATTTCACAAGTTTGCTATCTACTTCTTGTATTTCCTCAAAGTCCCCTTCATAAATTTCAACAGGAATTTTTAATTCTTTTTGCATTCGATTCAAAATATCCAAACCGCGACGGCCACGGTTTCTTTTTAATGCATCGGAAGAATCTGCAATATGTTGTAATTCCTCTAGAACAAATTGGGGAATGATAATTGTTCCTTCAAGAAATTGTGTTTGACTAATATCGGCAATTCTACCATCAATGATAACACTCGTGTCTAATATTTTTGATTTTACTTCATTTCTTGAATCCGTTTCACTGTCAATTCCTTGTTTCTTACCTTTGTCTTTACGAGTAATCATTAAAATATTCATAAATTCCTCACGACGTCGGAACCCTACTTGGAATCCTAAGTAACCGATAATGACTGTAAAAAATAACGGTAATATTTCTGACACAATTCTCCAACTAATCGTTTTTAATGGAATGGTTACTAAATAGGCAACAAGTAACCCTAAAATTAATCCAATTGTACCGAATAACAAATCAACAACGGGTATTTTAACTAACCCTTCTTCAATCCATTTAAAAAAGCCCACTACATAGTCCGCAATAAAATAAGATAATATAAAAAGTATAAGAGCACCAACAACCGAACTAAAATAAGGACTCATCAACCAGTCATACTTAGTAATATTAATCACTTTTAACAATAATGGCAGATATAAAAAGCCTAATGTGCCACCAGTGATAATAAAAAACACATGAACAATTTTTTTCAACATGTCATTTTCACCTCCTTAACATTATTATTACCTT
>DAMCTP010000020.1:0-52609 GCA_032113595.1 Pseudogracilibacillus sp.
GAAATTTTAGATGAGTATTTTCCTGAAATAACCAATGTTGCTTTCACGGTACAAATGGAGGAAAATCTTGATTCTGTTGAAGATGGCCGGGTGGCCTGGATTCAATTAATCGATGATTTTTATCAAGATTTCAAACCTAGATTGGACAAGGCAGAAGAAGAAATGAAAACAATCGAAATAAAAGATGAACCTGCTGGAATTGATTGTGAAAAATGTGGTCACCCGATGGTATATAAAATGGGCCGCTACGGAAAGTTTATGGCATGTTCAAATTTCCCTAATTGCCGAAACACAAAACCAATCGTGAAAAAAATAGGTGTCACTTGTCCTAAATGTAAAAAAGGTAACATTGTTGAACGTAAATCAAAGAAGAATCGCCTTTTTTATGGCTGTGATGAATATCCAAATTGTGATTTTATTTCGTGGGATAAACCTATTGATAGAAATTGTCCAAAATGTGAATCTTATTTAGTTGAAAAAAAGACAACAAAACATACACAAATTAAATGTAGTCAATGTGACTATGCTGAGGAACCTCAGTAATTTTATCAAGTAAAGCCACTATGTAGATGTGAAGCCACTTTTGGGTAGCAATTTTCAAAGGTTATTTTCGACATCTATTTAGTGGTTTTTTCAATGAAAAAAGTGGAAATGAATCTTTGATTTAGTAATAATCTCCCTCTTATAGATAACTTGATAGATGGATTAGTTCCCGCGAATATCATAACTAAAGGGATTTTAAAAGCGAAAGCGTGCATGGCACCTTTATAAATGGGAAACACCCCCCATAGGGTGCTGGGCACCTCTGGAAAATCGAAACCTCTTATTCAAAACAGGCCAGAGAATCGCCACTAAAAACAAATAGCGACAATTTCAACTGAAGAAACTGCTGCTAACATGTAGCCATCAAAAAGTCCTCTCCCAAAGGTTATTCAAAAGCAAAAATGAAGTATTTGTTAATTCAGAATTTTGTTACAATTTAGTTAAATCCATTGCTCAGTATTTTCATTTATGGTATGCTTAAATCGGTCCTATTGTAGAAAGTGGGGAGTTTTATGCCATCAATGGAAGACCATTTACAAAACTTTATTAATTATTTAAAAGTTGAGAAGAATGCATCACCATTAACGATAAAGTCATATTCACTTGACATACATTTATTTATTACTTTTTTAAAAAAGGAACATCTACACCAATTTGAGGATGTTGATCAATCAACGATAAGAATATTTTTAACAGATTTATACGAACAAAAATTATCACGCCAATCCGTTTCTCGCACGATATCATGTTTAAGAACTTTTTATAAATATTTGGATAAGGAAATTGATACGATAAAAAATCCTTTCTTTCATATCCATTTACCAAAACAATCAAAATCGATACCGACTTTTTTTTATGTCGAGGAACTAGAGAAACTTTTTCAAGTAAGTGATTTAACAACACCGATTGGTCAGCGAAACCAAGCATTGTTGGAGGTCTTTTATGCAACGGGTATCCGTGTATCAGAATGCCTTCAATTAACGTTACAGGCAATTGATTTTAATATTGGTATGATTCATGTCATCGGAAAAGGCCGTAAGGAACGGTATATACCAATAGGGCAGTATGCATTGGATGCCCTGCAGGTATATATAGATGATGGACGTAAATTCCTAATAAACAAATCGAAAATTGACAATGATATAGTTTTTTTCAATAATCGGGGGTATCCGTTAACGACTAGTGGAATTCACTACATTTTAAACCAAATTGTCAAAAAAGCATCGTTAACAATCCAAATGAATCCACATAAATTAAGGCATACATTTGCGACCCACTTATTAAATGAGGGAGCGGATTTGCGTTCAGTACAAGAATTATTAGGACATGAAAATTTATCAACAACACAAATTTATACGCATGTGACAAAAGATCAACTGAGGCATGTGTATATGAACAGTCATCCACGTGCAAAATTAAATAAGAGAAAAAGTGTAGGTGATGTGAAAAATGACAAATAAATTTCATGCAACGACGATATTTGCAATTCAACATAATCATCAATCAGCAATGAGTGGAGATGGTCAGGTGACACTTGGCAATGCTGTTGTCATGAAACATAAGGCAGAGAAAGTGAGAACATTGTATAATGGGCAAGTGATTGCTGGGTTTGCCGGATCTGTTGCCGATGCATTTACCCTTTTTGAAAAATTTGAAGGAAAATTAGAAGAATATAATGGGAATTTAATGAGGTCTTCAGTAGAATTAGCAAAACACTGGCGAAGTGATAAAGTATTACGCAAGCTAGAGGCAATGCTTATTGTTATGAATAAAAATCATATGTTTCTTATAAGTGGTACAGGCGAGGTAATCGAACCGGATGACGGCATATTAGCTATTGGTTCGGGCGGGAATTATGCCCTAAGTGCTGGCAGAGCCCTAGCAAAATATTCCCCTTCTATGACAGCAGCAGAAATATCAGAAGCAGCTCTACGAATAGCTAGTGATATTTGTGTCTTTACAAACGACCAAATTATTACGAAAGAACTTTAATGAATGATGAGAAGGGAGTTTAATGGATGGACGTAAAATATACTCCGCGACAAATAATGGAGAAACTTGATAAATTTATCGTCGGTCAAACAGAAGCAAAAAAATCTGTTGCCGTTGCCTTGAGAAACCGGTATCGTCGAATGAAGTTGGATGATGCGATGAAGGATGAAATTGTCCCTAAAAATATTTTAATGATTGGACCAACCGGAGTAGGTAAAACTGAAGTCGCTAGAAGGCTTGCCAAACTAGTCAAGGCCCCGTTTATTAAAGTCGAGGCAACAAAATTTACAGAGGTTGGTTATGTTGGTCGGGACGTAGAATCAATGGTCCGTGATCTAGTTGAAATGGCAATGGTCATCGTAAAGGAAGAAAAAATGGAAGCAGTTAAAGATAAGGCAACTGTTGAAGCGAATAAACGCCTTGTTAAGTTAATTGCCCCTTCAATTAAGAAACAAAGAACTGTAAAAAACCCTTTTGAAATGTTATTTACAGGGATGGACGAATCTGAAGAAGATGAAGACAATAAACAAAACACAAATCATCAAAATGAATCAGTAAGAGAAAAACGCAAACAAACTGCTCGCTTATTGGAATTAGGGGAATTAGAGGAACAAATAGTGACTGTTGAAATAGAACAACAAGCCCCATCAATGTTTGATATGTTACAAGGTTCTGGGATGGAGCAAATGGGCATGAACATGCAGGATGCATTCGGTCAATTGCTACCAGGTAAAAAAATAAAACGAAGATTACCGGTCAAAGAAGCTAGAAGTATTTTAATTCAACAGGAAGCACAAAAAATGATTGATTTGGAAGAAGCACAACAAGAAGCAGTTCATCGTGCAGAACAGGCGGGAATCATTTTTATCGATGAAATCGATAAAGTCGTTGGTAAAGATCAACAAGGAGCAAATGTTTCTAGGGAGGGTGTCCAAAGAGATATTTTACCCATTGTCGAAGGGTCTACGATCACGACAAAATATGGTCCAGTTAAAACTGACCATATACTATTTATCGCCGCTGGGGCATTTCATATGGCTAAACCCTCAGACCTGATTCCTGAACTGCAAGGGAGATTTCCAGTTAGAGTAGAATTTGAGAAGCTTACGACCGAAGATTTTAAACGGATTTTAACGGAACCGTCCAATGCATTATTAAAGCAATATATCGCTTTATTAGAAACAGAAGGAATTGAAGTTGTTTTTACTGAAGAAGCGGTTGATCGATTAGCTGAAATTGCCTTTGAAGTCAATCAGGAAACAGATAACATAGGTGCTAGAAGATTACATACTATTTTGGAAAAACTATTAGAGGATTTATCCTTTGAGGCACCAGATATTTCGATTGAAAAGGTTGAGATTACGCCTAGTTATGTTGATGAAAAATTAAGTGCTATTGTAGAAAATAAAGATTTGAGCCAATTTATCCTATAAGTCCAGAATATATCCTTAAATGGAAGTACAAAAGGAAAAAATACTTAGATAGAAGGGTTGAGACATATGAGCTTATTAGAAAAAAGTAGAAAAATCAATGCTTTATTACAAAAATCAGCTGGTAAACCTGTTAACTTTAATGAAATGGCACAAACCTTAACCGAAGTAATTAATGGTAATGTTTTCGTGTTAAGTAGGAAAGGAAAATTATTGGGTGTAGCAATTAACCAGGAAATAGAAAGTGACCGGATGAAAAAGATGTTAGAAGAAAAGCAATTTCCGGAAGCATATATAAAGGAAATTTTAGCAATAACAGAAACAACTGCCAATATTGATGTTAATAGTGTTTACACTGTTTTTCCTTATGAAAATATCGATTTATTTCAAGACGGATTAACGACGATTGTCCCTATCATCGGTGGTGGGGAACGATTAGGAACATTAATTTTAAGCCGCTTAACGGAGAGTTTTTTAGATGACGATTTAGTGTTAGCTGAATATGGTGCAACAGTAGTTGGAATGGAAATTTTACAAGGGAAAGCGGAAGAAATTGAGCTTGAGGCACGAAGTAAGGCAGTTGTTCAAATGGCAATCAGTTCGTTGTCGTTTAGTGAATTAGAAGCAATTGAACATATTTTCGAAGAACTAAACGCTAAAGAGGGCCTACTAGTAGCAAGTAAAATAGCAGACCGTGTTGGAATTACCCGTTCTGTCATCGTTAATGCATTGAGAAAGTTGGAAAGTGCAGGTGTTATTGAATCGAGATCATTGGGGATGAAAGGAACATACATTAAAGTATTAAACGAGAAATTCTTAATTGAGTTAGATAAGTTAAGTACTAAATAATGATAAATAAGTATATTTAATTGAAAGCTATTCGGTATAATTATCATCCGAATAGTTTTTTAATGTATAAAATTGTAGTAATTTAAGGGAAAATGTCAAAAATGATAACTTTAAACTAGTATAAAAGTTCTATTTTTCGTGTAGAAATGAATTTCTCATATAAAATGATAGACTTTAGTAGTAAAGTCAATTAAACTTATAATAAGCTAGAAAAAGGTGGGGGAAATGGATGAATTTATTTGATAATACAATATCTTTGTTGGAAAAATCTATCGATTTTTCATCGAAAAAAAACGATGTTATTGTCAATAATATCTCTAATGTTGATACACCCAATTATCGTGCGAAAAAAGTCGAATTTCAAAATGTTTTAGATGCTGAAATGCAGCAACTTCAAGCCCGACGTACCCATGTAAAACATTTACCTTTTTCAACTGAAGCAAACAATACCTATATTACCCAACAAAACAAATACATTTATCGACATGATAAAAATAGTGTCGATATCGACAAGGAAATGGCGGAATTTGCAAAGAACCAAATATATTATCAAAGTATTGTCGATCGAATAAACGGCAAATTTAGCACATTACAAAATGTAATTAGAGGAGGAAAATAATTGTCGGTTTTCAATGGTTTCAATATTAGTGCAAGTGGACTTACTTCCCAACGACTGCGTATGGATGTAGCCTCGGCGAATATTGCCAATTCGATGACGACGAGATCGACAGTTAATGAAAACGGTGAGGCTGTCCCATACCAAAGAAAAATGGTTCAATTACAATCAAAGGGTACTGATTTTCGATCATTTCTGCACCGTGCAAAATATGGTAGAACAGAAGGTCCTCCCCAAGGTGTACGTGTTTCAAGGATTGTAGCAGATCAAGAACCATTTAAACTAGTATTTGACCCATCACATCCGGATGCCAATGAAGCGGGATATGTACAATATCCTAATGTCGATCCTTTAAAGGAAATGGTTGATATTATAAGTGCATCAAGATCCTATGAAGCAAATATTACAGCATTAAATGGTACAAAGGATATGTTGATGAAAACATTAGAGATTGGTAAGTGACGATGAAAAGGAGTGATTTGAAAATTGTATAAATCAGTACAAAGTATATCGGACACATTACAGACAAATAATCGTATAAAACCAATACACCAACAGAACCAACCAACGGAGTCATTATCTTTTAAAAGTTTATTTAAAAATGCCCTTGAAAATGTTAGCCAACTTGAGAATGAATCAAATAAAAAGACTGAATTATTAGCTTTAGGTAAAGATGTCAGTTTACATGATGTCATGATTTCCGCCCAAAAAACTGCTATTACAATTGATGCCACTCTGCAAATACAACAAAAAGTAATCGATGCTTATAATGAAGTGATGAGAATGCAAATTTAAATAGTTTTTAAAAGGATATGTTGAAATCATCATATCCTTTTCGAATAATAAATTGATTTAAATCAATTTATTGTTGTACGCTTTCCTATTTAATGTATATATCGGATAAATAATATCATTTGTTAAATAAATGATGAAAAAGGTTAATCTCTTCATTAATCACTTAAAACTATTTATACGAAGTATTCAATAACAATAACTATACATATTGATGGTGGGATTTTATGAGGGATTTTTTTGAAAGTTTGAACAATCGAATAAAATTGATGTGGACTAAAAGCAGTAAAAGCCAAAAAATCCTTTTTTTTAGTCTTATTTCAGTCCTAGTAATTGCTGTTTTTATTATTTCTATCGTAAATTTTTCAACGAGATATGTACCACTTTATACTAATTTACCATTAGAAGAAGTTAATCAAATTAAAGAAGAGCTGGATGCTAGAAATATTACTTATGAACTTTCAGATGGTGGACAGACAATTAAAGTTCCAGATGATAAAAGTGACCAACTTTTAGTTGAATTAGCTGGGCAAGGGATTCCCCGAAGTGGAAATATAAGTTACTCATTTTTTAGTGAAAACGCTTCCTGGGGAATTACAGATAATGAATTTAATATGATGAAATTAGCTGCGACCCAAACAGAGTTAGAAAATCTTATTAAGAGTATAGATGGTATTGAAGATGCTAACGTAATGATTTCTCTACCTAAACAGTCTGTATTTATTAATGATTCTGTTGAGGAAACGACAGCAGCAATTATTTTACAAACAAAATACGGTTATGAATTTAATGAAAATCAAATCGAATCTTTATATCATTTAGTATCAAAAGCATTACCGAATTTATCGGAAGAAAATATTAAAATCAGAAATCAGTATTTAGAATATTTTGAGAGAAGTACAGTTAATGGAAGTTATCAAGATGAAATATCACATCAACAATCGGTTAAAAAAGGAATTGAAGACGATATTCAAAAACGGTTACAACAAATGCTCGGTGTCATGGTTGGCATGGAAAATGTTGTTGTCTCTGTCACGGCAGATGTCGATTTTAAAAGTGAGAATCGTGTTGAAGATTTAGTTGAACCAGTAGATGTGGAAAATATTGAAGGAATTCCATTAAGTTTAGAAACAATAAAAGAAACTTATACAGGCTTATATCGGGATGGAGAAATTGCTGGTACAGGCGATGAGGACATTCCTAATTTACCGGGAGAATTAGAGCCTGGAGAAGATGATGGAGATTATGAACTATTAAAAGATACCGTTAATTTTGAATTGAACCGCATACATAAAGATATTAGTGATAGCCCTTATAAAGTAAGAGATTTAGGGATTCAGGTAGTTATCAATAATAATGTTTCCACAGATAAAGATGATGTGCAGCTCTTGTCTCAACAGGAACAAAATGAGGTTGAACAAGGAGTTACCTCAATCCTTAATTCAATAATTACAACATCAATTAATAAGGATTTTGGAGATATTGATCCAGAAAATCGAATTTCTATCGTTTTTCAACCATTTAGTCAACATTTAGCGGCAATGGGCTTTGAAAAGGAAACGTCATCACCAAAATTATCTCCGTTGGCGATTATTGTCATTAGTATCATCGTAATCACTATTGTTTTCATAGTATTATTCGTATTATTAAGAAGACGTAAGCCCGAAGAGGTTGAGGTTGAAAGTGAACAGATAGTAACAGCTGATGTTGCTGACATTGACTTAACGAAACAACCTGAATCAGAATCAGATATACAAAAAAATCAAATTGAGCATCTAGCAAATGAAAAACCTGAAGAATTTGCAAAATTATTACGGAGTTGGCTTGCAGATGATTAAGGGGGACACGACACACGATGGCAAAAAAAAGAAAAGAAATCACAGGATTTGAGAAGGCGGCAATTTTATTAATAACACTAGGTCCTGATGTGTCAGCCAATATTTTTAAACACTTATCAGAGGAAGAGGTTGAAAAATTAAGTTTAGAAATATCTTCCGTTCAAAAAGTAGATAGTAATTTAAAAGATGATGTTATTGATCAATTCCACCAAATATCGATTGCTCAAGATTACATTTCTCAGGGTGGAGTTGGATATGCAAAAACGGTACTAGAAAAAGCCTTCGGAAAACAGGAGGCAACAAATATTATCCAACGACTAACGTCATCTTTACATGTGAGACCTTTTGATTTTGCTAGAAAGGCCCCACCAAGTCAATTGTTAAACTATTTACAAGGGGAGCATCCGCAAACGATAGCGTTAGTGCTTTCATATCTAGATCCAGAGCAAGCAGGTCAAATTTTATCTGAACTTGAAGAAGATGTACAAGCGGATATTGCAAGAAGAATTGCGACGATGGAATCAACCCCACCAGATATTATTGAGGAAATTGAAATGGTATTAGAAAAAAACATCTCGACTTCCTTATCGGAAACATATACACAAACAGGTGGTATTTCTGCAGTTGTTCAAGTGCTAAACGAAGTTGACAGAAGTACCGAAAGAACCATTTTAGACACACTAGAAATTCAAGAGCCAGAATTAGCTGAGGATATCAAGAAAAGAATGTTTGTATTTGACGATATTGTCATACTTGATAATAGAGCTATTCAGCGAATTATTCGTGAAGTGGAAAATGACGACCTAAAACTCGCGTTAAGAGTTGCAGGTGACGAAGTGAAAGATGTTATCTTTAACAATATGTCGGAAAGAATGTCGGAAACAATTAAAGAAGAAATGGAATATATGGGCCCCGTTCGTTTGCGGGATGTCGAAGAAGCACAAAGCCGGATCGTGTCTACAATCCGACGTTTAGATGAAATAGGTGAAATAGTTATAGCTAGAGGTGGGGGAGACGATATCATTGTCTAAACAAATGAAACAATCTGATCAATCCAATCCATATCATGTTATTGCTATAAAGGAACTGGACTTCCTAGAGGCAGAGACGGAAGAAAAAGATACTACATATGAGGATCAATTAGATGCAGTATTATTAGACATTGATCATGCCAAAAAGCAATTAGCTAATGTCCAACTTAAAAAGTCGCAATTAATGGAAGAAATCAGAATGAAAATTAATAAAGAAAAAGAAAAATGGGTGGAAGAAAAGGAAATAGAAAGAAAACAAGCCGAAAAAGAAGGATATCAACATGGATTTGAAGCAGGAAAAAAAGAAGCATTGAATCAATATGACTCTATGTTACAGGAAATTAACAATCAATATGGGTTAGCAATAAAAGATTACCATAAAATAATTGAAGAACATAGTCAAATGATAATCAATCTAGCCATGACCACTGCTAACAAAATTCTTGATGAGCAATTAGCTAATACCCCCGAAAAATATGTAAATATAGTGAAAAAGGTAATTGGAGAATTAAAAGATAATGAAACAATCACCATTATGTTACATCCAAATAATTATCAATCCGTTTATGAGCAAAGGGACGAATTAGAACAGCTAATCGATGAAGAAAGTGTGATTACATTTCAAATAGATGCTACTTTATCCGAAGGGGATTGTATTATTAAACACCGTTTTGGACAAATCGATGCAAGTATTGATGTCCAATTACAGCAAATTAAAACAGCTCTTAAGGAAAGTGTGTCAGAAAATTGAAAATGGATGACATAACATTAAATCAGGTTATAGAGCAAGTTAATCCATACAAAAGATACGGGAAAATACTTCGTATCGTTGGTCTTATGATTGAATCAAACGGGCCCGAGGTGAATATTGGCGAAGTATGCCTCATTCACCCTAAATCTGCACTTCATAAACCAATTCCAGCCGAAGTGGTAGGATTCAATCAGGAAAAAATTTTATTAATGCCATATTCACATGTGACAGAAATTGGTCCTGATTGTTTAGTAGAATCAACAGGGAAATCTTTAATGATCAAAGTAGGTAGAAGTTTAATCGGCGAGACAATCGATGCATTAGGCAATAGTTTACATCACAAAAAACTTCCCGATGGCTTAAAAAATTACCCAACAGAACAGTCACCTCCTAATCCGATGGAAAGGCAACCAATTAGGGAGCCAATATCAACAGGGGTTAAAGCAATTGACTCTATGTTAACGGTAGGAAAAGGGCAACGAATAGGAATTTTTGCGGGTAGCGGTGTTGGTAAAAGTACTTTATTAGGAATGATAGCAAGAAATAGTGAGGCCGATGTCAACGTCATTGCATTAATTGGTGAACGTGGACGTGAAGTAAGAGAATTCATTGAAAAGGATTTAGGTGAAGAAGGGTTAAAAAAATCTATTGTTGTTGTCGCAACTTCTGACCAACCAGCACTTATGCGTATTAAAGGGGCCTATACAGCAACAGCAATTAGTGAGTATTTTCGAAGTATAGGGCTACATGTTAATTTAATGATGGACTCAATCACACGGTTTGCCATGGCCCAACGTGAAATTGGCCTAGCTGTTGGTGAGCCTCCTACAACTAAAGGGTATACACCATCTGTTTTTGCTACTCTTCCGAAGCTACTAGAACGAGCCGGAACGGATGTTAATGGGACAATTACCGCTTTTTACTCAGTGTTAGTCGATGGCGATGATATGAATGAGCCAATTGCGGATGCAGTAAGAGGGATACTTGATGGACACCTAGTGTTAGATAGAAAGCTTGCGGAAGCTGGTCAGTATCCTGCAATCAATATTTTACAATCCGTTAGCCGTTTAATGATACAAATTATTGGAAAAGAGCATGAATCTGTCTCAAATAAAATTCGACGATTATTAGCCATTTATGAAGAAAATAGCGAGTTAATACAAATTGGCGCCTATAATAAAGGCTCAGATACACAAATTGATGAAGCAATTTTTTATTATCCTAAAATTATGCAATTTTTAAAACAAGGAATAACAGATTACATGACATTTGAGGAAGCTTATACAGAAATGAAACAATTGTTTACTTAAGGTAGGTGAGCCATCATTTCAGATAAAGCCGTTTTTGAAAAGATATTAAAAGTTAAAAAAACAGAAAAAAACAGTGCCCAAAGGGAGTATGCAATCGCTGTGGAAAACTTTGAACGTGTTGCAACCGACATGTATGAGGCATTTAAAATGAAAGAAAACGAGGAAGAAACACTCCAACAACTCATTCAATCGAAAAAGAAAATTACGTCTATTCGTCAACAATCGACTTATATTCAATCTATAAATGCCCGTATTGACAAACTTCAAGGTAAAGTGCAAGATGCAAGAATGCATATGGAAATGAAACGGGAAACTTTAACAAAGGCACATATTGAAATGAAGAAGATGGAAACTATCATAAGTAACAGAAAAGAAAAGCAAATTGCATTAGAGAAAAAGATGGATATGAATATGATGGATGAAATAGCATTACAACAATATTTAAGTTTAAAATAGGTGAATCTATGACATCGATTAAGCAAGAAAAAAAAGGAAAAAAGAATCCAATTTTATGGCTAACACTATTTGTTTTTGTGCCACTCCTTATTATTATCGTTTTGGTAATAGGAATATTTCTGATGGCTGATGGGGATATATTGGGATGGGTAAAAAAACAGGGAAGTAGCATACCTGTTGTGTCGACTTTTATTAATTCAGAAGAAGAAGATCAATTAGAGGAGAAATTATTAAAGGCCGAAAATAAGATAGGGATGCAAGAAGAGGAAATTGAAATATTACAAACTGAGGTCAATCAAATGGAACAGGAAATTGAGGATCTACAAAGAGAAAATAAAAAGTATGAAAAAATTATCGATGAAGGCCCAATTAATATTGATGATTTAGACGAATTGACCGAGTATGAGGATGCAGCAGCATCGTTTAGAAAAATGGAACCTAAAAGTGCAGCTGGAATATTAGAAAATGTTGAAACCAAGCGAGCTGCTAATATTTTATCAATTTTATCAGGTAAGGTGAGAGGCGAAATTTTAGCAGAAATGAATCCAGAAATTGCTGCATCAATAACAGAATTATTAATTAGTGACTAGTATTGAAACTATTGAAAGGGGGTGAAAAAAGATGAATAAGATGGGTTTATTAATGATGGATAGACCGATAGTCAATGCGACCAATCCGTTTGCAACAATTCGATCCAAACAAAACTTGATTGATCGTTCAAATTTTCACAATGTCCTGTCAAACCTGTCAAATCAGACAATTCGATCGAAAAAGGGTAATTCAGTTATCACTAAAGAAATGATTGGTCACCTTAAAAAAGTCTTAAATAAGATGAATTCGCCATCTAGGGAAGTTATTTCAGTAATCGAAGATTTAAAAACTAAACTTTCGCAGATTTTAGAAACCGATGGAATAGATGAAATTGACGAATCATTACTACATCAATTATTTATAGCAATAATTCAAAATGAACCATTCATTTTGGACGAGGATTTGCCGGAAGGGAATCTTGTTCAATTACTCATCGACAAATTAAAGGCTTCGATTGAAAAAGGACATGAAGAAAATCAAATAACAAATAGTAGTGATTGGTTGTTTTTGATAACGGAACCACTAGTAAATGAACAATCTGAAAATATGAATAGTCAATTACAACAATTATTGCAAGGCATTACTGAAATTCTATCTAATTTAACCGGTGATGATAAGTCAATGTTAGAAACGTCAAGCCGTATACTGGCGTTATTAGAACAATGGTCAAAGCTCTCAAGGGATGCTAGGCTTTCATTAAATGGCTCATTGCAGGAAACTCTTTCCAATGAGGAATTAAAACTTTGGGAAAAATTAACAGACATATTCAGTAAAAGGCTACTACAACAGCGAAATGGTAACTACCAATCTGAGGCAACAGTGACGAAAAGAGATGTCTCTAATTGGTTGCATCAACTAATACCAAACATCCTTGATGACAGTGTGAACTTGGATAATAGTGTGGGGCGGACAATTTTAACAACATCATCCCAGGATATACCTTTAAGACCGATGACACAAGTGGAACAATTTGTCGTTCATTTACAACAAACTGATAGGGTTGAAAGAGTAAGCAATGAATTGATGCAAAAAATGATCCAAATCGTACAACAAAGCCAATTTGCTAGATCTGGGAATCAAATGCAACAACTGTCACTGACGATTCGACCGGAGAATTTAGGTAATATGACATTACACTTTACACAAATGAATGGTGATATGGTCGTTAAAATCATTGTTAGTTCACAAATGGCGAAAGAAATGTTAGAGACGAATATCCATCAATTAAAACACTTATTTGCACCACATCAAGTCATGATTGAAAGAGATTCAACAATATCAGATGAACAATTTTTTAATCAGGATTATGAAGAGGGCCAGTTTGATCATGATGAGTCAATGGAAGAAACGAATGACGAACAAGAGTCGAATAAGGATCATGACGATAATCAAATAGACTTTGAGTCATTGTTACAAATGGCAGAGGGAGGAGGATAATGATGGCGAAAATTGATGAGTCACTTTATTTATCTAATCAACCAAATCGTAATGTTCCTAATAATAATTTAGGGAAAGACGAGTTTATTAAAATTTTAATGACACAATTACAAAATCAAGACCCATTAAGCCCAATGGATGATAAAGATTTTATTGCACAAATGGCAACATTTTCGTCCTTGGAACAAATGATGAACATGGCTGGCTCTATAGATCGCCTAGTTCAAAATCAAATTGTTTCTCCTGTGATTCAATACAGTCACATGATTGGTAAAGAAGTTGACTATGAAATTATTAATGAGGATGGTACGAAAGAAATCGGCAGTAGTGAAGTGAAGTCAGTTAGCCAAAGAAATGGCTATGCACTATTAGAATTAGCAAATGGTGAAAAGATTTATACGGATGAAATTGTGAAAGTTTCTGTAAGTGAAGGTGTCAACGATGAATAATTACATCCACCCATTACAACAAGCACAAATTACAAAACAGCGAAATCACGTTAAACAGCCGAAGCAATCGAACACTTCGTTTGAACAAGTACTATCAAAAGCAACAGCTGTCAAGGTGAGTAAACATGCACAACAGAGACTTATAGATAGAAATATTCATATAAGTGATGCTAGATGGCAAGAAATTAGTCAAAAGATGAATGAGGCTAAAGGAAAAGGGATTACAGACGCAATTGTCGTTACAGATGACACCTCATTAGTCGTCAGTACGAAAAACAATACCGTTGTCACTGCTTTAACGAATGAGGAAGCAAGCAACCAAATTTTTACGAATATTAATGGAGCAATTGTTTTACAAAAATAATAAGCTGGACCCTTTTGGGAGGCTTATATAAACCACCGACTGATTGAAGTGGGGAAAACTATAAGAAAAGGGATGAGAAAACTATGTTACGTTCAATGTATTCAGGTATTTCAGGATTAAAAGGATTTCAAACAAAATTAGACGTTGTTGGAAATAATATTGCTAACGTTAATACAAGTGGTTTTAAAAAAGGTCGCATCACATTTCAAGACATGATGAGTCAAACGACACGTGGGGCACAAGCGGCAGTTGCCGGTGGCCGTGGGGGGATTAACCCAATTCAGGTTGGCCTAGGTTCTAAAGTTGGTTCTATTGACAATATTCACACTCAAGGATTTACACAAACGACGGGAAGCTCTTTAGATGTTGCTATTGAAGGTAATGGGATGTTTGTTGTGACAGATGGAGAGAGTATTTATTATACGAGGGCAGGGAATTTTTACTTTGATGATAATGGGGACATTGTTAATTCTGATGGGTTGTATTTAGTAGGTATGGATGGAATTCTTAATGATGGTTCAGTAAATTTAAATGATCCCAACGAATCGTACAAAATTAATCTACCTAATGATTTTCAAAGTTTTAGTATTGCTGAAAATGGCGATGTCAATTATGTTGATGCTGCTGGAGACCCACAAACAGCGGGAACAATAGGGTTAGCTAATTTTTCGAATCCAACTGGATTAGAAAAAATAGGTAGTAACTTGTTTTTGGATTCCGCTAATGCTGGATTTACTGGAATTGGGGCCCCGGAAACAGAAGGTTTAGGTAAAACCGTCGCTGGTGCACTAGAAATGTCTAACGTCGATTTATCAGAAGAATTCACGGAAATGATTGTTGCGCAACGTGGATTCCAAGCAAACACTAGAATCATTACTACGTCTGATGAAATTTTACAAGAGCTAGTCAATTTAAAACGTTAAAAAAGGAGGCAGGGGATGTTGCTTAATTAGCATCATCCCCGCAAATCCATGATTGAATTAACGAAGTTAAATGGTGAAACATTTATGTTAAATGCATTACTAATCGAACAAATACAATCATTACCAGACACGACAATTACATTACAAAATGGGAAGAAAATTGTCGTACAAACTGCTCAGGAAGAGGTTGTACAAAAAATGACAGACTTTTATCAAAAAATTGGTATTTTTGGCAGTTGGAAAGACAAGGTGATTGAGTGAATAATGCGATTAAAATTATTTTGATAGTAATGTTCCTATTTTTTATATTGATTGTAGGTGGTGGTATCACCGTATATTTATTTTTGAAAGACGACAGTAATGATCCCCGTACAATCGAGCATATGAACAAATATTCTTATGAAACAGCGGAATTAACTACTGATTTAAATGATGATAGATTTGTTCGGGTCCAATTTCTTATCGTTACCGATGGTAAGAAAGGATTAAAAGAAATAGAAAAAAGATCATTCCAGATTAAAAATACAGTAATAAAACAATTATCTCTGATGGAAGAGGAAGATTTTAAAACGGGTATTAGTGATGTTGAGCTTACGATTAAAACAGAACTTAATCGATTGATGACAGATGGGGAAATAACGGATGTTTATACGACGATGAAAATATTACAATAATCATCACTTTCAGTTCTTAGGAGGTGTAAGCTGCAGTGGTTGAAGACATATTATCTCAAAATGAAATAGATGCACTCCTTTCAGCTATTTCTTCAGGGGACATGGATACGGAAATATTTAAACAAGACGATGAACCGAAAGTGAAATTGTATGACTTTAAACGAGCATTACGTTTTTCTAAAGATCAAATTAGGAGTATCTCAAGAATCTATGAAAACTATGCAAGGCTTTTGACGACATTCTTTTCCGGTCATTTACGTACATATGTTAATTTAAGCGTAGCATCCGTCGATCAGGTTCCATATGAAGAATTTATTCGTTCGATTCCTTCGATGACAGTGTTAAATGTCTATAGTGTAGAACCACTTGAAGGGCGAATGATTATGGAAGTGAATCCTAATATTGCTTATAGCATGTTAGATAGATTACTAGGGGGTCAAGGTAGTAATCAAGCCAATTTAAAAAACTTGACTGAAATTGAAACATTAATTTTATCACAATTATTTGAAAAATCATCAGTTAATTTAAGAACGGCTTGGGAATCGATTGTTGACATTAATCCAATTTTAGATCAATTAGAAGTAAATCCGCAATTTTTACAATTAGTGTCACCAAATGAAACCGTTGTGGTAGTGACATTGGACACAAAAATTGGTGAAGAAACCGGCTTTATTAATATTTGTATACCACATATCGTATTAGAACCAATTATACCAAAACTCTCTGTACATTATTGGATGGAGACAGGATCAAAGGAAAGAAACCCGGAAATGTATCGACGCCTCACTAGGCACCTTAATGATGTGAAGATGGATTTAAGCGTCCGTTTAGGTAATGCTGATATAAGTATGTTGAATTTATTACAATTAAAAGAAAATGACATTATTTCATTAAATCAATCGATTAATGACCCATTAATGCTTTACATAAATGATATACCTAAGTTAACAGTTCAACCAGGAAAATTGAATAAAAAATTAGCAGTACAAATTTTAGATAAGGTGACAACATTAAGGGGGGAAAAAGATGATGGATGATGGCATGCTTTCACAAGATGAAATTGATGCACTATTAAATATTACCGAAGAAAATGAAGATGAATCGAAAGACAACAGTCAAATCGAACAAACATACTTATCAACCGTTGAAAAAGATGCCATTGGTGAAATTGGTAACATTTCATTAGGATCATCGGCAACAACATTATCAACATTATTAAACAACAAGGTGCAAATAACGACACCATCTGTATCGGTCGTTAAAAAAACAGGGATAAAAGAGGAATTCCCCTATGAACACGTTAGTTTACAGGTTAGCTATTTAGAAGGCTTTGATGGCAAAAATATTTTTTTATTAAAAGCCACTGATGCCGCAATCATTTCAGATGTTATGTTAGGGGGAAGTGGTGAAAATCCAACAGAAGAATTGACGGATATTGAATTAAGTGCTGTTCAAGAAGCAATGAATCAAATGATGGGTGCTTCTGCAACAAGTATGTCCACAATCTTTAATAAGAAAATTGATATTTCTCCACCATTGGTCAATTACGAAAATATCGAACAGATTGAGGAAGTAGAAAAAGCAAATGAAGAGGATGTTTTTGTTAAAGTTGAGTTTCAATTAAAGGTTGGTGAATTAATTGATTCTAAGATGATGCAATTGATTCCATTAAAATTTGCCAAGCGACTCATTGAAGAATTACTTCAAAACAATGGAACATCATCTGAAAAAATTGAGGATAGTATTGAGGAAATATCAGTTTCGGAAAAAGAAGTGCTGACAGACGTTAATGAAACAGTGGAGGAAGAAAAAATCTATTCATCAGCTGGTATGACAAATGCAACATCTGAAAGTAACGTAAAAAAAGCATCGTTTTCAAATTTTAAAAATGTATCCTTAACAAAACAAAATGAACGTAATTTAGAAATACTTTTAGACATTCAACTCCAAGTAGCTGTTCAATTAGGTGAAACTAAAAAAACAGTAAGAGATATTCTAGATTTAAGCCAAGGGTCGGTTATTGAATTAGACAAATTGGCCGGTGAACCAGTAGATGTTCTAGTGAATAATAAAATGATTGCAAAAGGGGAAGTTGTTGTCATCGATGAAAATTTCGGGGTTAGGATTACTGATATCATTAGTCAAGAAGACCGACTAATGAAACTTAATTAATAATAAAGGGTGAAAAAAATGAGTCAAAGTGTATTAATAGTGGATGATGCCGCATTTATGAGAATGATGATTAAGGACATTTTGGAGAAAAATGGTTATACGGTAGCGGGAGAAGCTGAAAATGGGGTCATTGCAGTTGAAAAGTACAAAGAATTAAAACCTGATTTAGTGACACTTGATATTACGATGCCGGAAAAAGATGGCATTACTGCTTTAAAAGAAATAAAATCATTTGACCCAGACGCAGTTGTAGTAATGTGTTCAGCAATGGGACAACAAGCAATGGTTATTGATGCCATACAAGCTGGGGCAAAGGATTTCGTCGTTAAACCATTTCAAGCAGAACGAGTGATTGAAGCGATTTCAAAAGCACTAGAATAAGTGAGATGAAAAATGTGGTTAAAAAATGGAGTATTTATATTGTCATCATTATGATCATGAACGGTCTATTTTTATCAACTGTCCATGCAGAGCAAATTAATAATTTAAAAGATTGTTTGGAAAAAGATGAAGATTGTTTACAATTAAACGAAACACCTACAATGGAAAGTCATGATGATGAAAGCAATTTAACAGAAAACGATACATTGGGTTCATCTTTTTTGTTGAACATTTTGAAAATGTTTTTTGCTTTATTACTTATTCTGGCACTGATATTTTTTATAGCAAAACTTTGGAATCGTAAAAACAATCAATTACAGCAATCAAATATTTTGGAAAATTTAGGTGGTATTCCACTTGGTCAAAATAAATCGTTGCAAATTGTAAGAATAGGCAACCGCTTTTATGTTTTAGGTATTGGTGAATCTGTGGAATTATTAATGGAAATAACGGACGATCATATTACGGAACAATTTGTCCAATATGGTGAGGAATCAGAAGATTTTAAGACTGTTTTTCAAAATATATTTAAAAATAGAAAAACGGATAAGGGTAAAAATAAAGATGCTAATGAACCGTTCTTATCCTCATTGTCTAAAGAATTGGACTTATTGAAACACCGTCGAACATCATTAGTGAATGATAACCGTAAGAAGGATGATCCAGATGAATGAATTTATCGATATATTTTCAAGCTCAGATCCTTCTTCCATATCAACTTCCGTTAAACTCATTTTATTACTAACCGTCTTGTCATTAGCACCGGGGATTTTAATACTAATGACAAGTTTCACAAGAATTATCGTTGTTCTAAGTTTTGTTAGAACATCGTTAGCAACACAGCAAATGCCACCGAATCAAGTATTGATTGGTCTTGCATTGTTTCTAACATTTTTTGTCATGGCACCAACGTTTCATGAAGTATATGAACATTCATTAGAGCCACTTTTTAATGAAGAAATTTCTTTAGATGAAGCATATGAAGAAGCGAGTGTTCCTATCAAAGATTTCATGGCTTCCCATACGAGGGAGAAAGATATTGCACTTTTTTTAAATTATACGAATGCGGAAAGACCGGAAACGGTCCAAGATATTCCTTTAACTACTTTAATACCCGCTTTTGCGATTAGTGAATTAAAAACGGCATTTCAAATGGGCTTCATTATTTTTATTCCATTTTTAATTATCGATATGGCAGTAGCAAGTATTTTAATGTCGATGGGGATGATGATGTTACCGCCAGTCATGATATCACTTCCATTTAAAATTTTATTATTTGTCTTGGTAGATGGTTGGTATTTAATTACATATTCTTTATTGCAAGGTTACTAGTTTTATATAAAGAGGGTGATGTCTTGAGTAATGAATTAATATTATCTTTAGCAGAAAGAGGAGTATTAACGATATTATTAGTTGCTGGTCCCATTTTATTATTGGCACTGGCAGTTGGTTTATTTGTTAGTATTTTTCAAGCGACAACACAAATTCAAGAGCAAACCCTCGCCTTTATTCCAAAAATTATTGCTGTTTTTGTCGGGGTAGTATTTTTTGGCTCATGGATGTTAACTAAAATTGTTGAGTTCACAAATGATTTATATCAAAATCTTAATCGATTTGTAGGATAGCCTATGTTAGATTTAATTAATTTAAGTATTGTACCTACATTTCTTTTATTATTTGTTAGAATTTTGGCCTTTTTAATGACGATGCCATTATTTTCATACCGTACTATACCGACAACATTTAAAATTGGTATTAGTTTTTTCCTAGCATTAACGCTTTTTACAACGATTGAGGTAAATGTCATTCAATTTGATAGTTTATTTGTTTTATTAATATTTAAAGAAGCAATTGTTGGATTATTTATCGGCTTAATTGCCTATATAATTTTATCGGCTGTGCAAATAGCTGGTGGGTTTATCGATTTCCAAATGGGTTTTGCTGTAGCAAATGTTATCGATCCACAGACAGGGGCACAAAGCCCTTTAATCGGTCAATATTTTTATATCATTGCTTTATTATTCCTTTTATCTGTGAATGGTCATCATGTTATTATTGATGGTATTTTTAATAGTTATGAATGGGTTCCAATCGATTCATTTATTAAGTTTGAAGGGAATTTTGCTGATTTTGTGATTCAAACCTTTAGTTATATGTTTTTAATCGCCTTTCAAATGGCCTTACCTTTAGTAGGTTGCTTATTTTTAGTCGATGTTGCGTTAGGGATCATCGCCAGAACAGTACCCCAATTAAATGTTTTTGTTGTGGGATTACCATTAAAAATCACAGTTAGTTTTATTGTTTTATTGTTTTTCATGAGTTTATATATCATGTTAAGTAAAACACTTTTTGAAGCAATGTTTGGGGCAATGAGGGATTTAATGGCTATTCTCGGAGGGAATTAACATGCAACTCAAACTAGATTTGCAATTTTTCGCAGGGGAAAAAACAGAAAGAGCAACTCCGAAAAAACGATTGGATGAACGTAAAAAGGGTAAAGTTGCCAAAAGCCAAGACATTAATACGGCACTTTTATTATTATTTTGTTTTATGTTATTAGCAGTGCTTGGCTCCTTTATGAAAAATAGTATGCTAGATTTGTATCGCCATACATTCATTGAATGGATTCATTGGGATGTCACAATCCCTTCTACAATGGATTTGTTAATGGATGGACTATTGCAATTTGCTAAAATAGTTCTACCGATTATGGCAATCGCATTAGTTATTTCTATTGCCGCTAACATGTTACAAGTCGGTGTTTTATTTACGACAGAACCACTGAAATTTGATTTAAAAAAAATTGACCCAATCCAAGGAGCAAAACGAATTTTTTCCTTGCGTGCGATTGTTGAATTGTTAAAGTCATTATTTAAAATTGTCTTTGTTGGCACGATTACATTTACAATTATTTGGATCTATAAAGACGAAATGATGATGTTAGCCTTTAAAAATGTGCATAGTGCCATTGGGTTTTTTGGCAGAATGACAGTGATGATGGGGATTGCATCGACCATTGCTCTTATTGCATTAGCCATTTTAGATTATATGTATCAAAAATATGATTTTGAAAAAAACATTCGGATGTCAAAACAAGATATTAAGGATGAACATAAAAACGTTGAAGGGGATCCACTTATAAAATCAAAGTTACGGGAAAAACAACGTCAAATTGCTATGAGGCGAATGATGGCAGAGGTCCCTAAGGCAGACGTCGTTATTACGAACCCGACACACTATGCAGTCGCGATTAAATATGATGAGAAACTTGCTTCTGCACCATACGTTGTGGCTAAAGGAACAGATGCTGTGGCCTTGAAAATTAAAGAAGTGGCTAAAAGTGCTCAAGTCATGACGGTTGAAAATAAACCGCTAGCAAGATCATTATATGAAACTGTTGATATAAACGGCATGATACCAGAACAATTTTATCAAGCAGTGGCAGAGATTCTTGCATTTGTCTATCAAACAGAAAAAAGGGCATAACACTGGGGTGGAAATAAATGAATTTTCGGGAATTATCTGTGTTATTAGGTGTTATTTTAATTATTATTATGCTCGTTATCCCATTACCTGGGGGATTATTAAGTGTATTAATTTTATGTAATATTTTACTCGCTTTAATTGTTATTTTAGTATCAATGAATACACAAGAACCATTACAATTTTCTATTTTCCCATCCCTTTTACTTTTATTAACATTATTTCGTCTCGGTTTAAATGTTTCAACAACAAGATCAATTCTGTCAAAGGCCGATGCAGGTGGTGTTGTTGATACATTCGGTTCATTTGTTATCGGAAATAATCCGTTAGTCGGTTTTGTTGTCTTTATTATTTTAGTCATAATTCAATATATCGTTATTACGAAAGGAGCAGAACGTGTTTCTGAGGTGGCAGCCCGATTTACGTTAGATGCAATGCCGGGTAAACAAATGAGTATTGATGCAGACCTCAATGCTGGATTAATTACTGAACAAGAAGCACGTGCCCGACGTGATAAAGTAGAAAGAGAAGCCGATTTCCACGGGGCGATGGATGGAGCGAGTAAATTTGTTAAAGGGGATGCAATTGCTGGTATTATTATCGTTATTATTAATATTTTAGTCGGACTTATTATTGGTATGGTACAAATGGACATGACCTTTAATGAAGCAGTGAATACGTTTATGCGTTTAACAGTTGGTGATGGTTTAGTTAGCCAAATACCTGCTCTATTAATTGCGACAGCAACTGGGATTGTCGTGACAAGAGTATCGACTGAAGGTAATTTAGGTACGGATATTACTGGTCAATTATTACAATTCCCAAAATTATTATTCGTTGCGGCAGGGACAATCTTTTTACTTGGTCTCACTCCAATTAACTTTTTTTTAACGACTACTATTGCATTAATTTTAGCAATTAGTGGCTACTTTTTAGTGAAAAAATCGGAAGAAGAATTGGCAATAGAAGATGATGCCGTGGATGATGAGGCTAGCGAGGGGATGAAAACAACGGAAAATATTGTCCATTTACTTCACGTTGATCCGATAGAGTTTGAGTTTGGCTATGCATTAATTCCCGTTGTCGATGAACAACAGGGCGGTGATTTGCTAGAACGGATTGTCATGATTCGAAGACAGATTGCTATTGAATTAGGAATTGTTGTTCCCGTCGTAAGGATTCGTGACAATATCCAATTAGAACCGAATGCTTATCGAATAAAAATAAAGGGAAATGAGATAGCTGAAGGTGAATTATTACTAGATCACTATTTAGCCATGATTCCAGATATTGAAGATGATAGTTTAGAAGGGATTGAAACGACGGAACCAGCATTTGGTTTACCAGCTAAATGGATTAATGAAAATCAAAAGATGGATGCTGAAATGTTAGGTTATACAGTCGTAGATCCCCCATCAGTGATATCGACTCATCTGACAGAAATTTTGAAAAGTAATGCCCATTTGTTGTTAGGTAGACAGGAAACAAAAGAATTAATTGATCAAATAAAGGAATCCTATCCAATTTTAATAGAAGAGGTAACGCCGGAACTTTTATCCATTGGAGATATCCAAAAAGTATTGGCAAAGCTATTAAGGGAAAATATTTCGATACGAAACTTACCAGTCATTTTTGAAACGCTTGCTGATTTTGCAAAGATGACAACGGATGTTGATTTATTAACGGAATATGTCAGACAGTCATTAGCGATACAAATTACGAAACAATATGTCGGGCAAGATGAAACTTTGAAAGTAATGACGTTTTCAACAGATATTGAAAATATGATATCAGAACATATACAGCAAACTGAGCATGGTAATTATCTTGCATTAGAGCCAAATTTACAAGAAAAAATCATTCAAAACATTCAACAGGAAATGCAAAAAGTACAAATTGAGCATGAACGGGTCGTTATTTTATGTTCACCATCAATTAGAATGTACGTTAAACAATTAATCGAGAGAGTGTTACCACATATGGTTGTTTTATCTTATAACGAACTTGCCCCACACGTGCAAGTTCAAAGTGTCGGGGTGGTGAATGTCGCATGAAAATAATGAAATATAAAGCCAAATCCATGCCAGAGGCGATTGAACAAATAAAAAAGGACCTCGGTGCAAATGCAGTGATTTTAGATAGTAAAGAAATAAAAACAGGTGGTTTCTTAGGTTTTTTTAAAAAGCGGCAGGTAGAAGTGTTAGCTGCTATAGATGAAACTTTATCTTCTAGAAATAAAAATTCAAAGACACTGAAGGATACAAGTAACAGACAATTTAAACGGAATAAAGTTACTGTTAATGAACCAGGCTTTATTACTAAAGAAGAACATAAAAAGGTGTTAACGGAAATTAAATATGTGAAAGAAATTTTACAGGCAAACACTTTCCAGGCGAATCAACCATTTTCGGCTGATTATGCAATTGTATTCAACTATTTAACAAATCAGGAAGTAGAGGAGAACATTGCTAAAGAAATTTTACAATCCATTATTAATAGAACAAATGATAAAACATTAACAAGTAAACAAATTATACCGTTAGTAGAGGATGAAATTATTACTAAGCTAAGCAAACGAAATACAATTGGCACGCCACCAAATGCGCAAATCATTCAATTTGTCGGGCCGACTGGGGTTGGAAAAACAACAACGTTAGCAAAAGTAGCTGCAAATAAAATGATTAAAGAACAAAGGAAAATAGCCTTTATCACCATGGATACATATCGAATTGCAGCGATTGAGCAATTAAAAACATACGCAAAAATTTTAGATGTACCACTTGAAGTAGTTTATTCAATTAAGGAATATAAAGACGCTTTACAAAAATTAAATAATCATGATTATATTTTTGTTGATACAGCGGGAAGGAACTTTCGAGATGGACAATATGTTAGGGAATTGAAAGAAATGATTCAACTGGAAAACTTCCAAACAGAAACACATCTCGTCCTATCATTGGCGTCAAGGTATAAAGATATAAAAGATATTTATGAACAATTCAAGGACATTGCTTTGGAAAAGGTTATATTTACCAAGATGGATGAGACAACTACATATGGTGCCATTTTGAATTTATGTTATCATGATGAAATTAATATTTCTTATATGACGAATGGGCAAGATGTACCAAATGATATTATCGTTCCTGATCAACAGTTTATCGGACAATTAATCATAAGTAGGTATGGCCATGAATGATCAAGCGAAAGTATTACGTCATCAACTGAATGGTGTTAAAAAGGCTAAAACTATTGCTGTTGTGAGTGGTAAAGGTGGAGTTGGGAAAACTAACTTTGCAATTAATTTCTCATTGAAATTACGTGAAAGCGGGGTTAAGGTATTACTGATTGATTTAGATATAGGGATGGGAAATATTGATATATTATTAGGAAAGATGTCAACTTACTCCTTAGTAGATATTTTTAACCATTCTTTGTCATTTCATGATATTATAGAAATAGGACCTAATGGCTTACCATATGTTGCCGGAGGAAATAGTTTTGAAGAATTAATTGATTTTTCAGATGCTCATTTAAACTATTTTCATGAACAGTTTGAAAGAATTCAGGAAGATTATGATGTGATTATGTTTGATTTAGGTGCAGGGGCTACTAAAACTAGTATGTCATTTGTTTTAGCTGCTGATGAGAGTATCGTTATCATGAACCCTGAGCCGCCCGCCATTACTGATGCCTATAGTATGATTAAGTATATTATTGTACAACAAGAAAATTTGCCAATTTCAATTGTATTAAATCGGGTAAGAGACATAAAGGAAGGTATCGACACGATAAAGCGTTTTTCACGACTTGTCAATAACTTTCTTGGTGTAAAAGTGACAACACTTGGGTTACTGCCAGAGGATAAAATCGTCACAGACTCTGTGATTAAACAAGTACCATTTGTTTTGTTAAAAGATAATGCCCCAATAACACGGGCGATGGAATTAATCATAAAGAAATATTTACATCAAAATCATTCAGAGACATTTGAAATTCCCAAAAATACCTTTATGGACAGGTTAAGAACTTTTATTTCATTTTAAAATGTCCAACTATTAAACTAGTAATTTAAGCGTAAAATTTTGTAGAAAAGAATTTATGTTTAATGATTTTTAATAGGGGTTGATACAAGGCTATTGAGGATCAAGTGCAACGTAGAAATGTAGAAATGGGAGAAGACATATGGCATATAATTCAATCGTAGCAATTGGTTCATCAACGGGTGGTCCAAGTGCACTACACAAAATTTTACAACAAATTGATCAAAACTTAACAGCCCCTATATTTATTGTTCAACATTTGCCTCGTAAGTTTACCCAGTTTTTAGCAAACCGATTGAATGAAAACATACACATATTAGTGAAAGAGGCGGAACACCATGAAATCGTCCAACACAATACGATTTATATTGCTCCAGGCGATTATCATATGAAAATAATTAAAAAAAATCATCAACTTAAAATCGATTTATCAAAGGAAAAACATGAACTCGGTCATCGTCCATCTATCAATGTCATGTTAAATTCCTTGGCTGAACTTGAAGGGATTAAAAAAACAATTGTCATTTTAACCGGTATGGGTAAAGATGGGGCAGAAGGAATAAAACAGATTAAAAAACATGATGAACAAGCAGTCATTATTGCTGAATCAAGTGAAACAACTGTTGTTAACGGAATGCCTGCTGCAGCAATTGCGACAAATTACGTGACAGAAGTTGTTCGGTTAGAAAATATTGCATCAGCAATAATGAAATATAGTGAAAGATAAGAGGGATTTTTAAATGGATAATTCAAAATATTTAGACGTATTTATCGATGAAAGCACAGAACATTTGGATACGATGTATGAACAATTACTTCTATTAGAAAAAAATCCTCAAGAAACTTCAATTATTGAAACGATTTTTAGAGCTGCCCATACGATTAAAGGAATGGCAGCAACAATGGGATTTGAGGATCTCGCAAATTTGACACATAAAATAGAGGATGTGTTTGATAGCATTCGTTATGGAAAATTAACTGTTCAAACGATGTTGGTTGACGTATTATTTAATGCAGTTGACGAATTACAAGCAATTGTTCAGGACATTTCAAATGGTGGAACAGGAAAATTAACCATCGATGCAATTGTTAATCAGCTTGATCGTATTGAAAAAGGATTAGAATTAACGGTTGACCAACAACCGGTTTCACAAACTGAACAATCATCAAACCATATTCATTTTGAATTAGATCAGTTTCAAATTTCTGTGTTAACTGAATCAAAAGAGCGTGGATTTACAAATTATGAAATTCAAATTACTTTAAATGAAAGTTGCCTCTTAAAAGCAGCAAGGGTATATATGGTTTTTGAAGTTTTGGAGAAAATTGGAGAAGTAATTATTTCGGAACCTTCAGTCACTGACCTAGAAGAGGAAAACTTTGATAGGAACTTTTCAGTCATGTTTATTTCTAAACTAGAAGCGGAAGAAATTAATGCGATGATTATGAAAGTATCGGAAATTGAAAAGGTTATCATTACCACGTTTTCAATTGAAGATTATACAGGCAATATTGATATTTTGCAAAATGTACAACAAGTTGAAAAGAAAAAAGAGAATAAAGGTGTATCATTATCGACAACTAGTTCTAAGACCATTCGGGTTAACATGGATCGACTTGATATGTTATTAAATCTCTTTGAGGAATTAGTGATTGATAAGGGTAGATTGGAACAAATTTCTATCGATTTGAACCATAGTGAACTTCAAGATACGGTAGAAAAAATGTCCAGAGTGTCAAGCGACTTACAGCATATTATTTTGCAAATGCGGATGATGCCGATCGACAATGTATTTAGTCGTTTTCCAAGGATGATTCGTCAATTGGCTAGGGATCTAGATAAAGAGGTAGAATTAGAGATTATTGGTTCAAATACAGAATTAGACCGAACAGTGATAGATGAAATAGGTGATCCACTCGTCCATTTAATTAGAAATGCAATTGATCATGGAATTGAAATGCCTGCTGAAAGAAAAAAACAAGGAAAACCAGCACAAGGAAAAATAATTTTAGAAGCATACCATAGTGGAAACCATGTATTTATTGAGATTGCTGATGATGGGGCAGGTATTGATCAGGAGAGAGTACTTAATAAAGCATATGAAAAGAATGTCCTTACAAAACAAGAAGCGGAATTACTAGATGATCAGGAAATTAACAAATTAATATTAGAAAGTGGTTTCTCTACTAATGATGATATCTCTGATATTTCAGGACGTGGAGTGGGATTAGACGTGGTGAAAAATACAATCGAATCACTTGGAGGTACAATATCGATTCAATCAACATTCGGTAAAGGTTCAACTTTTTCTATTGAATTACCATTAACTTTGACTATTATTTCAGTATTACTAATCGAGCTAAATACAGAAAAATACGGTATTCCACTTTCATCAATTGTCGAAACTTCAATTTTACATAAGGATGATATATTAAATGCTCACCAACATAAAGTCGTTAATTTTAGAGATAAAATTGTTCCCCTCGTGTTTTTAAATGAGATTTTTGAAGTGACGGAAAGTGAGCGGGAACATGATGATTATTACTCCATTGTTATCGTTAAAAGAGGGAGTAAATTAACAGGACTTGTCGTTGATTCATTTATTGGTCAGCAAGAAATAGTGTTAAAGTCCCTAGGCAACTATTTAGAAAATATTTATGCCATTTCAGGTGCAACTATTTTAGGAGATGGGGAAGTAGCACTTATTATAGACAGTAATGCATTAGTCAAATAAATAATGATACCTTTACGTCCCTAAGGAGGAAATCACATGATTGAAGGACAAGTAGTTGATAGCAAATTAATTATCTTTCGAATAGAAGATGAAGAATATGTTCTATCGATTGAAAGTGTTGGATCCATTGAAAAGGTAGAATCAATCACACGTGTCCCTGGAACTGCTGACTTCGTTAAAGGAGTTATTAATTTAAGAGGAATCATTACTCCTGTGATTGATTTAAAACAAAAATTTCATCAAATGGATACAGAAATTACTGAACAATCTAGAATTATCATTGTTCATATTGATGACATGACAGTCGGTTTAATCGTTGATGAAGCAAATAATGTCATAGATATAAATTCTAATTTAATAGAAGATACTCCTGAAGTAATTAACTCGCAAAATATGGAATATATCTCTGGTGTCATTAATTTAAATCAACGACTTCTCGTATTACTTGATATAAAAAAAATTCTCGAAGAACAAGCATTGTCTGTTCTTCAACAAATGGAAGAGTAACAATGTCGAAGAAAAAACTTACTTTTACGCAAAAGGATTTTTTAAAAGAAATTGGAAATATTGCTGCTGGAAATGCGACAACAGCCATGTCAACACTGATTAATGAACGGATGACAATGGATATTCCATCTGTAAAAATGATTACAATTAATGAATTAATGGAAGAGATTGGTGGGCCGGAGAAATTAGTTGTCACTAATTTTTTTAGAATATCCGGTGAATTACCCGGAACTGTTTATTTTGTATTAACGTTGGAAGAAGCAGAGTTTTTAATTAAAAAGGTGACAATGAATGATTCTATGAGAATTTTTGACTGTGAAGATGATATTGAACCGAATGAAATGGCTATTTCAGTGCTAGAAGAAGTTGCTAATATTATTACGGGGGCCTATTTATCGGCTATTTCAGATTTTACGCAAATAAAAATGGCTGCATCTGTACCATACTTAAGTATTGATATGGCTGCTGCAACTTTAGTAACTGGCTTGATTGAATTATCAAATGTTACCGATTACGCCATTACAATTGAATCATCTCTAGCTGACGGAAATAAGAAAGGAATGACAAGTGGACAGTTTTTATTAATTCCTGACCCACCTTCAATACCGAAATTATTTCGGGCACTTGGAATCGAAGAAAATGAATAAGCAATTAACAGTTATCAAAGTGGGGATTGCCGATTTAAATATTGTACGTCGTGACCAAATCATTCGCACATCTGGTTTAGGGTCTTGTGTCGGCATTGTCATTTATGATTTAAATAATCAATTAGCGGGAATGGCCCATATTATGTTGCCAGATTCTAATTTAACACAACAAAAGGATTTTAATCCATATAAATATGCCGATACTGCGATAGCTATTTTAGTAGAAAAATTACTAAAGTTAGGCGCAAAAAAAGTAAATTTAAAGGCTAAAATTGCTGGCGGAGCTCAAATGTTTGCTTTTCATTCAACCTCACCCATCACTAGAATTGGTCCACGAAATGTTGATGCAGTGCTTGAGGAATTAAAGAAATATCAAATTCCGATCGTTGCCAAAGATGTGGGCGGTAATAATGGACGTACAATTGAATTTGATCCAACATCGGGAATATTAAAAATTCGTGCCGTGAAAAAAGAGGAGATTTTCATATAATTAGAAAGGATATAGACATGAAATCTGAAAATTCCAAGTCACTAGAATATTTATGGGAACAGTGGAGTGAGCAAAAAGATGAACAAATTGCGAATGGTTTAATTAATCATTACATGTATTTAGTTCATTATCATGTAGATAGAATTGCTAGTTATATACCGAATAGTTTTGATAAAAATGATCTATTTAGCTTGGGATTATTAGGATTATATGATGCTTTGCATAAATTTGATATGGGCCGGAAATTGAAATTTGACACCTATGCAACGATTCGTATCCGTGGATCTATCATCGATGGACTACGTAAAGAAGATTGGTTACCTAGGTCGATTAGAGATCAGGCCAAAATAATTGAACAAACATCACAAATGTTAGAAAAACAACTAGAAAGAAATCCTACTGCAAAGGAAATTGCCTCCTCCTTACAAATGGGAGAAGATGAAGTGACATCTATTATAAGTGATACACTGTTTGCCAATGTATTGTCAATGGATGCAACAACAAGTCACACAGATAACGGTGATGAAGTGATGCTCTCATCATCTATCGAAGATAACAAAATGACAACTCCTAGCAAACATTTGGACAATGTTATGTTAAAAGAAGATTTAATGAAAGGCTTGAAAAAATTAACAGAGAATGAACAAATGGTGATTAGTTTATTTTATTTTGATGAATTGACACTAACAGAGATAGGTCATGTATTAAACTTAACGACCTCGAGAATTTCTCAAATTCATAAAAAAGCTATTTTTAAGTTACGAAATATTTTAAATGAATTGAACAGCGAATATGTGAGATAAGGACGTGAAATGTGATGGTGAAAATTCAGGATTACTTTTATATCGATATATCATCCGATAAACTAACGGCTTATCTATGTTGTCATGAAGTAAATAGTAGTGAAATATCCGAATTACAAATTACAGAGGAAGATATCATAGAATTAATGAAAAGGCATAAGGTGACATATGGTATTAAATATCCCCAAATTAAAGAGATGGTGGAGGAAATAAGACTAGATTTATTTCCTTTAAAAATTGCCGAGGGTACGGAACCAATTGATGGTGATGCGGGAAAGATTATTTATGAAGCCGATTTAACAACGGAAATTGATCGGTCTGAAGGTTGGGATTTTCGGGAAGTGATGAAAATTCCTTCTGTTAAAAAAGGGGATAAGTTAGCAAAGATTGTGCTTCCTACGAAAGGAATTGATGGAAAATCTGTTTTAAATACTATCCTTCGGGCAAAGCATGGAAAACCGGTCAAATTACGGGCAGGGAAAAATGTCGTTTATGACCAAAATGAATTAACCTTTTTTGCAACAGAAGACGGGGAATTCAATATAGCATCAGATCAAATTAATGTATTTTCCTTATATGAAGTACGTGAGGATATTTCCTTAAAAATTGGGAATATAGACTTTGTTGGCTCTGTTCATATTTATGGTAATGTCCCAAGTGGCTATACAATTAAAGCCGTGGGAGATGTGAAGATATACGGAATTGTTGAGGCGGCGGAAATTAAAGCTGGTGGCTCCGTATTTGTATCCGAGGGAATGGCCGGTCTCAAAAAGGGTTTTATTGAGGCAAACGAGAACGTCTATATTGGATATGTGAATCAGGGAAAAATTATCGCAGGAAATAGTATAGTCGTTGAAAATTCAATATTGCATAGTCATTGCAGTGCAACGAATGATATTATTTGCCAACACGGGAGTGTCATCGGTGGAACAATGTCTGCTGGTAGAATGATGAAAATTAAAAATGTAGGAAACCGAATGAACAGTGAAACAAGCATCATTTTTGAAACGGAGTTGAAACAGGCTTTAGAAATAAAGAAATTAAAAACAACAAAGGTTAATATAGAAGAAAATTTAAATAAAATTAATCTTTTAGTGAAAAAGTTAACTGCCTCACCACTACAAAAAAAGGATGCTAAAACAAAAGCAACTTTAAACAAACTAACTAATTCTAAACAAATATCTGAAAACCAAATCGTTGAAATAAATGAACAATTAAGAAAATTAGCACATGAAGTAGGGGAGGAGCGAGAGTCTTATTTAGAGGTGGAAGGGACAATTTACCCTAATGTCACGATTGGATTTAGTAAATATAAACGAAAATTAAACAGAGAACACCAAAATGTATTGATAAGAGTGATTGACAACGAAATAAAAATATTTAGGAAATAAATATATTATTTGTCATTATAATGAATGGGAAGGTTGTGTGAATAATGAGTTTAAAATCGATTGAACTACAAGTCGCTATCCCTAGAACCCATGACGCTGGTAAGATGCAGGACCAAATGACAAAACAATCACAACAATTTCAGGACACCTTAACGAAACAACAATTACAAGAAGAATTGCTCAGACGTGGTAAAGTGAATGAATATGACGCAGTTACCCAACAGAATGTGTCTGATGAGGAAAAACAACAACAACAAGAAGACAGGGAGAAAAAGGAACGACAATCGAAAGATAAGGAGAAACTACAGGTGAATCATCCTTATTTAGGGAAGAAAATCGATCGTAGCGGATAGAAGGGAATCGCCATGACTTCATTTTTGTTAATTATTAGTTTTTTGTTACACATTTTATTGTTTATTATTATTTTTTATTTATATCAACATATTCAGACTTTAAAATCAAGCCAGGCAACAGAAATTGATCAAATGTTAAATGATTTTATTAAGCAAATAAAACTAGAGAATCAAGCATTACAAAAATCGCTATCCCATCCAACGGAAAAGGGAATAAAAAATGATGATGGGCAAAATAAGGAACTTGAGAATGAACAAATGCTAGATAAAGTAGCCAAAAAGGAATTATTTGATCATCTTCAAATAAACACAGACCAATTAGTAACCAAGCCAACAGACCAGGTAGAAACCTCATTACAATCGAAAGTAATTTATTTACATGACCAAGGTCACTCAATTGAAAATATTGCTAAAAAATTAAATTGTGGTAAAACAGAGGTTGAGCTACTCATTAAATTTAACCAAAGTAAATGAACACCAATGAAAAGGGTGGGCGCTTTATGCTTGCTAATTAACTAAAATTATGTTATTTTTATTTTTGGTGTTTCATGAAAGAAGATATTCAATTACACACGTTCAAGGATTTGTATATTAGGTGCCAACATGTTGGTAGTATACAAGGAAGAATTGAGCGGAGGATAAAAACCAAGAGGAGGAAAAAAGAATGTCAGTTATATCAATGAAACAATTATTAGAAGCAGGAGTCCATTTTGGCCATCAAACACGTCGTTGGAATCCAAAAATGAAGAAATATATTTTCACTGAGCGTAACGGAATTTATATTATCGATTTACAGAAAACCGTTAAAAAAATTGAGGTAGCATACGAATTTGTTAGACAGCTATCTGAGAACGGTGGAACAGTGCTATTTGTTGGAACGAAGAAACAGGCACAGGAATCTGTTAAGGATGAAGCAACTCGCTCTAGTATGTTTTACGTGAATCAACGCTGGTTAGGCGGAACATTAACTAACTTCCAAACAATCCGCAAGCGAATTAACCGTCTAAAGGATATTGAAAAAATGGAAGAAGACGGCACATTCGACGTCTTACCAAAAAAGGAAACAGTAGATTTGTTAAAAGAAAAGGACAGATTGCTGAAGTTTTTGGGTGGCATTAAAGATATGAAAAAATTGCCTGATGCAATTTTTGTTATTGATCCACGTAAAGAAAATATTGCCATTGCTGAAGCTCGTAAGCTTAATATTCCAATTATCGGTATTGTCGACACGAATTGTGATCCAGATGAGATTGATTATGTCATACCAGCGAATGATGATGCGATTCGGGCAGTTAAATTGTTAACCGGGAAAGTCGCTGATGCGATTATCGAAGGTAGACAAGGTGTAGAAATGGAAGAACAAAAAACGGTAGTTTCTGAAACGGCTGAAAAAGTGTCAGATGCTAAAAAGGAAGTGCCAGCAAAAGAAGAAAAAGTTGAAGAAGAGTCAGTGGAAGAAAAAGTAAGTACTGAAGAAAAAACTGACGGAGAGTAATGAAACGTTAAAAGGTGATAAGGGGAAATCCTTTTATCACTTTTTTTAAAGAGTTAAATGGTAATGATTAAATAAATGAATTAGAAAATAGGAGGATTTTAGAATGGCAATTACTGCAAAAATGGTAAAAGAATTACGTGAAATAACTGGTGCCGGAATGATGGATTGTAAAAAGGCCCTAACAGAAACAAATGGAAATATGGAAGATGCCATTGATTTCTTACGTAAAAGTGGGGCTGCACAAGCGGCCAAAAAGGCTGGTCGAATCGCTGCGGAGGGATCAACGAAAATTGTGATAAGTGGCAATGATGCAGTATTGTTAGAAGTTAACTGTGAAACGGATTTTGTAACAAAAAATGAAACTTTTAAAACTTTATTAAATGATTTAGGGGATCATTTAGTTTCGAAAAAACCAAATAATTTAGAAGCAGCATTAAAGCAAACAATGGATAGTAACAACACGACTGTAGAAGAACATATTAATGATGCAGTCGCTACTATTGGTGAAAAAATTTCACTACGTCGATTTGACGTAGTAAGTAAAGCAGACAACGAAGTGTTTGGATCATATTTACACATGGGTGGGACGATCGGTTCTTTAGTGTTATTAGAAGGAACGAATAATGAAGAGGTTGCTAAAGACATTGCAATGCATGTTGCAGCAGCAAACCCAAGTTATATTTCACGTGAGGATGTTGCAGCAGAAGAGGTAAATCGTGAAAAGGAAATTTTAAAAGAACAAGCCTTAAATGAAGGAAAACCTGAAAAAATTGTTGAAAAAATGGTGGAAGGTCGTTTAGGTAAATTCTTTGAGGAAATTTGTTTACTTGAACAAAACTTTATTAAGGACCCTGACAAGAAAGTTAATCAGTTAGTAAAAGAGAATGATGCAGCAGTTAAATATTTTGTTCGTTACGAAGTTGGCGAAGGAATGGAAAAAAGAGAAGAAAATTTTGCTGATGAAGTAATGAGTCAAATTAAAAAATAAATATTTTAATTCAAAGGGAACACTTGGTGTTCCCTATTTCTTAATGGTATAATATATAAAGATTAATTTATCTTTCCTGGAGGTAATTATGGTCGCTCGTTATAAAAGAATCGTCTTAAAGTTAAGTGGTGAGGCTTTAAGTGGTGAACAAGGATTTGGAATTGAACCTATCGTTATTCAGTCAATTGCCCGTCAAGTTAAGGAAGTAGCAGAACTTGGTGTTGAAATAGCTATTGTTGTTGGTGGGGGAAACATTTGGCGTGGTAAGGTTGGTAGCGAAATGGGAATGGATCGAGCTAACGCGGATTATATGGGGATGTTAGCCACGGTGATGAACTCGCTAGCATTACAAGATAGCCTGGAAATGATAGGCATACCAACTAGGGTACAAACATCGATTGAAATGAGACAAGTTGCCGAACCATATATTCGTCGAAAGGCTATCCGTCATTTAGAAAAGAAACGAGCTGTTATTTTTGCTGCCGGAACGGGAAATCCTTACTTTTCAACCGATACGACAGCGGCCTTAAGAGCAGCAGAAATTGAAGCAGATGTTATTTTAATGGCAAAAAATAAAGTGGATGGCGTCTATTCGGCGGATCCTGAAACGAATAAAGAGGCTATAAAATATGATGAATTATCTTTTTTAGATATGATAAATGAAGGTTTAGAAGTGATGGATTCAACGGCCTCTACATTATGTATGGATAATGATATACCATTAATCGTATTTTCCATTCTAGAAGAGGGAAATATTAAAAGAGCAGTTCTAGGTGAAACTCTTGGAACGACGATAAGGGGGAAATAGTTAACATGGCAAAAGATGTATTAACCCAACTAGATGAAAAGATGAACACAGCGATACAAGCATTTACTAGAAATTTAGCTACTGTTCGAGCTGGACGGGCTAATCCAAGCTTGTTGGACAATGTTTTTGTTGATTACTATGGTGCGACAACGCCATTAAATCAATTAGCAACAATTGGTGCTCCGGAGCCTAGGCTTCTTGTCATTACACCATTTGATAAAACTTCCATCGGTGATATTGAAAAGGCAATCCAAAAGGCTGACTTAGGATTATCCCCATCAAGCGATGGAAATGTAATCCGCATTAATATTCCAACCTTAACAGAGGACAGACGTAGGGAGCTAACAAAAGTAGTTGGGAAATATGCTGAAGAAGCCCGTATCCAAGTGAGAAATGTACGAAGAGATGCTAATGATCAATTGAAGAAAATGGAAAAGAATACAGAAATAACAGAAGATGGGCTAAGAAAATATCAAGATGAAGTTCAAAAAGAAACTGATAAATTCATCGAAAACATTGATCAAATAGTGAAAAATAAAGAAGCAGAAATTATGGAAGTTTAGGAAATGACCTTTTGCCCTCTTCTTAAGAGGGTATTTTATTTCCGATATTTTATAGTATGTCATCTGATTTTTTTAAACAGGGCTACTATTGAATTTTTTGTTTATAAAATGAAACTACTACTTTTTCGAGTTAATTCTTTAACAGCATTTTAAGTATAAAGTATACCAAAACCATTTAAATATTAATATACTGTAACGAATATTAATAAGATCTCTAATAGGTAAATAAAAATTGACTTAAACACTTTGGGGGATAAAAATGGTGATTAGACTACCATTTATGAAAAAAAATCAAAAACAACATAAAAAGGAAGATTTTGATAATATACCAGAACATGTTGCGATTATTATGGACGGGAATGGTCGTTGGGCAAGCGAAAAGGGTTTGCCACGTGTAGCTGGTCATAAGGAAGGAATAGAGGCTGTTCAAAAAATTGTTCGTTCAGCTGTTGATCATCGTATTAAAATTTTAACATTATATGCATTTTCAACAGAAAATTGGAAACGACCAAAGCCAGAAGTTGAATTCCTAATGCGTTTACCGAAAGAATTTTTGCATATTTATTTACCTAAACTGATTGATATGAATGTAAAAATCGCAACGATTGGAGATTTTGATTCTTTACCACTTCATACACAAAAAGCCATAAATTTTGCCAAAGAGCAAACAGCAGCTAATGATGGATTATTATTAAATTTTGCCTTAAACTATGGTAGTCGATTTGAAATCATGCAGGCAATTAAACAAGTCATTAATGATTGGGATAAAGGTGATGTTGAGCTCGATGATATTGATGAGCAGATCTTTTCTAAATATTTGTATACTGACTATATTAAAGACCCTGATCTTCTTATCCGAACGAGTGGTGAACAACGACTAAGTAATTTTTTATTATGGCAACTAGCCTATACGGAATTTTGGTTTACTGATGTGTTGTGGCCGGACTTTGATGAACAGTTATTTGCAGAAGCGATTCTAGATTATCAAAAACGTAAGCGAAGGTATGGTGGCGTTTAAGGGGTTGAATGTTAATGAAACAACGAATTTTAACAGCTATCATTGGATTAATTATTTTCATTCCAATCATTTGGTATGGGAAGTTGCCTTTTATCATTACAGTTTATTTATTAGCATCAATAGCACTTTATGAATTAATGAAAATGTATTTTATTCACTCAAAGCTACCATATTTAATTTTAGCCACTATTTTTTTGTGGTTATTCATGTTGCCATTTGATTCATTAGCTTTAGGTCAAGTGGCTATCACAAAATTAAATATTATCATTATATTTTTAGTCATTTTACTCATTATAACAGTATTAACAAAAAATCATTTCACGTTTGACAATGCCGCATTTGTACTACTTGCGACTTTGTATATTAGTATCGCATTTTTTGTTATTATCACCTTGCGATTTTCCGGTTTAAATTATTTTTTGTTTGTCCTTTTTCTTGTCTGGACGACAGATTCAGCTGCTTATTTTTCCGGAAGGTTTTTCGGTAAGCATAAGCTATGGCCAGCGATAAGTCCAAATAAAACAATAGAAGGGGCAATTGGTGGTGTTATTGCCGCTACTGTTGTTGGGTTACTGTTTCATGTGATTTACCCATTTGATCAGTCGATAATGTTTATTATTATATATGCGTTAATTATATCGGTTGTTGGTCAATTAGGTGACTTGGTCGCCTCAGCAATTAAACGACATTACGATGTAAAAGATTTCGGAAGAATTTTCCCTGGACATGGTGGTATTTTAGACAGGTTAGATAGTTTATTATTTGTATTAATTGTATTGTATGTTATTCAGTTTACATCATAAACTTAAATATGAAGTAGTTACACTAATTTTGTGTTATGATAGGTTCCGAAGGATAAAGGAGTGTTTTGTTTGACAACCGTTATAGCGTTTATTTTTATGTTTGGTTTACTCGTATTTGTTCATGAGTGGGGACATTTAATTTTTGCTAAACGTGCTGGTATGCTAGCGCGGGAATTTGCAATAGGCTTTGGCCCAAAGGTAATGTCTTTTACAAAAAATGAAACGTTATATACGATTCGACTTTTACCAATTGGTGGTTATGTAAGGGTAGCTGGTGATGATCCGGAAATCATTGATTTGAAACCTGGCCATCATGTTGGTTTAATTTTTAATAAGATCAATAAAGTAGAGAAAATAATTGTTAACAATAAAGATCAATACCCGGAGGCTCATTTAATTGAGGTTCAGTCAGTTGATTTGGACCATGATTTAATCATAAAGGGATTTGAGGTTGGTCACGATGATGTCCACGAACTGAAGACTTTTTCTGTCGATGAAAAGGCATTCTTTATTATGGATGGAAGGGACACCCAAATAGCCCCTTATGATCGGCAATTTGCTTCTAAAACGGTTGGGCAAAGAGCAATGCAACTATTTGCTGGACCATTGATGAATTTTATTTTGGCCATTTTACTTTTTGTTATTATAGGATTGGTTCAAGGAATACCGTCAGATAAAGCTATCATTGGTGAAGTAATGCCTGAGAGTGCTGCAGAAAAAGCCGGTATTGTTGCCGGTGATGAGATTGTTCAAATAGAAGGAAATTCTATTTCTACATGGGTGGACTTTACAAAGGAAATTCAAAAACGTCCTGAACAACAAATAGATATTGTTGTCGATAGGGGTGGACAATTAGAATCATTAATATTGGTGCCGAAGCAATTAACGAATGAAGCAGGAGAAAAAATTGGTCAAGCGGGTGTTACGCTTGCATTTGAAAAATCTTTTGTCAAGTCTTTTTCCTTCGGATTTAAACAAACTTATGAAACAACACAAATTATTTTACAAAGTTTATTTATGCTAGTGACAGGGCAGTATTCACTTGATATGTTAGCTGGTCCCGTTGGAATCTACGATGTTACTGACCAGGTAGTTCAAACAGGCTTTATGAATTTTTTAATGTGGACGGCTATGTTAAGTATAAACCTAGGAATTATTAATTTAATCCCCCTTCCAGCACTTGATGGTGGGAGATTATTATTCGTTGGTTTGGAGGCTGTACGTGGAAAACCAATTGATCCACAAAAAGAAGGGATTGTTCATGTCATAGGTTTTGCTTTGTTAATGCTACTTATGATTGTCGTGACATGGAACGATATTCATCGGTTATTTTTATAAGCAGTATTAATACTACTATATATGATTGTTAAACCTTATTCGTTAGCTTTTAGCGGATAAGGTTTTTTTAATTTTATTAAATGCTTATGATTATAATTAAATTCAATTTGTTTACCTAAATTTAACCTTGATTATTTATAATGACATTAACGAGTAAATATTAGAGGGGTGTGAAAAGCAACTTACTTGGTTTATTTGAATAATTTTTATATTAATTTCTAAAAAGGTTGATTGGATTTGCTTTTATTTTGAAAGGGGATGACAACGTGAAAAGTAGATGGGTAATAATCATAGTTCTGGGACTTACGATTAGTTTATTATCTGCATGTGATTTAGAAGAGGTACTTGATCAAATTATTAATGGGAGTGGGGAGAATAGTAATCAACAACAAGTGGAGGACAATACAAATATAAATGGAAATGACACAAATAATGAAGAAAATGAAGAGGGGAATGATCATGTAGATGGGCAAGAGGCTTTTTCTGACAACAATTCAGACTTACCATTTGATGAGAAATTAATATCAGAAGGATACTCTTTAACAACATTGCCTAATGGCTTTGAATTAGCTATTCCCTATCATTGGATAATGGTGGAACATAACTTGAGTGATGGAGCCACCTCCACTGGAATTCCTGGTTTTGAAGGAAAATTTTGTTATGATCTCCCTCTAGAACCGGCAGAGGTAGCAGGGGTATTAGAGTCATTAAATAATACCGATTTCCAACAGGGTAGTGGTAATGGAAATATTCTTCATACTACGACTTTTGATAATTTTTATGGTTTAGAAGGAACCATGGAGTATCACTTAGATGAATTTGAAAATTCTTGTGTGAATGTCGGATACTATTATATAGGCGCCGAAGCTCAAACTGGAGATTCTGGGGAAAGTGTTGCAATTCCAAGCTTTAATGATACAAATAGGTATATCAATGAAGACAGAACACGTTCTGTTCCTAATGACTATGAAACTGACTTCTTTGATCGAATTGAATCTGCTTATGATGTTGCTGACATGGGTGTAGATAGTGACGAAATTGAGTCCATCCGGGAGAAAATTAGTAATCATGAATTTGAGATGACACATATAAATAGTGGATATCCGAAAATTTTTCCTTATGAGTGGTATTTAATGGCTCTCGATGATGATCCACAAAACTCAAAATGGTCCGGAACATTTTGCACAGACGAAACGATGGCTGACTCCATCTTGAAATTCCATTCATTGTTGGAGGCACATAATGCCGATATTTTACAATATGAAACGAATGGAAGCCCGAGCATGAATCAGAAAAGCAATGTAGAATTCGCTTTTAATGATGAATTTGGAACGGGGAGCTGGACAGGGAAAACTATTTTTTACATTGATCGGTTAAATGAATTTCAAACACATAAATGTATGAAAGTAGACATGAATTTTTCAACAGATATATTAGATTAAATATTCATCATAGTCAATGCTTTAAAAAAGCGGTGGATGTCGTTATCATTCACCGTTTTTATCATTTGTAAAAGTTTTCAGATGATAGATACATTTATTCCGAAGTATGTTTTTCCCATCACTTCTAGTAGTGCATCATAAAAATTATATGATAGAATAGAGTACATACAGTTTAAAAAAGCTTCTTGGGGGATATAACATGTCGATGTCAAACGAGGAAAAACTAACTATTTTATTTAAACAAATAAACTTACCTAAAGATACAATCCAAACATATTTCTCAAATAGTTCCTTACATAAATTAGTCGTTCACAAATCAACAAAAAAGTGGCATTTTCATATCAATATTGAAAAACCATTACCCTTTCAAATATATCAGTTATTATTAAGTGAATTAACTAATTCATTTCAAACTATTGCTTCTGTACAAATAACATTACATGCGAGTAACCAGGTTGTTATTTTAAAAGAAGAAATGGAGCAATATTGGCAATTATATTTAAAACAAATCCCACATTTATTACCTAATCTTGCAAACTTCATTATTAAGCAACCACTGCAATTAGAAGGTCATCATTTGATCATTTATGGCCGAAATGAGATAGAAGTGGCAACATTAAAGAGAAAATTACAACATTCTATCGTCGATTTTTTAAAGCAAATTGGTTTAAGTAATTATACTGTTCAATTCCAAGTAAAAGCCGATTTGGAAGATATAGAAATATTTCGTCAAAAAACAAACCATGAAGATCGCCAAATTGCTCAACAAACAGCACAAATACATGAGGAAATTAGGAAAAATGGACAAGCAAGATTGGCATCATCCATTCAAGTTGGTCAAAAAATCAAAGAGGAACCAACTCGTATTGATGACATACAAGACGAGGAACGTAGTAAAACAATTCAAGGTTATGTGTTTATTGCAGAGGTAAGGAAGCTTCGTTCAGAACGGAGCTTATTAATATTGAAAGTGACGGATTATACCGATTCGATTGAAATAAAGAAATTTTCCAATAATGAAGATGATGAGGCAGTTTTTGCCCAATTGAATGAAGGTATGTGGATAAAAGCCCGTGGTCGCATCCAAACAGACAATTATTCGAATGAACTTGTTATGATGGCGAATGATATTCAGCAAATTAGTATGGAATTGAGACAAGATAAAGCTAACGAAAATGATAAACGTGTCGAATTACATGCTCATACGACAATGAGCCAACTCGATGGGGTTATTCGTCCAAGTAAATTAATTGAGCAGGCAGCTAACTGGGGTCATGAAGCGATAGCCATTACAGATCATGCGGGTGTTCAAGGATTTCCAGAAGCCTTCAAAGCCTCAAAAGCTCATGATATTAAGGTCATCTATGGTGTTGAGGCAAATGTCGTTGATGATGGAATTCCGATTGTTTACAATCCTATTAGTGCAAGGTTAAGCGATCAAACTTATGTCGTCTTTGACGTTGAAACAACTGGGCTTTCTTCAGCATTCGATCTTATCATTGAAATTGCTGGAGTTAAATTAAGAAATGGTGAAGTGATTGATCAGTTTGAATCTTTTGCTAATCCACATAGAAAGCTTTCTGACAAAATAACGAGTATCACAGGTATCACTGACGATATGCTTGTTGGACAACCAGAAATTGATGATGTGTTAACTGAATTTCATCATTGGGTTGGTGACAGTATTTTAGTTGCCCATAATGCGTCATTTGATATCGGTTTTTTAAACCAAGGATACAAAAAAGTAAACCTTCCCGCTATTAGTATTCCTGTAATAGATACGTTAGAATTGGCACGATTTCTCGTTCCACATTTAGGGAATCACAGATTGAATACATTGTGTAAACATTATGAAGTAACATTAGAAAATCACCACAGGGCATTGGATGATTCCGAAGCGACGGCACGAATGTTTTGGAAAATGGTGCAAGAATTAGAGGAAAAAGGGCTATTCGATTTATCCCAGTTGAATGAACAAACTGATGATATAGATAGTTACCAACATTCACGTCCATTCCATTGTACGATATTGGCGCAAAATGATACGGGACTAAAAAATTTATACAAATTAGTGTCGATGGCACACATTAATTATTTTTATCGTGTTCCGAGAATCCCCCGTTCAATCCTTAATAAACATCGTGAAGGGTTATTAATTGGATCAGCTTGTGAAGATGGTGAAATTTTCGATTCATTATTAAGTAAACCGGTTGATGATTTGATTGAAATGGCTAACTTTTATGATTATTTAGAAATTCAACCACCGGAAAATTACGCTCATTTAATTGAAATGGAAATCGTCCAAACAAAAGCACAAATTATTGAAACGATTAAAAAAGTGATTCAATTAGGGGAACAAGCGAATAAACCCGTCGTTGCAACTGGTAATGCACATTATATTGAGGATCATCAAAAGCTATTCAGAGAGATTTTGATTGCTTCTCAAAAAGGGAATCGATTAAATCGTTTTACATTGTCTAACACACCATTTCGGACAACAGATGAAATGATGTCCCAATTCGATTTCCTAGGAGCGGAAGCAGCGCATGAAGTAGTAGTAAAAAATAGCCAACATATCGCTAGTTTAATAGAGAAAATATCCCCATTAAAGAGTGACTTATATACACCTAGTATTGAAGGGGCTGAGGAAGAAGTCCGTACCCTAACATATGATACTGCAAAAAGGATTTACGGGGACCCATTACCAGAAATCGTCAATGCTAGAATTGAAAAAGAATTAAATAGTATCATTGGGCATGGATTTTCAGTTATTTATTTAATTTCTCATAAATTAGTAAAGAAATCACTCATAGATGGTTATTTAGTTGGTTCCCGGGGATCTGTTGGCTCTTCATTTGTCGCAACGATGATGGAAATAACCGAAGTAAATCCATTACCAGCCCATTATGTTTGCCCATCTTGTCAATTTCATGAATTTTTTACGAATGGAGAAGTTGCGAGTGGCTATGATTTAACTGATAAAAAATGTCCACAATGTGATGAAGCGTTAAAGAAGGACGGTCAAGATATTCCGTTTGAAACATTTTTAGGATTTAAAGGAGATAAGGTTCCTGATATTGATTTAAACTTTTCAGGTGAATATCAGCCTAAGGCACACCAATATACGAAAGAATTGTTCGGTGATGATTACGTTTTCCGTGCTGGTACAATTGGAACCATTGCCAATAAAACAGCCTACGGTTATGTAAAAGGGTATGCGACAGACAAAAATAAATTTTTTAAAGGAGCAGAAATTGATCGTCTTGTGCAAGGATGTACAGGAGTAAAAAGAACAACAGGCCAACACCCCGGTGGTATTATTGTCGTACCTAGGGATAAAGAAATTTACGATTTTACGCCGATTCAATATCCTGCAGATGATAAAAAAAGTGAATGGAAAACGACGCATTTTGAGTTTGGTTCAATTGAAGATAACTTATTAAAATTAGATATACTTGGACATGATGATCCAACAGTCATTCGGATGTTACAAGATTTAAGTAAATTGGATCCAAGGCGGATTCCATTAGATGATGAAAAGGTAATGGGGATCTTTTCCAGCACAGCACCCCTTGGTATTGAAGCAAAACAAATTGATTGCCAAACAGGGACATTAGGTGTTCCAGAATTTGGAACGTCATTTGTACGGCAAATGCTAGAGGAAACGAAACCAAAAACATTTGCCGAATTAGTCATCATTTCAGGTTTATCACATGGGGAGGATGTATGGATTGGTAATGCCCAGGAACTCATTCGTGACGGGACTTGCCAATTGGTAGACGTCATCGGTTGCCGGGATGATATTATGGTCTATTTAATGCAAAAAGGGTTAGAAGCCTCGTTAGCATTTAAAATTATGGAGTCAGTTCGTAAGGGTCGCGGTTTGCAAGACGAATGGGTTGCTGCAATGCAAAAAAACAATGTGCCCAAATGGTATATTCAATCATGTCGCAAAATTAAATATATGTTCCCAAAGGCACATGCGGCAGCATACGTATTAATGGCGGTCAGAATTGCTTATTTTAAAGTGTATCACCCAATATTTTTCTATGCAGCCTACTTTTCCATTCGTGCATCTGACTTTGAATTAGACACAATGGTAAAAGGTTCTGAAGCGTTGCGTAAACGAATTAAAGAAATAAAAGACCGTGGAAATGATGCGACACCAAAAGAAAGGGGATTATTAACTGTACTAGAAGTTGCCCTTGAAATGTGTGAACGTGGTTTTCATTTTAGTAAGGTCGATTTATATCGTTCAAGTGCATCAGAATTTATCGTCGATGGCGATAAGTTAATCCCACCATTTAATATCGTCGACGGGCTCGGAACAAATGCAGCTCGGCAAATTGTTAAGGCTCGAGGGGACGGGGAGTTTTTATCGAAAGAAGATTTACGAAATCGCAGTAAAATTTCCAAAACTGTTTTGGAAAACCTCGACCGACATGGTACTTTACAAGGTATGGCTGATCAAAATCAGTTATCGTTATTTTAAGTAAAGGGTGAAAAATCCCCCACTTCCAACAGGTTAGATTTGTATAACCATCAGTAGTGGGGGAATGAATTTCGAGTAAAAACGATCATTCTTTTTTTACAATGATAGATTCCTCTAATTTACCAAACCGTTCAGACTTTACAATGACATTTGCCTTGCCAGACTTTCCAGTGGATTTTATCCAAAACGCAATCGATCCACCAATAAGGGAAATTACTTTCGGACCAATCACTTCAATAGGTCCATTCGTTTCAATCGTCACTGAGTCATGGGCATAAACGATATCATTTCCATCATCATCGAGCAACCGAAGGACGATTCTAGTCGTATCATATGTTTCAGCTTCAACGAGTGTATCATTATCCACATCCATGACAAGTTGTGGTTGGAATACTTGACTACGGGTAGTTTTTGCGACACATTTACCATCAATGTAGCCAGCAAACACATAATCAGTGGCTTCTTCTCCCCATCCACCAAAATACTTTGTATATAAGTCTTCGGCATCAAGGGTATTCATTTTATATTTTAGAAACAGCCATCCCATTTTCATTTTATCTAGCCATCCCAATTCGCCACCAGTTTTACTCACTTTTATGAGCAATCTTTTAACGAGTCTAGCATCATATGGGGAAAACCTTTCGTTTTTTTCAATCAAATCACCTAAAAAGTCATCGACGATGATTGGTGGGTGGTCTACTCCAGTATATAAATCCTTATTTGGGAAAAATTCACCGATATAATTGTCATTTTTATAAAGTGTCACATAGTCACAGTTTGTAAAAATATAAACATCCTGTAACATGGAACCGGGAAACTCTCCAATATTGAATGAACTTGTGACATACATGACAGGTGAATTATTTTGCTGTGAAGCATACACATAAGCGGCGGGTTTCGGAATTCTAAACATATCCAATACCCCATGGTAACAAATTCTATCGCCACTCCCAAAATCTTTATGAGTATTATAATCAAACATACACCAACCGATGGCACCAGAAATGTCATCATCTTTTCCCATGGCATTGATCACATTTAAGTGCCGCAGGGAATGTTCGACCCGATGTGTTTCATCGTCAAACTTTTTCGTTGGAAACATATGACCGTTATATTCTGTAATTAAATAAGGCTTATTTGTCTTTGTTACAGCCTTTTTCTTTTGCAGCCCGATATTGTCGCCTTTATGGACGAAGTCATTATACGTATAGACATCTTCTATCGGGTTACTATTTTCAATACAACGGACACCACCAGTGTTCCTAGTATCATCTAATTTTTTTGCTAAGGCATTCGTTCTTTCATAAAATTCATCGTGATCCTGTGATTCATTAATTCTAACCCCCCAAATAATAACACTAGGGTGGTTAAAGTCTTTCATCATCATTTCTTCCACATGCTTCACAGCTGTATCTTGCCATTCCTTATCTCCTATATGTTGCCAACCAGGTATTTCGTCAAATACGAGCAGTCCAAGTTCATCACAACGGTTAAGAAAATGATCACTTTGCGGATAATGGGATAATCTAACGGTATTAACCCCAAGTTCATATTTTAATATGTCAGCATCTTTATATTGGGCTCTCTTAGGCATAGCATACCCAACATAGGGAAAAGATTGATGACGGTTCAGACCACGAATTTTTACCTTTTTCCCATTTAAATAAAAGCCATTTTGCAAAAATTTCGCTTCCCTAAACCCAAATCTGATGTCATGTTTGTCAATCACTTGATTTTCCTTTATTAAGGTTAATTGGAGCACATACAAATGAGGAGAATCAATGTCCCATAAATTGATATCGGGCATAACTTTTTCTTTCACATTTAACTTCTCCTTTAGTTGATCACTAAAGAAGAGTTCATGTTGAAATGACGTCACAGAATTGTCTTTATAAAACAAGTCAAATTGGCAAGTTAAATTGTGAGCTGTACCAGATAGATTGTTAGTATATAAATCAATGTCTAAACTAGGCTCGTTTGTCAGTACATTCTTCGTCTTTATACAGACATGCTCTATATTGACTTCATGAAGGTAATGCAATTCCACTTCACGATAGATGCCACCATATGTTAAATAATCGATGACATGACCAAATGGAGGAATGTCTGCTCTTTCCCTTGAATCGACATAGACAACTAACTGATTGTAGTCGTCCGTTTTAGCAAAATTAGTTAATTTTAATTTGAATGGTGTATAGCCACCTTTATGTTCCCCAACATAATTGCCATTTAAGTAAACTTTTGCATATGACATTACACCATTAAATTTGATGTAGACATGTTCATCATCAGCTAATTGATCAATCCATATTTTTCTTCGATAACAACTTTCAAATTGATACATTTTTTCATCAAAATTATTGTATGGCACTTCAATATTAGTGTGTGGAATATTGACATTTTCAAATGAGGTATCGTCATAAGTTGGTTCAATATAAGATGAATGGAAGTTAGCACAATATTTCCATTCAAAGTTAAGGTCAATTTTCCTTAGCATCATTTTTTCTCCTTTACAGTCAACTATTATCCTTTTCAATAAATTAATTTTCTAAAGAAAATAGGAACAATTGAAACTGATGTTTAATCATTTTTCTAGAATCAATACCTTGTTCTATATCTAGGTGCTTTTCTCTAGTTAAGACTCTTTGTGCCAGGCTTAAAAGAACATTATTAATCGTCAAGCCTGTTAGGACAGGATCTATATCTGGTCGGATAGAACCATCTTTTTTACCTTCTTTGATCAAATTCTCCAACATATAATCATTACTAGAAATCATATTTTTAAAGCGCTCAGTCAATTCCAAATAGGGATATTCACCTTTAAAATAATAATCAAATTCTCCGGAAAATTTAATGACATTTGGATTATCCTCTACATATTTTTCCATTTCATTAAAAAATTGTCCGATTTTTTCTAAGCCATTACCTTCTAATTGTTTAAAAACTTTATTTTGAAAATTATAAAGTTCATCGAACAACATAATTTCAATTTCAAAGGCTAATTCTTCTTTTGTTTTATAATACCTATATAAGGTCCTTCGGGTAATTTTCGCTTCCTTAGCAATTGTAGCCATTGATGTTTTCATGATGCCATCTGTCATAAAAGCCTCTCTAGCCACTTCAAGAATATCCTGTTTTCTATTTTCTCTTTGTTCTTGTCGCTCCATTTCCCTATAAACGTTTGTACTAGTTGCTATTTTAAAAACCTCTTTCTTATTAAATTCATGATTTAATTCGCAATGTTTTCCTTTGTATCATTGACTTCCGGTTTAGTTTTTATCGGGTATAAGAAAAAACAGATAAATACAATGAGAAGGATCATCATTGGAATTCCACTCGTCATCAATCGAATTCCAAAAACAGCGGAATCAGGTTGTACTTCTAGATTAGAAACATAGCCACTAACTTCTAACACAACACTCAAAATGATTGCTTGCAACCCCGCACTTCCTATGGCAATGAACCCATTAATTCCAAAATACATACCTTCACGTCTAACTCCTGTCTTTTTTGCATCCTCATCAATGACATCAGATAACATAATATCCAGGACGACAAGTATTCCCGCTATCCCCATGCCAATCCCAACAGATGTCATGATCGCCCCAGCAAATGTTTGAATAAAATAAAATGGAATGAGCGCAAAGAATAAGAAGACGACAGATACTAATGCGGAAGTTCTAGGTCCCCATCGGTTGATTAATTTTCCCCAAACATAGACAAAAGGAAGGGCAACTACAAAAATTGTCCCTAGCATTAAAGAGGTTTGTCCTTCAGGAATTAACAGCACATACTTTGTAAAAAATGGGGCAACACCAGGAAGCAGGACAAAAACGAGCTGGACAAATAAATTTCCTAAAGCAAATGTGATAAATGCCTTATTTACTAAAGTATAACGTAGTGCCGTGATAATTGGTAAGCTTTCCGACCTCTCCAGCCTTTTCGGTTCCTTTGCCCCATAAATTGAGACCGCCCAAAAAATCAACCCTATAAACCCGAATATCACTCCCATCATCGTCCAACCAATCATGGCAAAAATAACGGGAGGGAGGGCGATTCCTAAAATCATGCCTAAAATTCCCCAAATTTGTCGCCACGTGGAAACGAAGGCCCTGTCTTTTAAGCTTTTGAACATTTCGGGAAATAAAGATGTCCAATTTAATGCGACGAGAACAAATAATAAATCGAATAACAAAATGGCCCCTAGAAAATACCAAAACAAATATTGCTCAGATGTAAGTGGTATCCATATTAACGTAAATGTCGCAGACAATGGAACAATTCCAATCATCATATAAGGAACCCTGCGACCAAAGCGGGTTTGTGTTTTATCTGAAAGATGACCTAAAAAAGGGTGGACTAAGGCATTGATAATACTATGAATAACCATACCAACACCAATTAAAGCAGGACGGACGCCCAAATGATCGACATAAAAAAAGACAATATAAGTGGCAACCATTTGTTGCATTAAATAAAGAGAGAAATTTCCTGAACTATACGCTATTTTATGTTTTGTTTTAATAATTAATTGAGACATACAATTCCTCCACTTCATATACTCAGTTTTTTTAAATTCATTTAATCACTGAGAAAAGTCGCCATTTAGGGATAATGCACTCAACTAGCTAATCAATAATGACATTGAATCTCAGCAATTTAGAACACTATTAAAAATGCTTCGTTAAAACATAATCTTGAAAATTTTAAGAAGTCAAAATATGATTTAAACACGTTTTAGGTTTTCTTCCCACGATTAATTGAGTCCCGTCTGAATATCCTTCTTCACGATGTTCCAATTCGGTAATAAGAAAATCTCTAAGTTTTTTAATCTGGTCTGCATATTCTTCATCAATAATGACATTGTTCATTTCAAATGGATCAACTTGTAAATCGAAAAATTGCTCTTCTCCTGATTGGGAGTACCATATATATTTTTCTTTTCCGTTTGTGACAAAGTGGTGTGACTCTGGCCCTAATTCGTGCTCACCATGGATGTGTTCACGCCAAGTAGCTGAATCATCTTTTAACAACGGCAAAACACTTTTACCATCTACTGTGTCAGGTATTGGCACATCAACCGCGTCAAGAATCGATGGCATTAAGTCTCTTAATTCTATTGCCTGATCATTTACGGCACCCCGTTGAATGCCTAGTAGATTACCTGGATCAGAAATAATAAATGGTACTTTGGCACTTCCCTCATATGGTAGGGCTTTGGCAAACCGTTGATGATCACCTAACATTTCTCCATGATCGGAAACAAAGAAGATAATCGTATTATTTAGGACCCCATATTCATTCATGGCAAGTAAAAATCTTCCTATTTGAAAATCGATATGGGAAATTAGAGCGTAATATGCAGCCCGTGCTCTTTTAAGTCGTTTTTCCGGAACGATTCCCTTCTCTGTTAATGGATCTAGTCCCATTAAATAAGGGTCCGTTTTATCGACCCAATCCCCGACAACTGGATCAGGAAATTCCACGTTTATATACTGATCATAAAAACTTTGTGGTGGATCAAACGGTGGATGAGGCCGGACAAAAGACATTTTTAGGAAAAATGGTTTTGTTGGATCCCTTCTTCGTAAGAAATCAATTGATTCAGAAACAACCCAATTGGTAGGATGATATTTTTCATCATGATTCCAAGGTCTTGATGTAACGGATGAATTACAATCTAATCCGAGATCAATTAAATCAGTATTTGCATCTGTTTTATCCCGCAACCACTGGATATAATCATCTGTTTTGTCAAATGACTGCTGTAATGTTGTGTTATGTTGATAACGATTGTAGTGCATATACCCATCATGTAAGACAACATTTTGAAAACCACATAATTTTCTCGTTGGATAGACGTGCATTTTACCGACACATTGAGTTTGATAGCCAGCATTTGTCAACTCAGATGGTAAAGTATGTTCATAATTCCATGTCACTCCATCCTCATAGCCAACCCTCCCATGAGATTTTTGACTCATTCCTGTCATCATTGCAGCTCTTGCAGGAACACACGTAGGCGTTGCCGAGTAAGTATTGGAAAAGATGACGCCGGCCCTAGCCATTTGGTCTAAATAGGGTGTCTCTACAACAGGATGACCAAGAATACTTAAACAGTCGTGACGCATTTGATCTACATTAATAAATAGAATATTAGGTTTCACTAAAATCCCTCCTAAAAATTTTTCATACTGAATGAATCCATACTGTTTTCTAAAAAAGTGACACCGCTTTCATAAAGCTAGAAGTCTTGTACATGTTATAACATGTAATGTAGGTATACAACATGTGGTGTAATGTCACATGTGTGACAACTTAATTATATACAAACACTACATGTGCGTCAATCTCTTTTGAATTTTCTGGTAACTTAAAAGCCTAGGGAATAAAACCTCACCTACTATTCCAGTAAATATGCTCCTGACATTCGTTGTTTGCAGGCAATAGTAGTTGTATGGTATAAAGAAGGCAGAGACTTTTAGCAATGGCCTTATAGTTATAATTTAAGTCGTAATGGGGGATTAATATGACGGAAAAACCATCATGTTGTGCAGCGGGTAAGAAGAAAGAAACAAAAAAAACATTGGTGGGCCAATCAATTAAACAAT
>DAMCTP010000021.1:0-51265 GCA_032113595.1 Pseudogracilibacillus sp.
TAAATTGATTGGAACTTCAGTTAAACAATTTGGGATGTTCAGTAAACCCTAACTAGCCTTTTATTTATTGGGAAGGAATACTTCTTAGTGTTCCTTCCCACTTTCTAAAATTATTTTATGATTTTTATCTAGAATGGTGAATGATGATAAAGAGAAATTTTAAAAATAGCGAGGTGGTCTCCTTGATTACGATTAGTCTATGTATGATTGTTAAAAATGAAGAAGAAGTACTAGGTGATTGTTTATCAAGTGTTATTAATATATGTGATGAAATAATTATCGTAGATACAGGTTCTACCGATCAAACGAAGGAAATTGCCGAAAAATTTACTAATAAAATATATGATTTTAAATGGATAGATGATTTTTCAGCAGCTAGAAATTTTGCTTTTAGTAAGGCAAGTATGGAATATGTATTTTGGTTAGATGCAGACGATGTTTTATATAAAGCAGATCAAGAGAAATTCAAAAAATTGAAAGAATCATTGAGAAAAGTGGTTGATTGTGTGTCGATGCTCTATATATTGGAAATTGATAACTATGGAAATCCCGCATTTTATTTTAGAAGGAACAGGCTTGTTAAACGTTCAAATAATTTCCAGTGGAAAGGTGCTGTACATGAATATTTAGAAGTAGGTGGCTATATTTCACAATCTGATATTCGTATTGTCCATCAAAAAGGTAAAAAAAAGAATACCGCTACTAGTCAGCGAAATATTAAAATTTATGAAAACCGTTTAAAAAAAGGAGAAATATTTTCACCACGTGACTTATATTACTATGCCAATGAATTAAAGGATCATCAAAAGTATGATAAAGCCCTTCTGTATTATAAAAAGTTTTTACAAGGTAAAAAAGGGTGGTTAGAAGACAATATTAGGGCATGCTTGTACATGGCAGATATTTATCGAATAAATAATGACGAGAAAAAGGCACTTCAAATTCTCCTACAAACATTTGAATTTGACATACCACGACCTGAGCCTTGTTGCAGATTGGGAGACTATTTTACGGAAGCAAAAAAATATAATCTTGCAATATATTGGTACGAACTTGCTTTACAAAATGACTATCAACCAGAGGGTTTCCACTATGAAGCATTTTCAACCTGGTATCCACACTTATCACTTTGTATGATGTATTGGAGAATTGGTAACAAACAAAAATCATTCGAACATCACGAAATAGTGAAAAAAATGCGTCCAAATGATCCGAAGGTAGTGTATAATCAACAATTTTTTAATTGATGTCTGTATTTTTCATAGAAAATAGGAAGACGTGAGAAGAAATGGTTCATATTAAAAATATTTTATATTTGGGATGGTTGGGTGAAGGAAATGTAGGTGATGATATGTTATTTGAACTATTTAAAAATATGCTTTATAAATATACAACACTAGAACGTAACAATATTTCCTTTACCATTGACACGTATCCTATTGTTGAAAATTATGAAGTTAATGTATCAACCTATGATTTAATTGTATTGGGAGGGGGCTCCCTAATCCATTTACTTTATTGGTTAAACATATGTGAAGAAGCTATTGGAAAAGGGATTCCCGTTGTTTCTTGGGGTACCGGGTATGATGAGCAATATAAAATAGAAGATTTTGAATCCATTACCATTTCTAACGGGGACTTATCTCGCTATCAATCGATTTATGATGCATTTTCCTATTTAAGTGTTCGGGGTCCCTTCACTAAAAATATGTTAAGGAATATTGGAGTGAAAAGGACAATTCATGAAATAGGTGATCCTGCTTTATTCTATGCTTCAGAAATGCTAGGAGACACCTTTAAAACAACTGACAGTAAAGAAGTTATTGTGAATTGGGGTACATCGTATAATCATATATTTGGTAATGACGAATTACTTGTAGAGGATGAATTGGTTAAAGTGATTCATCAGTTATTAGATAGAGGATATAAAATTACAATATATCCAATTTGGACTGAGGATAGGATAGCTGTGAAGAGATTGGCATCTAAAGTAAATCGTCCGAATTGTAGTTATTATTCAATCGTCTATGATGCGCGAACATTGCTGAAGGTTATCCAAAATTGTTATTTTTCAATAAATGTAAAACTTCATGCAAATGTTTTAGCTGCTTCCGTGAACAAACCCTTTATTTCACTTGCTTACCGTGGAAAGTGTTTTGATTTTGCGAAAACAGTACAATGTTTGGATTATGCTCTTGCAACTGATGAGGTTACTTCAACAAGGGTGTTAGATTTAGTGGAAGGTATTATCGTAAATTATAGCAACATAATGACGAGAATTTCAAATGCTAAAGAGATTTATCATCCAAGATTAAAACAATCCATTCAAGTCATTTCAAATCTTCTGAATGAGGAAAAGGGAATTGATCATTATGGAATTGGATAAAAATTGCTTATATCGACCAGTTATATTTTATAAAAGAAATGGTGAATTATTAACTGTTGAAAATATACATTATCACTCAATAACCAAGTTTTTTTTATTGACTGCTATTCATAAAAATTGTATTACATTAATGCACTTGCGTCCATGTTTAGCATGTTATCCCATTTGTTCTTTAGAGCCTACTTATCACTATACAACTATTGAAAAAGGTGTGCTTTGTGGTTACCAATTATTAGAGGGATATTATCTTTGTCACAGTTATCATACGATGGCTACTTTTAATGATTGTATTTATAATCCATTTACAATTTTACCCGGCTGTGATGAAATGATCTTATGGAAATCAAATTTTGCTGATATTCAGTTCGGTACACTGCAAGTGTGGGTACAAGAATACACATCAACACCGATAGAAATCATTGTCTATCAAAAAAATGGTAATATTACCCGATCATCGCATAAAGGATGCATTAAACTTGCTCAATGTGTAAAAGTGACGATTAAAACGAACGGAAAAGAAAAGGTAAAAGGAGTATTTAAAATTAATATGGAAAGTAGCGTAAAAATATTGCCTTCATTAACTTGATTTTTAGTTGATTGTAGGCTGTTTTTGCGAAAATTATTCATTGAGATATAAATTTATGTCCCCGTGAATAAAGTCACGGGTTCTTTGGAATTGATGATCGGGTTTAGTAGAAATCATTAGTATTTCATATGATAAAGATAGCAATGCTGATTAATATAGACCATCATGTGTGTTTATGATGGTGGCCTAATATGAGTGAATATCATTGGCAAATCACTGGAAATAATTACGGCTAAAAACCTTTATCCCAATCCATTATATTTTATAAATAAGCATAAAAACATAATGAGGGGAAATACTTTAGGTAATAGTTTTCTAAAATTAATATTAAATTCCATCATAAAGAGTGATAAATGAGCATGGGGAAATCTACAAACAATACACTAGATCATTCAAATCAAAAGGAAATAAACAGGATACCACCTTTAAAAAAGCGAATTAATAAAAATCTAGAACAAAACAAGAATTTTATTATGGAAAGATTAGGAAATAGTGCTGATATTATTGTCAGGGAATTTAAAGTTGGTCCAACTCCAAAAACGACTGTCGCCGTTTTTTATACAGATGGATTATCAGATATAGTTTCTGTCCAAAAATTCATTATGGAATCTCTTTTGTTTGAATTTAATGAAGTAGAGAATGATAAGGAGGAATCAGAGCCCCTATTAGAACAATTAAAGAATTTTGTTCTAACTGTAGGAGAATTAAAAGAAGTTACTAACTTTGGGGATTTATTGAGCAACTTATTATCTGGAAATGTTATTTTATTGTTAGACGGGTATATTGTTGGATTCGTTATTGGTTTACAGCAGTGGGATAATCGTGGGGTTACGGAGACATCTAGTGAAAGTGTAGTACGTGGTCCAAAAGAATCTTTTTCTGAAAGCATCCGTACAAATACAGCACTTATTCGTCGTAAGATAAAACATCCAAATTTATGGATGGAAAATAGAGTAATTGGGCGAGTGACTAAAACAGATGTTGCTCTTATGTATATTGAAGGAATTGTGGACGATGATCTTCTTAAAGAAGTACGAAGTCGTTTAGACCGAATTGATATTGATGGAATTTTTGAAAGTAGTTATATAGAGGAGTTAATTCAAGACGAAGCAGTTACTCCTTTTCCGACACTTTACAATTCGGAACGACCAGATGTGATTGCTGCTGGAATATTAGAAGGACGTATTGCGATATTAGTTGATGGCACACCATTTGTTCTTCTAGCCCCAGCATTGTTTATTCAGCTATTTCAGGCAGCAGAAGATTACTATAGTAGATCAGGCGTAAGTTCAGCATTACGATTATTACGTTATTTTTGTTTTTTAATTGCTTTTCTTGCCCCATCACTTTACGTGGCAATTACTACTTTTCATCAGGAAATGATTCCATCGGAATTACTATTTAGTTTATTAGCACAGCGAGAACAGATTCCCTTTCCAGCGGTACTAGAAGTACTTTTAATGGAAATTGCGTTTGAAATTTTACGGGAAGCAAGCCTGAGAATGCCGAAAGCAATTGGTTCTGCTTTATCTATTGTAGGTACCCTAGTCATAGGACAAGCTGCCGTGGAAGCCGGTCTTGTATCCGCAGCATTAATTATCGTCGTTTCGACTACTGCAATTGCTTCATTTGTTTTTCCGGCTAATGATTTATCGATTGCAACAAGAATACTTCGTTTCCCACTTATTATCATGGCCGCAAGCTTCGGGTTATTTGGTATTGTGATTGGTGTCGTCATTTTAATCATCCATTTGTGTGGTTTACGTTCATTCGGAGTACCTTATATGAGTTCCTTGGCCCCTTATATTAAAGATAACCAAAAAGATGTATTTGTTCGATTTCCATTTTGGTCAATGCGAACTCGCCCTAAACTTATTGGTCAGAGAAACCTAATTCGAAACCGAACACCACAACCAAGACCACCGGAAAAATGATGACATAAGCCCATGTTGAAAAGTAGATTTAGGGACAAAGGGGAAGGAAGGTTATGAAACGTAGTATTATTTTATTATTTATAGCTCTTATTTTTCTTCCGATATTAACAAGTTGTTGGGACAAGAAAGAATTAAATGAATTAGCAATTGCAGTGGGACTATCCATTGATAAAGCAGAGGATGGCTATAAGTTGGGTGTCCAAATAGTAAATCCTGGTGTTGTGAGTCCACAGTCAAATGAAAGTGGTATGACGCCCGTAACAGTACGTACTAAAACAGGGAAGTCAATTTATGAAACGTTAAGAAGATTAAGTTTAACAAATTCTAGAAGAATATATACATCCCATTTACGACTGCTTATTATTAGTGAAGAAGTCGCAAAGGAAGGGATTGCAGATATTTTAGATTTTTTATCACGGGATAAAGATTTTAGAGGTGACTTTATTATTATTATTGCGAAGGGATCGAAAGCCGAAGATTTATTAAAAGTACAAACAATAACTGAAAAGATATCAGCAAATGCGCTATACGCTTTACTTGAAAAATCAGGAGAAGTATGGGGAGAAACAGTTGCGGTGAGTTTAAGGGAACTGTTGGGAATGCTCACAACCCCAGGTAAAAACCCTGTATTATCTGGTGTGAAAGTTCAAGGTGATTTAGCGGAAGGAAAAACAATGGCAAATACGGAAACGAGTGATTCACCCGCGGGTTTTCTTTATGTAGGTTTAGGGATATTTCAACAATATAAATTAGTTGGCTGGTTAAACGAGGAAGAGGGAAAGGGATATAATTATATTACAAATAAGATCCATAATACAGTGGGGCATATTGACTGTCCCAGTGGCGAAGGAATGTCAATTGAAATCCTTCGTTCAAAGGCAAAACAATTGGCAAAGATGACAAAAAGTGGTGAACCTGAAATTGAACTGGATATACGGGCTGAAGCAAATATAGGTGAGACTGACTGCTCAATTGATTTAACTAAACCTTCTGAAATAAAAAAGTTGGAAAGAAAAATTGAAAATAGAATAACCCAAATAATAGAAGGAACGATTCATAAAGTACAAGATGAATATCAGACTGATATATTTGGTTTTGGCGAAACAATTTATCGTTCACATCCGAAAGTATGGAAAAAAAATAAAGACGATTGGGAAGAAAAATTTGCAAATTTAAATGTTGAGGTTGCTGTTAATGTAAATATCAAACAACTTGGAACTATTGGAAACCCATTAAATGAGGGTGTAAAGGGGCAACAATAATATGTTGAAAGTGATAAGCATTATATCTGTTGGTCTAGCCATTATATTGATAGAATATCCCCTGTTAAAGGAAAGAATGTTAAAAAAGGAAATGTATTTATTTCTATTATTATTACTGATTGGGATCGGATTAAATATAATACATTTCCTGCATATAAAATTTCCAAACCTACTCGATTGGCTCATTATCGTTTATAAGCCAATAAGTGATAGTGTATTTAGATGGTTTAGCTAAGGGGAAGTGTTATAAAATGGCTAAAAAAGAACTAATCAGTATTCATCAATTTGTAGTATTAGTCACACTTATTACGATTGGTGATGCTATTTTGATTTTACCAACTACTGTAACTAATGATGCAGGTCAAGATGCTTGGCTATCGATGATTTTAGCTTTGGCTATCGGATTACTTATCGTGTATTTATTTATTGCTGTTGGCAGTTTTTACCCAAAATTAACGATCATACAATACAATTTTAAAATACTTGGAAAATGGCTTGGATCAATCAACTCTGTTTTCTTTTTAAGTTATTTATTTTTATCTATATCATTATATGTAAGAGAATTAGGCGATTTTATTACATCGAAAATTTTAACGCAAACACCGATACAAGTTATCAGTTTTTTATTTATTTTTATTATTATTATCGGTGTACGTAGCGGACTTGAAACAATCGCACGTACCAGTGAGTTTCTTTTCCCAATTGTTATCGTTACATTAGTTGTCCTACTTACACTTGTTTTACCCCACGTGCATGTTGATTGGATAAAGCCAATGATGGAAAATGGTGTAAAACCATTGTTAAAAGGAACGATAGTGGCTACAGCTTTCCCATTTATGGAACTCGTAGTTTTTTTGATGATTCTTCCGAACATTAATCAACAAGAAAAAATTAAAAGAGGCTTTTTTATTGGTACTTTAATTGGCGGAATTATTCTGTTTTTAGTCATTTTGTTATGTATTTTAGTATTAGGTGAAACAGTAACGGCTAAAAATATTTATCCAACATTTACTTTGGCAAAAGTGATTAATGTGGGTAATATTATTCAACGAATTGAAGGTATTATTGCTATTATATGGGTTTTAACTGTTTACTTAAAAGTGACCCTTTACACGTATGGCCTTCATATTGGATTCGTTCATTTGTTTAAATTAGATGGATATCGAATATTGACTTTACCCATCGGTATGATTATTTTTGCCTCTGCTGCGCTTGTTGCACCAAATATAAGTTACATTAACAACGTTATCGCTAATTATTGGCCATTTTATGTATTAACTGTTGCTGTATTTATCCCACTCATTCTAATAAGTGTGGCTGTTATTCGAAAAAAATTTGATTCTTTATAACCTATCAAAAAGATGTCTAGATTTGATTATCATCTAACTTTCACTATCTCTAAATATAGCCATGTAATCTTGTAATTCATTTAGATATATTCCTAATGATGAATTAAGGGAAGTATCAAGAAACACCAAGCAAATGGGGAAGATAAACAATACAATACGGGTGAGTTGTTTACATGATAGATAGCGGAAGGAATAAAACAAAGGGCATTATCATACAAGTACTACATAAGCGTTTTATTAGTAGTTAATTTCGTTAGTATTGATCAGCCAGCACATTATTTCTTGTCGTAGCCCTAATTTGCGGCTGATCAATCCTATTAAGAATTATAGGTGTTTAGTCGTCTTCGCGTAACTGTGCTAAGGGGTTTATTTAAGTTTGCTAATAACAGATTCCCATTAATTAAATATTGATTTTGTACGTGTGAAGGTTGATGAATAGTGAATGAATTTAATGGTGTTAGGAAAAGATAAACAAGGAACAGATTGTTTTGGGAGGTAAATAAATGGCATTAAATGTGACAGAAAAGTTAATTAAAAATCATTTAGTTTCTGGTGAGATGATAGTTGGTACGGAAATAGGCTTAAAAATTGACCAAACATTAACTCAGGATGCGACAGGGACTATGGTCATGCTTGAACTGGAGGCAATGGAGCTTGATTATCGAAAAACAGAAGTTTCCGCCCAATATGTCGATCACAATATTATTCAAGTAGATAGTAAAAACCCTGATGACCATATATTTTTGCGAAGTGCTTCAAGGAGATTCGGTTTACATTATAGCCCCCCAGGTAATGGGGTAAGTCATCCTGTTCATATGGAACGATTAGCTATCCCGGGTAAAACAATGATTGGATCTGATAGTCATACGTGTGCTAATGGTTGTATGGGGATGTTAGCGATGGGGGCTGGTGGAATTGATGTGGCGATGGCAATCAGTGGAGAACCTTTTTATGTGAAGATGCCTCAAGTATGGGGGATTTATGTCACTGGAAAAATGCCAGATTGGGTGAGCGCAAAAGATGTCATTTTGGAATTACTTAGACGTCATGATGTTAAAGGTGCTGTTGGGAAAGTAATCGAGTATTATGGTCCTGGGTTAGATAATTTAACAGCGATGGATCGACATGTCATTGCCAATATGGGGGCAGAGTTAGGTGCAACAGGAACAGTATTCCCATCAGATAATGAAATAAAACGTTTTTTAAAAGAACAAGATAGAGAAGATGATTGGATAGAACTAAAGGCGGATAAGGGAGCAACTTATGATATTGATGAAGAGTTGGATTTATCAATGATAGAACCTTTAATTGCCAAACCATCTAGCCCAGGCAATGTTGTTCCCGTAACTGAAGTAGCTGGGGAACCAATATACCAGTCGTATGTGGGGTCATCAGGAAACCCAGGATATCGTGATATTGCTGTTGTTGCACAAATAGTTGAAGGGAAAAAGATTGCTGAAGGGGTTTCTTTAGATATTAATCCAACTTCTAGGCAAATTTTAACTAATCTTGTCAATGCAAGCCATGTCGCAAGTTTAATATCTGCTGGTGCAAGGTTACATCAGGCAGGGTGTAATGGATGTATTGGAATGGGGCAAGCCCCTGCTACAGGGAGAAACAGTTTACGTACAACGCCACGAAATTTCCCAGGTAGGTCTGGAACGATAGAAGATAGTGTGTTTTTATGTAGTCCAGAAACAGCAGCAGCCTCCGCCCTTAAAGGGGTGATAACGGACCCGCGAACATTAGGTGAATATTTTTCGAAAATAAAGGAACCAAAAGAAAAATCAATCGACAAAAATGAGCTCGAAGGACCGTTGCCAGAAGCCGAAGCGAAGGAGATAGAATTGGAAAAAGGACCGAATATTGTCTCTATCCCGGATATGGCCCCACTACCTGACACGTTAGAAGTACCTGTGTTATTAAAAATGGGTGACAACATATCAACCGATGAAATCCTGGCAGGTGGAACTCGTGTATTGCCATATCGTAGTAATTTACCGGAGATAAGTAAGTTTTGCTTTGAAATTGTTGATTCTACCTATTATCAACGAAGTAAGGCAATCGTTGATGATGGGGGACATGCCATTGTCGGTGGTCACAATTATGGACAAGGCTCAAGTCGTGAACATGCAGCATTAGCACCAAGATATTTAGGTTTAAAAGTAGCCATTGTGAAAGATTTTGCCCGAATCCATTGGCAAAACCTAGTTAACTTTGGTGTTGTTCCGTTAACATTTAAAAACATATCAGATTATGATTCTTTGGAATCAGGAGATGTTATACAGTTAGATAATCTTCATACACATATAAAAAAATCAGAACCATTTTGTATCAAAATAAAAGGAAAAAATAAGAAAATTGAAGTTGAGCATGCTTTGTCTGAGAGACAAAAGGAAATGATGCTGCTTGGTGGTTTAATTAATCAAGTAAAAATGCGTAAGGGAAGTGTTTAAAACATGAGAGAAGATGATTGCTTAGCATGTCATGGTACAGGAATGCAGTCTGATGACGAAGGGTGGCAATATAGATGTAGTGTTTGTCATGGAACAGGGAAAAAACAACAAGAAACGGCATCGAGAATAATGGCTACAGATGAAAATAATCGGCTTTTGGACTAAACGTTGTTTTTGGTAAAAGTTTTTTTAGTTGTCAACTGACCAATGATACTTTCTACCTAAATATTCGGATTTAATTGTTTCCAACGTGATTTATTGACTATTTTAAATAAAATTTGTATGATTAACATATCAAATTTGGTAAAGCTTTTCCCGTATAATCTGAAGAATATGGCTCAGAGTTTCTACTGGACTACCGTAAATAGTCTAACTACGTGGAAGATAAAATGTCGATAAATGATTCGTCATTTTCATCCGAGATGATGATACTAATTTTTCTTACTGTTCTCGGTGTTCAACTTATGATTCGTTTAAAATATTTTAACCTGATTTTATTCGAAAAACTTATGTTGAAATCTTACATGAATTCAGTAGCACTCTTACATATAAGGGTGCTTTTTTATTTGGATACTCTCCATTCAAATTAGCGGTAAAGCGACCGAAAAATTTAAGGAGGCTTCTTCATTGAAGAAATATTTTCGCTTTGAGGAATTAGGGACAAACTATCGTACAGAGTTTATGGCAGGATTAACGACATTCTTGGCAATGGCTTATATTTTATTCGTCAACCCAAATGTGCTGGGTGATGCTGGAATGGATCAAGGTGCTGTCTTTACAGCAACAGCGATTGCAGCAGCAGTTGGTACATTGTTTATGGGGATTATTGCGAGATACCCAATTGCACTTGCTCCAGGTATGGGATTGAATGCCTTTTTTGCTTATACGGTTGTTATTCAATATGAGATCCCATGGGAGACGGCTTTATCCGGAGTTTTAGTATCAGGACTTATTTTTATGGTTTTAACAATCTCAGGCCTAAGGGAAAAAATTATTAATTATATTCCTTCCAATTTAAAAATGGCAGTAGGGGCAGGTATTGGCTTATTTATCGCCTTTATCGGTTTTCAAAACGCCGGTATCATCGTTGCGAATGAGGCAACATTAGTTGGTCTAGGGGATATCACCTCACCATTTGTTTTGCTAGCTATTTTCGGAATTATTATTTCTGTTATTTTATTAAGTTTAAATATTCGTGGTGGTATTTTTTATGGGATGATCATTACCTCCGTTGTAGGTATCATATTTGGTTTAATCCCGATGATTACTAATATTAATGATGTTATTAGTGCGGCACCAAGTGTTGCTCCAACTTTTGGGCAAGCATTTTTAAATTTTGGTGATATTTTTACGATGCAAATGCTCGTCGTCATTTTAACTTTTTTATTCGTTGACTTTTTTGACACAGCCGGAACGCTTGTTGCGGTAGCTACTCAAGCTGGATTAATGAAAGATAATAAACTTCCCCGTGCTGGTAGAGCATTATTTGCAGACTCTGCTGCAACGGTAGCTGGATCTATTTTTGGTACATCAACGACTACTTCTTATGTTGAGTCAACTTCAGGTGTAGGAGTCGGTGGCCGTACAGGATTTGCCTCCATTGTAACAGCAGGATTTTTCTTATTAGCATTATTTTTCTCCCCATTATTACAAGTAATCACTGTAGAAGTGACGGCGCCGGCACTTATTATCGTCGGTGTATTAATGTCAACCGCGTTGAAAAATATTGCATGGGATAAATTTGAAGTGGCAGTACCAGCATTTTTAGTTATCATAACGATGCCGTTAACGTATAGTATTGCTACGGGCATCGCAATTGGCTTTATCTTTTATCCAATTACAATGATCATGAAAGGCCGTGCGAAGGAAATTCACCCAGTCATGTATGGGATGTTTGTCATTTTCCTTCTATACTTTATTTTCTTATCATAAAGTATGAGCATACAAATTTTTCATCAAAAGCTAGTGTAGTTAAGTCTACATTAGCTTTTTTAAGTTAATAAGAAAATTCATAGGTGCCAATAGATCACTAGTGAATTGTATCACAGCCCCCTTCATGAAAGTGGTATACAATACTTATAATCCATAGGGGGTGGGGCAATTGAACACAATCGTACATCAGAATATGTCTGGGGTTATGTGGAAAACTGTATCTGAAGCATGTAATTTGGCTTGTGATTATTGTTATTATAGTCGGTGTCATGGTAGACCTGGAAGAGTGGAGGGAATTGATGATGAAACACTAGAAAAATTCATGAAAGAATATTTTGAAATTAAAAGGGGGGTTGTTCCTTTTGCATGGCAAGGTGGTGAACCGTTATTAGCTGGTTTGGATTTTTTTAAAAAGGTTGTATCACTACAAGCGAAATATGCCCCTAGAAATACGGCGATTAGCAATGTCATCCAAACGAATGGTACATTAATTAAAAAGGAATGGGCGTTATTTTTCAAAAGATATAATTTCCTAGTTGGAGTAAGTTTGGATGGACCAGAATATATCAATGATGCGAGACGAGTAACAGGTTCAGGAAAAGGTAGTTATAAGGCTATTATGAATGGGATAGGGTATTTAAGGGAAGCCAAAGTTGACTTTAATATTTTAACAGTGTTACATGAAAACAACATTACTAAAGCGACTGAACTATTAAAGTTTTACGAAGATGGGGGTTTTTCTCATATACAATTTATCCCTTGTATGGATTTTCAATCACAAAATATATACGAACAAGGTAACTATGTCATTTCCCCGAAACAATATGGGGATTTTTTATGTGATGCATTTGATATTTGGTATCATGATGGGGAACCACAATTATCCATTCGTTTTTTTGATAATATGTTAGCTGTTTATTTAGGGCATCAAGCGGAAATATGTATACACCATGAAACTTGTCCTAAGACGATTATTTTCGAACAAAATGGGGATGCCTATCCATGTGACTTTTTTATTCATGAAGACTATCGTTTAGGAAATATAAAGGAAGATTCATTAGAAAGTTTATTAAATAATGAAAAGATGGCATTATTTCAGAAGATGAAGCCGTCCTTGCCAGAGCAATGTAGGTCGTGTGAATTTTTACATCTATGTCACGGGGGATGCCCCCGAAATCGAATGGGTCATGAAGGAACCGTGGAATACTTTTGTCAAAGTTATCAACAGATTTATAACTATGCCCATGATCGAATGGAAAAACTTGCGCGAAAGATTAAAATGAAATTGCTCCGTGATTATCAATCGCAAGGAAATCAGTTCCCGGGTAGAAATGAACGATGTGTTTGTGGCAGTGGAAAGAAATATAAAAGGTGTTGTGAACCAATTGTAAAAGGTCTTGGGGAAGTATAGATTTTTTTATTTTGGGTGAGTTAGAATTTTAATTTATGAAATAAAAATCGATTTGGCTAGTTTAGGTCCTTGGTTGAACTGGACTTTAACTAGTCAATTTTATATTTGAAGCTGTTAAAGTTAATGGTTGGGGAATAATGGTTGATTGTGTTGGGGATTTCCTTACTAAGGTTGTAAATACCCTTCTTGCTGGAATTTTCATGTAGAAGGGCACTCAGAAGGTGTTTGAATGCCCTTCTCGCTAGGATTTTCATGTAGAAGGGCACTCGGGAGGTGTTTGAATGCCCTTCTCGCTGGAATTTTCATGTAGAAGGGCACTCGGAAGGTGTTTCGATTACCGTAAATTTTTGTACATTATTATATAGTCAAAAGTGTACATGCCTATTTTGACATTTATAAAAATGAACGAAGTGTTGACATTTAAACAAATGCCACAGTATTTAAGGTTTTGGAAAGACTTTTGTATAAATTAAAAGAAAAATCAAGTAAAATATAGTTGGATGAAAAAGTAATGAAAAGGTAGGATGATCATGACTTCACCATTTGTAAAACAACTTAGAAAAGGTAAAGTGAAAAAGATGGGGCAAAAGGGTGCAAAAGCTCCAATGGAACGTGAGTGGGAAAGTGGTATTTTTAAAGAACCCAATAATGAGAAATTATGGTTAACGAAAACAGGATTGGTCGGGGATGAAGTTGCGGATAAACGGGCTCACGGTGGTCCCGAAAAAGCCCTTTTTGCTTATCCTGAAAAACATTATGAATTTTGGCGTCAGGAATTAACATTACACATTGATGCTGGTGGATTCGGGGAAAATTTAGTTTTAGATGAAACTGATGAATATTCTACCTGTTTGGGTGATATATATCAATTAGGTGAAGCAAAGATAGAAGTTTCACAGCCAAGACAACCTTGTTGGAAGCCGGCCCGTCGATTTCAAGTGATGGATTTTGCTTTAAGAATTCAGAAATCCGGAAAAACAGGTTGGTATTTTCGAGTGCTAGAAGAAGGATATATCGAAGGTGGGAGTGCAATGAATTTGCTTGACCGACCCTATCCACAATGGACAATAGCCAAATGTAATGAAGTAATGCATGAAAAGAAAGAAGATTTGGAATTGGCTAAATCCTTACTAGCTTGTGATGCACTAGCTGAAAATTGGCAACGGACAATGAAACGCCGATTACGAGGTATTCATTCGGATATTGGCAAGCGTGTGTATGGTCCAAATAAGGAGCAGGAGTGAAAACTCACATGCAACATATCTATTTAAATTTTTTAGAGGAGGGATAACTTGTTAACGAATGCTTATATGATAGTCATCATTATTCTCGTCATTAATATCATATATGTTTCATTTTCGACGATTAGGATGATTTTAACTTTAAAGGGGCGTCGCTATTTAGCGGCACTTGTTAGTATGTTCGAAGTCGTTATTTATATTTTAGGACTTAGTATTGTTCTTGATAATTTAAATGGCATTCAAAACATCATAGCTTATGCAGTTGGATTTGCCTTAGGGATTGTCATCGGGTCTGAAATTGAAGAACGACTTGCCCTAGGGTATATTACAGTCCATGTTATTTCAACTGATCCTACATTGAACTTTTCAGAAAAGTTACGCGAAAATGGCTACGGGGTAACGAGTTGGACCTCCTCTGGTATGGGTGGTGACAGGGTGACGATGCAAATTTTAACTCCACGTAAACAAGAGGTAAATTTGTATAAGCTGATTACAGAAATGGATCCTAGAGCATTTATTGTCTCCTATGAACCTAAGCATATTCAGGGCGGCTTTTGGGTAAAGCAGGTAAGACGTCGGGGAATGAAAAATGATAAAGAGGTCGTTTTAAAAGATATTGTTCCAACGGAAAAAATTATGGAAAATGACGAAGTGGTCGAAGAAGTGATTGATGATCAAATTCCTGATTCACATTTCACAAAACCACTATCACATAGTAAAAATATTGAGACAAAATTATAAATTTGCAGTAAAAAGTTAAGTTGGCGAACTTTCCAATATTTTGTTATAATTATGATGTAAAATGATTGATTTTAAATCTTTTTTAAGTGATAATTATTTTTTGGAGTTTTCCAACTAAGTTCCCAATTTCGTACTTGTAAAAGATTGAAGATGAGACAATGCTACTCGATTTGGGAGAGTGAAGGGATTATCATGCATAAGCAGCATAAGGCATACGAAGTTAAATTGTCTATCTATTTCTCGTAGTATTTTGTACGGGGGATGGTAGACTTTTATCATTTTTAAGATAAAAGTCGTGTGAAAGAGAAACTAGAAAGGGACTATTCAAATGAGTAAAATTGGAATTATTATGGGAAGCATTTCAGATTGGGAAACGTTGCAACATACTTGTGATATGTTGGACGAGTTAGGGATAACCTATGAAAAAGACGTGATGTCGGCACACCGAACTCCTGAAGATATGGTTAACTATGCAAAAACAGCAAAGGATAAAGGGTTTAAAATTATTATTGCTGGAGCCGGAGGGGCAGCACATTTACCGGGAATGGTTGCATCATTAACAACATTACCTGTCATCGGTGTCCCTATTCAAACTAAGGCACTGGGAGGCATGGACTCCTTATTATCTATTGTACAAATGCCTGGTGGGGTTCCAACAGCAACGATGGCTATTGGGAAGGCTGGAGCAATTAATGCTGCCATTTTTTCAGCGGAAATTTTAAGTCTTGACAATACGGATTTACAAATTAAATTAGACAATTATCGTAAAAAGATGCGCAATAATGTTAATGAAATGAGGGACGACCTTGCCAATAAATAAGACAAACAAAACGATATTACCTCCAAGCACCATTGGAATTATCGGTGGTGGTCAATTAGGAAGAATGATGGCAATTGAAGCGAGATATATGGGCTATAAAGTTGCTGTACTCGATCCAACACCACATTGTCCAACAGCACAAATTGCTGATGAACATATCGTTGCGGCATATGATGATTTGGATGCGATTAAACATCTTACCGCGTTAAGTGATGTGATTACATATGAATTTGAGAATGTCGATTTAACTGCAGCAAGATATATTGAGGAGAAGGGAAAACTGCCACAAGGTGCTGATGCTTTAGAAATAACACAGCACCGTGAACGGGAAAAAAAGGTAATGAAAGAAGCCGACCTCCCTGTTGCTCCTTTTGCGATTGTGAATTCTAGTGAAGAATGTAAAAGGGCACTCGACTCGACACCATTACCTGCTGTTATTAAAACGTGTCAAGGTGGCTATGATGGCAAAGGCCAATTGAAAATTAATTCAGCATCTGACTTTGAGGAAGCAAGTGAATTTGCCAATCAATCGGGGCCATTCATTATTGAACAATGGATTGCTTTTGATAAGGAAATTTCGGTTATTTTTTCTCGCTCCATTGATGGTGTCATTACCTATTTTCCCATCGCTGAAAATATTCATAAAGATCATATCCTATACGAAACAATTGCACCCGCAAGAATTACTGATAAAACGGAGAATTTAGCAAAAAATGCTGCCAAATTATTGGCGGAAACGATTAATGTTGTCGGAACGTTTGCGATTGAAATGTTTGTAAAGGATGGGGAAATTTTCATTAATGAAATGGCACCTAGACCTCATAATTCAGGGCATTATACGATAGAAGCGTGTAATGTGTCACAATTTCATCAACATATTCGGGCCATTTGTGGCTTACCACTTATTGACATTCAACAGTTACAGTTCGCCCGGATGGTTAATGTCCTTGGTGAGGACATGGAAAAAGCATTAGATGAATTATCGACTGGACAAGCTGGATTTGTACATTTTTATGGTAAGGCCGAGGCAAAAGAAAAGCGAAAAATGGGGCATATCACATTTGTAGGTGAGTCAGCATTAATAGCGGAAAAATACGCTAATCTGTATAAAGGAAATGAAGAGATATAGTTGTCATTAGGAGGCAATTTAATGATTGATCGTTATACACGGCCTGAAATGGGTGCAATTTGGACGGAAGGTAATAAATACAATGCATGGCTAGAAGTAGAAATTTTAGCATGTGAAGCATGGAGTGAGCTTGGTGTCATTCCGAAAGAAGATGTGGAAAAAATCCGTCAAGAGGCAACTTTTTCTGTTGAAAAAATCCATGAAATCGAACGAGAGACGAGGCATGATGTTGTCGCATTTACGCGAGCTGTGTCGGAATCACTTGGGGAAGAAAGGAAATGGATTCATTATGGGTTAACTTCAACTGATGTTGTCGATACGGCATTGTCCTTTCTTTTAAAACAAGCCAATGATGTCATTCGTCAGGAATTAACACGATTTATCAAGATTTTAAAAGATAGAGCGAAGGAACATCGCCATACTGTCATGATGGGAAGAACCCATGGGGTACATGCAGAACCAACCACATTTGGACTTAAATTGGCTTTATGGTATGAAGAAATGACTCGGAATTTAGAGCGTTTTGAACATGCGGCATCCACCGTTGAATTTGGTAAATTATCAGGGGCTGTCGGAACTTATGCAAATATCGATCCATTCGTGGAGAAATTTGTTTGCGAACGACTTGGATTAACAGCAGCCAATTTATCTACACAAACGTTGCAACGTGATCGTCATGCAGCATATATTTCCGTATTAGCTTTAATCGCAACTTCTATTGAGAAAATGGCAACCGAAATTCGTCATTTACAAAAAACAGAAACAAGGGAAGTAGAAGAATTTTTCCGTAAAGGTCAAACTGGATCATCAGCAATGCCTCATAAACGTAATCCAATTGCATCAGAGAATATGAGTGGCATGGCTCGTGTGGTAAGAGGATATATGGTGACGGCTTATGAAAATGTCGCATTATGGCATGAACGGGATATCTCTCATTCATCAGCAGAGAGAATTATTTTCCCAGATGCTACGATTGCCGTTCATTATATGTTACAACGATTTGCTAATGTTGTGAAAAATTTAACCGTGTTCCCTGAAAATATGGAACGAAATATCGGAAAAACATACGGGGTTATTTTTTCCCAACGTGTGTTATTAACATTAATAGAAAAAGGTTTGTCGCGTGAAGAAGCATATGGTATTGTCCAACCTTTGGCAATGGAAGCATGGGAAACTGAAACACCTTTTAAGACGTTACTTGCAAAAAATGCTGTCGTAACGAGTCTTTTGACAAAAGAGGAATTAGTTGATTGTTTTAACCATTCTTATCATTTGAAAAATGTTGATTTTATTTTTGATCGGTTAGGATTATAAAAAGGAGCTGGCTTTGATGGTATCTAATATGGAACCAGAGCAAATTGAACGCGATAAAATTTACGAAACGATGGGGTTAACTGAAGAAGAATACGACAGGATTAAGGAGTTACTCGGACGTTATCCGAATTATACTGAGACAGGGATTTTTTCTGTTATGTGGTCTGAACATTGTAGTTATAAAACATCAAAGCCACTTCTCGGGCGGTTTCCAACAAAATCTCCTCGTGTTCTAGTTGGGCCAGGTGAAGGGGCAGGAGTCGTTGATATCGGTGATAACCAAGCAGTCGTTTTTAAAATGGAAAGCCATAATAGTCCTTCAAAAATAAATCCGTTTGAAGGGGCAGCTACAGGAGTTGGCGGTATTTTACGCGATGTTTTTTCAATGGGAGCCCGTCCAATTGCGGCGATGAATTCGTTGCGTTTTGGTTCCTTGACAAATGAACGGACAAAATTTTTATTTAAAGATGTCGTCCGTGGAATTGCACATTATGGAAATAATGTCGGTGTACCAACAGTTGGTGGTGAAGTTCAGTTTGATGAATGTTATGAAGATAGTCCACTTGTCAATGCGATGGTTGTCGGCTTATTAAACCATGATGACATTCAAAAGGGAATTGCTGACGGTGTTGGGAATTCTGTTATTTATGCCGGAGCTCCAACAGGTCGTGATGGGATTCATGGTGCGACCCACTCCTCAGCGGAAGAACAATCGGAAGATGCGAGTCCGGCGGCGGGTAATCCTTATTTAGAAAAACGACTTATTGAAGCTTGTTTAGAAGTCATTCATCATGATGGCCTAGTCGGTATGCAAGATATGGGGGCTGCAGGTTTAACGTCCTCTGGAAGTGAAATGGCATCAAAGGCTGGAAAGGGGATGGTCCTCGAATTGGATTTTGTTCCCCAAAGAGGTGATAAAATGACTGCTTATGAAATGATGTTATCAGAAACACAAGAACGGATGTTACTTGTCGTTAAAAAGGGAACGGAAGATGAGATTATTTCATTATTTAAAAAACATGATGTTGATGCCGTCACTGTTGGTGAAGTAGTAGAGGAAAAAGTATTTCGTATTAAGCATGATGGTAAGGTATGGGCTGATGTTCCGGTTGATCTATTAGATAAAGAAGCACCAGTTTATCATTTGCCTTCCAGAGAAATGGTCTCATTTGATAAATTCCAACAAATGGAGCAAGTGATACCGAAAGTAGATGATTACGGGAAGATGCTCCATCGTTTATTGTCCCAACCAACAATAGCTAATAAAGCATGGGTCTTTGAACAGTTTAATGCAAATGTACATGGAAACACCATTGTTGGACCTGGTGCGGGAGCAGCAGTAGTCAATATCGATGGCCATGATAAAGCTATAGCAATAACGACGGATTGTAATTCAAGGTATTTATATTTAGATCCAAAAACAGGTGGAAAAATTGCAGTTGCAGAAGCGGCAAGAAATTTAATTGTGTCTGGAGCGGAACCGATTGGATTAACGGATGGGCTTAATTATGGGAATCCAACGAATCCGGAAGTTTATTGGCAAATGGAACAAAGCATTCACGGAATTAGTGAAGCTTGTGAAGTGTTTGAAATACCGGTCATTAGTGGCAATGTTTCGATGTACAATCAGTCTTATGGAGAACCCATTTTCCCAACGCCAATCATAGGCATGGTTGGACTTTTTGCATCAAAAGAGGATGTAACACAAAACCATTTTCAACATGAAGGTGATGTTATTTATTTAGTTGGGGAAACACAAGCTGCTTTTGCCGGGAGTGAGCTACAAAATATTATCAATGATGGAAAATATGAAGGGAAAGCACCAGCCATTGATTTATCCGTTGAAAAAAATCGTCAAAGTGAACTTTTACGTGCGATTCAGTCTGGCTTGATTACTTCAGCAGAAGATGTGGCTGAAGGCGGAGTGGCTGTTGCTTTGGCAGAGAAATTAATGCGTGCCCATGATGGAATAGGGGCTCGAATCATTTTGACAGGTAATGCAACGACAGCCCTATTCAGTGAAAGCCAATCACGTTTTATCGTCTCTGTTTCCCCTGAAAAAGTGGAGGAATTTGAAGCATCAATGACAGATGCTCATAAAATTGGCCTTGTGACAGGAGATGGACAATTATTCATCCAAATGGACCAAGGTGAAACGGTGATTCAAGAACAAATAGATCAATTACGAGAAACTTGGAAAACAGCCATTCCAAATTTAATGAATGAGTGAAAGGCTACTGACAATACAATTTTTCACGTCAAAAATTTGAGTAAGGGGTTAAACATATAATGTTTGGTATATGGGGTCATCCGCAGGCAGCAGAAATAACGTATTATGGCTTACACTCCATGCAACATCGGGGACAAGATGGGGCTGGAATTGTCGTCAGTGATGGGAAACAATTGAAACTTCATAAAGATATTGGCCTTGTGAATGATGTATTTAAACGGGTTGACTTTAACCGCTTAAATGGATTTGCTGCCATAGGGCATGTAAGAAATGCGACACAAGATGATGGCAATTTTGATAATGTGCAACCACTCGTGTTTCGGTCGTTAAAAGGAGGCACAGCGATTGCACACAACGGGAAAATTATGAATGCTAAAAAAATCAGGGAGTCGTTAGAAGAATCGGGAAGTATTTTTCAAACGACTTCAGATACTGAGGTACTTGCTCATCTGATGAAACAAAACGGGGCAACGACAACAGAAGAAGGTATCATCGACGGCCTGAAACAGTTAATTGGTGCTTATGCTTACGTCATATTAACGGAAGATAAAATGTATGTTGCTTTAGACCCAAGGGGTTTTCGTCCGCTTTCAATTGGTAAATTAGGTGATGCTTATGTCGTGGCATCAGAAACGTGTGCATTTGATATTATTGGGGCCACATTTGAACAAGAGGTAATGCCCGGTGAACTAATAACAATTAGCAAACAAGGATTAAAGAAAACGAGATTTTTATTACGTGAACCGAGAAGTTTATGTGCAATGGAATATGTTTATTTTTCGCGACCAGACAGCGATTTAAATCATGTGAATGTTCATACTGCTAGAAAACGGATGGGAATAGAACTAGCAAAGGAGCATCCAGTGTATGATGCTGATGTGGTGACAGGTGTTCCAGATTCAAGTATTTCGGCTGCCATTGGTTATGCGGAAAAGTGTGGCTTACCGTATGAAATGGGTATTATAAAAAATCGTTACATTGGAAGGACGTTTATTCAGCCTTCACAAGAGTTACGGGAACAAGGGGTTAAAATGAAACTGTCTCCTGTTAGAGGAGTGGTGGAAGGGAAAAAGATTGTCATTATCGATGATTCCATCGTTCGAGGAACAACCGTTACCCGGATTATTCGTTTGTTAAAAGAGGCAGGAGCAAAAGAAATCCATGTGCGCATCTCCTCGCCAAGAATAGAAAATCCTTGTTTATACGGCATTGACATGTTAACAAAAAAGGAATTAATTGCTGCCAATCATACAAATGAGGAAATGGTAGAAATGCTCGGTGCTGATAGTATCGCATTTCTATCTGCTGAGGGTATGGAAAGAGCCATTATTAAAGAAAAGACTACCAATCAAGGGCTTTGTAATGCGTGTATGACGGGTAATTATCCTGTGTTGGAAAAAGATGATCGTAAAGAGTTTTTCAGAAAATATTAATCGAATCACTGGTATAATCATGATTAAGAATAAAATTAGTTTAGGGTGAAACAGATGGCAAATGTCTATAAAAAAGCGGGAGTAGATGTTGAAAAAGGATATGAATCAGTAAAACGGATGAAAAAACATGTAGAAAGAACGACCCGTTCTGAAGTACTTGGTGGTCTAGGATCTTTCGCTGGTTTATTTGATTTGTCAGCTAGTCAGTATGAACAACCTGTGCTCGTTTCCGGAACAGATGGGGTTGGTACAAAGCTAATGCTTGGCTTTGACATGAATCAACATGATACCGTTGGGATTGATTTAGTTGCGATGTGTGTCAATGATATTGTCGCTCAAGGAGCGGAACCACTGTTTTTTCTTGACTATATCGGATGTGGCGAAAATGATCCAGCAGTGATTGAACAAATCGTTTCAGGGGTAAGTGAAGGATGTGTGCAAGCCGGAGCAGCATTAATTGGTGGGGAAACGGCAGAAATGCCTGGCATGTATGCAAAAGATGAATATGATTTAGCTGGATTTGCCGTTGGTATTGCCGAAAAATCAAAATTAATTACCGGTGAATCGATTTCATCCGGAGATGTCATTATTGGTATAGCATCAAGTGGTTTTCACTCTAATGGATATTCACTAATTAGAAAAGTGATAGAAGATTTAAATTTGTCAAAAACATATGACGGAATGGATCGTCCATTAGGGGAACTATTGTTAGAGCCGACAAAAATTTATGCAAAAGCGGTTCAGGCCGTTTTACAAAAGGTCATGATTAAAGGCATAACCCATATTACTGGTGGAGGATTTTATGAAAATTTCCCCCGGGTCATGCCAAGTGGATTAGGTGCGGAAATTGTGAGAGGATCTTGGACAATACCTCCGGTAATTGCACTTATTCAAGAACAAGGTAAAATAGCTGAAGCGGAAATGTATGGTGTGTTTAATATGGGAATTGGGATGGCACTCATTGTCGATAAAGAGGATGCAGAAGAGGTGCTTACTATTTTAGAATATGTTGGAGAAGAAGCAACGATTATCGGGGAAGTAAGTGAAAGGGAAGGGGTACATTTTAATGGGAATTGAACATCGAACGAGAGTCGCGATTTTTGCATCTGGTACAGGGACAAATTTTGATGCCATCATGACTAATCAGGATAGAAGTTTTGATGTCGTGATGGTCGTTTGTGATCGCCCGAAAGCCGATGTCATAGGGAAGGCTGCTAGTTATGGTGTGGAAACGTTAGTTTGTAATCCTAGCGATTTTTCATCAAAGGCATTATATGAAGCGGAAATAGTTAAAAAGCTATCGAAAGAAAAAGTAGAATTCATCGTGTTGGCAGGCTATATGCGGGTAGTTGGGCAGACATTATTGAAAGAATTTGAAAATAAAATTGTTAACATTCACCCTTCATTACTTCCATCATTTCGGGGAAAAGATGCAGTTGGCCAAGCGTTGGATGCCGGTGTGAAGGTATCTGGTGTCACGATACATTATGTTGATGAAGGTATTGATACAGGGCCGATTATTGCACAAGAACCAGTAACTGTATTCCCTTTTGATACGCGAGATACATTACAAGCTAGAATCCAACAGGTTGAACATGTGCTGTATACGAAAATAATCGACGAAATTTTAAATGAATCTAATAATAATTGAAAAGATAACTGAATTTGTTTCATAATGATAGGAGTTTACAAAATGACTAAAAGAGCTTTAATAAGTGTGTCAGATAAAGCCGGAATCGTTGAATTTGCGCAACAACTAGAAGCGTTAAAAATTGAAATTATTTCTACTGGTGGTACGTTAAAAACATTAGTTGATGCTGGTGTTCAAGCGAAGGCAGTTGAAGAAATTACCAATTTCCCAGAAATGTTAGATGGACGGGTGAAGACGTTACACCCGAATGTTCATGGTGGAATTTTAGCTGATCGCAATAATGACACTCACGTACAAACATTAGCTGATTCAGGAATCGGCTTTATCGATTTTGTCATTGTTAATTTATACCCTTTTAAAGAAACGATCTTAAAAGAAAATGTGACAAAAAAGGATATTATTGAAAATATTGATATCGGTGGACCGACGATGTTACGGGCAGCGGCAAAAAACTTCCAGGATGTGACAGTTATCGTTGATCCTAATGATTATGAAAAAACAGTTGATATGTTGCGAAAAAATCAATTAAATGAGGCATATCGGCAAAAGTTGGCTGCAAAAGTATTTCAACATACAGCAAGCTATGATGCAATGATTGCAAATTATTTTATCGGGAATGAAGATTTTCCGGAACAATTAACAATATCTTATGAGAAAAAACAGGCATTACGATATGGGGAAAATCCACATCAACAGGCTGTATTTTATGAAAATGTGCTCGATCAAAGTGCTAGTTTAACGAAAGCAACACAATTACATGGAAAAGAGATGTCTTATAATAATATTCAAGACGCAAATGCTGCATTAGAAATCGTATTGGAGTACGATGAACCTACTGTTGTTGCTGTGAAGCATATGAATCCATGTGGCATTGGTTTAGGGGACAATTTAGAAACGGCCTTTCAACGAGCATATGATGCTGATCCCATTTCAATTTTTGGCGGCATTATTGCAGTGAATCGTGAGATAAATGAAGCAACAGCAAAGCAAATGAATGATATTTTTCTAGAGGTAGTCATTGCACCAAGTTATACGAAAGAAGCAATAGATAGATTAACCCAAAAAGAAAATATCCGCTTATTGCTGCTAGGCAACATGGAAGAAAAACAAGTGATGAAAAAGTTTGTCTCTGTTAAAGGTGGTTTATTGGCCCAAACAGAAGATGATGGGGAAGTGACAGTTGATCAGCTAAAAGTGGTCACAGAAAAACAACCAACTGAAAAGGAAATGGCTGATTTGTTATTTAGTTGGAAAGCTGTTAAACATGTCAAATCTAATGCGATTGTTCTGGCGAAAAATAACCAGACAATTGGCATTGGCGCAGGTCAAATGAATCGAATTGGTGCGGCTAATATTGCAATTGCACAAGCTGGGGATAAAGCGAAAGGGGCTGTCTTAGCTTCCGATGCTTTTTTTCCGATGCCTGATACAGTGGAGGCGGCTGCAAAGGCTGGCATCACGGCGATTATTCAACCGGGTGGCTCAAAACGGGATCAGGATTCCATCGATGTTTGTCATGAATATGGTATTGCGATGGTATATACACATATGAGGCATTTTAAACATTAATAGGTTCGGGTGAAAAATTCACCGCCTTAAAGCATTAAAAAATGGAGGCAAACATGATGAAAATACTAGTCATTGGCCGTGGTGGGCGTGAACATAGCATTGTCATGCATTTGAAAAAAAGTCATCAAGTATCAGAAATATTTGTTGCCCCGGGTAATGATGGGATGAAAAAGGATGCAACAATCATATCAATCGACGAAATGAACTTTACTGAATTAGTAAAGTTTGCAAGAGAAAAGCAGATAGATTTGACGATTGTTGGTCCAGAAAATCCTTTAAATGCCGGTATTGCTAATGAATTTTCTGAACATGGGTTAAGAATTTTTGCGCCTAATAAAGAAGCAGCAATTTTAGAGGGAAGTAAAGCATTTGCAAAGGAATTTATGATAAACTATCAAATTCCAACGGCATCATATGCGACATTTACAGACCCTACTGAAGCAAAGAATTATATTGAGAAACAAGGGGCGCCAATTGTCATTAAGGCAGATGGATTAGCTGAAGGAAAAGGGGTCACTGTGGCGACGACCAAAGAAGAAGCCCTATCGGCAATAGACCTCTTAATGGTTGAGGGTGCTTTTTCTGGCGCTGGTAAAAAAATCGTCATTGAAGAATTCCTCGATGGTAGGGAATTTTCACTTATTGCTTTCGTTCATGAACAAAATGTCTTTCCGATGATTCCGGCGAGAGATCATAAGCGGGCATTTGATGGTGATCAGGGACCAAACACAGGTGGAATGGGGGCTTTTGCACCCGTGCCTGATATTACAGATGATATCATTAACTATGCAACGAAGGAAATTTTGCAAAAGGCAGCAGATGGATTAATGAAAGAAAATCGCCCTTTTACAGGGATTTTATATGCTGGACTTATCCAAACGGAAGAAGGAACGAAAGTGATTGAATTTAACACCCGATTTGGTGATCCAGAAACACAAGTCGTTTTACCATTGTTAGAAAATAATTTAGAACAAGTAATGATCGATGTCATGGATGGAAAAGACCCAAAATTATCATGGAAAAATGATACTTGCATTGGAGTGGTCGTTGCATCAAAAGGATATCCACAACATTACGAAAAAGGAATTCCCCTCCCTAAAATAGAAAATAATGATGAACTGTTTATTGTTAATGCAGGGGTCAAATTTGAAGGTGATAAAATGATGTCTAATGGTGGCCGGGTATTACTCGTTGGCGCCACTGGAAAAACAATCGAATTAGCCAAGGAAAAAGTGTATCATACTTTAACAGTATTTGATCACGAAGAGGCCTTTTTTTATCGAAAGGATATTGCGAACACATAAGGTAGCAGACTGCTTTGTGACCGATTCACAATTGTGCCTAGAATTTGTAACGTAAGAATTTTTTACTAACAATGTTTTGCTTTAAAATAATGGCTATCAGTATTGAAATGATTGGTTAGAATTTATTGTCACAATACGGATAGTCATCTATTATGTGTGTTATTGATATGACTCATTATTGTAATAAAACTGTAAAGCAATATTATAGTATTTAAAGACAATCTATATGGTAAAATAGAGAAAAGTATAGGTAGTAATTGGAGAGTAGAAAAAATGTTGGAACAAGGTCAATTTTGGAGAAATAAACTGCTCCGTGATCACGTAGCAGTTGTGGAAGATGAATTGGCACCATCTATCGTTTTTACGAATGGTGTTTATTTGAACGTGCATACAAAACAATGGTTACAAGCAAACATTTGGATTTATAAGAATCGTATCGTCTATGTCGGTGACCGAATGCCTAAATTAACTCAAGGGACAGATATTATCGATTGTACCGGACAGTATTTAGTGCCAGGTTATGTGGAGGTACATTCACATCCTTCTCAGCTTTACAATCCAGAGGCATTTGCCATTTATGCAGCCACCTACGGAACGACTACATTGATTAACGACAATTTAAGGCTATTAAATTTATTAGATAAAAAGAAAGCGTTTTCCGTTATGGATGAATTTCAAAACATGCCGATCTCAATGTTTTGGTGGGGAAGATATGATTCACAATCAAAATTAATCGACGATGAGGAAAAATTTAATACTGATGATGTTTTATCATGGATTAATCACCCTCTTGTCATTCAGGGTGGGGAATTATCGGCTTGGCCACAATTGTTAGGTGGGGATGATCGGCTTCTCTATTGGATTCAAGAAACAAAACGTCTTCGTAAACGAGTTGAGGGACATTTCCCGGGAGCCTCAAAAGACACATTAACAAAATTAAAATTACTTGGCGCAAGTGCTGATCACGAAGCGATAACGGGGGAGGAAGTAATCCGCAGGCTTCAGTTAGGGTATCATGTTTCATTAAGATACTCTGCTGTCAGACCTGACTTACCCCATTTGTTAGGGACTTTATTGGAACAAAACATTCAGGCCTTTGATCAAATGACTTATACAACAGACGGTTCTCCACCAGCAAATGAGAGGGGAACAATTAATAGCTGTATTCGTGTTGCCATTGAATCAGGTGTTGACCCCATTGATGCTTATCGAATGGGCACGTATAATGGGGCGAAATATTTAGGAATTGACGAAGTGTTAGGTAGCATCGCTCCTGGAAGAATAGCAAACATTAATATTTTGTATGAAAAATATGATCCACATCCTTTATCTGTTTTAGGAAAAGGGGAATGGATTGTAAGGGATGGCATGTCCAAAATTAAACAACATTATATTAAGTGGGAAGATTATGGCATTGACAGATTATCCATCCCATGGGACTTAACATTAGATGATTTACAGTTTTCTATTCCAATAGGATTAAAATTGAAAAGTGATGTCATCATTGAACCATATGCTGTTGAAATCGATATTACAGTCGAAAACCTACCAACTAATAATGAAGATTCATTTCTAGTATTGTTAGACAGAAATGGTAAGTGGCGGGTGAATACAGTAATTCAAGGGTTTACCAATCAATTAGGTGCCCTAGGTAGTACTTTTTCAACTACGGGTGATATGATTTTAATTGGGAAAAGAAAAGACGATATGCGCCTTGCTTTTAAACGACTAAAAGAAATTGGTGGCGGAATAGTCGTTGTTCATCATAGAGAAATTTTATATGAATTAGCCTTAACATTAAAAGGGGCTATGTATGGCGGAACGATTGATCAATTACAAGAGGAAAAGGACGAAATTACTAAAATTATGATAGAATCGGGGTATAAGTTTTATGATCCGATTCATTGCTTGTTATATTTATCAGCAACACATTTGCCCTATGTACGGGTAACCCCGAAAGGGATTGTTGATGTAAAAAATCAAGATGTCATTGTACCAGCTAATATGCGATGAATATGTGATTTGGAGGTTATGATGAAAAAATCATGGATAGTTTTTTTATTAGTACTTTTTATTAGTATTGTTGGTTGCTCTAAAAAAGCGGAACAAGAAAATGCTGATGATGCAGAAAAAATAGAATTAAATCCACCTGAAAAAATCGAAGAAGTTGACTATCATATTTATCCATTTACAGGAAAAAAGACAACGGAAGATATTTCCCATCGTGCAGTTGCTGTGATGGTAAGTAACCAAATACAAGCACGACCACAAACGGGTGTTTCTAAAGCCGATATTGTTTTTGAAATGTTAACAGAAGGAAATATTACCCGTTACATGGCAATTTTCCATAGTCAATTTCCCGAGGCTGTTGGGCCTGTCAGAAGTGCTCGTGAATATTTTTTTACGTTAGCCGATAGCTATAATGCTTTATACGTCTACTCTGGAGCAGCTAATTTTGTGAATGATATGATTTATAACCGGGGTATTGAACATTTTCAAGGGGATTATTATTCACCGAATGGTCCATTGCTTATTCGTGAAGATTTTCGTGTCACACCACATAATTTATATTTACAATTAGGTTCAGGTGCGATTTATGATGAGGCTGAGAAAAAAGAATATGCTATTGAGGCTGAATATGAACCGATGTTATTTTTAGATGAGGATGAGTCTGTGGAGGATGGTGAGCCAGCAAATTTTGCCCGGATTGATTACTATGGGGGCACCCCTGTCATGACTTTCAAATATGATGAAACGACAGAAAAGTACATTCAATTTATGGATGGGGATCAAACGAGGGAATTGGAAACTGACGAACCAATCCAAATTGATAATTTATTTATTGTTGAGTCACACCATGAGCAAATTGATGAAATGTTACGAAGACACATTGATATAGCCTCTGGTGGTAACGGTTATTTATTGCAAAAGGGTAAAGTACAAGAAGTTGAGTGGGAAAACCAAGATGGTAGGATTATTCCTGTGAAAAATGGGGAAGTTGTCCCGTTGGTTCCTGGTCAGACGTGGATCAGCTTTGTACAAATAAAACCCGAACCGGGAGTTGTAGAGCAGGTGAGAATTGGTTATGAAGAATAAAAGTTATTCTTGCAAGTTATGCTCGCACATTTGAAAAACGCCTCATTGACATTTTCAGCAGAGCAGATAGCCTTTGCACATTTGAAAAACGCGTTATCGGCATTTTCATCGGAGCAAGTAGCCTTTGCTCATTTGAAAACCGTATTATCCGCATTTTCATCGGAGCAAATAGCCTTTGCACATTTGAAAAACGCTTTTATCGACATTTTCGGCGGAGGAGAAGGTGTATTGCACCAGCAAGGGATTTAAAGTATTGTGAAATGATTCATTCAAATAAAAAATGTGAGATTCTCTGAAAGGGGTAGAATTTATTTTGCAAATAGATAAATTACGTGGCGAAGAACTTGATCATTTTTTTGAAGCAATACTATCATTGAAAACGATAGATGAGTGTTATAAGTTGTTTGATGACGTAGCAACGATGAATGAAATGAAATCATTTGCTCAACGGTTTCACGTAGCAAAAATGCTTAACGAAGGAAAAAAATATCAAGAAATCGAACAAGAGACGAGTGCATCCACTGCGACTATTTCCAGAGTACGAAGATGTTTAGATTTTGGAAGTGGTGGATATGGAATTGTGTTAGAAAGGTTGCGAAACAAATAAATAACTGAGTGGTATTATTCACTCCGGTGGAAAGAAGTGTAAATTCAGGAATACTAATTTACGCTTTTTTTGCGAATTCACTTAAAATAAGTATCTAGGGTATTAGTATCCTTCCACTTTCATTCGTTTATTAAGTATTTTTCCACCCATTATCATTTCATTCTTTTCTTCATCAATAATTTGCTATAATAACATCATAAGAATTAACTTAATGTGTTGATGAAACTACTGGGGGAAATAATATTGAAACAGGAAATAAAACGATGGCAACATCTGTTTAAATTAGATCCAGCAAAAGAAATTTCAGATGAAAATTTACAGCAACTATGTGAATCGGGAACAGATGCTGTCATTATTGGTGGAACTGACCAAATTACGGAAGAAAATGTCCTAAGTTTATTGTATCGTGTTCGGCAATATACTGTTCCGTGTATACAAGAAATTTCAACCCTCAATTCTGTCACCCCGGGGTTTGATTATTATTTCATTCCAATGGTATTAAATAGTACAGAAAAAAAATGGCTGATGGATATTCACCATGAAGCGATTAAACGGTATAAATCAATGATTAATTGGGACGAAATCGTTATGGAAGGATATTGTATTTTAAATGAACAATCAAAAGCATTTCAACTTACGAATTGCTCATTACCGGACGAGGAAGATGTGCTAACCTATGCCTTTATCGCAGAAAAAATTTTTAAATTACCGATATTTTATTTAGAATATAGTGGTACGTATGGTGACCCGGGGCTTGTTAAAAAGGTGAAAAACGAATTAGAGGGAACTTCACTCGTTTATGGCGGTGGGATTACGACGGCATCTGAGGCGAAAGAAATGGCACAGCATGCAGATATAATTGTCGTAGGTAATAGTATTTATACAGATTTCACAGAGGCATTAACAACAGTGTCTGCAGTAAAAGAGTCTCAGTAAAAAGAGATGTTGAATGTTTTTTAAAATAAAGGGGAATGGATTTAATGGAAGCTACTAATTTATTACAAGGGTTAAATGAGCAACAGAAAAAGGCAGTAAAGCATACAGAAGGTCCATTACTCATTATGGCAGGGGCGGGTAGTGGAAAAACCCGTGTGTTAACACACCGAATTGCTTATTTAATTGATGAAAAAGGTGTTTCACCACATAATATTTTGGCGATTACCTTTACGAATAAAGCAGCAAAAGAAATGCAAGAACGTGTTAAACAACTAATTGGGGATGAAAGTAAAACGATGTGGGTGTCGACCTTTCACTCAATGTGCGTGCGTATTTTACGAAGAGACGGAGATCGAATTGGTTATGATAGAAATTTTTCTATTCTAGATGGGTCAGATCAGTTAACCGTTATAAAAAATATGTTAAAAACTTTAAATATTGATTCCAAACAGTATCACCCACGGGCATTGATTGCCACGATAAGTGATGCGAAGAATAAATTGCAAACACCAGCACAATTTGAAAAAGTGGCTTCTGGGATTTATTTAGAAACCGTTAGTAAAGTATACACTGCATACCAACAAATTTTGCAAAAAAGTCAGGCCTTGGATTTTGATGATTTAATTATGCAAACAGTCCATTTGTTTCATCGTGTGCCGGAAGTATTACATTATTATCAACGACGCTTTCAATACATTCATGTGGATGAATACCAAGATACGAACGATGCACAGTATCAGTTAGTTAAGTCGTTAGCAAATCGTTATCAAAATATATGTGTTGTTGGTGATTCAGATCAATCAATCTATGCATGGCGTGGGGCTAATATTAAAAATATCCTCTCTTTCGAAAATGATTATCAAGCTGCAAAAGTGATTTTATTAGAACAAAATTACCGTTCGACGAAATCCATTTTAGATGCGGCTAACCATGTTATCCGAAACAATAGCAATCGTCGCCCGAAGAAATTATGGACAGACAATGAAGCAGGACAAAAAATAACCTATTCTAAGGGATATACCGAAAGAGAAGAAGCCTATTATGTTACAGAAAAAATTCAAGATTTAATTGTCGGTGAAAAATACGACCCGAATGATATTGCGATATTGTATCGAACAAATGCACAATCAAGAGCAATAGAGGATGCTTTAATGAAGTCATCTATTGATTATCAAGTATTTGGTGGCTTGAAGTTCTATGATCGAAAGGAAATTAAAGATTTAATTGCTTATTTGAGATTAATTGTTAATGAAAATGATGATATTAGTTTTGAGAGAATTGTCAATGAACCGAAACGGGGAATTGGAGCCGCATCATTGGAAAAACTTCAAACATTTGCAACAAATAACGAATTGTCACTATTTCGGGCAATCGAAAAAATTCACCAAACATCAATTGGCGGGAAGGCAGCCAAAGGGCTGATTGAATTTCATCACATGATGAGTAATTTAATGAAACAACAAGAGTTTTTATCTGCGAAGGAAATGGTTGAATCGACATTATCACTGACGGGCTATGAGGCAGTGTTAAAAAATGAGCAAACAATTGAATCACAAAGTCGGTTGGAAAATATCGCTGAATTTTTGACCGTTGCGATAGATTTTGAGAAAAATAATGAAGGAGAAGATGTCTCACTGTTGGCGTTTCTAACTGATTTGGCACTAATTGCTGATATCGATTCATTGGATGAAACAGCAGGGAACCAACAGAGTAAAATAACATTAATGACCTTACATTCCGCAAAAGGTTTAGAATTCCCTGTCGTATTTTTAATTGGGATGGAGGAATCGATATTCCCACACTTCCGATCATTTGAGAATCCACAGGAAATGGAAGAAGAACGAAGATTGGCTTATGTTGGTATGACACGGGCTGAAGAAAGGTTATTTTTAACCCATGCATCAACACGAACATTATATGGCCAACAAAAAAATAATGAGATCAGCCGTTTCATTACCGAAATTCCTGAAGAATTGCTCGACGGTTTTGATGCACATCAACATACTAGCCAAGATGAATTTTTATTTGGATTAGACAGTACTTCATTTTCATATAATAAGTATAAAAAACCGACATCTATCAACAGCTTCAATGCACAAAGATCCCAGACTTCTACTAGGAAAGTTCGCTCTAAAATGGTCACATCGAATGATGGTACTGGAGCACAAAATAAAGAATGGAAAGCCGGCGATAAGGCCGTTCATAAAAAGTGGGGGATTGGTACAGTTGTCAAGGTGCAAGGGACGGGAGAAGCAACGGAATTAGACGTCGCATTTCCTGCACCTACAGGGATTAAACGGTTGTTAGCGAAATTTGCTCCAATTGAGAAACAATGAAGGTGAGAATGGGGTTGTGACCATGAATGAAAAAGAAGCAAAGCAAAAAATGTCAGAACTAACTGAACAAATTAATAAACACTCTCATGCTTATTATGTTTTGGACAATCCGATGATACCGGATGCAGCCTATGATAAGCTTTTTCAGCAATTACTACAATTAGAGGAAGAGTTTCCAGACTTAGCAGGTGAATATTCCCCGACAAAGCGTGTTGGAGATCAACCATTGGATGCATTTGAAAAGGTGGCACACACTGTTCCGATGTTAAGTTTAAGTAATGCATTCGATGAGAATGAGTTACGGGATTTTCATCGTAGAGTGCAAAATGGATTAAATGAAAAGGTGACTTACGTTAGTGAATTAAAAATAGACGGTTTAGCTATCTCATTAACTTATGATAATGGGAATTTCGTTCGTGGTGTGACCCGTGGTGATGGTACCGTTGGCGAAAATATTACGAGTAATTTACGGACGATCAGAAGTATTCCGTTACACATTAAAGAAACAGCAACTTTAGAAGTTCGTGGGGAGGCTTTTATGCCCCTTCAATCTTTTGAAAAGTTAAATGAAGACAGAATGGCAAATGAGGAAATGTTATTTGCCAATCCAAGAAATGCTGCGGCTGGCTCGTTACGTCAGCTCAATCCTAAAATAGCCGCCTCGAGAAATTTAGATGTATTTTTGTATGGATATGGCGCTTGGGAAGCAGATTCACTTTCCTCTCACAGTGAACGATTGGAATACTTATCGTCGTTGGGTTTTAAAATTAACCACGAATGGAAACGATGTGAAACCATTGAAGACGTGATTCAATTTGTTCAGTATTGGACAGAACATCGGACAGAATTACCCTATGAAATTGATGGGATCGTAATAAAGGTTGATCAAATACATCAACAGGAAAAATTAGGCTTTACAGCTAGAACCCCTCGCTGGGCGATTGCTTTTAAGTTTCCGGCAATGGAAGCATTGACAAAAATAAATGATGTCGAATTAAGTGTCGGTCGGACAGGAGTCGTAACTCCGACAGCGATTTTGGAACCGGTTTTTATCGATGGCTCTACAGTTGGTCGAGCTACATTACATAATGCTGATCAAATACGCACATTAGATATTCGTATTGGTGATACGGTAGTATTGAAAAAGGCAGGAGATATTATTCCCAAGGTCGTTCGTGTCGTTAAAGAAGAACGCAAGGGTACAGAAGTGCCTTATGAAATGCCGGAAAAATGCCCTGCATGTGGAAATGAATTGGTTCATTTGGATGATGAGGTAGCATTACGCTGCCTAAACCCGAATTGCCCCGCCCAATTAATTGAGGGAATTATCCATTTTGTATCACGCGATGCTATGAATATTGATGGTCTAGGTGAGAAAGTAGTTGAACAGTTATTTCAAGAAAATCTCATTCAAAAACTTGATGATTTATATCATTTAGAAAAAGAAAAGTTATTACAATTGGAACGAATGGGAGAAAAATCTGCCACCAATTTACTGGAGGCAATTGAATCAAGCAAACAAAATTCATTAGAAAAACTATTGTTCGGACTTGGAATTCGTCATATCGGGGCCAAGGCAGCACACATTTTAGCAAAACAATTTAAAACGATGGAACAATTACAAACAGCTACTTATGACCAATTAGTTTCTATCGATGAAATTGGTGAGAAAATGGCAGATTCTGTGAATCAATTTTTTAATGATGAAAAAGTTCAGTCATTATTGAATCGACTGCGTGAAGTTGGAGTGAGTATGAACTATAAAGGATCCCTGTCTTCAAATAGAGATACCAGTCCATCGATATTTAATAATAAAACCGTTGTCTTAACGGGAAAACTAGAACAATTAACGAGACGGGAAGCGAAGGAAATAATTGAAGCCCAAGGTGGTAAGGTAACAGGAAGTGTAAGTAAAAATACTGATATCGTTATTGCTGGTGAAGCAGCAGGTTCAAAATATGATCAAGCAAAGAAGTTAAATGTAACAATCTGGGATGAGTCTCAATTATTACAGGCGATTAATGAGGTGTCATCATGATAAAAAAACAATTATTATTATTAATGATAATTCTCCTCTTTACTTCCGGATGTTTGAATGTAGGAAGCCAGGATGATATTTTACAAACTGATGAAGATGACAATTTTGAAGTGTCGATTTTACCTGAAAATGCTTTATCAGATTCTCAATATAAAATGTTACTGCCCTTTAAACCAAGTGCAGCAAGGGAAGCCATTACAAATCAAATTCATAATCGTGTTGATATTGATGAATTAGAGGATGGTTTACGTAGGTTATCGACAGATGTATTCGATCCGGAAAAATATGTTTATGAAGATGGACAGTATTTTACAACTGATAAAATTTATTCTATGATTGAAGAGTTAAATCCCACAATTAAAGAGCAAGAAAACGATAAAGAACAAGTTGAAGAATATCGTAAAAAACCCCGTGTTTTTTCACATATTTTAGAACAAAATTATTTAGTGAGAAAAGATGATACAGTAGAACTATCTGGAGTATCTATTGCCATTTCTTTAAAATCCGTTTATCGATTTACAATAGAAACAGGTGGAGATTATTATTATGAAGATATCCCGAAAGACGTTATGTTAGATAAAGGTAAGGAAATTGCCGAAAAAGTCTTAGAGGAGGCACGAGGGATAGATGGGCTTGAAGATGTACCAATCATGATTGCTTTATTTCGTGAAGAAAAGCAATCATCGCCAGTGCCGGGTAATTTTGTCGCTAAAACTTTCATTGACAGGGGCGAAAGGTCAATCGGGAAATGGGAAACTATTGACGAGGAATATGTGTTATTAACATCAAGTCAATCTAAGAGCAAATATGCGGATGATTATCAAAAGGTAAAGGCATTAGGGGATAAAATTGGCGAGTATTTCCCCAATTTTGTTGCTGTTGTTGGTGAGGGCTTTTATAAAGATGATCAATTAAGAAGATTAAAATTAGAAATTCCAATTGATTTTTATGGAAGAAGTGAGGTTGTCGGCTTTACGCAATATGTTTATGGCCTTGTGAATGAAATTTTTAAAAATTATTATGATATTGAATTAATGGTCACATCAAGCAATCGTGTAGAAAGTTTGATTTACCGTCCAGCCGGTGAAGAAGAGACAAATGTTTATATTTTTCATTAAAAATAAAAGAATAAAAGAGTACACTAATGTACTGAAAAACTGTTACGAACGGTTGTAGCAGTTTTTTATGTAATCTTTTTAAATATATGTTGAAAATATGCAACAGATTTTAGCATATTAATCCCATACCAAAACATTTCTCCATCTATGATAATTGGTTGGACATTTGGAATGATTTGCTTCATTTCTGACAGGTGTTGTTCTCGAAAGGGGTAAGGTTCGGTTGCTAGAAATAAATAATCCAGATTGGCATTTTTTAAATCATCTAGCGTAACTTCTGGATATCTCCCTTGATAAAATGTAAAAGGATTGATTAAACCCATTGTTGATAACATGGATTGAATATATGTATTTTCTCCTACAACCATGTAAGGATTTTTCCAAATCATATAGGCAACCCTTTTATCGTTTTTGTTAGGCAGTTGAGTCAATGCAGTAGTAATTTGACCGACTAGCCTAGTTGCTAGATCATGACGATTTAGGATTGTACCGAGGTCTCTAATCATTTTGAATGCATCATCTACTGTTTGCACCTCAAATACATAGACTGGGTAAAATTGCTCTAAAGTATCGACCATTTCTTTTGTGTTTTCTTCCTTTTCTGCAATAATTAAATCAGGCTTTAATTCATGAATTCGGTTTATTTTTAAATCCTTTGTGCCACCAATATTGATAGCTTTTTCTACCTTTTCCTTAGGGTGAATACAAAATCTAGTCCGACCTACTATTTCATTTTCTAAATTTAATGCATACATTGTATTTGTAATGGCGGGGGCAAGTGAAATAATTCTTTTAGGTGGGAATCGATAGTCAACTCTCCGATTTAAGTGATCAGTAACTGTTATCATGGAAAATCTCCTTATAATAAAATAATTAATTTCAAGTATATTACTACATATATCGTAAAAGTTTATTGTTTGCAAGAGGTAATTTACATTACCAAGGAATGAGGTGGGATAGATTGATATTTTAACAGCAATAGAAGAACGAAGGTCAATTCATACGTTTGAAAAGAAAGAAATACATTCTGAGCTTTTGGTAGATATATTTACCTATGGGTCCTGGGCTCCGACTCATTACATGAAAGAACCATGGGAAGTGAAGATTTTTGAAAGAGAAGGAAAGAAAAAGTTAATTAAAGCAATGATGAAAAGTTATCAGCGTATAGGGCTAATTAAAAATGATGATGCTGAAAAAACGATAAAAACGATTGACTATATGTCACAATTTTTGGATGATATTCCTCATCATGCGTTAATTCATTTTCCTATAGAGGCAAATCCAGTCCGATATGAGGAGGATTATGCTGCTGTTTGTGCATTTATTCAAAATGTTCAGTTAGCTGCTTGGAAATTTGGTGTTGGGATGTTATGGACGATTACTCCTTTTATGCACGATGCACTTTTTGCTTATGACATAGGTTTGGATGCTAATCACGATAAAATTGCGGCCGTTATGCAAATAGGTTATCCAGCAAAAATTCCTAATAAGAAGGCACGGACACCGATGAAGTCCAAACTTCAGTTTATTACTTACTGACTTTCATTGTGTTTAACGGATTAATAAAGGTAAATTCCCACGTAGATCAATCTGATTGTGTATCATCCACAATGATATCGAAAACAATTATGGATAATGGATATTGTGAATCCGAATTAGTTTTTTTATAATAGAGTTAGGCCTCTTCTATCCCAATTCATACGATGGACATGATCTTGTAAAGTTAGTACAATCAACTTAACAGAGCCTATAAACAGGCAATTAAGTTGGGGGAGAAATCCATGGAATTAACGGATAAAATTTTTAGAATAACGGATGTCAATCTTATTGTCGAACTTTTGAGTGAGATTTTGCAAAAGGGAATTATTATTGAAGATGCTAACTTTGAATTAGTTGCTTACAGTTCACCAAATGAATTTTCTTTTGATCCAATTCAACAAAAAACAATTTTATCAAAACGATGCCCTCTTTACATTATGGAACGGTTAAAAAAAGACGGGATTGTTGATCGGTTGAAAAGAGAAGACCAACCAATTCGCTTGGAAACAATGGAAGATGTGAAATTTTATCAACGAATCGTCATTAGTATCAAGTTTAACGGTAGAATATATGGATACTTATGGATTTATGAAGCCGATGAAAGCTTTGATGAGAAAGTATTTAAGTATTTAACCAAGGTTGGTCCCCACATAGGTAAGTTATTATATGAACGGGAAATGAACTATGAATCAATTAACTATCAATCTACTTCTTCTTTTCTTTGGAAACTATTAAATGATGATTTTATTAGTAGTACAGCAGTACAACGTGAGGCGAATTTAGCATCATTTCCTTTACCTGATAATTTCTCTGTCATGGTTGCTTCAATTAAAGAACCAAATTTTATTTATATCCTAAATAAACTGAAGAAACTTTTTACTAAAAATAACGTTTCTTTTTATTTGGGAAAGGGAACAGAAATTGTAGGGCTGATTGATCATGAATATTTTCAACATTCGCATGAATTCATGAAAATTATTAATGATTTATTAACAGAAGAGGAACAATTAAATCTTTATATCGGAATCGGGAATAAGAAAATGGATATTTCAAAGATTCGAGCAAGTTATTTGCAAGCATTAGAAGTCGTTGAAACGATGTTTTTTCTAAATATAAGTAAACAGGATGAACAATTTTTTTACTTTAAAGATTTGGGCATAGCGAAATTTGCTAAACATATGTATAAGAAAAATATAGACGAACAGTATAGACATGACGATATAAAAAAGTTGTTGCAAGTAGATGAGGAAAACAATAGTGAGTTGACAAAAACGCTATGGATATACATTCGTAATGATGGAAAAGTAAAGCAAACGGCAGATCAATTATTCATTCACCCTAATACATTAAACTATCGAATTAAACAAATTCAGCAAATAACATCGATTGATTTTTCCAATGTTCACAGCAAGGTTGATCTATATATTGAATTATTTTTGATTTATTATATACCAGATTATCTAGAACATTATAAATTAATGATTAATTAATTAGTCCACAATACCGTTTTAGGTATAAAATATAAAAATATTCAGGAGGTAATAATATGGTAGTCGCATATAAACATGAACCATTTACAGATTTTTCTGTAGTGGAAAATAGACGTCAAATGGAAGAGGCGTTAAAGTTAATAGAACAAGATTTAGGCAAGGATTATCCACTAATTATTAATGGTGAGAGAGTAACAACTGAGGATAAAATAGTCTCTGTTAATCCTGCTAATAAGGATGAAGTGATAGGAAATGTTTCCAAGGCGAATAAGGAATTAGCGGAAAAAGCGATGCAAGTGGCTGATAGTACATTTGAAATGTGGAGAAAATCTGATCCACGATTTAGAGCGGATATTTTATTCCGGGCAGCAGCTATCGTTAGAAAACGCAAACACGAATTTAGTGCCCATTTAATTAAAGAAGGCGGAAAACCTTGGAATGAAGCTGATGCTGATACAGCAGAAGCAATTGACTTTATGGAATACTATGCTCGACAAATGTTAAAGTTAAAAGACGGTGCCCCTGTTGAAAGTCGTCCAATTGAACGAAATCAATTTCACTATATCCCATTAGGTGTGGGGGTTGTCATTTCACCATGGAATTTCTTGTTTGCGATTATGGCTGGAACGACTGTAGCAGCAATGGTTTCAGGAAATACCGTCCTATTAAAACCTGCAAGTACAACGCCAGTAATTGCTTATAAGTTTATGGAAGTACTGGAAGAAGCCGGTTTACCAAATGGTGTGATTAACTTTATCCCTGGACCAGGGAGTGAAGTTGGAGATTATTTAGTTGACCATCCACGGACAAGATTTGTTAGTTTTACAGGGTCACGTGAGGTCGGTACGAGAATTTTCGAACGTGCGGGTGTTGTACATGAAGATAAAGGTCAAATGTGGCTAAAACGTACGATAATTGAAATGGGTGGTAAGGATACAATTGTCGTTGATAAAGAGGCTGATCTTGAATTAGCTGCCCAATCAATTGTTAAATCAGCATTTGGATTTTCTGGACAAAAATGTTCTGCATGTTCACGGGCAGTCATTCATCAAGATGTGTATGAACAGGTGAAAAATCGTGTTGTCGAAATTACGAAAGAAACGACAGCAGGTGATCCAGCGACAAATGAACATTTCACAGGTCCGGTAATTGACCAAGCTGCATATGATAAAATTATGGGTTATATTGATATTGGTAAAGGCGAGGGTGAACTCCTTGTTGGTGGCGATGGCGATGACTCAAAAGGTTGGTTCATTAATCCAACTGTATTTGGTGATGTTGACCCGAAGGCAAGAATTATGCAAGAGGAAATTTTCGGACCAGTTGTTGCCTTAACGAGTGCAAAGGATTTTGATGAAGCAATCGATATTGCCAATAATACTGAGTATGGTTTAACAGGTGCAGTCATTACGAATAATCGTGAGCATATTGAAAAAGCCCGAGAAGATTTCCATGTTGGAAACTTATATTTTAATCGTGGTTGTACTGGTGCAATCGTTGGATATCAACCTTTTGGTGGATTTAACATGTCTGGAACAGATTCAAAAGCGGGTGGACCAGATTATTTAATCCATCATATGCAAGGGAAAACAACGTCAGAAACATTTTAATAGTGTAAAATTCAAATTACTCCATCTAGTGATGATAATCGCTAGGTGGGGTTTTTTTGTCTTTCTATCGTAATCAACTCTAATTGTCAATGGGGGATTGTTATTTGTTTTATTCATTTAAAAAATGACGATTTATGACGTAATTTATTGCATTATTTTTAGTAAAAATTGACGCTAATTTTTTTTGATATATGGTATGATAATATCACGTACTTTAAATGATGGGAGGCTTTAACATGAACAAAGCAAAGCTACATAAGGAAGGGAAGCAATGGGTGGAAGAAGGTATCATTACGGGAGAACAATTAAAATCAATCCTTGATAGATATACAAAACGAGATCCATTCTATATTTTTATAACGTTTGCTGTATTATTTATTAGTATTGGTGTCCTGTTATTTGTGTTTACAGATTGGACGAATATTTTAGCAATGACACGGGTAATCATCATAGCTGTTTTTATGTTAATTCTTTATGTTTTAGGTAATTATTTTTACAGCAATGGAAATAAGACATATGGGATAAGTTTTATTATTTTGGGATACATCTTTTTTGGTGCCACTTTATTTTTAATCGTGAATGTCTATCATGTTAGTTTTTTTGCTGTTTGGATGTTCTTTATATGGGGAGTTATCGGGCTGATTTTTTATTTTATTTATCAAAATGTTTATTTACTATCTATTGGATTATTTATTACGATATTTGGACAGCTGTTTAGTGGATTTGATACATCCACTTTCCATCTATGGCTATTCGGGTTATTTATCATCGGTTATTTTCATTTTGTCTTTCATGATCGTCATCCATTAACAAGCTATTTGTTCGTTGTTGGATTCCAGATTCAAATGCTCATACTCGTGTTTAGTGAAAGCATGCAATATTATTGGCTGATTTTATTGTTTTTATTACCATATGTACTTAGTCGATTTTTAAAAGCAGATTCATTTAAAAATGCCCTTATCTATATTAGTCTACTAAGTATCTTTATTTTTAAGGTTTATGAATCATTTTTACTTCAGGAAACATACTTTTTGAATCAAATAGAATATAACGTTTTATTTTTTATCATTTGGGGAATTGTTTTGATTGGTATCTTAGGTTGGGAATGGCTAAAAAATGAGAAAATCGAACTAATGAATTTAATTTTATTTGTGCCACTATTTTTCTTACCTTATTCATATATAGCAGTCTTATTAACAATGTTCATTTTTGCAATTTATTGGCTCATCATAGGTTATCAACGACAAATTCAACAATATGTCGTGATTGGAATGACCAGTTTTATTATTAGTACCTTTACCGCTTATATTCAATTTGCTTGGGAAACAATGAATCGATCGTTATTTTTTATTATTGGCGGTATCCTATTGTTTGTGATTAGTTCATTTTTTGAAAGAAAAAGACGGACAATGGAAGGAAGTAAGGGTCAATGAGGCGAATATTATTTTATACAGCATTGTTAATACAATTAGTTGTAATTACCGTTTTTATTTTTCAATTTGAAAGAATACATGTCACAGGCACAGAAATACAAATTGTTACAAAGGAAACTGATGCTTACGGGGAATACGATTATCCACTATATCAAGATGCTTTTGTTGAGTATGATATATCTGTCATCCCAGAGGAAAAATGGACGGGTTCAACAGATATGAATTACAATGAAAAGATTTATGTATTGTTGGAAAAAGGCGATAATCATGTTTATGAAGTAAAAGAGGCATCTGATAATAGGCTTGAAACAAAAAACAAAGGGTCAATTGTAATTCCTGCCTTTTATGGATATTTTGATCAACAAATGAATTTTCATGAGGTCAATTATGATTTTCAGTACATTAGAAATATTGATCGCTTCGGTTCATTTCAGTACAGCGACAAACTTATTGTCTCACTATATGTATCACAATGGGGACAATATAAAATTATTGATGTAACCGTATATGACAAAAAGTGATTGTGGATAACACATAATAATTTTATGGTAATTCGTGGAAAATGGATAATGATTTACTTAAAACTATATGTTATTATTAGAATAAATTATCTTTTAAGAATTTTCTAATATTTTAACTAGGAAGGGGGGGTAATAATGGAATATGCAATCTCTGGAACATCTTTGTTTTGGTTGTTTGTTCCAATGCCGTTATTAATATTAATATCAATAATCACTTTATTTACGGAGGGAAAGGAGTAAATTGAATTGAATGCGATTACACTAGGTACTTTTATTGTTTATTTAATAGGTATGTTAGCTATTGGTGTTGTCATGTATCGCCGGACGACGGATTTATCCGATTTCGTTTTAGGTGGTAGGTCTTTAGGGCCGGCAGTTGCTGCACTGAGTGCCGGTGCATCTGACATGAGTGGTTGGCTCATTCTCGGGTTACCAGGTGCGATTTATGCATCAGGTATCTCCGAATCTTGGATAGGGATAGGTCTTGCTATAGGGGCTTATTTAAACTGGCAATTCGTTGCTAAACGGTTACGGGTTTATACAGAAGTAGCCAATGATTCTATTACAATTCCGGACTTTTTGGAAAACCGTTTCAAAGATAATTCCCGTTTATTAAGGGTTGTTTCTGCACTTGTTATCTTATTGTTTTTTACATTTTATACGTCATCAGGAATGGTTGCAGGGGCGAAGTTATTTGAGGCTTCATTTGGTTTAAGTTATGTTTCGGCATTATGGATTGGAGTTATCGTAGTTGTTTCTTATACCTTCTTAGGAGGATTCTTGGCAGTTGTATGGACCGATTTCATTCAAGGAACATTAATGCTACTTGCATTAATCATTGTTCCTATTGTTGCTATTAGTACTATAGGAGGCTGGGATCAGGCCGTGCAAGCTGTTGGAGATATGGATCCAACAAACTTAAGTATGCTTAAGGGAGTTAGTGTGATGGCGATTATATCCTCCATTGCATGGGGGCTAGGATATTTCGGGCAACCACACATTATCGTTCGTTTTATGGCCCTTAAATCACCTAAAGATGTGCCAATGGCTAAGTTTATTGGTACAACTTGGATGATTTTAGGATTGTATGGTGCTATTTTCACTGGTTTTATAGGGCTTTCATTTGTTGCGACAGCAGATCCAGCGATTTTATCTGCAGCTGGAATTAATGTTGTCGTTGAAAATGGCGTACAAATTTTAGCTGATCCTGAGAAAATATTTATTTTATTCTCACAAGTGTTATTTAATCCAGTTGTTGCGGGTATCTTAATTGCAGCGATTATGTCTGCGATTATGAGTACAATTGACTCCCAATTACTTGTATCCTCTTCAGCAGTTGCGGAAGATTTTTATAAAGCGATTTTTAAAAGAAATGCAACTGATACTGAGTTAGTGTGGGTTGGTAGAATTGCAACAATTGCCATTGCACTCATTGCAGCAATCATTGCCATTAACCCAGATGCGACGGTGCTAGAGTTAGTTGGGTATGCATGGGCTGGTTTTGGTGCTTCATTTGGTCCAATTATTATTTTATCGTTGTTCTGGAAAGGAATTACAAGAAATGGAGCATTGGCCGGTATCATCGTCGGTGCATTAACAGTAATCGTATGGGGAGACTTTTTATCAGGTGGAATTTTTGACCTATATGAAATTGTACCTGGATTCTTACTGAATTTAATTGTTGCAGTCGTTGTTAGTATGATGAGTAAACCATCCGATGAAATGAATGAAGAATTCGATAAATTCGATGCAGCGATGGAGAAGCTAAAACAATAAAAAAATTTTCGACAAAAGACTGTACTCTGTTATGGGGTACAGTTTTTTTATGTTAAAATTTTAGATAAAAAAGTTCCTTCAAAATCAAATGTGATTTCTGTGAACTTCTGCCCCTATTTGTTAGCATAAATTGAAGGGCAATAATTAGTGAATTAAGAAACCTTATTTTGATTTGGTAGATGTCATTTGTTTGTCAGGGGTGAATCTGATTTCCATTCTATATGTTTTTATAATATTTATTTCAGCCTGTATGCACGCTACTTGGAATTATCTTGCAAAACGCTCGAATGGTGGCTTTGTTTTTGTCGGTTTATACATGGGGATGAGTACCATCATTTATGCCCCAATCATTATCGGATATTTTATCGTGATAAATTATTCCTTAGATTGGATAGATATAGGGTTTATTGTTGGAACAGCAATCATTCATCTTGCCTATTCTCTAACGCTACAACAAGGATACAAAGTAGGGGACTTTTCAATTGTTTATCCTGTAGCGAGGGGGCTCGCTCCGATGTTAGTCGCCCTTTTCGCAGTGATTATTTTTCAAGAAACGTTGTCGATGTTAGTTATATTGGGCATCATTTTTATTACAGTAAGTATCATCATTTTTTCTGGTGGTATCCACTTTGCAAAATCAAAGCGAATTTTGATCGGCTTAATTTATGGCATCATTATCGGAGTTATCATTACGACTTATACTTTATTTGATAAAAGTGCTGTTAGTATTTTTTTAATTCCTCCTTTATTGTTACAGTATGGTGGAGTAGTCGGTCAATTTCTCCTATTATTACCTTATTTACTTAGCCGCAAGCAACAAATTGTTAAAACATGGCAAGGTCATCGACAAGAAATTATAGGAGTTGCGGTATTAAATCCACTCGCTTACATATTAGTTTTAACCGTCATGATTTTCGCACCAGTCAGCCATGTTGCTCCATTGAGGGAAATGAGTATTTTGATAGGTGTGTTAATGGGAGTATATTTCTTATCTGAATCTTTTGGGAGACAAAGGATGATTGGAGCTGTTTTCATGGTTTTAGGGGTTGTGGCAATTGCAATTTCCAATTAAAGGATGATAACATATACCATTGGTACGTTTCATACGTCTATTTATTAGCAAATATGGTAAAATAAAAGATAGAGTATTTTTCAGAAACTTTGGGGGTGAAGGGAATGGCGAAAATTACGAAAGAAGATATTATACGGACTGCAGATTTAGCAAGGCTCTCAATAACCGATCAAGAGGCTGATATGTACAGTGGAGATTTAACGGATATATTAAATTTTATTGAAAAAATTAATGACATTAATACTGATGATGTTGCACCGACAACACATGGAAACGTAGAGAAAAATGTATGGCGATCAGATATTCCGTTAAAAACTATTACACGCGAGGATGCCTTAGCCAATGCACCTGACCATGAAAATAATCAATTCAAAGTATTACCAATTATCGATTAAGGAGGTTAAATGATGAGCTTATATCATTATACAATTAAACAAGTAGAAAAAATGTTAAAGAAAAAGGAAATCTCTGCTGTTGAACTTGCCGAGCAATCATTTAACCAAATTAAATTAGTAGATGATGATGTGAAGGCATTTTTAACATTAGATAAAGACAATGTGATGGAGAGGGCAAAGGAGCTCGATCAAAAGGCTACATATGATAAAAAACTATCTGCCATTCCAGGAGCAATTAAAGATAATATTTTAACTAAAGGAATTCGGACAACTTGTTCAAGTAAAATGTTAGAAAATTTTCATGACCCTTTGTATGATGCTACTGTTGTTGAAAAGCTAAAGCAATCGGAATCACTTTTAATCGGTAAAGTGAATATGGATGAATTTGCAATGGGTTCCACAACAGAAACTTCTTATTATCAAATGACAAAAAACCCATGGGATTTAAAACGGGTACCAGGTGGTTCGAGTGGAGGATCGGCGGCAACTGTTGCAGCGGGGGAAGTCATGTATGCGTTGGGGTCAGATACAGGTGGCTCAATCCGACAACCAGCATCTTTTTGTGGCATTGTTGGGATGAAACCAACATATGGACTAGTTTCCCGTTATGGAGCCATCGCATTTGCTGCTTCATTAGATCAAATTGGCCCTATGACACGAACAGTAGAAGATAATGCACATATATTACAAATCATTGCTGGTCATGATGAGCGTGATTCCACAAGTAGTAAACGGGCAATACCAGATTACTCTGAAGCCCTTATTGAAGATGTAAAAGGACTGAAAATTGCTGTTCCAAAAGAATTTATTGGTGATGGGGTAGCCCCGGAAGTTAAAGAGGCAGTAATGAATGCATTAAAAATGTATGAATTACTCGGTGCGACATGGGAAGAAGTCTCATTACCACACTTACCATATGCTGATGCTGTTTATTATGCCATAGGAATGGCTGAGGCTTCTTCAAGTTTAGGAAGATTTGATGGCATTCGCTATGGAAGTCGTTCAGAAAACGCTGAAAACATGATTGATATGTTTAAAATGACCCGGGGGGAAGGATTTGGAGAAGAAGTTAAACGTCGTATTTTATTAGGGACGACTGTTTTAAGTGGTGAATTTAATGAAAAATATTTTCAAAAAGCGCAAAAAGTTAGAACCTTAATCATCAATGACTTTCGTGCGGCATTTGAATATTATGATGTCATCATGGGGCCAACGACACCAACTCCAGCTTATAAATTAGGTGAGGATAGGGACCCACTTACAATGTATATGAGTGACATGATGACTGTGCCGATTAATATTGCTGGTGTCCCGGCTCTTTCAGTACCGAATGGTTATACTGAAAATGGATTACCTATGGGATTACAAATTATCGGTAATTACTTTGATGAATCAACGATATATCGTGCAGCATATGCATATGAACGTGCAACAAATCACCATAAAAAACGTCCAGATTTAGGAGGGACAGAAGAATGAGTTTTGAAACTGTGATTGGTTTAGAAGTTCATGTTGAATTAAAAACTAAATCTAAAATTTTCAGTTCTAGTCCCAATGCATTTGGTAATGAACCTAACGAAAACATTAATCCCAAGGATTTAGGTTATCCGGGCACACTTCCTGTTTTAAATGAAGAGGCAGTTAATTTTGGTATGAAGGCGGCAATGGCATTAAATTGTCAAATAGCGGATGACATGATTTTTGATCGTAAACATTACTTTTATCCAGATAATCCGGCTGCCTATCAAATTTCTCAAGATAAACAACCGTTAGCCGAGCATGGTTGGATTGAAATTGAAGTAGATGGTGTAAGGAAAAAAATTGGGATAGAACGAATCCATTTAGAGGAAGATGCCGGGAAATTAACTCACGGGGAAGATGGTTCCTATGTTGATTATAATCGACAAGGGACACCATTAATCGAAATCGTTTCTGATCCGGACATTCGCTCACCCGAAGAGGCTTATGCCTATTTGGATAAATTGAAAAGTATCATTCAATATACAGGGGTATCTGATGTCCGTATGGAAGAGGGCTCTCTTCGTTGTGATGCCAATATTTCATTGCGACCTGTTGGACAGAGAGAGTTCGGCACGAAAACTGAATTGAAAAATTTAAATTCATTTGCTTTCGTTCGAAGTGGCCTTGAATATGAAGAAAAACGTCAAGCGAAGGTGTTGTCTAGTGGTGGTATCATCGAGCAAGAAACACGTCGTTACGATGAAAAGTCAAAAAAGACTATTTTAATGCGCATAAAAGGTGATGCAGACGATTACCGATTTTTCCCAGATCCTGATCTCGTGCCCATTGAGATTAGTGAAGCATGGAAGGAAAGAATAAAAGCATCGATTCCTGAATTACCCGATGAGCGTAAACAACGCTATATGAATGAGCTAGATTTACCCGCGTACGATGCTGGGGTTTTAACAGCAACGAAAGAAATGGCTGATTTTTTTGAAGAGACTATCAAACACAATGCAGATGTCAAACAGGTATCTAATTGGATGATGGGCGATTTGTCGGCCTATATGAATAAACATTTAAAAGAAATCAAAGATGTCGCAATTTCACCAGAGGCTTTAGCGAAAATGATTCATTTAATTCAAAAAGGAACCATCTCCTCTAAAATAGGTAAACAGGTTTTTGCTGATTTAGTTGAACATGGTGGTGACCCAGAGGAAATTGTTAAAGAAAAGGGATTAGTACAAATTTCCGATGAAGGGCAATTACGTGAAATCATCGGAAAAGTCCTTGATGAAAATGTCCAGTCAGTGGCAGATTTTAAAGATGGTAAAGGAAAAGCATTAGGGTTTTTAGTCGGACAAACGATGAAAGCAACAAAAGGACAAGCCAATCCACAAATGGTTAATCAAATTTTAAAAGAAGAAATAGAAAAACGCTAACATTTCAAAAAAAGAGGCTACATGCTTAGTCATGTAGTCTCCTTCTGCCAATTGAATGTTTAAAGGTTAGCCAATGACTGAAGTAGTGTTAAATTTGCATGAAAGTTTGTCAAAGAGAATATAATGAGATAGGACGAGCATTTTATGGGGGATACTATCTTCTGTCTATAAGGAGGGGCCATCTTGCAAAGAGCACGAATTATTTATAACCCGACATCAGGCCGTGAATTATTTCGCAAAGAATTGCCAACAGTACTAGAAAAGTTTGAGCGTGCAGGTTATGAAACATCGACACATGCAACAACTGGTATTGATGATGCGAAAAAAGCCGCCAAAATCGCTGTTGATCGCTGTTATGACCTTGTCATCGTCGCAGGTGGTGATGGAACGATAAATGAAGTCATCCATGGAATTGCCGAGGAATCGTATCGTCCCAAAATTGGGATCATTCCTGCTGGAACAACAAATGATTTTGCCCGTGCCCTTTCAATACCAAGAGATATTCAAAAAGCGGTTGATATCATACTGCAAGAAAAAAATGCAAAAAAATTAGATATTGGTAAAGTGAATGATCGATATTTCATGAATATTGCCGGTGGTGGGGATTTAACCGAGTTAACGTATGACGTACCAAGTAAATTAAAGGCCGCCATCGGACAACTTGCCTATTATATAAAAGGTATTGAAATGTTGCCATCATTAAAGCCTGTTCCGACGGTCATTGAGTATGATGGAAAAGTTTTTGATGGAGATATTATGTTGTTTTTGGTTGCTAACACGAATTCAGTTGGTGGATTTGAAAAACTTGCCCCAGATGCATTAATTGATGATGGCTATTTTGATTTACTTATTTTAAAAAAGACAAACTTGGGTGAATTTTTACGAATTGCTTCAGCTGGTATTCGTGGGAATCATATTGATAATGAAAATATTTTATATACACAGGCGAAACATATTAAGATTTCACCAAAGAAAAAAATGTTGTTAAATGTCGATGGAGAATATGGTGGGGAATTGCCGGGTGAAATTGTTAATTTGAAGCAGCATCTTTCTTTTTATGTCAGTAATGAGTTTCTCGAAAGGGAAAAGAAAATTAAGGAACGTCGGAAAAATAAAATGAACACTGTGAAATAATGATACAACAAGAGTATAGTAAGCTGAAAAAATAAGGCTTACTTTTTCTTTTGTAGTAATAAACATTTTTGTCCAGTAATAATGAAAAAAAGGAAGATTAATGTGATTCAACAAGATGTGCCAGTTCATAAAAATGAAATAATTGAATTAACTTTTGAAGACTTAACCCATGAAGGAAATGGTGTTGGTAAACGAAACGGTTATCCAATTTTTGTCCCTTATGGATTACCAACAGAACGGGCAACGGTTAAAATTGTGAAAGTAAATAAAAGATATGCTTATGGGAAACTGTTGAAATTATTAAAGAAAAGTCCCGAGAGAGTGACAGCCCCGTGCGATGTTTATTATCAATGTGGTGGATGCCAATTGCAGCATATGAGTGCTGTTTTGCAGGGGGAAATGAAGCGGAATCAAGTACTTAATGTCATGAATAAGGTAGCTGGATTGCCGGATGTACCCGTTCACCCTATTTTAGAAATGGAACATCCGTGGCGTTATCGGAATAAAATTCAA
>DAMCTP010000022.1:0-49225 GCA_032113595.1 Pseudogracilibacillus sp.
ATTAATGCAACGGAGTAACGTACTCTTCCCTGCTCCACTATAACCGACAATTCCATAAATTTCACCACGGTTTATGTTCAAATCAACATGATCTACACCGATCACTTGAGACTTTTTTGATTCATACACTTTTGTAACTTGTTGAAGCTCAATCATGGAATTCCCCTTTCTCTGTTGTTTATTTTTAAATTTTTATCATCGTAAAACATCCATTATTATTTGTCACTTAGGTAAAAACTTCAAAGTTTAATAATTTCCATTCCTTTCAATCTACTAATTCGTTTGACATATATCGATTTTTGCACAAATTAAAAACCCCTCTTTCCATTCGAAAGAAGGGCATCATATTCATGTTGTCTCCCTTATCTTCCAGAACGGATTCATTCTGCAGGAATTAGCACCACTCCATTTGGAAGGTTGCTGTGACGTCTTCAGGCCTGATCCCTCAGTCACTCTTGATAAGATTCTATTCGATTTTTAAAAGTCTAAATATGATAATACTAGGTTATATTTTGTTTGTCAACTAAATAAAATTTATTTTATTTCAGTTATGTTGGAAAATTATTAATAGATGAACCACTCTCTTACTCGGAAACTATATGATAATTGGATTCTTAAATTATTTAACAACAAACATTCTGGGACAAGCCTATTTGAAAATCCCTAATTCACCAATCCGTTTCGCAGCCTCTCGTAGGCGCTCTTCTGAATCAAGCAAGCCCATTCGAACATAGCCTTCTCCCTGTTTTCCAAAGCCTGCTCCCGTCGCAACGACAACATGGGCCTTTTCTAATAATAAATTAGCAAACTCATTTGAAGTATAACCTTCTGGAACCGGGAACCAACAGAAAAATGTCCCCTTGGGTGCCTCCACATGCCAACCAATTTCTCGTAAACTTTCAACGAGAACATTTCGACGGCTTTCATAAATTTTAACAACTTCATCAATAAATTCCGTTTCCTCAGTAATTGCTATTGTTGTCGCTGCTTGAATAGCCCCATAAATACTTGTAAACATATGATCCTGTAATAAATTAATCTTTTCAATAACCGAGGCATTTCCAACCGCAAATGCAACTCGCCAACCTGCCATATTGAACGATTTGGACATCGAATACATTTCAATCCCGACTTCCCTCGCCCCATCAACACTTAAAAAACTGGGCTGCTGTTTACCATCAAAACCGATTCCACCATAAGCAAAATCATGTACCACACAAATGTCATGTTTTTTTGCTAATGCAACTGTTTCTTCAAAAAACTCCGGAGTCGCCACACCGGTAGTTGGGTTATTCGGATAATTTAAAAACATTAATTTCGCCTTTTCCAAATCTGCAGGTGCCAATTGATCATAATCTGGCAAGAAACCATTTTCTTCTAACAACGGCATATAAATCGGGTCAACATTCGCTAGGGCCACCCCCGCTAAATAATCGGGATAACCTGGATCTGGCAAAAATGCAACATCACCGGGATTTAATAAACATTGTACAATTTCAAAAAGACCAATTTTTGACCCAAACATCAATGCCACTTCTTTATTCGGATCCAAATCAACATCATAGGTTTTTTTATAAAAATCCGCTACTGCCTGTCGAGTCGTGGGGAATCCACGAAATGGTGAGTATTTATCGTTCACCGGATTTTCGGATGCTTCTTTTAGAGCCTGTTTAATTCGCTTTGATGCAGGTTGATCAGGGTTTCCTTGCCCTAAATTTATAAGATCATGTCCCTCACCCAGTAATTGTTGGACCCTTTTCCCCAAATTTGCAAAAAATTGCTCTGGAAGTCGTTTCATTGCTTCTGAAGATTCAAAGACTTTCATTTTGACACTCCGTTCTATGGTATATTCTATTGACTAGCATAGTATAAGAAAATTTTTACGACAAGTTATAACTAGCAAAGGGGAAATTCTTCGGTGTTCATAAAATCGATAGCATTCACTGTTTGTTTATCGCTCCTAAATAATGCGGAACACTCATAAACATTGGACCACCGCTCTTAAACTGAATTGAACGCTCATAAGCTGAATTGAACGCTCATAAACATTGCACCACCGCACATAAACTGAATTGAACGCTCATAAACATTGCACCACCGCTCTTAAACTTGACGCCCAATGGGGGTATCATGCCATCTACCGCCCTTAAGACACCTACACCCTTATATATTCCTTCTCCCAACTTCAAAAATGAAATTTTGACTTTCCCATTTTCTGTAACATGAAGTAATTTTTGCACTTTTTCAAAAAGTTGAATCAAAATTGAACAAAATTCACTTCACTTGCGTTATAATAAAGAGTATGTAATTATTATTATATTTTATACTGATTTTTATAAAAGGAGATATTTCAATGTCAGACAAAATGATCAAAGTGGAACTTACAAAATCACCGAAAGAAAAGCCAAACACTGCTGATTTACAGTTTGGAAAACAGTTTACCGATCATATGTTTATCATGGATTATGATGAACAACATGAGTGGCATGATGCTCGAATTGTTCCTTACGGTAAAATTGAAATGGAGCCTTCTGCATTTATTTTTCATTATGGTCAGTCAGTTTTTGAAGGGTTAAAAGCATATATAGCGGGAAATGGCAATGTACAACTTTTTCGTCCTGAAAGTAATTTTTCCCGTATGAATCATTCAAATAAACGGATGTGCATTCCGAAAATTGATGAGGGGTTCGTATTAAAGGCGTTGAAGCAATTAGTGGAATTAGAGAAAGATTGGATTCCGAATGAGGAAGGAACTTCACTTTATATTCGACCGTTCATTATTTCAACGGAGCCTTATTTAGGTGTGCGTCCTGCGAAACATTACAAGTTCATGATCATTTTGTCCCCTGTCGGTTCTTACTATGATGAAGGGATTAATCCTGTGAAAATTGCTGTGGAGAATGAATATGTCCGGGCGGTGCTTGGGGGAACTGGTGAGGCAAAAACTGGTGGAAACTATGCGTCAGGGTTGATGGCCCAAGAACTTGTCGCTGGTTCAGGTTTTGCACAAGTATTATGGTTAGATGGTGTGGAGAAAAAATATATCGAAGAAGTTGGAAGTATGAATGTATTTTTCAAAATTAACGGGGAAATTATTACCCCTGCATTAAATGGTAGTATCTTACAAGGGATTACACGGGACTCGACATTAAAACTTTTAAAACATTGGGATCTCCCAGTAGTTGAACGAAGAATTTCCATGGCGGAAATTATTGAGGCTCACAAAAATGGGACTCTAGAAGAAGCTTTCGGAACAGGAACAGCTGCAGTTATTTCACCTATTGGTCAACTTACATGGAATAATGAAGATTTTACAATTAATAATTATGAGACAGGGGAAGTGGCTAAACGACTTTACGATACATTGACTGGCATTCAATACGGTAAAGTAGAGGATCCATTTGATTGGGTGACTATATTATAAAAAAATTGATGCCTACCACTTATCGCGTGGTAGGCCCTTTTCTATTTAGGGTGATTTCCTTGCTGGGCGATTGGCCCACTCCAAGATTTTTTCAACCCATTCACGTTTAATTTTCCCTCCTGTCATTCGTTCTAAATGAATAAACCTCATGTTCAGTAAATAATACGTATTGTTCGCGATGAAAGGTTTCCGAATCAATAGGAAAAATTTGCGCAACCATAAAATCGAACGATATAACAAACTTGCAAATTTATTTTTATATTGTAATTGGGCAAATGAATCACTCATTTCTAACGCTTTTTCCCGATCCCAATATGGATTTGGTGGTTCATATCCTAACAAACGAACATATTCCTCATCAGTCACATCATGAACATTTCCAGAAAAATAGCATGGAAAATTCTCCTCGGTATGCTCGCATGTCACATCGTCCCCTACTTTTTCTACTGACTCTCGTAAATGGATATGACGACTTGAACTTCCTACCAAAATTTCATATTCCCCTGGTTCGACAACCCAATCGTTAACAGTCGTGTTGTAATATGCAAAGTCTCTCTCTTCAATCGGAATTGTGATGACTTCACTTTCCCCCGGCTCTAGGGCAACCTTTTCAAAACCTTTTAATTCCCTTTTTGCTCGGACAATTTTAGTGTCGCTTTTTTCAATATATAATTGGGCCACTTCCTCACCAGCGACATCACCAGTGTTAGTTACTGTAAATGTAACATGGTCATCATTGACCGTTAACTCATCATATGTGAACTCGGTATACGAAATGCCGTAACCAAAAGGAAACAACACGGGTTGATTAATTTTATCGAAATAACGGTAGCCGATAAAAATTCCTTCCCGATGCTCTGCTGTTGCCTCTTTACCAGGAAAATATGGCGCAGATGACACTTCTTCATAAGAAATTGGAAAAGTTTCACTTAGTTTACCACTTGGATTATAAGTACCTTTCACAATATTTCTTAATGCTTGTCCACTTCCTTGACCAGCCAAATAGGCATGGATTATTCCTTCTACATCATCAGCAAATGGCATCTCAACAGGGCCACCGCCTGAAATAATGACGACAATTTTTGCATTTTCTTTCAATAAAGCATCGACCAATTCAAGTTGATTATCATTTAGGCGTAAATTTTCCCGGTCTAACCCTTCTGATTCACTTAACTCGTCTAATCCTAAAAATAGTAGTACAGTATCTGCCTGACGGGCTAAGGAAACAGCTTTTTTAAGTAGTTTATCACTTGTCCCACCCATTCGTTTAAATCCTGGTTCATAGCCAATCACTAATAAATCTTCATCATTATTAAATGCATTCAACGCGTTCGATATTTTCGTTGGAGTAATGAGAGAACTTCCCGATCCTTGATAACGTGGGTTTTTAGCAAAATCACCGATAACAGCAATCCGTTCCTCTTCACGAAGTGGTAACACATTATTTTCATTTTTTAATAAAACGATAGAACGTTGCGCAGCATCGACCGCACTCAAATGATGATCCAACTCGATAACCTCAGGAATTTCCTCATCTCTTGGCTGTGTCGTGAAAATGACGTCCAGCACATCGTCTACTGCTTTATCTAAAATTGCTTCATCAAGCTCATCGTTCTCAACAGCAAGGACAATCTCAAAATCGGTTAACCCGTTTGTTGATGGCATTTCTAATTGATTTCCGGCTACTAAACCAGAAATCCGATCATTATTGCCTCCCCAATCAGTCACGACAATTCCGTCAAATCCCCATTCCTCATATAAAATCTTTGTCAAAAGTTCGGGATGCTCATTCGTATATGTACCATTCACCTTGTTGTAAGAGGTCATCAATGTTTTTGGCTTCGTTTCTTCTACTACCCTGCGGAAACCTTCTAAATAAATTTCCCTTAACGAGCGCTCATCGACAATTTCATCCACTGTCATCCGCATATGCTCCTGACTATTAACAGCAAAATGTTTCGGACAGGCCCCAATATTATTCGATTCAATTCCCTTTACCATTTCACTAGCCATTACTCCCGTTAAATACGGATCCTCAGAAAAATACTCAAAATTTCTGCCACATAACGGATTACGTTTAATATTTAATCCTGGTCCAAGCAGCACATTCACATTTTCACTGGCTGCTTCCTTTCCAATTTTTTCACCAATCTGGCGAAGGAGATTTTTATCCCAGCTATTCGCCAAAGTTGCCGCCGTCGGAAAACATGTGGCTGGTAAACTTTTGTGCAATCCTAAATGATCCGCCTTTCCGCCTTGTTTCCTTAATCCATGCGGACCATCCGTTAGCATCATCGATGGAATATCTACTCTTTTTATTGCTTTCGTATTCCAGTAATTGGCACCCGACATCAGTGAAGCTTTCTCTGTTAACGTCATTTCTTCTATTATCTCTTTATATTTCATCGTTTCACCCCTATACTTCACTATTTTACCGAAAATTTCATTATTTTTCTATATTATAGATAAAAGTTACTAAATAATGGTGATTTACTATCGGAATTTTATCACTTTTTAATCATGAAATTGGAAATGATCTACAATAAATTAAGTTCTAACTGGCTAAAATAGGTGTGCGTACCCATTTAATTAAAGGGACTAGAAACCTAGACGACCAAAACGCATGTAAGTGTCCATTTCTAATCAAGTATGGTTGGACGCAACTTTCACGGATAAATGTCAATTTTCTTCCCATCCAAAACAAAAACCCTACTTGAAAATGACATACTGACAGCGAAACGATTCTATCATATCATTTCAACGAGTATGCCTATTTCCAAGCAGAGTTTATCGAAAAATTGTAATCCAAAAGATAAAAAGCCTTATCTATTTCATTCAACATCATATCAAATAACTAATTCACAACTATATATTATCTAATTAAAAAGAGTGACATTTGTGGTACGAACATAATAACAAACAACGCCATAATTAATACTACAATGAATGGAGTTGCTCCTCTAGTAACATCGGTAATCGACATTTTACTTATTCCTGATGCGATAAATAAGTTTAATCCAAATGGTGGAGTTAACATACCAATAGCCAGGTTAACAATCATAATGACACCGAAGTGAATTGGATCGATGCCCATCTCCATGACAATTGGTAGGAATAGTGGCACAAATATTAACACTGCAGCACTAGAATCCATGAACATACCGACAATCAATAAAATGACTGTTACTAATAATAGGAAAGTAAACGGGGTATCAGCAAATCCTAAAATTAATTCTGCTAATCTCGTTGGAATTTTTTCATACGTTAAATACCAACTAAATACTTTAGCTGCTGAAATAACGAACATGATCATTGCTGACGTAATGACAGAGCTCTTCGTTACTTCATATAACGATTTTAAATTTAATCCCTTGTACACAAATAGTCCAATGACTAAACTATAAACAATCGCTACGGAAGCCGCTTCTGTTGGGGTGAAAAATCCTTTATAAATTCCCCCAAGCACAATAATCGGCAATAAAATTCCCCAAATTGCTGATTTGAAGGCATCCCATATTTCTTTTAATGTTGCTCTTTCCTCTGGTTGATGGCCTTGTTTTTTTGCAATAATATAACTGATCACAATGAGCACCAGCCCGATAAAAATACCTGGAACAATTCCAGCAATGAACAAATCACTAATCGAAACCTCAGCGACAGCGCCATAGACGAGTAATGTGATACTTGGCGGAATGATAATACCCAGTGAACCAGCTGCACACATTAGTCCAACTGAGAACTTACGAGAATACTTTGCTTCATCTAATGAAGGAATCATAATACCACCAATTGCCGCAACTGTTGCCGGGCTTGAGCCAGATAATGCAGCAAATAGCATTGAAGACATAACGCCTGCAATAGGCAAGCCTCCCGTCGTCCAACCAACTAACTTTCTCGCAAAATTTATCAGTCTGGCAGAGGTTCCACCAGCTAACATTAAATTCCCTGCATAAATAAAAAATGGAATGGCCATCAGTGTAAATGAATCTACACCAGAAAATAGTGACCTTGCAAATGTATCAATAGAAATACCACCTTGAAACATGGCAACTAAACTAGCAAGAGCAATGGAAATGGCAATCGGTACACCTAAAATAAGTAAAATAAAAAATAGAACTAAAATCAATATTTAGTCGCCTCCTCTGTCAAGGAAGTCTTTTCATAATCTTTTAAAATAATCGATCGTATATCCTTGACTAAAAGTTGCATAAATCGAATAAACATCAAGGAGGCACCAACAGGAATAGCTAAGTATGGAAATGCCATGGAAATTCCCATTGTTGCAGTTACAGTATTAAACGAAAGAGCATTAGCAACAAGCCCATAGCCAGCCCAAATAGCGACAACACAAAATGCTAGTCCCAATATATTCACAACAATAGAAAAAATCCGTTGCATTAATCCCGGTAAAAATGCAGTTACTGCATCGACAGATGCATGTGCTTTCTCCCTAACTGCGATACTACTTCCCACAAATACAATCCAAACAATCATATATCTCGCAACTTCATCAGACCACGAAAGCGATGTATTAAAACCATATCGTAATACTGCCTGAACAAAAACCAATAGAGATATTAAAAAGAGGGAGATAGCAGTAAAATACTCTTCTATATGGTTTAATATATGATTTAATTTCCGCAAAGAAATTCCCTCCCCATCATGTTACACTTCGGAGTTTATGTCTATTTCACCATAAACGAAATGTGCAAACATCACTTAATAGTTTACTACCAATTTAAGTATTATTATACGATAAAATTCAATTCTTACCTATATTTTATACTTTTAATTTCACTTAATCATGACATACTTTAACGGCAAATCAAATATGAAATTTTATACAGTCCTTAAGTGGGCCAGCAACACTTAAGTTGGCTGACCCAAATGAGGACTGTTATCATTTCAAAAAATGTTCAATTCGTTAATCAACAAACGACTGCATACATCTAATAGTCATGCTATAGACTTAATGACTTATTGTTCCAATGCATCAAGTAGCTCTTCGGCACCTTCCATTTTCTTGAACTCATCATATGTTTCTGCCATAGCTTCTTTAAAGGCTTGTTTTTGTTCGTCTGTTAATTCTGTAATCTCAATACCAGAGTCTGCTAAAACTTTCATATACTCTTCCTCATCAGCAGCTGATTGCTCCCACTGCCACTCACTAACTTCTGCTGAAACTTCATCGATTGCCTCTTGTAAGTCAGCAGGTAATCCTTGGTAGAATTCATCAGCAATCATTAACACATATCCCATGTAACCATGGCCACTTAGAGTAATATAATCTTGTACTTCATAAAACTTTTGACTGACAATATTTGATAATGGGTTTTCCTGTCCATCAACTGTTTTCGTTTGTAATGCTGTGTAAAGTTCTGAGAAATCAATCGATACACCAGCTGCATCTAATGCTTCAAATTGGGTAATAAGTAATGGACTTTGTGAAGTTCTTAATTTTAATCCTGCAACATCTTCTGGTGTTTCAATTTTATGTTTTGAGTTAGTAAGATGTTTAAATCCACCATCCCAGAAACCTAATACGTGGAAGCCTTGATCAACTAAACGATCACCTAACAATTGACCTAGTTTACCATTTGTTGCGTTAAATGCATGTTCTTTATCATCGAATAAAAATGGTAAATCAAACACTTCATAATCTTTCAGGAATGAAGGAAGTACCCCAGTAAATGGAGCATTCATTTGTACTGTACCTGACTGCATTTGTTCTTGAATTTCTCTGTCAGATCCTAACTGTGAATCAGGGTAAATTTCAACAGTAATTTGGCCATTTGTTCTTTCTTCAATTAACTCACCAAATTTTTCCGCTGCTTTACCTTTTGCTGTACTTGCACTAACAACGTGGGCAAATTTAATGACATATTCCTCATCACTGCTTGCATTTCCATCATTGTTATTTTCTTCATTTGCTCCAGTGTTGGCATTATCGTTAGTGTTATTCGATGAATTTGCATTATCATCTCCACTACCACACCCTGCAATAACAAATACCAGTACTAGTGCTGCAAACATAAAAAATAATCTTTTCTTCAATGTAAATTCCCTCCTAATTTTTTTAAAATCATCACATTGATGTTGTTGATATATTTGATGGTGAAGGTTGATCTTTCTTTAGTAGTTCCACCATAAAATGAATAATTTGTTTCGTTTGTTCGTAAAGAAGTGTATCAGCTTGTCTCATACTTTCCTTTAACGTAAGGGGTTTATCAATAATTGAAAAACTTCCTGTAAACGATTCACGTAATTTATCGTGATTTTTTAAACTTCCTGAAATTAAAATAACGGGGACATGATATTTTTTACCCAATTGAGCAATATATCCGGGTGCCTTCCCATAAAGCGTCTGATAATCACTTTGACCTTCGCCAGTAATGACTAAATCCGCTTGTTGAATCGCTTCTTCTAATTTCATTGTTTCCGCCAAAAGTTCTGCTCCAGATATTAACTTTGCGCCTAATGTTAAAAAGGCAAATCCGAGCCCTCCAGCAGCACCTGCACCAGGTACATTTTTCAACGGCTTATTTAATTCTGTTTCCATCAAGCTACCAAAATTATTTAACGATAAATCATACTGTTGAATTTGCTCTTTCGTGGCACCTTTTTGTGGACCATATACTGCACTTGCCCCATTTTTACCACAAAGTGGATTATCAACATCACAAGCAACTTTTATCGTCACATTTGACAACCTTGCATCCATGTTGGATAAATCTAAGCTTTTCACTCGGTGTAAATCTTTACCGAATTGACCAACTTTTTGTCCATCGGCATCGAATGCTTTCATCCCCAATGCTTGGAGCATTCCTAGACCACCATCATTGATGGCACTTCCACCTAGTCCTATGACAAATGATGTACATCCTTTATCCATCGCATCAATCATTACTTCACCCATACCATAAGATGTCGTAAAATCAGGATTTCGTTTATTGGACGGTACTTGCATTAGGCCAGAAACACTCGCACTCTCAATAATTGCTGTATTGGAATTGACAATTGCATATGTTGTATCATTTTTTTCTCCCAAAGGCCCTGTACATGTAATAGGGATTATTTCACCCTTTGTTGATGCTAATAGTGTTTCTAGTGTCCCCTCACCTCCATCAGCCATTGGCATCATGACAACATTGTAATAATCGCAATCCAAGTCTAGTATTGAAGACTTTATGATTTGGGATGCTTGTAAAGATGTTAAGCTACCTTTGAAAGAGTCAGGTGCTATTACAATGTTCATATATTTCTCCCTTCCATCATGATATATTAAATTTAACACGTTACTGGAAACGATTACAATTGGAGTAAAAAACGAAGTTTTTTGAAAATTCCCTTTACTTATTTGTGCATTTGCACAATTAAATATTTCTGCTAATAATTAATTTTAAAATAATTGCATCAGAAAAAATACGGGGATCTAAGTCGACCTTTTTATACACTTGTTCAAGTCGATATAAGAGGGTATTTCGATGAATATGAAGAATAGTTGCAGTTCTCTTAATAGAAAAATTCATATCAAAATAAGTATTAATGGTGTCAATATAAATATCGTCCAACATTAACAAGCGGTTTTCAAATTGTAAGCAAATTTGATCATAAACCTCCTGAGAAACTGTATGGGCAAGTCTCTCTAATTTCCAATCTTCACTATAAGCAATAGTCCCCGGATCATCCTGAAAATTTATTGCTTGCTTCGCCTGAAAATAGGAATCCCGAATACCTTTCATACTAAATCCTTCTTCTCCAATGCCAATTTTCACATTATCGCTTGAAGATTTTAGTAAGGCATTTAATAATTTCGAGATATTTTTGACATGGGAGGAAACTGCAATAATGACTTCATCACCCGAAAAAGGCAATGTAAATAATACATCATTTTTATGTAAGATTTGTCGATAAATGTCGAGATAATCTTGTACATGATCACCAAATAGAACAATCACCTTCCAATATTCTTCCATCTCAGTATGAAGCGTATACTCCGCCTCTCGTTTTAAATTTTCCTCATTAAGTCCAGCAGGATGTAGTAATTGCTGTAACCAATGGTTCCACTGTCGTTCTTTGTAATATTCTTGCCTTTGAATATATAGTTGATCGATAATAATTTCGACAGATACACGGATTAAACCCGTCATTGGCAAAATTTCATCGGGATTTCCACTTACCCCAACGACACCTTCTATTTTCTGATGATGAATAATCGGTAAATTTGCCCCTGGCTTTGTCCCCTCATATTTAATGACATCTTCCTCATACAAAATAAGTTCCTTATTCGTTTTAATTACTTCAATGGCACCGCTATGGACTTGGTTAATCCGGTTTTCATCCGTACTTGCGACAATTTTCCCGGTTAAATCCATAATATTAATATCTACATCTATGTACTCTTCTATACGCTTAATTATTTCTTGTCCGAGTTTACTATTAATATTCACAGCTAATTCCCCCTACTGAAAATATGTATCTAATGAAGGAAAAAATTAATTGAAAGCATTGATAGTTTAAATATACACTTAATAAGCGTAAAATGTAAACATACTACACTTCAGATAATGTTGATTAGGTCTAGGAAAAAGCAATTCTTTTCAAATTTTAAATGTCAGCGTAAAAAATTTTAATCTAAGACAGCTTTTGTATTGTAAATACTTGACAACAACAAAACAGCTCAAGCAATGTTACTATTCGGATTTGTAGATTTTCCATTCAAACATAACGTCATAAAAATTTACATTTTAAAAACCAGCGTCATATGACGCTGGTTGGTAGTAAACTGTATGACATGGGAGTGTCATACATTAAGGGAAGGTAATTTTATCATGTTCAACATCATATCAACATTAAACATGTTCTATATAACGTTCTTTCATTAAAGCAAGAACATCATCACCTGGTTGGTCCCAAATAGATTGGTTAATAATTTCTACTTCAATTGGCCCATTATACCCTGCTGCCTCAACAGCTTTACGGATACGACGAAGCTCAATGACACCATCGCCCATCATTCCTCGTCCTTTAAAAATATCTGGAACCGGAACAATCCAATCAGATACGTGAAAACCTAAAATGTTATTTTTAGCACGGTTAATTTGATTGTATAAATCAGGATCCCACCAGACGTGGAACACATCAACAATGACACCTACATGACTTGAGTTCATTTTTTCTGCCATTGTATTTGCCTGATCAAGTGTCACGACAACAGAGCGATCAGCTGCATACATCGGGTGAAGTGGTTCGATTGCTAATTTTACCCCGTGAGATTTAGCAAACGGTTCTATTTTTGCAATCCCTTCTTCTACCCATTTACGGGCAGTATCAATATCTTTATCAGGAGATGAACCACAGACAAGCACTAAGACATCCGTCCCAAGTTCTGCTGCTTCTTCGATTGCTAGTCGATTATCATCAATATTTTTTTGACGTTCTTCCGCAGTTGCCGCTGGGAACATTCCACCACGGCAAAGACTTGATACTTTTAAGCCTGCAGCTTCAATTTGCTTTTTACTTTCTGCCAATCCTAGTTCATGAACCTTATGACGCCAAGGGGCAATCCATGGCACCTCTGCTTTCACACACCCTTGAATAGCTTCTTCAAGTGTCCAATTTTCAGTTGTAATTTGATTAAGGCTAAGGTTTTCTAATAATGGTGATTCATTTCCCATGATTAAACAAATCCCCCTTTCTGTTTAAAAATTCATTCTTTTACAAGCACTTAAATTTAAAACAATTTGGATTGTAACTATCAAAACTCTTTAACTTGTCGGATTGCTATCAACATTGTTAAAAACTAAATTTTATGAACGCCTGCTTGTTTCAATACGAGCTGCATTCTCTCAACTGCCAAATCTGGATTACTTAACAAGCCTGCCTCATCGGCCATCACAAATAAATCGGAAAGATGAATGATCGATCGCCAGCTTTCTGCTCCACCAATCATTCTGAAATGTGACTGATGGCCATTTAAGTACGCCATAAACACGACACCAGTTTTATAAGCGTAAGTTGGGGCTTGGAAAATATGACGTGATAATGGTACAGTTTTTTCTAAAACTGATTGATACGTATTAATGTCACCTTTATCCAATGCTTGAAGTGCAGTGGCTGCTGCCGGTGCAATAGCATCAAAAATTCCTAGTAATGCGTGACTAAACCCTTGCTCATCCCCAAGAATTAAATGAGGATAATTAAAGTCATCACCTGTATACATTTTCACACCTTCAGGAAGTAAACGTCTCATTTCGATTTCACGTTGATCATCTAACAGAGAAATTTTAATCCCATCAACTTTATCGGCGTTATCTCGAATCACTTGTAAGCAAACTTCCATAGCACTATCGATATCATTATGGCCCCAATATCCTGACAATGCTGGGTCAAACATATCACCCAACCAATGCAATAACACTGGCTCTGATACATTTTGTAAAATAGTACCGTAGACCTTTACATAATCTTCGGGTGTTTTAGCACATGCTGCTAACGCACGGCTAGCCATTAGGATGATTTGTCCACCACTTGCTTCCACAAATTCACACTGTTCTGTATAGGCTTTAATGACATCATCAATCGTTACATCTGATCCCGGTTCTAAATGATCTGTACCTGCACCACAAGCAATTCTACCGCCAACAGATTTTGCCTCAACGACTGATTTACTAATTAGTTCTTTTGCATGCTCCCAGTTTAGGCCCATTCCTCTTTGGGCTGTATCCATCGCTTCAGCTACACCTAATCCTTGTGACCATAAATAATGACGGTATCTTAATGTTGACTCCCAATCAATTCGTCCATCATTCAAAGGATCAGCTTCTGCAAATGGATCTGCTACAACGTGAGCAGCTGAAAAAGCAATTCTCTTTTCAAAATGTTTTACCTTCGGTTGCTCAATCGGAGTTGTTCTTCCTACATGATAAGTGTAAAGTTCTCCACCAGCTCTAGGTAATGTTATTTGATTCGTCAATGTTATACCTCCTATAACTTTAACTCTGGAACATCAACCCATGCACGTTTTTCCCAGGATTCTAATGCTAAATCAGAAATTTGAGTACCTTTAGCACCTTCGAGTAAGTCCAAGTCGTATGGAGCATCGGCTACTACGTGCTTTAGGAACATTTCCCACTGAATTTTAAATGCATTATCAAATTCTTGATTGTCTGGTACTTTCTGCCATTGTGATTGGAAATCAAATGGATTTGGAATGTCAGGGTTCCAAACAGGCTTAGGTGTGTTCACACGATGTTGGATCTTACAATCACGAAGTCCCGCTACGGCACTTCCTTCCGTACCATCTACTTGAATTGTCAATAAATCTTCACGGTTTACACGAACTGCCCATGATGAATTTGCTTGGACGATGATCCCATTATCTAGTTCAAACGTACCATAGGCAGCATCATCAGCTGTAGCAGCATACTTTTCACCTTTTTCATCAATTCTTTCTGGAATATGAGTTTTTCCAATACATGACAATGATGTAATATCTCCAAAAAGATGCTTAATTACGTAACGCCAGTGGGCATACATATCAACGATGATGCCACCACCATCTTCTTTGCGGTAATTCCATGAAGGACGTTGCCCTTCTTGCCAGTCACCTTCAAATACCCAATAACCGAACTCCATTCTTACTGATAGCATTTCGCCAAAAAATCCTGAATCAATTAGACGTTTTAATTTTAAAATACCTGGTAAATATAATTTATCTTGTACGACACCATTTTTCACATTAGCTTCTTTAGCAAGTTGGGCTAACTCCAAAGCCTCTTCCGTCGATTCAGCTGTAGGTTTTTCGCAATAAATATGTTTTCCCGCCTTAATGGCTTTTTTAATTCCCGCAGCACGACGAACTGTTGTTTGAGAATCGAAGTAAATTTCGTTATAATCGTCGGCTAAAGCAGCATCAACATCTGTGGTCCATCGAGTTAAATTGTATTCGTCTGCCAATTCCTTCAGACGATTTTCACGACGTCCAACTAAAATTGGATCTGGCATAATTTTATCTCCGTTAGGGAGTTCAACGCCACCCTGTTCCCTAATAGCTACAATCGAACGAATTAAATGTTGATTAGTTCCCATTCTTCCTGTAACACCGTTCATTATAATTCCAATATTTTTAACAGCCATCGATATACTCCTTTTCCAAAATAATTTTATTTAACCTAAGCATAATGTGTTCTAATTTTATTTTCTTATAACTTTTCGTATTAAATTCTCAATTTCGGAACTAACAAGATAAATATTCAGAAAAATTGAAAATTGTTGCTGTTTTTAATTAAAATGCTAATCGCATAAAAAAATATCCATCTTTTGTAAAACTGTTACAACGGATAGATATTCGTTCTAAATTTATTCGGAGATGTATGAAAATATTGATTAAACGTTCGGTAAAATGTTGATACAGATTCAAACCCTACCTCAAAACAAATCGAAATAATGTCCTTATCAGATTCTAATAACAACCGTTTCGCCGCTTCTAACCGAACTTCGGTTAAATATTGCAATGGTGTCATGTTAAATTTATCTTTAAAAATTGAATTAACGTATCGGGAGCTGACCCCCAATCTCCCAGACAAATCGGTAGCATTCATCACATTAAAATAATTTTGATCAATATATTTTTTTAATTTTTCCGCACGCATCATGTTTGCATCCATAATCACCGCTTCATGACGGGACCGGGCTAGTAAATACAATATTTCTAATAAATATACTTGCATTCCAATTCGTTCAATATTTTCTTTGATCGTTTGCTGGTACAACATTTTCCTAAATAATTGACGTATTTCAACCGCATCGAAATTGTTAACCTCAATTAAACTAGATTGTTGAAAATATTCGGTTAACAATTTTTGATGAATCGTTGAATCAAGAATTTCCGGTTGAAATTCCAATACTAATACCGCTAACTTCGTATGGGCCAAAATAGAGTGTTTTGCGAAAGGTCTAATAAAGGCGACATAATCACGATTAATTGAAAAATTTTCGCCATTAATATTTATTTCGCCTTCATCCTCTAACACGTATAAAATTTGATAAGTTTCCTCATGAAAATGCTCATTTACCTTATCTTTTTCCGAATGAATACTCTCACTCAGTGTAATCACTTGTTTATCAGCATTAGCATCTTGCACAAAATACCTCCCTTTGGATACCCTTTTTATTTTCAGGAAATCAAAAATTCATTTGAATTGATTAATGATCAAGGACATATTTATTTCTACCCGCACCTGACCCACTTATCGTCATAATAACACATACGACAAGTACTGCAATAAACGGTCCTTTCCATGTGCCGGATAGGTCATATAAGAGCCCTATTAAAATTGGCCCAACTGCTGCTAGCATATAGCCGATGGATTGAGCCATCCCCGACAATTTCCCAGCATGTACGGCTGTTCGTGCCCTCATACCGAGTAGTGCTAACGAAAGACTGATGGTTGCCCCCAAGGCAAGTCCAATAATGGTCACCCAAATAATGATTACATACTGTGGGCCTCCTATCAACATCCCAGAAAATGCAAAGGTAATAAACACTCCGATAACAATAATAAATCCCGATTGGTTTCGCAGTCGTTCCGCTATAATGGGGGCTAAAAATGTCGCAGGCATTCCAATAAACTGAACGTAAGACAACATCCAACCAGCCGCCCCCACAGAAAACCCTTGGTCCTGTAACATTGAGGGTAACCAAGAAATGATAGTATAAAACATAAATGATTGCGTCCCCATAAATACAGTGACTTGCCATGCCAAAGGTGATTTCCATATGTTTTTTTCAGATTGCGGATTTTTTGTTAATGATTGATCTTCAGTTCCTTTTGCTTTATTTTCAGTTAACCCATCTGAGATGGGAGCATCTTCATCCTTTTCCGTGTTTGATTTCTGTTTATTGTTTTCGTTTTCCAAACTTTTTTGCTCTTGCAAATGAGTCTTCTCACGTTTCATCACCATAACCCATATAGCTATTCCTATCAGAGCCATCACTGCCCAAACACCTAACGACAACTTCCAACCTAGACCGAGAGAGAGCGCTAAAGGAATTGATAATCCTGACGCCGTTGCGGCAAATAATTTCATCGATGTCGTATAAACACTTGTCATCGTCCCTGTTTTATCTGGAAACTTTTCTTTAATCACTGCTGGAAGTAACACATTCATAATCCCTACTCCCATCCCTACAAAAGCTGTACCAGCAAACAAAGTTAGTGTAAGGGGAACGGAGCGAACAATAATTCCACCAACTAAAAATAATAAACCGAATAAAACCGCAACAACATTCGTAAATCGTTGGCCAATCCGTGGTGCAAATAAAGAGGTAAGTGCAAATGCCAATAATGGCAAGCTCGTAATCAAACCAGCACTCCAGTTAGACAGCCCAATTTCATCACGAATCATAGTTAATAGCGGTCCGACGGAAGTAATTGCTGGGCGTAAATTAAAAGCAAGTATCATTATCGCCATTACCCATAAGGCTCTTGACTGTACTTGCTGTTTCTCTGTATGTTGATGATTCAATTCAATTCCCCCTATTTTATGTAAAAACATTCGTTGATTAAGTTGAAAAAATTTGAAATAGATGGTATTCGAAGTCAACTAATTATAAAAACTTGTCAATAAGAAATTCCCATTTTTAAAAAAGTGACAAGTTATATCAACCGTTATATACCATTTATTTTAATCTGGCAAGTGTAGAGCCTTTCCAAGCTAACAAGTTTTACACGATTTTTAAGAAGGAAAACCGATTACAAATCGATGCTACGTAAAGAAAATTTACTGTCATTAGATTATCTTTTTCGTGTTGAAATTTATTTTACGAAAAATTGTTCGGATATAAAATTCGCAAAGCAAAAAATTTTTCAAGGTGGACAAGTTGCCCGAACTTGTTGGATGTGGAAATTGCATCAGTAGATGTATTTTCCGAAAGGGGAGATGGTGAATTTGTCATCATTGTAAATATAGTTCTTGAGTTAACTTTTATTCATAAATCACCACAACATCGGTATTTTCAATAGTTTTACCACTTTTACCCAAACATTTTCGATAGTATAAGTAAAATGGTCATTTTTCTTATTTTAGACGCCGTGCAGCATGTCTTTATGAAAAAATATAGTAATAGTAAAGAGGTGATTTTATGGATTTGTTGTCTAACTATTTAATGGATGAGGCCCTCATTCTCATACCTGTTCTTTTAATTATCGGAAAAATAGCCAAAACGACACCAGTGATTAAAAATTGGCTCATCCCATATATTCTGCTAGTCATCGGTTTAGCCGTCACTACTTCTATGCTTGGATTCAATACAGATGCAGTCATTCAGGGGATACTCGTCACGGGGGCTGCCGTTTTTACTAACCAAGTTTTTAAACAAACGAAAGGGCGTGGTTAACGATGATAATTTATTGTGATGCCGGACATGGGCTTCATACCCCAGGAAAAAGAACACCGGATGGTGAAAGAGAGTGGTCATTTAACAATGAAGTGGCTAAAGCCTTTGAAACAGAAATGGAAAAATATCACCATATCTCTGTCCATCGAACAGACGATAGATCTGGCGAAAGAGACGTTCCTCTCCGAGAACGAACGAATCAAGCCAATCAGGCAAATGCAGATTTCTACATTTCATTTCACCATAATGCATTCCAAAGTAAATGGGGTGATCATACTGGTGTAGAAACATATTATTATAAAACTTCGACAGTCGGGAAAACAATCGCCCAGAAAATACAAAAAGCAGTTGTTGCAGCATATGGCCTAAGGGATAGGGGAATTAAAACAGCTAATCTACACATTACGAGGGAAACGACGATGCCCGCTGTGCTAGTTGAAGGTGGATTTATGGATTCACGAATTGATATTAAAAAATTACGTGATGAAAAAACACTCCATAAAGCAGGAAAGATGATAGCCGATGCTGTTGCAAAATATTACAATCTTAAAAAAGCAAGTGACAAAACTGACAAATCAAAAACTGAAGAAAACCTTGTCGTTGACGGCTATTTGGGACCAAAAACAATTAAAGCATTGCAACGATATTTTGGCACACCGGTTGATGGATATTTCAGTCATCCTTCACTTGTCATCAAGGCACTGCAAAGATTCCTTGGAACTCCCGTTGATGGGTATATAAGTAAACCTTTTTCCTTAATGGTAGCCGCCTTACAAAAACGCTACGGCACCCCTATTGATGGGAAAATTAGTCACCCAAGCTTAGTCATAAAGGAGCTACAGAAACATTTGAATAAAGGGGAAATTTAAATAAAAGCGGATCCCTACTTCATTTTATAAAGAAAAAATCCCTGTGAGTTGAACACAAATTTGTCCTATTAAGTAAAAGGGGATTGTTTGAATCTCCTTCTCATCGCATTTTTCATGTAGAAGGGCACTCTAGAGCCGTTTGAATGCCCTTCTCATCGTGTTTTTCATGTAGAAGGGCACTCAGGAGAGACCTCTTGCGTTGGGTTTTGACGAAGTTGCCGTTGAAATTCCAACGTGATAAGCCCCTTGCGTCGGCTTTTGACAAAATTGCCGTTGAGATTCCGACGTGAGAGACCCCTTGCGTCGGCTTTTGCTGAAGATTCCGTTGAAATTCCAACGTAAGAGACCTCTTGCGTCGGGTTTTGACTAAGTTGCCGTTGAAATTCCAACGTAAGAGACCTCTTGCGTCGGGTTTTGCTGATGATAGCGATGAAATTCCAACGTAAGGAACCCCTTGCGTCGGGTTTTGACGAAGTTGCCGTTGAGATTCCGACGTGATAAGCCCCTTGCGTCGGGTTTTGCTGATGATAGCGATGAAATTCCAACGTAAGAGACCTCTTGCGTCGGGTTTTGACTAAGTTGCCGTTGAGATTCCGACGTGAGAGACCCCTTGCGTCGGGTTTTAACGAAGTTGCCGTTGAAATTCCAACGTGAAGTTGTTTGAATGCCCTTCTCATCATGTTTTCCATGTAGAAGGGCACTCACTCAAACGATTGTGGATCCAGCGTTAGACTTTTCGTAAAAAGGGATGAAACTCAAACGATGGAGAGATTTAATTCACAGGGATTATTTTAATCCTGATAAGGATGTTAGAATTTATATATTTCCCTAGGAAACTTTATTGGTTGTTGAACAATGTTCACAACCAATAAAAATCAATCCCTCTCAAACACATCCCGTGTATATACTTTATCAACAACATCACGTAATTCATCCACCATTCTGTTGGCGACAATAACATCCGACAAATCTTTAAATTCATTAAAATCACGAACAACACGGGAATTATAAAATGTTTCTTCATCCAATGCTGGTTCATAAAGTACAACTTCGATTCCTTTTGCTTTAATCCTCTTCATAACCCCTTGAATCGCTGATTGTCTGAAATTATCTGAATCCATTTTCATCGTCAGACGATAAATACCAACCACTTTCGGTTGCCGATCCAAAATCATTTCCGCAATATGATCTTTTCGTGTTCTGTTCGCATCGACTATCGCCTTCATAATGTTATTTGGTACATCTTCATAGTTTGCAAGTAACTGTTTTGTATCCTTAGGCAAACAGTAGCCCCCATAACCGAATGAAGGATTGTTGTAGTGGGTACCAATTCGTGGGTCCAGTCCAACACCATCAATAATTTGCTTACTATCGAGCCCTCTCACTTCCGCATATGAATCCAATTCATTAAAAAATGACACACGCATTGCCAAATAAGTATTTGCGAATAATTTAATTGCTTCCGCTTCTGTGGAGTTCGTCAACAATACAGGGATGTCTTCATCTAGCGCACCTTCCACTAACAAATCGGCGAAAATTTGTGCTCGTTCCGACTGTTCACCAACGACAATTCTTGATGGATGCAGATTATCGTACAATGCTCTACCTTCACGTAAAAATTCCGGTGAAAAGATAATATTGTCAACAGCAAATTTTTCTCGTACTTCTTTCGTAAATCCAACTGGGATCGTTGATTTAATAACAATCGTCGCCTTTGGATTTATCTTTAACACATTTGCTATGACAGATTCAACTGTACTCGTGTCAAAATAATTTTGATCCGGATCATAATTCGTCGGAGTAGACACGATAACATAATCCGCATCTGTAAATGCTTCTACTGCATCAGTCGTCGCCTGCAATCGCAAAGAATTCCCCACCAAAAATTCCGAAATCTCATTATCTACTATAGGTGATTTTTTCTCATTTAATAAATCTACTTTTTCCTGATCAATATCTAAAGCAACAACATCATGATGCTGTGCCAACAATACTGCATTCGCCAGACCTACATATCCCGTACCTGCTACTGCGATTTTCACTTGTATAACACTTCCTTATTTAAATTCAAAATTTATCAGCGGTTCATTTCACTCCATAATACTCCACATACCAATTAGCAAAATGCTGTAAACCTTCTTCAATCGGGGTTTCTGGTTTAAAGCCGACAGCATCATACAACGCTTCAGTCGATGCATAGGTTCTTGGCACATCTCCAGGCTTGATCGGCTCAAATTTTTTCTTAAATTCGACTGAACGACCTAATGCATTACTTAACGCCTTCTCTAACGATTCAATAAAATGCATTAATTTTTCTGGCTGGTTGTTACCAATGTTAAACACGTTGTGTGGGACACCATCCTCGACAGAAGGAGGATGACCAATTAACCGCTCAATCCCGGCAACGATATCATTAATATAGGTAAAATCTCTGTATAGATCATTATCGAAATCACCGTTATTATAAATGCTAATCGGTTCGTTCTGAAAAAATCTATTTGTGAAACTAAAATACGCCATGTCCGGGCGTCCCATAGGTCCATATACAGTAAAAAAGCGCAGGCCTGTCGCTGGAATTTGATATAGATGACTATATGTATGTGCCATTAACTCATTCGACTTTTTTGTCGCTGCATAAAGTGACACTGGATGATCGACAAAATCATCTTCTGCGAACGGTACTTTTTTGTTTGCCCCATAGACTGAACTGGATGACGCATAAATTAAATGGTCGACAGGAAAATGACGACAAGCCTCTAATATATTAAAAAATCCATTAATATTACTATCAATGTACACATCAGGATGTTCAATCGAATAACGAACACCAGCTTGGGCAGCTAAATTGATCACAATATTCGGTTTATAAGTAGAGAATATATCCATCATTTTTTCCTTATCCGAAATATCCGCCTTTACAAATGTAAAATTTCCGTGTATTGTCAGTTGATCAAGCCGGGTTTGCTTTAATTCGACCTCATAATAATCATTCATGTTATCGACACCAATAATATGATAATTCAAATCCAATAACTTTTTCGCTAGAAAGTACCCGATAAATCCTGCTGCACCAGTAATTAAACATGTTTTTTCCGTTTTAAATGTTGTTATTTTTCCCAAAAGATCCTTCCCCTTCATTTAAATCGTCAACTTTTACCATTATACTACATTTTACCTAGATATTTCACTATTTCTAAAGTAAGAAAATCGGTTCACTAAAATGTTTGATTGTTTTGTTACTAATTTCCATTTTGAATAGTCTCTTTCGTGGCAAAAGTTCCTACTTTTGTCACAATTGGGGAGAAATATTTTTATTATTATTAAATTTAAAAATTAACCCAAAATTAACCTTAATCTATTATAATAGTAATATCGCTTATTTTAATAAAGGAAAAATTCATTAATGGAGGGGAACATATGCTAATAGCTATTATTTTATTATTTTTGGGTTTTATCGTATTTGTTGGTCTTGCCCTTATAGTATGGGGTGTTGCCGTGTACAACAAATTCGTTACATTGGCGGAAAGAGTCGCCAATGGCCAAGCACAAATTGCTGCACAAATTGAATCCAGATGGGATGCGGTGAATAATTTAATTTCCGCAACGAAAGAGTATTCCAAACATGAGAGTGAAGTACTCGAAAATATTACAGCTAAACGTGCTAGTCTTAGGAAGGATAGTTCGATACAGGAAATTGAAGACAATGATGCACAATTAAACAATGTCGTTGGTAGATTAATTGCCATTTCTGAGGCATATCCAGATTTAAAAGCAAGTGAAGTTTATCAAACGACAATGGAGAGTGTAAACAAGTTTGAGGATAATGTCCGTCATTCAAGAATGATTTACAACGATACTGTTACAAGATACAACCGTCAAACAAAGCAATTTCCAACGAATATTATTGCAAAGCTCTTCAAATATACAGAAAAGGAATATTTCGAACGTACAGAATCAAAACAGGAAATGCCAAGTTGGAATTAAAAGGAGACAACTTAATGCGAAAAATCACACTTGGTTTTTTCATTTTAACTTTTGTCACAATGATAAGCCTCTTCGGTATTGATACCGCACATGCTGCACATAAACTTGAAAATCAACATATTCACGTTTTTGTTAATGATGATGGAAGTGCTGATATTACTGAAACAAGGCAAGCAGACTTATCTGAAGGAACCGAAAATTATATCGTTATAGAAAATCTAGGTGCTTCAACGATACAAAATTTTACTGTCACAGAAAATGGACAACAATATGATTTTATCGAAAATTGGAACATCGATGCATCAAGAGAAGAAAAAACGTTTAAAAACGGGATTATTAATACCGGAAAAGGCTATGAATTGGCCTGGGGAATTGGTGAATATGGCCAACACGAATATGTATTACAATATACTATCACTGATTTTATTAAACAATTGGATGATGCACAAATTTTATTCTGGCAATTTGTAAATCCGGGAACAAATATCCCACCAGAACGTGTGACCATTGAAATTGAGGCCAATAAACCGATAAGTAATGATGAGGAAAGAATTTGGGCATTCGGTTATCATGGAGAAGTTAATTTTGTTGATGGAAAGGTTATCGCAAATAGTGATCAACCACTAAGTTCGGACAATTATGTCACTATCCTAGTTGAATTTAATCAAGGTGTTTTTTCAACAAACGATATTCTAAATAGAACAATAAGGGATGTTAAGGAGGAAGCCTTTGAAGGTAGTGACTATGATTTGGACCTAGCCCTTGGTACTGGTGGGGATTCCTCGACTTCGACAAATGATGGCAGTGGCACCACTGTATCAGTTAATACGGTCGTTACAATCTTTTTTGTCATATTAGGGGTTGTCGTTTTAGGTGGAATTGCCATTCTGATTTTCATCGTCGTTGTATTTATCGTAGCTCGTGGTAGCACAGTACGACCAGGGAAGTTTAAGCGTAAATTTAAGGATGAATATTACAGGGACTACCCATTTGAAAAAGGCTTTGCATATGTATATTATATTGCCTACATCATGGGGGTTGGAAATTTCGAAAACATATTAACCGCCTATTTGTTAAAATGGATTAAGGAAGAAAAAATCCGCATTGATGAATCTGAGGTAGGGACGATATTCAAGCGAAATCAAACAACAATATTCATGCTAAAACGCGAAAACGAAAACAGATCATTAGAAGGCAAGCTGTTTAATATGTTAGATGGTGCCGCAGGTGCTGATGGTGTCCTGCCACAAGGAAGGTTATCAAGTTGGGCACAACGAAATCAAAAGCGTCTATTTGATTGGGAAACGAGCGTGAGAAACAGTTCCGCTAGATATTTGGAAAAACTAAACCATGTAACAAGTGAGGAAAAGAAAATTATCTTTAAAAAATACACACAATTTCACATAACGGAATCTGGTAAAGAAATTGAAGATAACATGTACAAATATATAAATTATTTGCATGACTTTTCATTAGTTCATGAGCATGACGCTGTCAATGTCATGATCTGGGATGAAATCATGATTTGGGCAGGATTCTTTGGACTAACTGAGGAAGTAATGAAACAGTTCAAAGCAATCTATCCAAAGTATGAAGATGAATCATTATTTAAGGAAAAATCCGTTGTCATGGCAACCGCTGTCGCAACTCAAACAAACAAAGCCCGTGCTACTACAACAAGTAGTAGTGGTGGCGGTGGAAGTGCAAGTATTGGCGGTGGAGGCGGCTCCTTTGGAGGCGGAAGTGGCGGTGGAACACGCTAAAGTGTTCATTTAAATGGAAAAAATCAGGGGAAATAATCCCTGATTTTTTTATCATAATTCATTGGTGTACTATGTAAGGAAAATTGTTAATTTCACCCTTATGCTACTATAATTTTGACAGGATGTTATAACATGGGCTAGTTTTTCACTATAAAAAAAGGATAGAAATTATCCCATGGAAATTCTTGCTTCGATTATAATTGCAAATAACAAAGTTGCAGCTGCTAAATGCAATACTGCATAAGAAATTGAAACAAACGATAAAATTGTCATCATACCAATTATAAATTGTAACAAGATAACGAAAAACGCTAGATACATGCGCCCTTTCAACTTATTATTTGTCACGTTAAATATCATAAATAAGATATACACTACGGAGAGAACAGCTAGCAACCGGTGGGCTGTTTGTAGTAGCTCCGGAATAGTTGTCGGAAAAAATGTATCACCACAACTTAAATATCCACATGCCAAACCGTAATACTTATGTTTCACGTAGGCACCAAAGCCGATGGTTACAAATATTAAAAGACTTAGTAATGATAAATGTTTTTTAATCGATGGCTCATTCATTTGTGCCATTCCTTCGGTAGGATGGCGCCAAAACCAGATAAGAATACCCAAATAGACGATTGCGATTAATAAATGAATTGTGATAATAATTGGAGGGAGATGGTAAAACACTACAATTGCTCCCGCAATCAATTGTAAAATGAATAAACCAAGCATCCAATTAGCAATAGTTTTTGAGAATCGACTACTAGATTCTTTTTTTACTTTAAAAAATAAAATAACAGTAAACAAAAAAAGAATTGCCCCGATAAAACGATGGCCAAATTCAATTAATGTTTCACCGTGCAATTCCGGGATCACTTTGCCATTACAAAGAGGCCATTCCGGACCACATCCCATCCCAGATTCTGAGGATGCAACATACCCTCCAAAGACAATTAAAAAGTACGTCAAAACAATCGTTACAAATGCTATATTCCTTTTCAACAAAAAATACCTCCCCTTCGTAACCATTAATCACACATAGTGTAGCAAATATTCCATAAATTAAATGTGTTCTGCGTCACTAGGGGGAAGAAAAAGTAAATGGGGTTGCATTCATTCTGAACCAATCATGCTTGTAATAATTATCGCCTTCCAATCCATATATTATTTTCTAAAAATAAGCCATTCAACACTATTCGAACCAACAACATATCACTTTCGCAATGGGACCACATTTAATCTTCTACCGGAATCTGATCGTAAGTTTTTTGTAAAATAGTTTCTAACGGAAAAGCGACATCGTGGTCATCTTTGTACATTATATTTTTTTCAGAAAATTGTGTAGGCGATTGTAAGCCTGCAGCAGCGGAAACCCGAAATAATCCCTTCCGTAGGGTAATGACATAGTTAGCAACCCGATGTTTTTTCTCATCAACTACTAATGCTTTTTGTAGGTCTTCATCTGTCGTCGTCACCCCTACGGGACAACTATTCGTGTGACATTTCAATGTCTGAATACAGCCGACAGAAATCATAAAGCCACGAGCAATATTCACCAAATCTGCTCCCATAGCAAGAGCAATCGCAATTTTGTCAGGGCTATATAATTTTCCGGATGCAATAATTTTGACCTTATCACGAACACCATATTTTTTTAACGTTGCGTGTAAAATTGGTAAGGCAGATTTAATTGGCAGGCCAACACTTTCCGATAAATCGGGATAGGAGGCACCTGTACCACCCTCACTACCATCAATAGTAATAAAATCTGGCCCCTTCCCAGTATCCCGCATATATTTTGCCAAAGGGATGACACTATCGACGCCACCGACAACTATTTTCACTCCCACAGGTTTTTCAGTAACACCCCGAACATATTCGATAAATTCACACATTTTCTCAACATTATCAAACTCATGAAAACGATTTGGACTGTCAATTGAATGATAAGGGACTAATTTGCGAATATCCGCAATTTCTGGAGTTACTTTTTCCGCATCAATATGCCCACCACGTGTTTTTGCCCCTTGGGCTAATTTAATTTCAAATGCCTTTATTTCGGGCAGTTCGCTCTTTCGTTTTAATTCCTTCTCGTCTAGTCTGCCTTCAGAATCACGAATACCAAATAAGGCGGGCCCAATTTGCATAATAAGATCCACTCCCCCCTCAAGATGGTATGGGGACAGTCCACCTTCACCTGTGTTCATCCATGTCCCTTTTGCCTGAGCTAACCCTTTCGATAACGCAGTGATTGCATTTTTCCCTAGGGCACCATAGCTCATTGCGGACATGCCAATTATCCCTTTGGCGACAAAAGGATTTTTCACCTTGGGACCGATGACAACAGCATCTTCATCTCTTAACAAGTAAGCCAATGATTCATCCTTCTCTAATTTTTCAACACGGCGAGTGAACAGTGGGTCTCGAATTAATAAGTATCGATTTGTGAGTGACACAGTATCACGATCAATATCCAATTCCTCAGTTAACCTAGGGAACATATCATTACGAATATAAAAACCTTCCTTGTCAAAATCTCTCTTTGCACCGAATCCAATCACTTGCCGCTTATATTTGGCTGCCTTAACAATATGGATATAATCATCGCGGGGAATTGGCTTACCCTCTGAATCACTATCAAACCAGTATTGCCTAAGTTCAGGACCAATTTTCTCTAAAAAATACCGCATCCTACCAATTAGCGGATAATTACGTAAAACAGAATGCTCCTTTTGCTTTCGGTCAAATAAAAAATAATATACTACCATCACTAATAAAATAAACGCTAATAAAAATAAAATTGCCAAAACAACAACTAACATGGTCGATAATATTTTCATATGTTCCTCCCAACGAAACCTTTAATTTCCCAACGATGAACAGTCTTTTTTAATTTTCCCCGATTTTTGAATATTAACCTAATCGAATGGCGAGCAAAAAGGGTTTATGTGTATTTTGACCATTCCCTTTCCATTATTTGCTTAAACGGGTTAGCGAATATTTCTTTCGAAAAATAAAAAAATCAGGGAGGGCCCTGATTTTCTTTTTTGAAGTTAATTTTCTGTGTAGTTTTGCCTTTGCTTTGAAAAAATATCTGCTGTTATTATGCATCACGAAACATATCTACCGTTTAAAAGTGTTTCCGTGTTTTCGATAATTTTTTCGCTGCCTAACGCTCCTTTTATTTTTTTAAACGTCATATGATTGATAATCCGTTACGTGAATGATCATTCCTCACCAATACGACTGATCCCTCTTTTGGCCTCCCTTTCCAATTCAAAAAATGGCTGAATATCTTGTACACATTCCAAAATCCCCAGATACTCTCCATCATTATCAAATAATGCTGTATACGTAATATGAACAAAATGGTCACGCTTCTTAAACCACATCGTCTCCGACTTCCGTTTCCCATACTTCAACTCACGAATTAACCGCATTACTTTTTTCATACTCTTGGGGGGATGACAATTTGCAACATTTCGACCAATCGATGCAGGCGTGCGCACAAGTACCATATCAGCATAGTTGCCACGCTCATTAAAATATTTAAAAATCCCGTTCTTATCAATAAACGTAATCTCCACTGGCAAATGATTTAAAATAAGATCTGCTTCCTTCAAAGATAAAAACCCACCACCGAACGGCAGATTTCTCTGTGTATCCACATCACCATAAGAGCGGTCTGATCCAGCAACATTAACTATATCTGTAGTAGCCGGAGCATCTACCACAACGCCCATTGCATAACCAAAAGCATCACTTTCAATTGCAATCTGCCACCATACTTCTTCCGATAAGGTCGATAACATAACCGGCAACAGAATCAATTCCTCTTGCAACAACATCTCCCGAAACGCCCCGGCAAAACGATTATAAGTCTTTCGCTCAAGCTCAATATCAACTAAAGGCAACCTTTCCATCCGCCTTAAAGCCGCCTGATACAAACCACGAATACGGTCATCCTCCTGCCACATCACCCTTGGAAGTGTATATAACTGTTCACGCTCCATCATCGGAAAAAACAATTTTTCCTTCCGATTAAAATGATTGTACAGCCCACCAAGTAGCGTCATCTGATCAACTAACTGCCCTTGGGTTGCTTCATCCTTCGAATCCAAACTATCACCGACTTCATTTAACACATCACGAAACCGGGCAATTTCCTCCCTAAAAATTAACACAGGATGCCCGTCCAACAAATCATCTTCAGCAAGGGACAACGGAAACATTACGTTAAAACGCACCACATCAGCCATCTTCACACCATTCCGCCCACTCACTAACTCATACTGCAACAACAATAGTTCAACTACATTCGCATCCCCAAAGTGAAATTCAAAATCCTTACGAACACCAGCCCCACCCTCACGTAAACGAACTAACAACTCCCTAAACAAATCAATCCGGTCCATATCATACTGCAAATTCATCAACATCACCGCCAATCAATCTACTTATCCCTATTATAAATAAAAAAACTGTTCTCAAAAAGGTTTATGACAATAAACTAACCTAAAAATTGCCATAATTGAGAACAATCAGTGACATAATTTTCATTTTGAAGATTCTGATTCACTGTCATCTATTTATACAATATTCATTTTTGTTTAAAAGGTATGGGTACTGTCTCCGAATTAAGTGATTATTATTGTGATACAACATTACATATGTTGATGACAACACGACCATCTTCTATTCTATTAACTTCTTCTATTTTCCAGTTTGGTGATAATAATAATGCCAATGATTCCAATTTCTCATCGTTAATTTCCATTCCATGAAAACATGTATCTACCATTTTATAGTCTTCATTTTCCTCTAACTGATATTTTAACCGCAACAATGTTTTTAATCCATTTCTAGTAACAAATTTTACTTGATATGGACCATTCAAGGCATCTTCAATTTTCTCGGTATTTTCTATATTATTTTCTACTAAATAGGAAAAATCAAATGTAGTATCAAATTCATTTAGACTCCTTATATCATTGTTTTTGATATTTTCAATGATATGTTCATGGGACATTCCTTTTCCTGCAAGTGATTCAAGCATACACGCTTCCATTAATGATATTGCCACTGTCATAATCAATCACTACTTTCCAAAATTTCTTTTAATTTACAAAATAATTCCTAATTCATAGTATTATTACTAAAATACTTTTAAGTACAAAAACTACTACTGCACAATTAATTTATATATTATTTTACGACCTTTTTATCTGAAATCCGGTTCTAAACATCCCAATCAATACCTTCAAAATAATGACAAGCCGCACGATGCCCTTCACTAGGGTCCCCTACAAATCTTAATTCCGGCACTTCGATTTTACATTTTTCCGTTGCGAACGGGCAACGGGTATGAAATCGACACCCTGTTGGTGGGTCGATTGGTGATGGAATATCCCCTTTTAAGATAATTCGCTCTTTTTTCTTATCGTCACTCGTACTTGGTATAGCTGATAATAATGATTTGGTATATGGATGCTGTGGATTTTTAAACAACGATTTCTTATCGGCTATTTCAACAATTTTCCCCAAATACATTACGATAATTCGATCAGAAATATGACGTACAACCCCTAAATCATGGGAAATAAATATATATGTTAAATTAAATTCGTTTTGCAGTTCCTTTAATAAATTTATTACTTGTGCCTGAACAGACACATCTAGCGCCGAAACTGCTTCATCACATATTATCAATTCAGGTTCGACAGATAAAGCCCGGGCAATACCGATTCGTTGTCTTTGTCCCCCGCTGAATTCGTGAGGAAATCTATCTGCTTGGTGCTCATTTAATCCAACGATATCTAATAAATGAGCGATACGATCATTTATTTTGTCATTGGCGACTACACCTTGTATTTTAATTGCTTCTGTTAACATTTGTCTTACCGTCTGTCTCGGGTTAAGTGAAGCATAAGGGTCTTGAAAAATCACTTGCATATTTTTCCGTTTTTTTCTCATGTCTCTTTTACTTAATTCGAGTAAATTTTGATCATAAAATTTGATAACACCTTCAGTTGGTTCATCTAAACGTAGTATTGACCTACCTGTAGTCGATTTCCCACAACCTGATTCACCAACTATACTTAACGTCTCACCTTCATGAACTGTAAAAGAAATATCATCAACCGCTTTCACATGATTGACGGTGCCGCCTAATAAACCACCTTTAATTGGAAAATATTGTTTTAAATTTTGGACATTAAGAATTGGCTTTTTTGTAGATAGCATTTGGATCAACCTCCGGATCTCCGTCCCATTGTGTTGAATAAATCCAACAACGAATTTGATTACCATTTTCATCTGTCTCTAAAGCCGGTAACTCCTTACAAATATCACTTGCAAAAGGGCATCTTGGCGCAAAACGGCACCCTTTTGGCAATTGATCATGGCTTGGTACTGACCCCTTAATAACAGGTAAATCACCTTCAATGTCAATGTCGTGTGGAGGAATCGAATTTAATAAACCAATTGTATAAGGATGTTTTGGCTTATTAAAAATAGTTTTCACATCTGCATACTCAACTATTTTCCCACAATACATTACGGCAACATAATCACATGTTTCATACACCACTCCTAAATCATGGGTAATTAATAAAACAGACATAGTTAACTTTTGTTGTAACTGCTTAATTAAATCTAAAATTTGTGCTTGAATTGTCACATCCAAAGCCGTTGTAGGTTCGTCAGCAATTAATAATTTTGGATTACAAGCCAGTGCAATTGCAATCATGACACGTTGTCTCATACCTCCCGACAGCTCATAAGGATATTGGTTTAACCTTTTTTCCGGTGACGGGATACCGACCAACTTCAACATTTCCAACGATTTTTCCGTTGCCTTTCTTTTGCTGGCCTTTCGATGAACTTGGTATACTTCCCTAATTTGTTGACCTATTGTTAGCGTTGGATTTAAGGAAGTCATCGGCTCTTGGAAAATCATTGAAATATCATTACCACGTATTTTACGCATCTCTTCGAATTTTTTTCCCAGTAAATCCTCACCTTTATATAAAACTTCACCGTTTACAATTTTACCTGACTCTTCTATTAATTGTAATATTGATAATGACGTAATACTTTTTCCGGAACCAGATTCACCTACTAAACCAACTGTCTTCCCTTCCGGAATGGAAAAACTGACACCGTCAACTGCTTTTATTTCTTGGTTTTCAGTAAAAAATGACGTTTTTAAATCTTTTACTTGCAACAATATTTCTTGTTTTTCGTCATGAACCAAATTATTACGCAAATGAAACTCCTCCTCTCTCAACTACACGAAATATTAATTATAATCAATTCTTTTATTTAATACTTGATAGACAATATCGACTGCTAAATTAACTAACACAAACAAAATCGCTACAACTAATATCGTACCTTGCACCATTGGAAAATCACGCGCCAAAATAGAATCTATAATTAGTTTTCCCATTCCATTAATCGCAAACACTGTTTCAGCAATAACTGTACCACCTAATAATGTACCAAATTGCAAACCAACCACCGTAACAACAGGAATGAGTGCATTTTTTAAAGCATGTCGATAAATGATTGTTTGTTCTTTCACACCTTTTGCCCTTGCTGTTCTAATGTAATCTTGATTAACGACATCTAGCATACTAGAACGTGTCATTCGTGCAATAATCGCCGCTCCACTTGTACCTAAGGTGATTACAGGTAATACAACTTGTTTAAAACTACCCCAGCCAGATGGTTTGAACCAACCAGTATTTTCAATAAATGGCACCCAATTAGGCAAATCAAATCCGACAGCAAACCATTGAATTAACATTAAACCGAGCCAGAAATTTGGCATCGACAGCCCAAATAGGGCAACAATCATAATCAGCACATCCTGTAATGAATATCGCTTCATTGCTGAAACAATTCCCGCAATGAGACCGAGAAATACACTTAATAAAGTACTATAAACAGCCAGTTCAATCGTTACCCAAAAACGATCGGCTATCTCTGCATTCACACTTCTTCCTGTACGAATTGAATTTCCCAAATCACCTTGAACTGCATTAGAGATGTATGTTCCATATTGTACAGGTAGTGATTTATTTAATCCCAGTCGTTCCCGAATATTTTCTACTTGCTGTGTGCCTGCCCCTTCCCCAGCAATAATTTGTGCTGGGTCACCAGGTATTAAATGCATAAGACTAAACACTAATATGGAAACACCGAATAATACGGGAATAATATGTACGAAACGTCTTACAATGTAAACAAACAAGTCATGACTCCCTTTCTAATTATTCATTTTCGGATCTAATGCATCTCTCAATCCATCACCAAGGACATTAAAAGCAAGAACGACTATGACGATGGCAATACCAGGAAACAACCCAACATGCGGAGCATCGTACAAGTAATTTCGTCCATCACTCAGCATAGCACCCCATTCGGGTGTTGGTGGCTGCGCCCCCATTCCCAAAAATGATAGACCGCTTGCAGACAATACGGCTGTTGCAATATTTAATGTTGCTTGCACAATGATTGGTGACATAATATTAGGCAAAATATGTTTAAAAATAATTGTAAAATCATTTGCCCCCAACGCCCTGATGGCATCAATATATTCTAATTTACGTACTGTTAATGTTGAAGCCCTTACAATCCGAGCAAAAATAGGAACTGAAAAAACAGCCACAGCAATAATAACATTCATTAAGCTGCCACCTAATACACTGACAATTGCCAATGCCAACAAAATACCCGGAAATGCTAAAAGCACATCCATCACCCTCATAATAACAGCATCGGTTTTCCCGACATAATATCCCGAAACCAATCCTAGGATTACACCGAAGGTAGCACCTAAAAATACAGATAAAAATCCAACAAATAATGTAATTCCCATTCCATGAATTATTCTAGTAAATATATCCCTTCCTTGATGATCTGTACCAAACCAATGCTCAGCACTTGGAGACTCCAATTTATTCATGACATCTTGAGCATTTGGTTCAAATGGTGTTAAAAAAGGGCCGATAATTGCCGTTAGGATAAAAAGCAAAATTAAAATGCCACCGATAACTGCTGCTTTATTTTTCCTTAATTTTCTCCATATCGTTTTCCAATTTTCTATTTTTGGATTGATGGCACCTTTTTTTGGTCTACTATCATTCTGTTTCATTGGCTCCCCCATTAGCTGTTTCCCTCCAAATATATAGATACTATGAAACTTATATCTTATGTAGTATTTTATGATAGATATCATATCATTGACAAAATTATAATACTATAATAACATATATTCAAATATAATTGTATACAATTATTTTAGGAGGTGGCAAAATGAATAACAAACCTTCAAAGAGAATGGGGACTTCAGCAAGCGATTATGCTTATATGGAAATAAAAGAGAAAATTATTAAAGGACATCTAAAACCTAATGAAGATTTAAATGAAGAAAAACTAGCAGAACAATTAGAGATTAGTAGAACCCCTTTACGTGAGGCACTTACCAAATTGGAGTGGGAAGAGTTTATTTCCCGAAAGCGTAATGGTCGTATGCAGGTTGCTTCCATTTCACTTAAACATATGATTGAAATTTTTACTGTACGAAATGCACTAGAATGTATCGTAGTTGAAAAAGCAACAGACTATGCAACACCTAATGACATAAAAAAACTCGAACATCTCGTACAACTTATTTCCTTCGTTTCTAGTAAAAATAATCTAGACGAAACTCTTTATTATGGCAATCAATTTCACACATATTTATACGAACTTAGTGATCACCAGACTGCCATTAAAATTTTATTACAATTGAATGATCAAATTAATCGATACCGTCGGTTGATCCCGGCCGAAAATATGAGTGACCATAAAAAACTTGACCATAAAAAAATATTCGATTTCATTAAAGTCGGAGATAAACAAGGCGCCATCCAAGCGATGGATGAGCATGTGAAAGGAAGCCTTGAGAGTGCCATGAAAGTATTAAAAGAAAGTCAACAAACACAAGAACATTATTTTGAAAATTAACATCATTGTTCTAGAAGGGGAAGGAAAAAATTGACAAAGAAGCTAAGAGGTATCAACACTACCATTATACATAATCTACATCAGACAGATAGAAGTTACGGGGCAGTCTCAACACCTGTCATTCCCGCAGTTGCTTATTCTTTTCCCAATATAGAAAGTGCTATTGGCACTGTCCAAGGAAAAGATGACAATTTTTATTATGGCAGATTTGGTAATCCAACTACAAGAAAATTAGAGGAGAAAATTACACAACTTGAAGGAGGTGAAGACTCTCTAGCGGTAAGCAGTGGCATGGCAGCAATTTCTATATCAATTTTGTATTATTTAAGTGCCGGCGATCACCTTCTCGTTACGAAAGATGTATACGGAGGTACTCATCATTTTTTAACGAATCTAGCGAACAAATTCGGTATTCAATATAGTTTTGTCGATTGTACTAATTTTGAGGATGTAGAAAGCAACATTCAAACAAACACAAAGGCTTTATATTTAGAAACACCATCAAATCCTTCTTTAACAATTTTAGACATCGAACAACTTTCTATAATCGCCCATAAACATGAGTTAGGTGTCATTGTCGATAACACTTTTATGACACCACTTCTCCAGACACCCCTTACTTTAGGGGCAGATATTGTCGTTCATAGTGCGACAAAATATATTAATGGCCATGGGGATGTCATTGCAGGAATAATAGCCGGGAAACAAAATGTTATTGCCCATATGAGGAAAAATTTAATGGGTGATTTAGGGCAAAACTTGAATGCATGGGAATCTTATCTCATTTTAAGAGGAATGAAAACATTAGGAATACGCATGCAAAAACATGTGGAAAATGCCGAAAAAGTAGCACATTTTTTAAATGAACATCCTGCCGTGAAAGTTGTACACTATCCGGGACTGAACCATCACCCCCAACATGATATTGCAAAAAAGCAAATGAATGGTATGGGTGGAATTGTTTCTTTTGAATTAATTGATGGTTATGACGCATGTACATATTTTGTTAACAGTTTGAAGCTAGTGATGATTTCATTTAGTTTAGGTGATCCCGAAACTTTGGTGCAACATCCTGCATCAATGACTCATAGTTCCATCCCACTTGAGGAACTAGAACAATTTAATCTATCAAGTGGCTTAATTCGACTTTCTATCGGTTTAGAAGATAGTGAGGACATTCTCGAAGATATTAACCAAGCATTAAACAAATTAACCCATAAGGAGATGTTAATATGAGAAAAATTCTTTTATCCGCTTTAGCGTTAGTACTTGTTTTTATTATTGCAGCATGCGCTCAGGAAAAGGCCAACGATGGCGGCAGCAACGTGAAAGACAACAATGACAGTGAAAATGCAGCAAAAGGTGGGGAAGGTTCCCATTTAACTGTTGATTTGGCATCTGACCCTGTTTCACTTGACCCACACGCTGCCAATGATGGAAATTCATTATATGTTATGAATGCAATGTATGACACACTTGTGGAATTGAACACTGATTTAGAAATCCAACCAGGATTAGCCGAAAGTCTTGAACAAATAGAAGAAACTGTTTGGGAAGCAAAATTGCGTGAGGATGTTACTTTCCATGACGGAAGCGAATTCAATGCTGAGGTGGTAAAGGCAAACTTAGACCGTGTACTAGACCCGGATATAGGGTCACCAGTTGCCTTTTTATTTGATATGATTACATCAGTTGAGGTAACAGATGAATATACAGTTGAAATTACAACTGCATTTCCATTTGCTGCATTACCTTCACACCTAGCACACCCAGGTGGACATATGATTAGTTTAGAATCTATTGAAAAAGATTATGAAGCCATTGAAAATGGTGAGGAACCTTTTACAGTTGTCAATGAAAATCCAATTGGTACTGGCTATTTTAAATATGAGGAAAGAGTCAATGGTGAGTATGTCACCTTGGTGAAAAATGAGGACTATTGGGGCGAGGAAGCAAAGACAGATGCAATCACATTTAAAGTCGTTCCGGAAGATATGACCCGAATTGCAGAACTAAAAACAAACGACGCACAAATTATTTATCCTGTAAACGCGAACGATGTAAACCAAATCGATGAAAATGATGGAACACATGTCAAACAATCAGAAAGTGCAAGTATGTCCTATTTAGGAATGAACACAGAGAAGGAACCGTTTAATAATGTCAAAGTAAGACAAGCCATTGCAAAGGCAATTGACAAACAAAAATTAATCGACGGTGTTATGGATGGCATTCCATTGAAAGCAAAAGGACCACTTGCTCCAACGGTATTTGGTTACAACGAAGATTTACAGCCAATTGATTACAATATAGAAGAAGCAAAAGAATTACTCAAAGAAGCAGGTTATGAGGACGGATTCGAGACATCGATTGTCACCTATGATAGAACGACAAAAGATATGGCGGAATTCATTCAAGCACAACTCGGTGAGATTGGAATCGATGTTTCCATAGAAACACTAGAAATTGGCGCCTATTTAGAGGTAACCGGCAGTGGGGATTCTGAAATGTTGGTCGGTAGCTGGGGAACAGTGACACTTGATGCCGATTATGGACTTTACGCCATGTTCCATTCCGAAAATGCTGGAGCACCAGGAAATCGTTCATTCTATGCAAGCGATGAAGTAGACAAACTTCTTGAAAAAGGAAGACAAACAGTCGATGAAAAGGATAGATTAGAAATCTATAACGAAGCACAACAAATCATCGTTGACGAGGCACCAATCGTTCCTTTATATCACTCGGTACTTTTAGCCGGATTAAGTGATAGTATTGATGGATTCTTCCAATATCCAAGTAGTTTCCCATTTTTACGTGACGTGGTCATCCAAGAATAATATAGCACACCCAAGGACCGTTCGCTCAATGAGCTGACGGTCTTTTTTATTTTTCACTTGTAAAACCCCTATTTTTGCAAGGGAATATGATGGTCGCTGTATCTATGCAGTTTGAACGTTTTAGTCCGGCAACGGTTATGTGCGGTAAAACCAGTTTATGTGCGGTCCGGTGCGTTTATGTGCGGTCCAGCGCATTTATGTGCGGCCCGGCGCGTTTATGAGCGGTAAATCCAATTTATGTGCGGCCCCGGCAACGTTTATGTGCGGCCCGGCAACGTTTATGTGCGGTCCAGCCACGTGTTATGTGCCATCCATGCAACAGCCGTCGTGAACCATCATCATTTCCACATGAATGGATAACAGAAAAGCCCTTTTCAACTAACTTTCATAGTTAATAAAAGGGCTACTTATGCATTTAATATAAATGACAGGCGACAAATCGGTTGTTATCTACTTCTTTAAATTCTGGTAGTACTTCTTCACAGATGGCCATTTTGTGTCGACATCTTGTATGGAATGGGCATCCTTGTGGGGGTGATTCTGGACTTGGGACGTCACCTTTCAATATAATTCTTTCTCTCTTGTGACCGAGTTTAGGTATTGGGATTGCGGATAGCAGTGCCTGTGTGTAAGGATGTAATGGGTTTTCATATAAATGGTCTTTGTCTACCAATTCGACGAGTCTGCCCAAGTACATAACTCCTATTCGGTCACTAATGTGCTTCACCACACTTAAGTCGTGAGCAATAAATAAGTAGGTTAGTTGGTATTCTTCCTGTAAATCCTGTAATAGGTTTAATACTTGTGCTTGAATTGAAACATCTAGAGCTGAAACTGGTTCATCAGCAACGACGATATTTGGCTCTAACATTAGGGCCCGGGCAATGCCAATACGTTGACGTTGACCTCCACTAAATTCATGGGGGTACCTTTTTGCAAATTCTCGATTTAAGCCAACTTTTTCTAGCATTTCGAATACTTTTTCCAAACGTTCTTTTCTAGTATATAGTTGATGGATTTGGAAAGGTTCGAGTAAAATATCCTGTATTGTTTTTCTTGAGTTAAGTGATGCATAGGGATCCTGAAAGATCATTTGGAGATCTTTTCTTAATGGGCGCATTTCTCGAAATGACATGTCTACTATATTATGATCCTTATACATGACAGCACCATCGGTAGCTGGTAATAGGTTGAGTAATGTTCTCCCCATTGTTGATTTGCCACAACCACTTTCCCCGACAATACCCAAAGTTTCGCCTTGATTCAATGTAAAGGATACATCCTCAACGGCTTTTACGTAGCCTTTTTTAAAATTGAACATTCCCTGTTTTACGGGAAAGTATTTTTTTAAATTTTTCACTTCCATTAATGTTGTCATTGTTAAACACCTTCCTCGGTATACAGCCAACAATTTGTATAGTGACTTTCGGAAATTTCTGTTTTAGGAGGTGCTAGTTCTTTACATTTATCCGTTGCAAATTCACACCTTGAGGCAAACCGACATCCTTTCGGCATATTACCTGGCAATGGGACAGAGCCTGGAATTGAGTTAAGTCTGTCTTCCTTCTTCTCCAAATCGGGAATAGAATTTAATAATCCTTTTGTATATGGATGTTTTGAATCATTAAAAATATCTTCCAATAAACCTTCCTCAACAATTTCACCCGCATACATAACAATCACACGTTCACATGTTTCAGCAACAACACCTAAGTCATGAGTAATAAACATAATAGAAGTATCAAACTCATTTTGTAGTTCCTTCATTAATTCTAAAATTTGAGCTTGTATCGTTACATCCAGAGCTGTCGTAGGCTCATCAGCAATTAATAATTTTGGGTTGCAAGATAAAGCCATCGCAATCATGACCCGTTGTCTCATCCCACCAGATAATTGATGCGGATATTGGTTAACTATTTTTTCTGCCCTTGGGATACCTACCTTTTGCAACATGTCAATGGCCTTTTTTCTTCCCTCAGTTTTCGTTAATTTCATATGGGTACGGAGCTGTTCAATTATTTGAAACCCAATTGTTAAAACTGGATTTAGCGATGTCATCGGGTCTTGAAAAATCATCGCCACTTCCTTCCCACGAATAGCCCTCATTTCAGCCTGCGATAAATCAACTAAAGATTTGTCATTAAATATGATGTCTGACTGATCGCCTATTTTGCTTACACCTTCTGGTAATAAGCCCATAACGGAAAGTGATGTAACACTTTTTCCACAACCTGATTCACCTACGATTCCTACCGTTTCGCCTTTCTTTACCTTAAAGGAAATACCGTTAACAGTTGTAATATAGTCTTTGTTTTTTTTAAAGGATATTTCAAGGTTGTTTACTTCTAAAATAGTGCTCATTTGTTATCATCCCTTTTTTACCAAGTCATCCATATACTCAACGACCAATCGATCAATATACCCTTCTTCTTGAACCCTTTCATCAAAGTTTTCAATTAGTTGAAATGATTTTAACGCTTCATAAAATGCTTCATCATTCAACTGTTCAGCTGAAGAAAACTTTAATGTAAATAAATGTGATTGTAGCTTTTCTCTTAATGCATCATCAATTTTAATAATATCGTTTGGATCCGCTTCTTTAAAATACATATTATGAAGATAAAGCATTCTTTTTAGCTCATCTACTGGATTTTCATGTTCATCCGCCCTTAAATCTATATAGCGGTCATTTGCTCCTTGGTAACCACCTTTTTCCTTAACAACTAAAAGTGAAGCAGATTGTTTACCACGACTATCACCACCGGCATCCTCACCAGCTTTTAATGATGCTACCAAACGTTCAGCTAAAGGACCTGTTGAATTTTTAAAGGAATCAACCATTGCTTTTACCACATTTTCACCAGTTAAAATATTTCCTTGACAGGCATAATTTTCGCCTCTTTCACCACCAGCCCAATGGTAACAATCTGTACCTGTATATGTGGCTGAATCTCCATTTGCATTAACGATCCCTACTTGACGAAGATGACCGGACTCGTCATTTTCAGTCATTAATTTAATGATTTCATCGACATCCTTATTTTCTCCCATTAATCTCAACCCATCTGGTCCATAATGGGGATTAACAAAAGACTGTGTTGCCACCGCACCCACACCTGCTTTTGCATAAGGAACAAACGCCCCCGCTGCTAAAAACTTAGATGCAACTGCTACACCTAATTCTTTCGTTTCTGGATCAAACGCTACTATTGAAAAAGTCATGATTCATTTCCTCCTCAAATATTTTTATATGCGAATACATTTTTCAAAAAATTCGTTCCTTTTATTTAGTTTTAGGATCTAACGCATCCCTCAATCCATCACCAATTAAGTTAAGAGATAATACGACTAAAAAGATAGCAATTCCAGGTAGAATACTAATAATCGGCGAAATTCGAATAAATTTCTGCCCTTCACTTAGCATCACACCCCACTCAGCTGTCGGTGGTTGTGCCCCTAACCCTAAAAAACTCATTCCCGAAGCCGCCAATATCATCCAACCAACATCCAAGCTTGCGGCAACGATTAATGCGGGAAAGCAATTCGGCAAAATATGTTTAAAAATAATATGGACATGACCTGCCCCTAATGCTCTTTCCGCCTGAACAAATTCCATATTGCGATAAATTAACGTACTTCCCCGCACTATTCTTGCATAATACGGAATACCAACGATACTTATCGCAATCATCGTATTGATTAAGCCCGGACCTAGCGCTGCAATTATCGCAATCGCCAACAACACATAAGGGAATGCCATTAAAATATCCATAAACCGCATAATCGTAGAATCCCAAAATTTTTGAAAATATCCAGCAATTAACCCTAATATCGTTCCAAAAAATAAAGCAATACCAACCGCAATAAATCCAACGGATACTGAAATTTGCCCTCCCCAAATGACGCGACTTAATAAATCCCTACCGACATCATCTGTTCCAAGCAAATGCCCTTCAGACCCGATAGGTAAAAGTCGATTAGCTAATTCCACTTCTAATGGATCTTTTATAGGAAGTATTGGTGCTAAGGCAGAAATTATCATGATAATAAATAATATTGCCATCCCCACTACAGCGGCTTTATCTTTAATCAGCTTTTTAAAAGCCACTTTATAGGGCCCTTCTACCTGAGAGCTAACCTCTATATCCTTATTGATAGACTCTTCATTGTTATCCAATTTTAGTTCCAATGTATTTCACCAACCTACTTATACGATATTCGTGGATCTAGTACGGCATATAGTACATCAACTAATAAATTAACAAGTACATAAGTTGTTGCAACGAGTAAAATAATCCCTTGAACGAGCGGAAAGTCCCTTGCTAGTATTCCATTGATCATCAATGTACCAATCCCTGGCCATGCAAATACCATTTCAATCAAAACGGATCCAGCTAATAAAAAGCCAATTTGCATTCCAAGCACTGTTAAAACCGGTATGAAGGCATTTTTTAATGTATGAATATAAACGACCCTTCGTTCAGTAATTCCTTTTGCACGGGCTGTTCTAATATAATCTTCTTCAAACACTTCAAGCATCCCTGATCTAGTCATCCTTGCAATCACTGCACCAGACCCTGCTGAAAGGGCTAACGATGGTAATACAAGATGTTTCAATACATCCATAAACCCAGTCACACCTGATGTAGTCATTCCAGAAATAGGAAACCAACCTAATTTTAGTCCAAAGGTTATTTGCAAAATAATTCCCAACCAAAATACAGGCATACAGAAACCTACTAAAACAAACAACATTAATCCTCTATCGATCCATGAATACTTTTTATAGGCCGAAATTACGCCAACACCAATCCCAATCAACGTTGCAAAAAAAGCACCAAAAAAGGTAAGTAACATTGTCGCTTTAAAACGTTCTAATACGAGCGGAAGTACAGCCATCTTTAATTGAATTGACCGGCCCCAATCCCCTTGAATGACATTGGAAATCCATGTGACATATTGTGTCACAACAGGTTGATCAAGACCTAATTGAACATGTAATTTTTCTATCGATTCTGCCGTCGCTTTTGGTCCTAACATTATTTTTGCAGGGTCACCGGGAGACAAATGCATAATCCCAAAAACCAAAATCGTTACACCTAACAATACAGGGATTAATCCAACAAACCTCTTTAAAATATAGGACGTCATTTCGTGATCCCTTCCTTCGAAAACTTACATAAATATTTTAAAAAGGGGAAGAATTAATCTCCCCCCTTTATTTTATTTACTCAATATCTGCTACTGAGAATCTGAAAACACCAGTTGGATGTAATTGGAAATCCTTTAATTTCTTAGATGCAACAATCGTTTGCATTTCATGATCTAATACAATCCAAGGTGCCTCCTCCATCACAATTTCTTGCACCTCTTTATACATTTCAGTTCTTTCGGCTTTGTCTTTTGTTACTCTAGCTTTCTTCAATAACTCATCAACTCTATCATTTTGGTAATATGAGTCATTAAATCCAGCCGTTGGCCACTGCTCACCACTTAATAAAATGTATAAGAAGTTATCCGGGTCACCATTATCACCAATCCAAGACATTTGGTGCATTTCCATGGTACTTTCCTCAAGCGGGACGAATACTTGATCAATATAAGTTCCCCACTCGACGATTTCAATTTCAAGATCTACACCAACCTTGGCTAAATCTGATTGAATAGCGACAGCCATCGACTGTGGTTGTTGCATTCCAGAACCAGATTCTGGAATCGTATAAGTTACTTCCAGGCCATCCCCATATCCAGCTTCCTCTAACAACTCCATCGCTTTATCAGGGTCATACTCATAATTTTCCAAGTCATTATTGTATCCCCAAACAATCGGAGGCAATGGACTATGAGCTAACTCGCCTGTACCTTGTAAAATATTATCAATAATCGCTTCTTTATCAATGGCATAGTTAAAAGCTTGTCTCACTCTGACATCGTCAAACGGTTCTTGTTGAGTATTGAACGCTGTCCACCATACGTGCATACTTGGGTCTTCGATAACTTGAACATTTTCGTCATCTCTTAATCTCAACAAATCATCTGGAGGAACATTCACAATTAAATCTATATTTCCAGCTTCTAATTCTACTAATCTAGTTTCATCTTCAGTTATTGGTTTAAAAATTAAACGATCAATTTTTGCTTCTTCTTTAAAGTAATTAGGGTTTTTTTCTAAGATTACTTCAACACCTGGTTCCCATGATTTTAACATATATGGCCCAGTACCTACTGCATTTTCACTAAAGTCAGCACCGAATTCTTCCACAGCCGATGGACTAACGATACTTGCAGAGTGCATGGCAATATTACTTAAAAATGGTGCAAATGGTTCGCTAAGAACGATTTTCACTTCAAACTCATCAACCACTTCTACATGATCAACCATGCCAAAGGTAAAATCTGCATAAGGATATTGTCCTGTATCGTGGAACGGATGATCCTCATCTATTTGTCTGTCAATACTAAACTTTACTGCCTCAGCATTGAAGGGAGTACCATCATGAAATTCTACATCATCCCTTAAATAAAATGTATATTCTAGTCCATCCTCGGAAATATCCCATTTCTCAGCTAAATCAGCTTCTAATTCTGTACTTCCATCCTTAAAACGAACTAACTGATTATACAATTCCATTGCTGCACGGCTTGTATTATAATCTGATAGTTGGTGTGCGTCAAAAGACGTAGGTTCTGCTTCAAGACCGATGATTAACACTTTTTCATCGGAATCAGCATTAGTTCCTGAATCACTATTACCATTACTGTCCGAACCTGTGTTGGAATTCCCACCACCGGAACAAGCGCTTACAACGATAAGTAAAGTAAACATCATAGCAAATAAAAGCCACTTCTTCATTCAATTTCCCTCCTATAATATTTTATGATTACACAATATTATAGAGAAAAAAAACGTTTACATTTATGATATTATGCCTAGATTTTATATTTTCTTTACTTTATAATGCTTGAAAGTTAAAATTAGTAAAATTATGGTAATAAGACTTGTACCTATACCAAAAAAGATATAGATTGATAGGACAGATAAAGATACATTAAAATACACCATTAATAAAATGATTAATCCACTAATAAATGATGCCACCGCAAATGCCATTCCTCTTTTACTACTATGACTCTTCCATTGTGACTTAAACACATAATACGAAATTAATATCTCGAAAATCAATAACATATAAATAATAAAAAAAATCATCGTAAAAACAAAAGAGGTGGTTGTCTGTTTATCAATTAATAATAACAGTGTGGCATTAAAAAAATCCGCTTTAATATCGTGCGTCACCGCAACAATAGATACAGTGGAAAAGGCTAAAATTAGCGTTGCAATAATTGTAATTCCAATAAATAACTTTCTAATACCGACTTTAAAATCGCGTCCCATATATTGTTTTAAAATTGGAATATACATGAAGAAATTAACGAAAAAAACGACTAGTAATAGGACAAAAACATGCCACTCTCCCTCTGGGGATAAATGTAATGTTCTTGGATGATAATGTAATAAATTATGATAAACAGTTTCTAAACCGACTTGTAAATAAAGGTTGTTAGGTAACAAAATGGCTAAACAAAACAATAGAAACCCATTGGTCATATAAATAAACCCTTCAATCCGGGGCCATTTTTTAAAAAAATAAAGCTGAATTAAAACAACAAGTAAAACAATCCCGACAACATAATAAATAGGAATCAGATCATAGGATATGAGTAAATACCAAATTAAACAATTAATGATTAATGATCTTAACAGTATCATCGATTGTGTCACATTGTATAAAAAGGAGTGTCCTTCTAACTGAAATGACATTTTTAAAAAAGGAATCACAAAAATAAAAGCTAACAAAAATGAAACAATCATTAATAGCCCTGACAATGCCCCATACCTTAACACAACTTCACCAGCTAAAAAGACAATATTAACAGTTAACCAACTACCGATAAAAATAGTTAAGCTTGGGGTTCTTTGAAAGTTCATCATGACAGTCCTTTCATTTCAGTTTATTCATTTCCCGATATTGACCGGGAGTGACATTAGTTATTTTTTTGAAAGAGGTACTGAAATAGTGTTGACTACTAAATCCACATGCATCTGATATGTGTTGAATACTCCAGTCTTTCCTTATTAACAATTCTTGCGCAATTTTGATTCGATATTCCAACAGGAATTCTGAAAATGACACTCCCGTTTCTTCACTAAACAACCTACTTAAGTAACTTGAATTAACGAATAATTGATCTGCAATTTCTGACAACTTTATTGGTTCATGATAAGATAATTTAATAATCTCTATCGCATCAGAAATAATTTTAGATTGAAATACTGTATTATGATTATTTTTTACATAGCTTTCCAAAATATCAACAAACTCATCTTCTATAATTGGTTTTACGAGATAATCAAGTACTTTCAATTGAATGGATTGTTTCGCATATTCAAACTTTTGAAAGGCAGAAATAACAATAACATCCATGTCAGGCATCATTTCTTTTAGCTTTTCTGTTATAGATAACCCGTCCTTTCCCGGCAATTTAATATCTACTAACGCTAAATGAAAGACAACATCATCTTCAACCAGTTTCATTGCAAGCTGTATTGCCTCAGTACCATTGATTGCTTTGAAAACCTTCCATGCTGGGAAATATTTGTTCATTAAAAATTCCAATTGTCTCAACTCTAACGGCTCATCATCCATAATTAACACATTCATTTTTGAATCTCCCTTAAATCCTTAATTAACGGCATCGTTACAGAAACAATCGCCCCTTCATCATTTGGGCTCCCATAGTTTACATCAATTTTTGCCTCCGAATGAAACAAGTAATCCAATTGATTTTTGACATTTTTTAACCCAACACCCTTTGTGTCACGGAATGGATTGTTAGAAAAACCTGGACCTGAATCCTTTACAATTAACTCCAATTTATTGTCACCTTTTCTACGAAGTCTAATGGAAATAGAAAAGTTCCCTTCGACATTTTCCAAACCATGTTTAAACGAATTTTCAACAATCGTAATTAACAAATATTGAATAATATAATAATTTTCAAGCCCTTTATCATGCCACCAGAGAATTTCAAGCCTTTCACCAAACCGTAACTTTTGAATTTCTAAATAATTTTGCGTATGTGCAACCTCATCAGAAATATGATAAAAAATACTTTCCCTTTCATCATACAATGAGCGTAAATACATAATTAAATGTTCAAAAGATTTTGAGAGCTTCTCATACTCCCCTAATCGCAAAAGACTAAAAAGGGAATTGAGCGCATTAAATAAAAAATGAGGCTGAATTTGTTGACTGAGCTGTAAATACTTCCTAACCTCTAATTCCTTTTCCAAAGAAACCCGCCTATTTTCTATTTGTAGCAAATAAATTTGCTTCTCAAAAACATTATAAAAAAACAGCCCCACAACTCCAAGGACAGGACCCAAAATACTAATTAACGTAATCAAAAAATAACTTTCATATGTTAACATCGGATTCCCTCAAAACATTATTAGTTGTCGAATATTTTATCATACTATAGCCATATTTTATATTACTATCGTTGCATTCATTTAATCTGAAGACACGAATGTTTCACCATACACGATATAAAAAAATCCTTTATAATAAATTTGCCAGGTGACTTCCTGTCCAAATTCATTATAAAGGAAACAACTATACGGTCAAGAATAGAATAAAACCTCAATTTTTAACAATGGATAGCGGTTACCAGAAGTTCATGATGCTTTAGCCAGGAACTATTCAATTCCCCATGTTTATGTGCGGTCCGGCAACGTTTATGTGCGGTGAATACGGTTTATGTGCGGTCATTCAAATTATCACCACTTATCTTATAGTTTTTTCTTCAATCCGAAAATACCCTTTCAAAACCGATGATTTTTCTTCCTCTGTCAATACCTGCTTCTTTTTATTCCCATGTTTAGTAATTGTTAATTCCTTATCTGACAATGTGTATCGGCCATTCAATGTTGCTATTGTCACAATATCATGTTTTGTAAAAGTAGAATTTGGAGATGTTTGATTAAAATGACAAGCCTGATCGAAATCTTCCAAGTCCCATTGTGTCATTTCAATTCGTTGCAATGTTATCCAATTGCCAACACCCTTTTTCCTTTGCAGATCATACGTATCATTGTTGTTTTTCCTGATTCGATATTTTCCACTTACATCTTCGTGTACTTCACCTGTTAAGGGCAGGGGCTGGTAAGTTGAGTCCCCGAAACCGACATCAACCACATACGGTTGATCCAACACGACAATTTGTGTAGCATGGCTTCTTTCCGTTGCAAAGGTTCCGTCAGGGCGTAACACTGTTGCTGCGACGAGATAACAATCATAACCAAGCTGTTGTAATAACCAATTAAACAGGCCATTTAACTCATAACAATAACCTCCACGGTGATTAGTCACTACTTTTTCATAAAAAGCACGCACATCTAAAATAATCGGGATACCCCTAATCACATCCAAATTTTCAAAAGGCACGTGTAACAAATGATGCAATTGCAACTGCTTAAGTGCCTCAAATTTATCCGGACTCAACCCATTCCTAGTAATACCAATTCTCTGTAAATAATCATCTAAATGCACCATTCATCACTCCCAATATTTGAAAAACAGACTCTTTCACACGGGTTGCCTCCCCATCATTTTACAACAATTTAAACAATTAGGGGAAGCCAATTTCATCCCCAGACTAAAAAAATGAAAAAGGCATTAACGGATGCTGAAATAGAAGAACCGTATTTTTCGGAAATATTAGGAAGATTAACAATTCCCGCGAATAATATAGTAAATACACCTGAATCATAATTTTGGAAAAGGCAAAAAACGTGACTCTTAATTTGCAAGAGCCGTTTGCTCCTCTGAAAAATGATAAAACTGTGATTTCAAGTGTGCTAGGGCGTCTAGCTC
>DAMCTP010000023.1:0-17689 GCA_032113595.1 Pseudogracilibacillus sp.
TTTCAATGTTTTAAACCCTTGTCCTATAAGGGCTCAGAATTATGAAATTTACTCATATACAGATATTTTTGATTCTAATAAACGAATATTTGAGAATGCCCCAAGTTCATCTTATGTAGATCAATTAACCCAGCTTCCTAATCGCTTGTTTTTGGAAAATTTATTTGATTTAACGAAGGAATTAATTAGTAAAACTAATAATACTTTTGCAATACTTTATATGGAACTTGAAATGTTTCATTTAATCAATGAGGAACACGGATTTAATTTTGGCAATCGTGTCATAAAAACATTATCGGAACTATGGAATAAAGAAATTTCTTCAACATCCACTTTAATCAGATGGGATGGGGTAGATTTTGTTGTACTAATTGATCATGTTAAAACTAAAGATGATGTCATTAAGGTAGCAAAAAGTATTTTATCGGCAGTGGAAAAGCCAATTCAAGTGAATGGAATCGATTTAAAAATAAATTTAAATATTGGTATTAGTTTATATATTAATGATGGAATCGAGTTGACAGAACTTTTAATGAAAGCGAATAAGGCAATGATGTCAACGCAAAAATCTAACCTTCGATATCAATTTTATGACCAAAGTCAAAAAGGGTTGTACAATCAATTATTTATACGAAGATTAGAAATTGAAAATGCAATTAAAAATAATGAATTTGAAATTTATTATCAACCCATCGTTAGCCTACATACAAAATGCATTGTTGGTTTGGAAGCATTAATTCGTTGGCATCATCCAAAGGATGGATTAATTCCACCAAATAAATTTATCCCTTTGGCTGAGCAAACGGGTTTAATTATTGCAATGGGTGAATGGATATTCAAACAAGTAAGTAGCGATATACAACGTTGGGGAAAACAAGGTTTCCAAATGAATGTTAGTATAAATGTATCGATGAGACAATTTAATGATCCGAATTTAGTTGAAAACGTCAAAAGGATTCTTGCACGAAAAGCAATTGACCCAAGCTTAATTACATTAGAATTAACGGAAAGTGTTGTTATACAAGAGATAGATGAGGCAATCGTGAAACTAAAGCAATTGAAAGATTTTGGTGTTAACATTGCGATAGATGATTTTGGTACGGGCTATTCTTCGTTAGGCTATATCATTGATTTTCCTATTGATAGAATTAAAATAGATCGTTCATTTATTAATTCTATTGAAAAAAATAAAAAAGTTGAGGCCTTGGTTTCGGCAATCATCATGATGGGCGAAAAGATGGATATTGATATCGTGGCAGAGGGAATTGAAACGAACCAACAGCTTGAGTTTCTGAGAAATCTCCAATGTAAAATCGGTCAAGGCTATTTATTTGACAAGCCGATGGCGGTGATGGAATTAGAGCACAGATGGTTGGCATGAAAACGAGCCAAAAATTAAAATTGTTCCAGTATAAATTAAGACTCCGTTATTGAAAACGGAGTCCTAATTTTTATTTTGTTAACAGATTCGTTACTTAAAATTTGGTATAACATCTTCTTTTATTGTTGAATAAATTATAACATGTTCAACAATAATTTCCTGAGTGAACCTTATAGAACTGTATCATTCATCATTGCACGGGACAAAGTTTTAATTTGTCCTAATTTCTTGACGCATAAACATTATATAGGATGCAGCAAAACAAATTAGTGTTGCAGCAATTAATCCTGTTAATTGTGGCCAGATTAATAATAGGCTCTGTGCCAAGGGCAGAGGCCCAGCAATTGCACCCGATGTTTGCTCCATTGTTAAGGGGCCAAGACTTCGGACAGAAGGGGATAATAATGTTGTTGTTGATTCTGTAAATAAATAATTTGGTGAAAGCCGCATTAAGTTTATTATTGTCCCTTGTTTTGCTACGACATCACTGGCATTCGTGATAGTGCTTGAACTTAAATAACCTTTAGCGATTATATTTACAATCATTTGATAAAATAATCCGAAAAAAATCCATACTGCAATTCCTGATAAAGCAGAAGTTGCCGCTTGTTTAAAACGAACCGAAAAAAGAATCCCTAAGTTTAACCAAAATGCAATATAAATAATACATAGGCACAAAAAGGATAAAATTCGTAAAGTTTCTTCCAAACTGGGTGGAATGCCTGTAATTAAAATTCCTAGTGCCATAACAAGTAAACCTAAGGTGAAAAATAACACAATGTTAATCAATAATGCAGCCGTAAATTTTGCATTTAAAACAAAATCACGTGGAATCGGTTGTGCCATTAACCGGGGTAATGTACCTTTATGTTGTTCGGAATTTATTGCATCAAACCCAAGTCCAATTCCCAGTAATGGCCCCAAAAAAGTAACGAAAGTAATAAATGGTGGAAGTGTACCGTCTGATAACGTAAATAATTTGAGAAATATATACGAGTCTTTGGCAATTTCTTTTGCACTATCACTGTCAGAGGAAAAATCATTTATTGCAGTAATTGCTGTGTATAACGATCCGATACAGGTTAGTGCAATGATAGCTAATAAAATAATGATCCGCCAACTCTGAAGGTAGTCCGTAAATTCTTTCCTTACAATTGATTGAAAGATAGAGTTATTTTTTTTAGTAGTATTCGTGTGATTATTTAATTTAAATTGTTTTAGTATATTATATAGCTTCATGACGTTCACGTCCTTCAAAATAGCGATGATAGATCTCATCTAAACCATAATTTTTTTGGTTGATTGAATAAAGGGCAACTCCCGTACTGATGATGGTTTCAGCAATTTTAGAAGTAATTTCTTTTCTGCAATATATTTCCATTGATGTGGTGGACAGCCGTTCTATTTTATGGACGCCTGATAACTGTTCGATAGAACTGTATAATACTTGATCGATTAAAGAGACTGTCACCTCAACTATATAAGTGTCCTCAAGAAATAACTGTGAAAGTAACTGTTCCATATCCCCTGTGGCAATTAACTTACCTTTTACAAAAATACCTACCCGGTCGCAAATTTGTTGTACTTGATGTAATTGATGGGAAGATAATAAAACTGTGATACCCTGCTCTTTGTTTAGTTGTTGAATAAGTAAAAGCAGTTCACGCACCCCTTTGGGATCAATTCCAAGCGTTGGTTCATCAAGAATAATTACTTCCGGTTCTTTTATTAATACATCAGCTAAACCAAGTCGCTGCTTCATTCCCCTTGAGTATTTTCCCGTCTTTTTATGTGCGGCATCGGTTAAACCAACCTTCCCTAGTAATTCCCATGCAGATTTTTCAGATTCATTCCGTGAAAATCCGTTCAAAGAAGCTGTATAAAGTAAGTTTTCTAGTCCGGTCATATGTTGATAAAAACCGAGGTTATCCGGAAGATACCCTACTTTCCTCTTTACCTTAAGGGGTTGAGTTATGGAATCAAGCCCACAGACGCTAATGGTTCCGGAGGATGGTTCTGTCAATCCAAGCATCATTAATATAGTAGTTGACTTCCCGGCACCGTTTGGTCCAAGCAATCCAAATATTTCTCCTTTACGGATGGATAGCGATAAGTTATTGACAGCAGGGTCTTCATCATAAATTTTTGTCAAGTTATTTAACGTAATAATCGGTGTCGCCACGGCCTATCTCCTCCCGTATTTTCTAAAAATATAATAAAGACCGATTGCAATGACAGCTATTATTGAAATTCCTACAAATCCCCATAGTGTAGATGTTTTGACTGAAACACGAAATGCGGCTTCAGAAGCAACTTCAGCTGTTTCTGCATTGAAAGTTGTCACATAATCCCCGGCAATTGCATCATCGGCAGCAGATATAGTTGCTTTAACAGAGACCTTTTCTCCTGTTTTTAATACAGGAATTTTATCTTGATCAAATGTTGCTTCCCAATTTGCGGGAGTATTTGCTTTTAGTTGTATGTCTGTTAAATCTGCTGTTCCATCATTTTCAATCACAAGTTCGACCGTTTTATCTTTTCCGGCTGTAACACTGGTGCTAAGATTACCGTCCGGTGTCGTCAAAGACATACTATATTTTCCAGTAATAGCGGCCTCTAGTTCAATTTCTGAAGATGTGGAACCAGAAGAGGCTTGAATAGGGATTGTATACGTTTCTTCTTTAACATTTTCGGCTGGTTGTATTTCAATATCGATATCCTTTGTTTCATTTGGTTCAACGGTAACAGAAGTCACACTATTACCATCTATTTTAAATTGGACGCTCCAACCTTCAGGAGTTTTTGAACTTAAGGCATAGTGCTGTTTATCAGCCGTGTAATTTTTAAGTGTTGTTGTATAAGAAAATGTTGAGTTAGCATCTCCCTCCATATTGGACTGATCTGTGGTCAATTCTGTTTTAAAAGTCCCTTCTTCTGATACATTGATGAGAAATGGTAACGATGAATGTGCATCATCATTCCCGTTGGCAATGAGCGTAAAAGTATAGTCGTCTTTTTCTACTTTCAATGGTATAGTCACTTCTACAGTTAAGCCTTCTTCACTACCCGGCCTCACGGACAATTGTTTCACACTATGTCCACCCGCAATTATTGAACTTTCCCAATCTTTAGGAAGGTCTTTTATCTCAAATGTTACATTCTGTATGGTATCACCGTCATTAATTAAATCTACGTTATACGTTATTGTTTCACCCGGTGTTACCGAAAGCCCTGAATATGGCGTGTAAAGAATAAGTGTTTCCGCAGCATGAACTTTACTAATACTTGTTAATGAACTGCCTATTAACACGATAAGCATTATCGATATAATTTTTTTCCACATGATAACATTCCTCCTAAATTAAGTTGTTCATAATTAATACGAATAGTTTTTTGATTTGGATTTGTTTTTTTGCAAAATTTTTGATAAATATATATATAAATAAATAAAAGGGGGAGGTCGCATGGTTGGCCAAGAAAAATAAGAAGCATTATTGAAGTTAATTGGTAAAGGATGTAGACGTTCTTTTGATGAATTTTATGAAAATTATATTTCCTTTGTTCTTCATATTGCATTGAAAGTGCTTGGGGATCAGATGGAAGCAGAAGATATTGGTCATGATATCTTTTTAGAGATTTATCAAAAACCACATGAATACAATGCCGATAGAGGAAGTGTCAAAGCTTGGCTAGCTGTAAAAACGAGAAACCGGTGTATCGATCGATTGCGTAAACGACAACCCGTACTTATCAATAAACTTGAATTATTGGATACAAAAGATGCCATTCAAACAGAAATGTGTGTATTAAGAAAACTTGAAAAGGATATCCTACTGGATGCGTTAAAATATATCCCAGAAAAACAACGAGAAGTCATTTATGGAGCATATTTCGAAGATAAAACCCAAAGGGAATTGGCAAATTCCTTAAATAAACCTCTTGGGACTGTCAAATCAATGGTCCGTTATGGACTAAATAACTTACGTAAACAAAATAAATTGATTCAATGGATAAATACTGGTGGGGAGTGAGAAACATGGAACAAAACCACGTAAATGAAGCAATTATGATTGATTATGTTTTAGGAAAACTTTCGTCCAATAAAAACGAGGCCATAGGACAACATATTATGAACTGTAGTGATTGTAAAAAAGAATTACGATATTGGGAACATTTGCTAAATGTGGAAAGTAATCTTCAACCTTCACCAGTTTTAATAAGTAAGATTTACGAAAGTATTGATAATAAACAAATTGCTAAAAAGAAGCGAAATTGGAAAAAAGCAACACTAGTGATCACCAGTTTTGCCACAGCTATTCTTGTATTATTCAGTATTTACTATATGAACTTTGATAACGTATTTATAAATAAACGAGATCAAAATTATGTGATGGTTCAACATGACAAAAAACAAGAACAGAAGTTAATTAGAAATCCGGAGACAGATCAATTAGATATTTCCCCTGTTACAAATAATCAAAATATTCATGGTGAGGTTTGGTTAAATAAAGAAACTAATGAACTGATGTTAAGAGTGGATGGTCTTGCACCGATTAAATCCCAAGATTATCAGTTGTGGATTATTCATACAAATGATGATTGGAATGGAGAGATATTACATTTAGAAAACGGTTCGGCTCGTGTTTATTACAGAAGCCCTGATATTAAACTTTTACGCTTTTTGAGGGTAAGTGTTGAGCCACTGGGAGGAAGTAATCTACCAACAGGCCCGGAGACATTTTATGTCGATTTAAATAATAAGTAAACTTGGATTGTATTTTTGGCTATAGTTAAAATGTTGCATGATGGAATTAGAGCATAAATGGTTAGCCTGAAACAAGCTAAAGATTAAAACTGTTCTTGTATAAATTAAGAACAGTTTTTTATTTTGTCCCTGTATAAAATTGTTTTGCGAGATAAAAAATAGAAATCAGTTCATATAAAAAAATTAATTCATGTGGAAGTGATGAAATTTCTTTATTTGTCGATGGTTTACTAGTTTTCCAATAAAGGTCTAGTAATAATTTCAATTCTTGTTCATAATAGTCAATTTGTGAATCACTATCCGCTTTTAGATTTTTTTCTAATTCTACTGCAACATTTGTCAGTAGCTTTAGCTCTTCTAATAGGAAAGAGGATTTTTCAATATATAAATCTTTTATATTTGAGACGTGGTAATGGATAAGCTTTAAATCATTGATTTGTGATTGGATACTTGGGAAGTCGCCTTCCTTTTCCTGGCCAAATGGATAAAAACCCGAACCATCCACCTGAAATCGAACTAATTCTTCTGTTTTCCTAAGGAATTTTCTGGAAGATTCTAATTGTTCATCATAATTAATTGTCTTATTATCTGAAACATACAGTTTTATTCGAATGAGATGTAACAATGTATTGATTAAACTTCTATAAATTTCATTAATATTTTTATGGATGTCTTTCATGTAATTAGGCGGCAAAATGAACATATTAACGAGGGTTGACACAACGATACCAATCGATGTGGTCCCTAAACGAATAAAAAACGACATGAAATAATTGTCGTGGATGACTTCAACCATGGCAACAGCGGTAATTGTTGCTACGAGTAACCCGGCATGAAGTCTCAATTTGTAACAAGTTAAAATTGTTAATGATGCAGCTAAAGTATAGGTAAGTGCTGAATTACCAAATAGCGATATAAATAATACAGCATAAAAAGAGCCAATGGCTGAAGCAGGAAAACGAACAATTCCTTTTTTAATAGAATCGGCAGCGGTTGGTTCAAGTGTGACAATAGCTGTGATAACAGCGAATACTGGTGGCCAACCAATCCATAAACATAATAATGCAGTCACAAAGACTGCAACAGTTGTTTTAACAATACGATTTCCGGGTAATCTCATTTTTTCACCTAATAGATTTATATATTATCAACTATTATATACAATTGGACTTGATTTTGGTAATAAATAGAGAATAATTATCTTGTAAAATCATTGTCAAATGCAATTAAAAACTATAGCGAAAAAGAATAAAATTGATAATTTTTACAAAAATAATAGTAATTGAAATACAATTGTAATATTAATTAAATCTATTTGTCATTTAATGATGTTATACTACTAAATAGTGAATTAACTAGAAAACATAGATAAGTTATTTTTTAGAAGTGGGGGAATCAAGTTTGAACAGAATTTTAACGGTCATTGCTGTAATGGCAGTTTTATTAATAGGTAGTGTAGTATTTCCATCTACTTCATCTGCTGATCCGACTAATTTAGACGAGGTGAAGGCAGAACGTCAAAAACTAAAAGAAAAACTATCAGATAAAGAAAAAGAAATAGTTAAGGTACTTGATGAAATAGAGGAATTACATCAAGAAATTGTAAAAATAGAAGATGCTTTAAAAGAAAATAATAAACAAATTGAAGAAACAAATAAAGCAATTAATACATATCAGGATGAGATTGATGAAATTCAGGTTGAAATTGATTTATTAAACGTCGAGATAGATAAAAGATCTAGTATATTAAAGGAACGAATTTCAAACTACCAATTCAATGGTGGAAACATTCAGTTTTTACAAGTAATTTTGGGCGCTTCTAGTTTTAATGATTTTATTTCCCGCTATGCAGCAGTTGTACAAATAACACAAGCAGATGCCGATTTAATAAAAAAACAAGAACGAGATCGAAAATTAGTAGAATTTAAACAGGATAAGATAGAGAAGAAATTAGAAGAAAAAGAAAATTTAATGGTTGAATTAAAAGAAATACAAGAGACAATTGAAGCACAAAAGAAGAAAACAGCTGAAGAAAAGAAAAAGCTTGAAAAATCCGAAAAGAAATTAAAGGATGAAAAGGCAAGGCTAAATTCAAAGGATAATAATTTGGCAAATTTAGAAGCCAACTATAGATATGGTATGAGTCAGTATAGCCCAAGGGCAACGGCGGTAAAATCTACTAAAACGAAGGTTAATTTCAGTGGTGGAGGAAGTAAGTCAGCTGCCATAAGTGCAGGAAGGACACAATTGGGTGTTCCATATGTGTATGGTACGATGAGTCCAGGAAGATATTTTGATTGTTCAGGTTTTGTTTCCTGGGCATACAAACAAGCTGGTTATAACATTTCAAGAAGTACTGCTGGGTTATCCACTACAGGTTCTGCTGTTTCACTGGGTCAGGCCCAAGCCGGTGATTTAATCTTCTTTAATACTATTGGCACAAACAGACACGTAGGGATATATTTAGGAAATGGGAACTTTTTAGCGGCGAACACTACAAATGGTGTAGAAGTAAAAAATATTAAAGATCCCTATTGGAGAGACACATTTAAAGGGCACTTAAGAAGAATTAATTAATTTAAAACTTTATAAAACGCATCGAGATGATATGGTGCGTTTTTGATTTTTATTATTACTATTAATAGAATTTGAATTATAAACATTTTTAGTAAAAGAGACAATAGTTTTATTGGGGGATTTAAATTGAGAAAAGTGTTAATAGCTTTTAACGTACTAGCAGTTGTTTTTCTATGTAGTTTATTGTTACCTGACGAAGCATCGGCAGCAAAAAGTTTAAATGATGTCAAAAAAGAACGAAAAGAAATCAAAAAGGATTTGACCGAGGCGGAAGAAAAGGTTGCTGATGTTCTACTAGAAATTAAAGATTTGAATACAGAACTTGATGAATTACAAGAAATGATCGATGCTAATGAAGAGGTACTTTCAGAGGTAACAGATGAAAAAAATGAAGTAGAAGATGAAATAGATGAAATAGAAGCACGTATAGAAGAGAGATTTAATATTTTAAAAGAAAGAGCCCGGACCTATCAATCTTCTGGGGGTTCAATCCAGTACATAGAAGTAATTTTTAATGCTAGTAGTTTTTCAGAATTTATTCATAGATTGTCGACTGTCTCTACTATTGCAAAGACGGATACAGAGTTAATCGAGGCTCAAGAAGAAGATAAGGAAATTGTTGAAGGGAAACTGTCAGAATTAGAGGAATTAGAAGATGAATATAAAGGTATTGAAGAAAATTTGTTAGTACAAAAAGAGTCAGTTTCTGATAAAAAAACAGATGTTAAAAAGAAGCAAAAAAAACTCTCTAAAGTAGTTTCATCATTAAAGATGAAAGATAAAGATTTGAAAAAATTAGAGAATAAAATAATTGCTCAACAGAGCAAACCGAAAGTTACTTTAGCTTCAGGTGGTCCAACTTATTCCGGTGGAAAACTAGCCTGGCCAACTGTGGGAGGTTACATTTCTAGTGGTTTGGGACAACGTTGGGGAAGACTTCATAAAGGAATCGATATAGCCCGAAGAGACCGAGGCTCAGTGCCACCTATCTTTGCAGCTGATGGGGGAACCGTTGAAAAAGCAGGATACAGTGGTGGATTTGGTAATTTAGTTGTCATTAACCACGGAAACGGTATGAAGACGAAGTATGCTCATTTGTCATCAATCCATGTTAGTAGTGGACAAAAAGTTTCCAGAGGACAAACTATCGGGATTATGGGGCGTACAGGTAATGCAACTGGAGTACATTTACACTTTGAAGTTCATGTAAATGGGTCATTAAAAAATCCGGTAAGTTATGTAAGATAAGAAAAAAATAAAAATTCCCTTAAATTATGTTCCTTTCTTGTGAACCTAAATAAGGGATTTTTTTTATTTATAAATAGTTGTCGGAATTTCTGAACATACTGATAATCAAACTATTTTGGAGTTCATTATTATTTCGATATGATATAGAAGGAAGTTGTGATAAAGATAGTTAGGAGAATAGATATTGATTACTGATAAATTTAGGCAGATGGACCATGATATTAACCCTATCTATTTGCAAAGATGGTCGCCAAGGGCATTTTCAAAAAATCGGGTTGAAAGAGAAAAGTTACATGCTATTTTTGAGGCTGCAAGGTGGGCACCTTCGGCAGCTAACTTGCAACCGTGGCGATTTATTTTTGTAGAAAGTAAGCAGGATAAAAAAAGATTTTTAAGTTTTGTAAATGAAATAAACGTAGAATGGTGTCAACATGCCCCAGTCCTAATGGCAATGGTTTCTAAAACGACAAGAAATGACCAAGGAGCAAAAAATATCACTCATGCTTTTGATACAGGGACAGCATGGGGATATTTGACATTAGAAGCAACGAGACAAGGACTTATCACACATGGGATGGGTGGTTTTGATCGAATAAAGGCAAAGGAAGTATTGAGCATTCCAGAAGAATATGATGTACAGGCCATTGCTGCCATCGGATATCATCATCATTCAACAGAAAATTTATCTGAAAATAATAAAAAACGTGAATTTCCTTCTAATAGAAAAAAGATTAATGAATTTGTATTTGAAGGTAGCTTTGCGGAAAAATAAATGTGATGATGGCCGGCTTTCGTTTGAGAAAATGTTGAAATCCAACATATTAAACGAAAAATTAACAAATTAAAATACGTCATTTTTGTAATATAAAGTCAGTGGGGGAACATGAAATCCTCACTGACTTCAATGTTATGCTACTTGACATTCAGGGCATCTTCCATATACTTCAAACTTATGTCCCTCAATATCATAAGCGTGCAACATTTCCAGCACATCATCCATAGGACAAAGTTTGATTTTTTTAGTTTTACCACAATGGCTACAAATAAAATGATGATGATGTCCGTCACTACAATTCATTCTAAAATGTTTTTCGCCTTGTAAATCAGTTGATTCTAATATGCCCAGCTCATGAAAGAGATGCAGGTTACGATAGACAGTATCAAAACTAATTCCCTCATCAATATTTTCAATATGTTGATATAACGCTTTTGCTGTATGATATTTATCCTCTTGGGCAAAAAAGTCAATAATATCTTCTCTTCTTTTCGTTATTTTATAACGTTTTTTTACTAATAATTGTATCGCTTGTTGTTTATTCATTAGTTATCCCCTTTTCCAATGGCTGTAAGAGTGCCTTTTATTCGTGATTTTCACTTTAAAAACTGGAATGAAATCGCTAAAATTAAAAAGACAATGGAAACCATGACAATGGTTCCTCCGGGAGGAATTCCAATATAGTAACCTGAAATAAGGCCAATGATTACGGCTCCTTCGGCAAATAGGATTGAATAAAAAATTAACTGTTTAAAGCTAGAGGAAAACCTCATTGCTGTTGCAACAGGAATAGTCATTAATGCTGAAACTAATAGTATTCCAACGATTCTAATGGAAGCTGCAATGACAAGGGCGGTTAAAACGATAAAGATAAAATGAATGAATTTTGAATGAATTCCAGATACGGTTGCATGTTCTTCATCAAAAGATAGTGTTAATAATTCTTTATAAAAAATAAAGATGGTGACGATGACAACGATAAAAATAATGAAAATAGTCACTAAATCAATTTTACTAACAGCAGATACCGAACCGAATAAATAGTTAAATAAATCAGTATTAAATCCATTTGCTAAAGAGATAAAGATAACACTAAGCCCAACACCACCACTTAAAATAATCGGAATTCCTATTTCTTCATATGCTTGATAGATACTTCTTAATTTTTCAATTAAAATCGCGCCAATAACGGAAAATCCCATCCCACTGTATAAAGGACTAAGCGTAAAAGAAAGAAACTGTTTTTCCAACAATAATCCAAACGCAATCCCGGCTAAGGTAACGTGGGATAGAGCATCAGCTAATAATGCCAATCGACGAACAACGAGAAAGGTGCCTAGTAATGGTGCAATAATACCGATTAAGATTCCCGTGTATAATGTATAACGTAAAAAATCAAATTGTAAAAAATCTGCTAGCATAATGTCCTCCAAACTAAAGAAAAATTTAATTTGTTATCTTCACTCATCAACGATTAATCATGATTATGAACAACGACCTGAACAGGATGACCATAGATTTCAGTTAACGATTCAGCGGATAATTCGGTATATTGCTGAGAATTCCCATGAAAATGTAAGGTTTTATTTAAACAGACGATATCTGTCGCGTGTTTTGTCATTGCTCCAGTGTCGTGTGTGACGAGTAATAGTGTCATGTGTTGTTTTTCATTTAATTCATGTAAAATATCATAAAAATGAGCGACGTTTTGATAATCAACTCCAACAGTAGGTTCATCTAAAATGAGTAATGCTGGTTCACTCACTAACGCCCGAGCAATAAACACTCGTTGTTGTTGTCCACCCGAAAGATTACCAATGTTTTCATGTAAGTAGTCTAGCATATGAACTTTTTCAACGGCTTGCTCAATTTTACTGCGGTGCTTTTTAGTTAAAAATTTTAAATATCCTAGTTTAGAAGTGAGTCCCATAGCAACTACTTCGAAAACAGTGGCGGGAAAATTTTTGTTAAAAGCATTTGCTTTTTGGGAAACGAAGCCGATTTTGCTCCAGTTGGAAAATTGATTAAGTGGTTCGTTTAATAAATATACCGATCCTCTGTCGGGTTGTAATAAACCTAAGATAATTTTTATGAGTGTAGTTTTTCCACCACCGTTAGGGCCAACAAGTCCCATAAACATTCCACGTTTAATATCTAAATTAACATTTTTAAGAACTTCTTTATTTCCGTACGAAAAATGGATGTTATCCATACGAACGACAGAGTTTGACAATATGAACCCTCCCTATTTCATCGCTTTGTCTAATGTATCAAGATTTTTATACATTAATGTTATATATGTTTCATTTTGCTTTATATCTTCCTCTGTTAAAACTTCAAGGGGATGAATGGTTAAAGACTCAGCCCCGATATGTTCCTGAACAATTGAAGCAATACGGTTTGAACTCGTTTGTTCAAAGAGAACATATTGAATGTTATTTTCCATTGCAAGTTTCGTAATATTGGCTAACTCCCTTTGGGACGGTTCTTCACTAGATGATAGTCCACTAATAGCAATTTGTTCTAAATCATATCGATTTTCCCAATAGCTATAGGCTGCATGTGTGACGAGTATTTTTTTGTTACTTTTTTGACTTAATGTATTTTGGAAATCTTCATCTAATTTTTGTAATGATCCTTCCAGTTCTTTGAATTGATTGGTAAAAATACCTTCATTTTCTGGGCTAATATTGATAAGTTCTTCTTTAATTAGTGCAGCAATAGCAATCATTTTTAATGGGTCAAGCCAAATGTGCGGGTCTAAATCGTGATGGTGATTGTCATCTTCATTGTCAGACTTTAAAAATAAATGATCCTGTTTGCCTATTTCAATTAATTGAACCTGTCGATTCTGAAGTGAACTAGCTACCGATTCTGAAAAACTTTCCATTCCACTACCGATATAAAAAAATGCATCTGCATTAGCAATTGCTGTAATTTCCTTTGTTTTTGGCTCATAGGTGTGAGCATCGACACCCGGTGGGTAAATTGATTTAACATGTGCGACATCTCCAGCAATTTGTGCTGTTATAAATTCAATCGGATAAATGGAAGTGAATATAAGTAAATCTTGATTATCACTGCTATTATCTTGTTCATTTGAACAACTGGTAAAAATAAAAATACTAATGATGACTAATAAGCCAGTTATTAAATAACGTTCACGCAAAGTAATTCCTCCAACTTCATAAAAGTATGAATTTATTATATCGTAATGATTACGATTTGTAAAAAGGAATGATTACGATTTGGCCTTTAAGGCTAAAATTATTTATCTCCTCTCCAGTATATGAAACTTGTTTATTATAATCGGAATATTGTGTTAATTTAAATGTGCCTTATTGTTAATGTCTTTTTTGGATTATTGAGACGAGAACACCAGTTCAATTTGCTATTACAGAAATTATGCTCTATAATGGACATAGAGGTGGCTTTATGTCAATTAAAGATAGAACGACCCATTTGATGGTGATGCTTCCAATCGATCTTCTGGAAGAGATTGAAGAATATAGAGACGAAAACCGTATCAGAGGGAAACATGAAACAATTAGAACCCTAATTAAAAAAGGGCTCACAAGTTCTGAGGAATAAACGTAACCCCGAATGACAGGCATGGATGAACATGTTTGTCATTCGGTTTTTTTATGGCGATGGACATGCTACATATCCATTACTTATTTTTATTCATACGCATATGTCTTTGACCAACCGCGCTTCATTCAAATAAGAAACATTCTCCATGTGATACCTTCGGCACAAACGATTTTTTTCCTCATATTTATATATCCTTTTGAACAATGTACAATATTTTTCATCGCAGCTAAAATCCCTGTACCATCAATGATAACAAATAATAATTATCTTTTTTTGAAATCATACTCTCTCCAAAAGTATGATTATATGGTGTTTCATCTACTTTATTATTCGACTTTCTTCACTTATTAAGAGAAGTTTTTCAACTTTATTTCGAGGAACTTTTACTCTTGGTGAGCACATCGTTATTATACGGTGGTGGGGTATGTTAAGATGAAGATAATGGAAAAGAATAAGGGGGGATTACCATTGATGTCAACACATAAAACGACGAAGAGAGGTTCGTCAGAAAAACAAGCCCTAATCAGTAGACTCAAACGGGTAGAAGGGCAAGTTCGTGGAATTCAGAATATGATTGAAAACGATCGTTACTGTATTGATATTACTGTCCAAATTAGTGCAGTTAATGCTGCATTGAAACAGGTTGGCTTTTCGCTATTAGAGCAACATGCGAATCACTGTGTGAAACATGCCATTGAATCTGGGGATGGAGGTGCAGCGGTCGAGGAGCTCATCCAGGTCATTAAACAATATGCAAAATAATGGGGGTGTGAGGATATGAAAAATCAATCCTTTCATGTGCAAGGGATGACATGTGCCGCATGTTCGTCCCGTGTGGAAAAGGTTTTAAATAAAATAGATCATGTAAATGCTAAGGTAAACTTGGCAACGGAAATAGCATCTGTAGAATATGATCAGGAAAAAATTCAAGCCGACGATATCATTCAAAAAATTAAAAAAATTGGTTATGATGTCGAGGAGGCAAAATCAATGCTGCAATTAACAGGCATGACGTGTGCTGCTTGTGCTGCAAGAATTGAAAAAGTATTACAGAAGAAGCCTGGTGTGACTAATGCTAGTGTTAATCTGGCTGCGGAAACAGCCTCCCTGACGTATTATCCGGATTTATTATCGGAAAAGGAAATTATTGAATCAATCCCAAAAATTGGATATGATGCATCGGTCCGCGAAGGTCAAGGTAAAAGCGATGCAAAACAAGAAGAAGTCCGTAAAATGAAAATAAAATTAATCATCGCTGCTATTTTATCTATCCCATTGCTGGTGACGATGTTGGACCACTTATTAGGGATGACATTGCCTAGCATCTTTATGAACCCATGGTTTCAATTTGCACTTGCAACACCAGTACAATTTATTATTGGCTGGCAATTTTATAAAGGTGCCTATCATGTATTGAAATCAAAAAGTGCCAACATGGATGTGCTTGTTGTCTTAGGTACTAGTGCAGCTTACTTCTATAGTTTGGTGGAAGCATTTCGAACAATTGGTCATGCTGCCTATGAACCGCATCTATATTTTGAAACGAGTGCGATTTTAATTACCTTAATTTTATTTGGTAAATATTTAGAATCAAATGCAAAAGGAAAAACAACTGAGGCAATTACGAAATTAATGGAACTGCAAGCAAAAGAAGCCCGCGTTATCCGGGATGGAAAAGAACAACTTATTCCAATTGATGATGTTGTTGTAGCTGAGCGTATTGTTGTTAAACCTGGTGAAAAGATACCCGTTGATGGTATCGTTGTAAAAGGATCTACTTCTATCGACGAATCAATGCTAACGGGTGAGGCCATCCCAGTAGAAAAACTGAAAGATGCTGAAGTGATTGGTGCAACACTGAATGTGAATGGAACGATTGAAATGGAAGCCACGAGAATTGGTAAGGATACAACATTTGCATCCATCATTCGTGCTGTGGAAGATGCCCAAGGACAAAAAGCCCCAATTCAAAGAATGGCGGATATTATTTCAAGTTATTTTGTACCGATAGTGATTGGTATTGCAATCCTCACGTTTATTATATGGTTCACGCTAGTCCAGCCTGGCGAATTAGAATTTGCCTTAACTGCTTCAATTGCAGTGCTTGTGATTGCTTGTCCGTGTGCATTAGGATTAGCGACACCAACTTCGATTATGGTTGGAACTGGTAAAGGAGCGGAAAATGGTATTCTGTTTAAAGGTGGCGAACATCTTGAACGGACTCACGAAATTAATACCATTGTCTTTGATAAAACAGGAACGATTACAAAAGGTGAACCAGAAGTAACAGATTTTATTGGAAATGAAGAGACATTACAATTGCTAGCAAGTTCGGAAAACGACTCTGAACATCCATTGGCAACGGCGATTGTCAAATATGCAAAGGAAGAAGACATCGAATTGTTATCGACAGAATATTTTTCTGCGATAACTGGTCATGGACTACAAGCGACAATTGGTGGTAAGGAAATTTTTGTTGGAACAAGGAAATTGATGCGAGATAATGATATTCAAGTAATTACTGAAATGGAGCAAGAATTAGAAAATTTCGAACACGATGGTAAAACAGCCATGCTTGTTGCTGTAGATGGGAAATTGGAAGGCATTGTTGCTGTTGCCGATACAATAAAAGACAATGCAGTAAAAACGATGGAAATGTTACATGATAAGGGTATTGAAATAGTAATGCTCACTGGTGACAATGAACGAACAGCAAATGTCATTGCAAAACAAGTCGGAATCGACCGTGTTATTGCAGAGGTTTTACCAGAGGATAAGGCGAATACAATTCGGGCATTACAAGATGAAGGAAGAAAAGTTGCCATGGTTGGTGACGGGATTAATGATGCACCAGCCTTAGCGATGGCTAATATCGGGATTGCAATTGGATCGGGAGCAGATGTTGCGATTGAGGCGGCCGATGTCACAATTCTTGGTGAGGATTTAACATTAGTTCCACGTGCCATTGAATTAAGTAAAGCGACAATAAAAAATGTGAAACAAAATTTGTTTTGGGCATTTGGATATAATACAGTCGGCATTCCTATTGCGGCACTCGGTTTACTTGCCCCGTGGATCGCAGGAGCAGCGATGGCGTTATCTTCAGTAAGTGTCGTACTGAATGCTTTACGATTAAAAAGGGTTACTGTTTAATTTATTTATTGTGGTCATGAGTAGTCTTCTCACGGCGAGAGATTCGCTGTTTCTAAATGAAAGGGACAGCTTCCCTCGTTTAATTTTAAGGATTTAGCTGTTTCTAAATGAGAGGGACGACTTCCCTCATTTAATTTCAGGGATTTTGCTGTTTCTAAATGAGAGGGACGACTTCCCTCATTTAATTTCAGGGATT
>DAMCTP010000023.1:17789-48659 GCA_032113595.1 Pseudogracilibacillus sp.
ATTTTGCTGTTTCTAAATGAGAGGGACGACTTCCCTCATTTAATTTCAGGGATTTTGCTGAAATTTGGAATTAGTAGCCGTGGGCGAACCTATTTACAATTTTAAATTGGATAAAATGTTTAAAACCAGCGGGATATTAAATAGTGAGCAAGTGGTTTATAATAAATAGTAGAATTATAGTAATATCAAAGTACTATGGTTAAAAAATATATAATGAGGAGTTGTTGATAATGCAAGTAAATATAAAGGTAGAAGGCATGAGTTGTAAACATTGTGAGGCTTCCGTGACAGAGGGGTTAAATAATCTAAACGGGGTTAACGATGTAAAAGTCCATTTGGATAGTGGGTTAGTTGATGTTGATTATAATGAAGCAATCTTAAAATTAGAAAAAATTCAAGAAGAAATTGAAGATTTGGGGTATGATGTTGTAAAGTAATGCAGGTTAAAAGATTCAGCTAGTTTTGTATGTGTTCTGAAAAAATAGAAACGAGTGTGATAGTCATGTTTTATCGTAAATTATATGTCGCTTTTTACACATCGATTCTAGCTGTAACTACATTATTTATTATCGAACCAATTCAGGCTGTTGACGGGGGAATCATGATGGCAATATTAGTCTATGGTTCCTTCGTTGTTCCAGCTGTTTATATTTATGGTATTTTAACATCAATGATTGCTGAAAAAATAGGTTCTAAAGTAGAAAAAGAATGGGTTACTTTTGGGATTCATTTCTTATTTGGTTTAGGATTTATCATTCCGTATTATTTTATCTTTGATCCACAGACTATTTTTCAGTTGTCGTTAGCTGAAATGATGACAGATTCAATAACATGGTTAGGGGCACTATTCTCAATCATATTTTATTTCATCGATCGTTTGTTAAAACGAAAGGAACTAGTAGGCTGTAAGAATTAAGATTTATTTGGCTCTAGTAATTTTCCTTACATTTTTATATGGGTTGTTTTTTAATGTTTCTATTCTTTCAAGTGATGGATTGTAGATTATTAAATCTTATTGACATGACCAGTGTCCCGCTTCTCATTTATAAAAAAAACTCCAATCAAACCAATTATAGAAAAAATAACGGGTGTGATAAATCCGTAAAAATATCCCTCAGTTATACTTCCAGATATAACCTCGAAATGATCTAATATTTTTCCCAATATACTTGGAAGTAAAATAGCACCAAGAAATCCTCCTGTATTTGCATAACCTGAAACAATGCCTGCTTGTTTCATTGGGAATGAATGCCTAACAATTGCAAATGTTAATGTATTTGAACCATAAGCTAGACCAATGATAAAGAAAAGAATCATTGTTAAATAAAGTGGTGGACTCCCATGAAATATGAGAAAAACGGACCATGATGACAATAAGACCATATGGAACACAATGTATGGCTTTTTAATCGTATTTAAGCGACTGGCAATCCAACTTGCTAAAGGAGAACCAATTAATGCACCTGCAAGCCCAATCATCATTAACTGGCTTGCTTCTGAACGACTCATTTCGTATACATTCATCCCAAATGACACTCCCCATGAACTAATAAACCCCACGAAAGACCCAACAACACCAAAGTGACAAAAGAACAGTGCCCATGTAGACCGTTGTGAAAATAGCTGTCGTAAAATCAGCCAAGTATTTACACGTTGTATGTCCTTTATTTCGAACAATGTATGTTTTGCTTTTCGAATAAGAATAATATAAAGAAAAACACTACATATACAGATTAGTAATCCGGCTAAAAGAAATGCTGGACGCCAGCCGATATAGTCAATTAATGCAGAAAAAGGGACTGTCGCTATCAAATAACCCATATTTCCCATCATGGATGCTATTCCTATTAGACGAGTGAATTCCTTACCAGTGAACCATCGACTTAAGATTAAAACGACACTCACCCAAACAGTAGCATCTCCTACCCCTGTTAAAATACGGGCAAAAAATAATACGGACTCATGTGTACTAAGACTATAAATAATCGTCCCAATCCCTGTGAACATTGCACCACCAATTAAGAGGAAATTCGGTCCATAACGATCAGCCAAAATGCCCATTGGCATTTGCAATGTTGTATAAACAAAAAATTGGATACTAATTAATAATCCAATGGTTATTGCAGTGATTTTAAAATCAATCATTATTTGTTCCGTAATTAAACCTGGTGCTGTTCGTTGGCTTGACATTAACAAATAAGTCAATAGTACAGCCCCAAAGACAATCCACTTTAATTTATCATGTTGATTCTGCAACTTCATTACCCCTATAATCGATTTATATATGTTTATGTGATTTTATCAGAGAGGGGAACATGGGATAACGTCTTTCATCATTGGAATATTCACGCATATAGAATGTTAAATATATAATTGAAAAAATAGCACGATACACATGTACAATGATATAATCAATCATAATGGTTCAAAACAAGAACATGATGAAGAACTAGGGGTGTTAATATGGTTGAAAAAATGAAGGCGATTGCATTTGCAAATGCATCTGATGAGATGTGGGAATCGGCTGCGAAAAATTCACTTCGTGGACGTCCATTTGAATCATTAACGACTAAACTTATTGAAGGCATGAAGGTCCAACCGCTTTATACAGACAAAACGTCTATTAATAAAGAGGAACGACAATTAATGCAACAAATTATTCAACATTCGAAAGTTCATTCAAGTTGGCGGATTATCCAGCCCACTTATGCGACTGATGCCAGGTCATTTATCGTAAAGGCTGCCGAGTCATTAAAAAATGGGAATGAAGCCATTTACTATGATGGGCGATGTGGTATCGAATGGGACGAGGAAAATTTAAAAGAGCTAGCAAAATTAGTCACCCAAAAGTATCCACTCTGTGTGCAACATATAAATGATAATGATTCATTTTTAAATTTATTTCATGTCATTGATAAGTCAGAACGTCATAAAGTAAGGGGACCAATTCTCCATGGTTCATCATACCTACCAGATGATTATATTAATGTAAGAAATACTCCGATAAGTACGGTAGATATCCATCACGAGGGAGCAGATATCGTGACAGAACTGGCAATTAGCTTGGCGATTGCTAGTAAGATAATTACAAATGGTGATTTACCGATAGAGAAATTCCCTAAGCATGCGTTATTCCATTTCGCGATTGATACTCATTTTTTTCCGGAAATTGCAAAATTAAGAGCCTTTCGAATTTTATGGCATACATTTGCCAGTGCCTATCATCATCCTAGTGTAAAAGTTCCTGTTTATGCTGAAACTTCACTACGAACGTATTCTAAACTAGATCCAAATGTTAATATGTTACGAGCGGGAAATGAAGCATTTTCTGCTGTACTTGGTGGAGTGGACATGATCACCGTAAATCCACATACAATTTTAACTAAAGTGACGGAGGCATCGGAAAGATATGCAAGAAATGTGCAACTAATTTTAAAAGAGGAAATGATGGCTGATTATGTGAAAGACGTGGCAAGTGGTTCTTATTATATCGATACATTAACTAAAAAATTTGCGGATGAAGCTTGGGAACTCTTTTTACAAATTGAATCATTTGGGGGCTATGAAAAGTACGTTTCTTCTGGAAGACTTGCCGGGCGTATTAATGAAATTTACCAGGAACAAATGAGTAATGTAGCAAAGCGAGATAAAATATTAGTTGGAACGAATCAGTATGCAAATCCCTCGGATGAGACTCCCTTAATAGACACCTTTATTAAAAATGAACGTAGATTGTCTATTCCATATGAGGAGTATTGGCAATATTTCGATAAGGAATCAATTAAGGTCGTTATTTTGCTGTTTGGATTGTTAAAAGAAGTGAAACCTAGAGCCGATTTTGTTACAAGTTTCTTAGCCTCGGCTGGTATTAAGGCTACATGGAGTCCAACCTTTGCATCTGTAAACGAAGGAATGGAGTGGATGAAAGGTAACCAATTTGATTATGGAATTATTTGTACCCCTGTCGGGGAAACCGCCAATACTGTCCAGCAATTTGATGATCAGATAACAAGAAATTTATGGTTAGATGTTGCTGGAAATGAAATAGAAGTATCAAAATGGGCTAGTTTAAATATCTCAGGAAATTTCATTCAAGGAATGAACCAATTGGAAAAATTTGCTGTAATAAAAGATCGATGGGAGGCGAAAAAATGAGAAAGCCTAATTTTAATGAAGTAAGGCCATTATCGACAAAAGTTAACCATCAGATTGATGTGGAAAAAATGGAAACGAATGAAGAAATTCCAATAAAAAATCTCTATTCTACAGATGATTTAAAAGGAATTGACCATTTAAATGATATGCCGGGAATCCCTCCCTATACCCGTGGCCCATATCCCACCATGTATGTGACCCGTCCATGGACAGTAAGGCAATATTCGGGTTTTTCAACAGCAGAAGAAAGTAATGCATTTTATAAACGAAATTTAGCGATGGGGCAAAAAGGATTATCGATTGCTTTTGATTTAGCGACTCACCGTGGCTATGATTCTGACCATGAACGGGTTCGTGGTGATGTTGGTAAAGCAGGGGTTGCCATTGATACGATTGAGGATATGAAAATTTTATTTGATGAGATACCCCTTGATGAAATGACAGTATCGATGACGATGAACGGTGCAGTTTTACCGATTTTGGCATTTTATATCGTTGCCGCAGAGGAACAAGGGGTGACCCCGGAGCAATTAGCGGGGACGATTCAAAATGATATTTTGAAAGAGTATATGGTCCGTAATACATATATTTATCCACCTGAAATGTCAATGAGAATTATTGCTGATATTTTTTCTTATACTTCTAAAAAGATGCCGAAGTTCAATTCGATTTCGATTTCGGGTTATCATATTCAAGAGGCGGGCGCCTCAGCTGACATCGAATTAGCTTATACATTAGCAGATGGGCTGGAGTATGTTCGCACTGGATTAGAGGCTGGGATAGACATCGATTCATTTGCACCTAGATTATCGTTTTTCTGGGGGATTGGAATGAACTATTTCATGGAAGTCGCTAAAATGCGTGCAGCCCGTAAAATGTGGGCACAAATGATGAAGACATTCCAGCCAAAAAACTCTAAATCATTAGCATTACGGACTCACTCACAAACATCTGGCTGGAGTCTTACCGAGCAGGATCCATTCAATAATGTGATGCGAACATTAATGGAAGCCAATGCAGCAACGATGGGGCATACACAGAGCTTGCATACAAATGCATTAGATGAGGCAATTGCATTGCCGACAGATTTTTCTGCACGAATTGCTCGGAATACGCAACTATTTTTACAAGAGGAAACGATGATGACAAATGTCGTTGATCCGTGGGGTGGCTCCTATTACGTTGAAAAGTTAACAAATGACCTTATGGGAAAAGCGTGGACGCTCATTGAAGAAATTGAAGAACTTGGTGGGATGGCAAAAGCAATTGAAACAGGATTGCCGAAATTAAGAATCGAAGAAGTAGCAGCGAAAAGACAAGCGAAAATTGACTCTGGTGATGAAGTCATTGTCGGAATGAATAAATATAAACCGACGGTCGAAGATGATATAGAGATTCTTAATATTGATAATACAGCTGTAAGGCAGCGTCAGATTGAAAGAATGGAACAGATCAAAAGTGAACGTGATGAATATGCTGTCGAAAGAAGTTTACAGGAACTTACTAAAAATGCTGAATCGGGTGAGGGAAATCTGTTAGCAAGTGCAGTCAATGCTGCTAGAGCACGAGCGACGTTAGGTGAAATATCTGATGCGATTGGTAAAGTATGTGGTAGACATAAGGCGGTGATTCGTTCAGTGAGTGGCGTGTATAGTGAAAATTTTTCAGATCAAGAAGAAATTGAAAATGTCCGTAAGATGGCAGAAGATTTTTTAGAAAACGAAGGTCGAAGGCCACGAATTTTGGTGGCAAAAATGGGACAAGATGGACATGATCGGGGAGCGAAGGTAGTTGCTTCGTCTTTTGCTGATTTAGGGTTTGACGTTGACATTGGGCCATTGTTTCAAACACCAGCTGAAAGTGCATTACAAGCTGTAGAAAATGATGTGCACGTAATAGGTGTTAGTTCACTTGCGGCTGGACATAAAACATTAGTGCCAGAGCTAAAGGCGGAATTAACAAAATTAGGTCGTGAAGATATTTTAATCATTGTCGGCGGTGTTATTCCAGCACAAGATTATGAGGAATTATTAGATAATGGTGCAAGTGCTATTTTTGGACCAGGAACCGTTATTCCTGTTGCCGCCCAAAATATTATTGAAGAAATATATAAGCGGCTTGGTTATGAAGAAGAGGACGTGGAGTCATGAAATATCGTGACGAAACGACTACTTCCTCAAAAACGAATCGAAGACGATTTGTTAAAAGGTCAAAACACATTTCGGTAGATCAAATTGCTGAAGGCTTATTAACCCAATCCCGAACAGAACTAGCTCGGGCTATAACCTTAATTGAAAGTGTTCGAAAAGAAGATAGAGAAGCTGCTAAAACTTTATTAGATAAAGTACTTCCTGATGCAGGAAATAGTATCCGAATTGGAGTAAGTGGTGTCCCAGGCGCAGGGAAGAGTACATTCATTGAACAATTTGGGTGGATGTTGTGTGAACAGGGACACCGTGTTGCAGTTTTAGCCATTGATCCGAGCTCTACAAAAACAGGTGGAAGTATTTTAGGCGATAAAACACGAATGGAAAAGCTCTCGAATCATCCAAATGCATATATTCGTCCATCGCCATCATCTGGAACACTTGGTGGGGTTCATGAAATGACCCGTGAAACAATCATTTTATGTGAAGCAGCAAAATACGATGTCATTTTAATTGAAACCGTAGGTGTTGGACAAAGTGAAGTAGCAGTAAGAAATATGACGGATTTTTTCATGTTACTTGTTCTGACCGGGGCAGGGGATGATTTGCAAGGCATGAAAAAAGGAATTATGGAAATGGTCGATGCGTTTATCGTTCATAAAGCAGACGGAGACAATTTACGGGTAGCCAAACGAACGATCCGTGAGTATAAAAGAATTGTGCATTTTTTACATCAGGCTACACCGGGATGGAATTCTGTCGTTCTTCCTGTTTCTTCCCTGGAAAATACAGGTCATGAAGATGTATGGCAACAAGTTGAATTTTTCAAACAGGAAATGAACAAAACGGGTTATTGGCATGTTCGTCGTCAGGAACAAAATTTAAATTGGTTTCATGATCGGCTACGCCAACGGTTGATTGATGACTTCCTTCAAGAAAAGAAAAATAATGATAAAATTAATTTGTTGGAAAAGAAAATACGAGACGGAGATTTATCGATTGCTAAGGCGATGGACCAATTGTTTGGAAAATAGGCTTCGTTCAATATTGTTTTGCATAAAAATAAGGTTTCCATAAATGGGGGCTCTATTAATTACATTCGATTACGGAACACTAGCGCCCTTTTGTGAAGTAAGGGCACTAGTCTTTCATTTTAGTTTTGGCTATGTTGTGAATACTTTTGAGCTGTAAGATAAGCAACAGATGCCGATAAGAGAGCAATTAACAAAGAAATTGAAAACAAACTGCTATTGCTAAACATTTCAATCTTTTGTGGTAATACAGTACTTGAACCCCAGGCCTCACTCATATCTGGAACATATTTTGACGTTAAAAATATTCCAGACAATAATTCAGATGAGAAAAATAGGAGTGTATAGAAAAACATAAAACTGATAGCAAAAATAATGAATTTTTTCATTGAATTACCTCCATATATTAAATTATCTGAGTTAAAGTACATTATTCTATCACATTGTACTAAATAGACCAAACAGAATCATTGTAGCTAGTCCCAAAATAATTGAGATGGAACTGATAAATAATCGCCTTTCTCTATCCACACTAAATATGCGACTATAAAAAGTATCCACCATCAAAATTAATACAAAAGAAACTGGGTATGCTGCTATAAGTGTTATTGTCTTATTCATAAAAGGGGGCGGTTGTAAGTAATTGAAACCCGACATGAAAACTAGCAAAAGTATGAATAAAACTAAGGTACCTATCAATAGCGTATTCAGGGGATTTTTCCAAATTCCTCTTTCTAAAAAACTAGGATACTTTTGAATGATAATCTTTAGTATTACGTAAACCGTCATCATGACAATTAGGCATGCAATGATAAAGAAAATATGATTCAAATTTTGGTTATCTGTGGCTATCTGGGCGTCAAATGATATAAACAGGATTGCCGATATGATGAGTACAATTAATATAATGGGATTATTTTTCAGTTCCTTATTCAAACAATATTTTCCCTTCTTTTATTTATGTCATGTCCAACCAAAATGGCTATGTTTTTTGAATAAAGTAAATTTCTAGAAATTTACTTTACCATAGTGTATCATATGTTTTCATTATTTGTATAAGGATTCCTTTCTAGACCTCTAACCTATTGAATCCAACCATTTAGCCTTCTGTCATAACTTTTAACCTTACGCAAGAACGACCACCGTTTGAGTATTACCCCTATCACCATGGAAATCCTAACGCAATAACGTCCACCACTACCGGATATGTATATGCACGTGATTGCGAGATGAATTTTATCTAAAATTATTTTAGTTGGAAAGCGTAGATTAGTGAGATTTTTATAATAATCATCCAAGCTATTGTATCAAAAAAGGCTTAAATAGAATAATTGCTAATTAAACGAATATTAGGCATCATCGGGGTCACACTAATTAGTGCGGATTAATTAAATTTAAGTATAGAGGATTTTGAGATAAGTTCCCTGTGTTCATTTTTTCAAACAAGCGCACACATGAAATTTCAAAAGAAATGTAGCCATCATAAATATAGCCAACACAATCTAGTTTATTATTGAACCTATTAAAAAAGTCGTTTTTATTATACCAGTCCAGTTTTATTATTTTGGTTATCAAACGGAATATATTAATCAATATTTCATTATCGGTTTTTTATAATTTTAATTGAATTTAACACTTGGGTTAAACGATAAATTATTCCTAACTAAAATTACTTTTGATCCAATAGAAAATTCTAATGTGGTTTACTTTTGGTACAAAGAAAGGACTAGATATAGAAGCTAGAGGTAACAGTTAAACCTATAATAAAAAAGAAGTAATTTTTGCTAAACTATTGCGTAACGGAATAATTTCCTCTATTATATAAGTAAGCAACATCTTTTTTATTTATACATTTATGAATGATGGTTCATTCAAAAAAGTTGTAAGGAGGATATATTAATGGTTCAACAAATTAAACGTGCTGCTGTACTCGGGTCAGGAGTGATGGGGTCGGGTATTGCCGCTCATTTAGCGAATATCGGGATTCCTACGTTGATGCTTGATATTGCACCGAAAGAATTGACTGAACAGGAAAAAGCACAAGGAAAAACACTAGAAGATAAATCGGTTCGAAATCGTATTGTTGCAAATAGTAAAAAAGCGTTATTAAAACAAAAGCCATCACCGATTACTTCTAAAAAAAGTTTAGAATTAATTGAAATCGGTAACATGGAAGATGATTTAGAGAGATTAGCTGAAGTCGATTGGATTATCGAAGTTGTGATAGAGAACTTGGAAATTAAGAAGCAAGTATATGCCAATGTGGAGAAATATCGTAAAGAAGGAACAATCATTACTTCAAATACTTCCGGAATTTCTGTAGAAGCAATGATTGAGGATTGTTCTGATGAATTGAAAAAACATTTTCTCGGAACACACTTCTTCAATCCCCCTAGATATTTGAAACTGTTGGAAATTATCCCGACGAAAGATACTGATCCAGAAATTGTCGAGTTTATGAAAAAATTCAGTGAAGATGTGCTCGGTAAAGGTGTTGTCGTCGCGAAAGATACACCGAACTTTATTGCTAACCGAATTGGCACATACGGCTTACTAGTTACTGTTCGTGAAATGCTTGAGGCAGGATTGTCGATTGGAGAAGTTGATTCCATTACAGGAACATTAATAGGCCGACCTAAAAGTGCTACTTTCAGAACGTTAGATGTTGTTGGTTTAGATACATTTATTCATGTTGCAAAAAATGCTTACGATAAAGTCGATGGTGCTGAAAAGGAAGTCTTCGTTATTCCCGAATTTATGCAAACAATGAATGAAAAAGGGTGGATAGGTGCCAAAGCAAAACAAGGGTTTTATTTGAAGAAAAAAGGTAAAAAAGGAAGTGAAATTCTTCAATTAAATCCTGAAACGATGGAATATGAAGACCGAGGAAAGTTAAACACGTCAGCTGTTGAAATGGCAAAACAGCAAAAAGGCACTGCTAAAAAAATAAAAACACTCGTTTCTCAACCCGGAGATAAGGCAAGTGACTTTTTGTGGAATGTCATGAAAGATACACTTGTTTATTCAGCTGAATTATTGGATGAAATTGCTGATGATATCGTCGCGATTGATAATGCGATGAAATGGGGCTTTGGATGGCGTGTTGGTCCATTTGAAACATGGGATGCTATCGGTGTCCGCGAATCAGTAAACCGAATGAATGAGGAAGGCATTGAAATTCCGACATGGGTCACGAAATTTTTAGATGATGGTAATGAAACCTTTTATAAAGATGAAAATAATCACTTATATTTTTATGATAATGGTGAATACAAGCAAATTGGAGCTAACAAAAAGGAAATTAATATTCGTCGTTTGAAAGCGGAAAAAGGCGTTATAAAGAAAAACTCCGGTGCAAGCCTCATCGATATGGGAGACGGTGTTGCCTTAATCGAATTTACATCACCGAATAACTCAATCGGTCTAGATGTCATTCAAATGGTGAACGAATCAATTGAAGAAGTGGCGAAAAATTATGAAGGACTAGTCATCGGTAACCAAGGGAAAAACTTCTGTGTTGGTGCTAACTTAGCGTTAATGTTAATGGAAGCACAAGACGATAATTTCTTTGAGTTAGACATGGTCGTTCGCCAATTTCAAAATATGACGATGAACATTAAATACTCTGAGAAACCGGTCGTGTCTGCACCGTTTAATATGGCGTTAGGTGGAGGGGCAGAAATTTCTTTACCTGCTGCTGGCATACAAGCGTCCCAAGAAACATATATGGGATTAGTCGAATTCGGTGTTGGTCTCATCCCTGGTGGTGGTGGAACGAAGGAATTGTATTTGAAAATGCTTCGCGATTTGCCAGAAGGTGTGGAGTTTGACCTATCCAAAGTGGCCAATGCTGTATTTGAAAGAGTAGCTATGGCAAAGGTATCAACTTCGGCTGTTGAAGCATTGGAAAATGGCTTTTTAAACAAATACGATGGTATTAGTGTGAATGCTGATCATCTTTTACATGATGCAAAACAAAGAGTGTTAGCATTAGCAAAAGCTGGCTATAAGGCACCAAAACGAGAAAAAGTACCAGTTGTTGGTGATGATGGCTATGCTGCGATGTTGTTAGGTGCAAAAGGGTTGCATTTAAGTGGCTATGCTTCAGAACACGATTTAAAAATTGCTGAAAAACTGGCTTATGTGTTATCAGGTGGACGAGTTCCGTATGGCACATTATTGGATGAGCAAGTTATATTAGATTTGGAAAGAGAAGCATTCTTAAGCTTGATTTCCGAACCCAAAACTCAAATGAGAATGCAACATATGTTGCTAAAAGGGAAACCGTTACGTAATTAATCGAAAGGGAGGAATTGTTGTGAAAGAAGCAGTGATTGTTGCAGGGGCAAGAACACCTGTTGGTCGTGCGAAACGTGGTACTTTAGCACAAACGAGACCAGATGATTTAGCAGCTGCAACTGTGAAAGAAACATTAAAGCGTGCAGACAACTATGATGGGAATATTGATGACGTTATTTTTGGAAATGCGATGCCAGAAGCGGAACAAGGAATGAATATGGCAAGAAATATTGCCGGTCTTGCTGGTTTAAAAATTGAAACCCCAGCTATAACGATTAATCGCTACTGTTCTTCAGGTTTACAAAGTATCGCCTATGGCGCAGAAAGAATTATACTGGGCCACAGTGATACAATTTTAGCTGGTGGTGCCGAATCGATGAGTTTAATCCCAATGGGTGGTCATGTAATTCGTCCTAATTCTAAATTGGTGCAAGGGGCCCCTGAGTATTACATGTCAATGGGTCATACCGCAGAAGAAGTAGCAAATCGATATGGTATTTCCCGGGAGGAGCAAGATGCCTTTGCTGTGGAAAGTCACAAACGTGCGGCAAAAGCAATAGAAGAAGGTAAATTTAAAGATGAAATTGTTCCTTATGAAGTGGTTCAAAGAGTAGTTGGTGAAAAGAATAAAATTGTCGAAAAAAAGTTTATGTTTGAAATGGATGAAGGGGTACGAACAGGTACGACAATGGAAGTACTCGCTAAATTACGCCCAGCTTTTTCAGTAACAGGGTCTGTAACAGCGGGAAATGCCTCACAAATGAGTGATGGTGCTGCATCTGTACTGTTAATGGACCGGGAAAAGGCAGTAGCAGAGGGATTAACACCAATGCTAAAATTCCGTTCCTTTGCTGTAGCAGGAGTCGCTCCTGAAGTAATGGGAATTGGACCGATTGAGGCGGTACCGAAAGCATTGAAAATAGCGGGCTTGGAAATCGAGGATATTGGATTATTTGAATTGAATGAGGCTTTTGCTTCTCAATCCGTTCAAGTCATCAAGGAACTAGGTTTAAATCAAGACATCGTTAATGTTAATGGTGGTGCCATTGCACTTGGTCATCCATTAGGTATGACGGGAACAAAATTAACATTGTCTTTAATGTATGAAATGAAACGTCGAAATGTTCAATTTGGTGTTGTTACTATGTGTATTGGCGGGGGCATGGGGGCAGCAGGTGTGTTTGAACTAATTTAACCATTAATTCTAGGTAGGAAAATTATGCTAAATGGAAAATGCTAATTATATGGCAAGGTAATGCAATTCTTATAAATTAAACAAGAAAGGGAGTTTTTAAATGAGTGATAAACTTTTTAAAGGTGGAGGCTTTTTAGTTGAAGAATTAAAAGGCGAAGATGTCATTACACCTGAAGATTTTACTGAAGAACATCATATGATTGCCAAAACAACTGAAGAATTTGTGAGTAATGAAGTCTTACCTTTAGTAGATAATTTAGAAAATCATGAATTTGAACATTCAGTAAAATTATTAAAAAAAGCTGGTGAATTAGGATTATTAAGTGCTGATATTCCTGAAGAATACGGTGGTCTAGCTCTCGATACGATTAGTTCATCATTAATAACAGAAAAGTTTTCCCGTGCTGGCGGATTTTCTGTTACACATGGTGCACACGTCGGGATTGGAACATTACCAATCGTATTTTTCGGTAATCATGAGCAAAAAGAAAAATATTTACCCAAGTTAGCAACGGGTGAATTAATTGCTGCATATGCCTTAACAGAACCAGGCTCAGGCTCAGATGCATTAGGTGCAAAAACGACGGCTAAATTAAATGATGCTGGAACACATTACGTTCTAAACGGCGAAAAACAGTGGATTACAAACTCGGATTTTGCCGATGTCTTTGTTGTTTATGCAAAAATTGATGGAGAACATTTCAGTGCATTTATTGTTGAAAGAAAATTCCCGGGTGTTTCAGTAGGGCCTGAAGAAAAGAAAATGGGAATAAAAAGTTCTTCTACGAGAACTTTAGTATTAGAAGATGCAGAGGTCCCAGTTGAAAATTTACTTGGCGAAAAAGGTCGTGGCCACATTATCGCCTTTAACATTTTAAACGTCGGCCGATACAAATTGGCTATTGGTGGGGTAGGAGGTTCGAAGCGTGCACTAGAGGTAGCAACCAAATATGTAAATGAGCGGAAACAGTTTAATACCCCAATTTCTAGCTTCACCTTGACACAAGAGAAGTTAGGTACGATGAGCGCTAATTTATATGCGAATGAAAGTGCCGTATATCGTACTGTAGGTTTGTTCCAACAGCGAATGAGTACACTTACAGATGAACAATTAAAAGATGGTCGTGAAGTCGCTAAAGCAATTGCAGAATATCAAATTGAGTGTTCCATGAATAAATACATGTGTACGGAACTATTAGACTATGTTGTTGATGAGGCTGTACAAATGCATGGTGGATATGGCTTTATGCAGGAATATGAAGTGGAAAAGATGTACCGTGATTCACGGATCAATCGTATATTCGAAGGAACGAATGAAATTAATCGTTTATTAGTTCCTGGTACATTGCTGAAAAAAGCAATGAAAGGTGAACTTCCTTTATTTGAACAAGCACAAAACTTGCAAGAAGAAATTTTAATGATGATGCCTGAGGAAGTCGGAACAGAGGCACTAGATCAGGAAAAGCATTTAGTGAAAAATGCAAAGAAAATCGTTTTGCTTGGTGCTGGTTTAGCTGCCCAAAAATATATGCAAAAAATTGAGCAAGAACAAGAAATTCTTTCTAATTTAGCAAATATGGTTGCCGAAGTATATAACATGGAGTCTGCTGTTCTCCGTACGGAAAAAGCGATTTCTAAAGATGGAGAAGATAAGGCAAAACAAAAACTACTTTATACCCAAGTATATGCCCAGGAAGCATTCAATCGGATAGAGGCTGAGGCGAAAGAAATATTAACTGCTGTTGAAGAAGGAGATAATTTACGAATGATGTTATCTTCTTTAAGAAAATTAACGCGACACAATCCTATTAATGTGATTGCTAAAAAACGAGAAATTGCTGCTGCTATTATCGCTGAGGAAAAATACGTTTTATAATATTTATTTCAGTGAATAATGTTTTAGGCAACTGGTAAATTAATATACACCATTGTCAGGGGGTTAAATCATAGGATGATTTGGCTCCTGTTTTTCTTATTTCGATTATTGGGAACCTTAAAACTATCAATGTTAAAAATGTAATTATCACGCACACACAGAGACTCTCCTAAACTTGTGAAATGATGATTTCAAGTGTGCTAGAGTGTCCAGTCCCTCTGAAAATCGTGGAAATGATGATTTCAAGTGTGCTAGAGTGTCCAGCCCCTCTGAAAATCGTGGAAATGATGATTTCAAGTGTACAAGTAACTTTAGCCCATCGAAGAAAGCAAAAAATATTTCAGACAGGAATTTATGCTAGAGTTTTTAAATTTACGCTTGGAAATGGCTAATAAGCTAATTAGTTAGATGGAAAGAAATTTCTTTGTTATAATTTCTATAAATGCTATAATAATGGAGGATGGCTATGGAGTTGAAGATGTATTGGTATCCAAATTGTAATAGTTGCAAAAAAGCAAAAAAATGGTTAGAAGATCATCATCTTTCTGTCGAGGCGATTCATATCGTTGAATCCCCACCAACCGAATCAGATCTTTTAAATTACATAGAAAAAAGTGGATTACCTATCAATAAGTTTTTTAACACAAATGGTAAAAAATATCGTGAACTCAATATAAAGGAAAAAATTAAAGAGGCAACGATAGGGGAAAAAGTAGCCATTTTAGCATCGGATGGCATGTTAATAAAACGCCCCATTATTACTGATGGAACAAGTGTTACCGTCGGTTTTAAGGAAGAAACATTCAATCAAATCTGGACAAAATAAAGATGGAGGGATTTAAATGTCATTACCAAGTGAACTATTATATTCTAAAGAACACGAGTGGGTACGTAAGGAAGGTAGCGATGTAAGAATTGGGATTACTGATTTTGCTCAATCAGAATTAGGTGACATTGTATTCGTAGAATTACCTGAAGTAGGGGACACAATCGAAGTAGATGAACCGTTTGGTAGTGTAGAATCTGTAAAAACTGTGTCTGAACTATATGCTCCTATAAGTGGAACAGTAGTTGAAGTGAATGAAGATTTGGAAGATAATCCAGAATATGTGAATGAATCACCTTATGAACAAGCTTGGATGATTGTTGTTGAACCATCTGATGATGCCGAACTTGATGAGCTTTTATCTGATAAAGAATATGAAGCATTTATTTCGGAATAATTTGTAAAATAATAAGTAAAAAGCTGCTCGTACTTTTCGCAAAGTTACTTGTCAGCTTTTTTCATTTTCAATTTTTCAATTTTCTTGGATGTGTGGTTATTAATATTTGGAGTGTATTAAATGCAGGATTATATGAATAAAGTAATTATCGTCGAAGGTAAGTCGGATAAAAGACAAATAGAACCGATTATTGCGGAGGAAATTGATGTTATTTGTACATTGGGGACTTTTAGTATTGAAAAATTCGATGAAATGCTAGATGATTATCGGCTAGATGATCGAAGAGTTTATATTTTAGTCGATGCAGATGATTCGGGGAAGCTCTTAAGAAATCAGTTAGCAAGAGAGCTACCCCATGCCATCCACATGTATATTCCGGATGAATATGTTGAAGTGGAACTAACACCAAGAGATATTTTAGCGAGGGAGCTTACCGTTCATCATATACAAATTCATCCGAAATTTCTGTTAATGTAAATTGGAAAGTTGTGGTTAAATGCAAGAAATTCAAGAAGATATATTGCAAACAAAACAAAACTTTATATTATTTATTCATACCCCATTTTGTGGTACATGTCATGTAGCAAGAACCTTTTTAACGAAAATTGAAAATACATTACATCATGAATTTTTTTATGAGATGAATGGATCTTTTTATGCTTCCTATTTACAAAAAAATAAAATATCAAGTGTTCCTTGTTTATTAATAAGTGTAAATGGGAACATTGAAAAAAAGATTTATGCTTTTCATTCCACAGCCCATATTTTAAATGAAATGATTGATTATGGATTGGAAAACTTTAAAATTTAAATGCACTATTTAATATCAATTAATAATAATTATTATTACATTAGGTGTAAACAGTAAATTACATCAGCAAAATGCATTAAGTACTAGATTATTAAATACTTGAAACAATTCATTTCTCAACCAAATAGTTTGAAAACGATGAGTAAATCATATAAGATTGTATTGAGAATAAAAGAGGAATATTTTCATTTCTCATAAACATAATAAATTTTATGGAGGTATATTTATGTCAGAATTTACACTAGAAATTAAGGATCTTCATGTCACGATTGAAGACAATGAAATATTAAAAGGGGTAAACCTTACGATAAATAGTGGTGAATTTCACGCTGTTATGGGACCGAACGGAACAGGAAAGTCAACGTTGGCTTCTGCTGTTATGGGACACCCGAAATTTGAAATTACCCAAGGAAGTATCACGTTAAATGGTGAAGATGTATTAGAGATGGAAGTTGACGAAAGAGCCCGTGCGGGATTATTTTTAGCAATGCAATATCCAAGTGAGATTAGTGGAGTAACGACTTCTGATTTTTTACGTTCTTCTATCAACGCCCGTCGTGGAGAAGGAAATGAAGTTTCTTTAATGAAGTTTATTAAAGAAATGGACGGTGCATTGGCAGATCTAGAAATTGACCAAAACATGGCTCAACGTTATTTGAATGAAGGGTTTTCGGGTGGGGAGAAAAAACGTAATGAAATTTTACAATTATTAATGCTAAAGCCTGGAATTGCCATTTTAGATGAAATTGATTCCGGTCTTGACATTGATGCCTTACGTGTTGTTTCTGATGGTATTAATAAAGTTCGTGAAGAAACTGGATTGGGATGTTTAATTATTACTCACTATCAACGTTTACTTAATTACATTGAACCGGATTTTGTTCATGTGATGATGCAGGGAAGAGTTGTAAAATCGGGTGGTCCTGAATTGGCTAAACGGTTAGAAACTGATGGATATGAATGGGTAAAAGAAGAACTAGGTATTGAAGATGAAACAGTCGGACAAAAAGCATAAAAAGTGAGGAGGGATCGTCGATGGCAATAATTGCTAAAGTTCCATATGATAAACAATATGTGGAATCATTTTCACAACAACAAAATGAACCGGAATGGATGACAAAACTTCGTTTAGAAGGTTTAGACTACGCTGATTCACTAGAATTACCTAAACCCGATAAAACGAATATTAATAGATGGAATTTCACTGAATTTAAACATACTGCTACAGGGGAAAAAATTAATTCATTAAGTGAGCTACCAAATCAACTTAAGGACTTTATTGATCAAGAAAATCTTCCTGAAAATATTATTATTTTGCGAAATCAATCTGTCGCATATTCTACGGTTAGTGATGAACTGACAGATAAAGGAGTAATTTTTACTGATATTTTCACAGCAATGAAAGATCATGAATCATTAGTAAAACAATATTACATGACAGATGGTGTGAGCATAAATGAACACAAATTAACCGGACTTCATGCAGCTTTAATGAATGGTGGAGTATTTGTTTATATTCCCAAAAATGTTGAAATTGAGGCTCCTTTACAGACGATTTTTTGGCAGGAGGATGAAGAATTAGGCTTATTTAACCACGTACTCGTTGTCGCTGAAGAAAACAGTTCAGTTACGTATGTGGAAAATTACTTATCACAAAATAATAAAGTGAAATCAGTTGCGAATATTATTACCGAAGTGTATGCACATAAAAATGCTAATGTTTCCTTTGGTGCGGTTGATCATTTCGATGCCGGTATGACGACATATATTCGTCGTTCTGGTGTTGCTCAGGAAAATGGTACGATTGATTGGGCACTAGGACAAATGAATGAAGGACATACAGTGTCAGAAAACATCACTCATTTAGTTGGTGATTTTTCTAAAACAAATGCAATGACGGTAACTGTTGGCCGTGCCAAACAAACGCAAAACTTTACAGCAAATACAGTTCATTACGGAAAGGATACCGACGGACTAATTTTACAGCGTGGGGTATTAAACGGACATACAGCAGCAATATTTAATGCAATTGGTAAAATTGAACATAAGGCAACTAGATCGAATGCTGAACAAGAATCCCGTTTGTTAATGCTGAGCCCTGATGCACGGGGTGACGCAAATCCAATTTTATTAATCGATGAGGATGACGTTACAGCGGGGCACGCAGCATCTGTTGGTCGTATAGATGAGATGCAATTGTATTACATGCAAAGCCGTGGAATTTCTAAGGAAGAAGCAGAACGTTTAATTATACATGGATTTTTAGCACCGGTCGTTAATGTTTTACCGGTTGAAACGGTGAAAAAACAATTGACACAGCTGATTGAAGGGAAAATTAACTAATGGATATTAAAGCAATCCGTGAACAGTTTCCAATATTAGACCAAGAAGTGAACGGACATCCTTTAGTATATTTAGATTCATCAGCCACTTCTCAAAAACCTATTTCTGTTATTGAAGCCGTCAATGATTATTATCGACTAACCAACTCTAATGTTCACCGTGGCGTGCACACGCTGGGATCGAAGGCGACGGATCTTTATGAAGGTGCCCGTGAAAAAGTGAAACAGTTTATCAATGCCAAAAGTAGTGCGGAAATTATATTTAATCGGGGAACAACGACAGGCATAAACGTGGTAGCCCAAAGCTATGGTTTACAAAATGTACAGGTTGGCGATGAGATTGTTATTACGCCAATGGAACATCATAGTAACATTATTCCTTGGCAACAAGTCGCTAAAATAAAAGGTGCAACATTAAAGTATATTCCATTACAGGATGACGGGACAATTTCATTAGAAAATGTTCGAGAAACGGTGACGGAACGTACGAAAATTGTTGCGGTTGCACATGTTTCTAACGTATTGGGAACTATTAATCCCGTAAAAGAAATAGCAAACATAGCTCATGAACATGGAGCAGTAATCGTTGTTGACGGTGCACAAAGTGCTCCACACTTACAAGTAGATGTGCTTGATTTAGATTGTGATTTTTATACGTTTTCCGGCCATAAAATGTTAGGTCCTACTGGTATCGGCGTACTATATGGTAAAAGGGAATTGTTGGAGCAGATGGAACCGATCGAATTTGGTGGGGAAATGATTGATTTTGTTGAAAAATATGAATCAACATGGAAGGAGCTTCCTTGGAAATTTGAAGCAGGGACACCAATTATCGCTGGTGCAGTTGGTTTAGGTGCGGCGATTGATTTCATATCAGAAATTGGGATGGAAAACATCACAACATATGAACATGAACTTGCTTCTTATGCATTAGAGCAATTAGAAAGAGTTGACGGAATAACTGTTTATGGCCCTCGGAATAGAGCGGCACTTGTAACGTTTAATCTCGGAGACGTACATCCTCACGATGTATCGACGGTTCTAGATATGGAAGGGATTGCTGTTCGTGCTGGTCATCATTGTGCTCAAGTACTGATGAAATGGTTAAATGTTTCCGCAACGGCGAGGGCAAGCATGTATTTGTATAACACGAAAGAAGATATTGATCGTTTAGTCGCCGGGCTTGTGAAAACGAAGGAGTATTTTAGTAATGTCTAATTATAATTTAGATACATTATACCGACAAGTAATTATGGATCATTATAAACATCCGAGAAATAAAGGCTCCTTTCCCGATGATGAATCATTGACAGTAGAAATGAATAATCCTACTTGTGGAGACCGAATCTATTTACAATTTAAATTAAACGGAGATATTGTTGAGGATATTAAATTCACAGGTGAAGGTTGTTCAATAAGTCTTGCCTCTGCATCGATGATGACTCAAGCAGTTAAAGGGAAAAAAATTGATGAGGCATTGCAATTGTCTGAACTTTTCTCTAAAATGATGTTAGGGGAAGAAGTCGATATCAATGATTTTGATAATGATGATATTGAAGCTCTGCAAGGAGTTTCCAATTTCCCGGCAAGAATTAAATGTGCCACGTTAGCGTGGAAAGCAATGGAAAAGGTATCAAAGTAATTGTCAACATATCTACTATCAAATGTTGATAGTATTCGTTTCCATAAAATCTAAAGGAGGAGTATACATGGCTAAAAAAATGCCTGAAGTAGATAATTACAAATATGGATTTCACGATAAAGACGTTTCCGTATTTCGTACAGAACGTGGGCTAACACCTGAAGTTGTAAAAGAAATTTCTCGAATGAAAAATGAGCCTGAATGGATGCTTGAGGAGCGCCTGAAAGCATTAGATATATTTTATAAGAAACCAATGCCGCAATGGGGTGGTGATCTCTCTGCTCTTGACTTTGATGAAATTATTTATTACGTGAAAGCTACGGATGAACAAGGGAGATCTTGGGATGAAGTTCCAGATGAAATAAAACAAACCTTTGATCGTTTAGGAATACCAGAAGCAGAACAAAAATATTTATCTGGTGTATCGGCACAGTATGAGTCGGAAGTTGTTTATCAAAGTTTAGAAAAAGATTTAGAAAAATTGGGAATTATCTTTTCTGATACTGATTCAGCACTACAAAATCATGAAGAAATATTTAAAGAATATTTCGGAAAAGTAATACCGGCTTCGGATAATAAGTTTTCTGCATTGAACACAGCTGTTTGGTCAGGGGGATCATTCATTTACGTACCCAAAAATACTAAAGTCCCTTCTCCATTACAGGCTTACTTTCGAATTAACTCAGAAAATATGGGGCAATTCGAAAGAACATTAATTATTGTTGATGAAGGTGCCCACGTTCATTATGTAGAAGGGTGTACAGCTCCTACATTTTCAACGAACTCATTGCATAGTGCAGTGGTGGAAATATTTGTAAAAAGGGATGCCTATTGTCGTTATACAACCATTCAAAACTGGTCAGATAATGTTTATAATTTAGTAACAAAACGTGCAACATGTGCGGAAAATGCAACAATGGAATGGATCGACGGGAATATGGGATCGAAGTTAACGATGAAATATCCATCAGTACTATTACGTGGTGAGGGTTCACGTGGAGTGACAATTTCAATTGCATTAGCTGGAAAAGGACAACACCAAGATGCTGGAGCAAAAATGTATCATTTAGCTCCGAATACTTCATCATCAATTGTTTCTAAATCACTTTCAAAAGATGGTGGAAAAGTATCCTATCGTGGACTTGTTCATTTTGGCAAAAAAGCCGATGGGGCCCGTTCTAACATCGAGTGTGATACGTTAATTTTGGATAATGAGTCATTTTCGGACACGATTCCATACAATGAAATTTTTAATGACAATATTTCCTTGGAACACGAGGCGAAGGTTTCTAAAGTGTCTGAAGAGCAACTGTTTTATTTAATGAGTCGTGGTTTGGAGGAACAAGAAGCAACTGACATGATTGTCATGGGCTTCATTGAACCATTTACTCGTGAACTTCCAATGGAATATGCAGTAGAAATGAACCGATTAATTTCCTACGAAATGGAAGGAAGTATCGGATAAATCTAATTTACCCCCGTCATCATTAAGTTGATGATGGGTTTTTTTGTTTAGTGAGAAATATATATGTATTAAAAATGAAGCAAATATTCATTAGTAGTTAAGGTTGTCAGCATCGTGCCATGCGTCAGGAATTGGTGTGTAAAAGAAAAAGGTGAAAAATCTAGCGTCGGGTTTTGATGAAGATGGCGATGAAATTCCAACGTGAGAGCAGTCTAGCGTCGGGTTTTGATGAAGATGACGATGAAATTCCAACGTGAGAGCATCTTGCGTCGGGTTTTGATAAAGATGACGATGAAATTCCAACGTGAGAGCAGTCTTGCGTCGGGTTTTGATGAAGATGACGATGAAATTCCAATGCGAGAAGCCCCTTGCGTCGGGTTTTGATGAAGATGACGATGAAATTCCAACGTGAGAGCATCTTGCGTCGGGTTTTGATAAAGATGACGATGAAATTCCAACGTGAGAGCAGTCTTGCGTCGGGTTTTGATGAAGATGACGATGAAATTCCAACGTGAGAGCATCTTGCGTCGGGTTTTGATAAAGATGGCGATGAATTTCCAACGTGAGAGCAGTCTAGCGTCGGTATTTAGGATGAAGGAGTAGTAAAATCCAATGCTAGATAACTTTTGCTTCGGGAATTGGAATAAAGGTGCAGTAAAATCTAGTGTAAGAATTTTATGATAATTTAATTTCTCGAAAACGATTGTTTTAAGTGGTAATATGTTAATATTGGAAATAAGAAGGAATCGTGATTTTATTGATAATAATTATTATTTCATTAGTCATTGGATTTTTATCCGCCTTTGTGGGTAGCTTAGTCGGCCTCGGTGGGGGCATCATTTTTGTTCCTGCAATGTTGTTATTATTTCAATATACAGATACATTTAGCTGGGCAGATCCACAAACTATCGTTGGAATCTCGTTAATAACGATGGTTTTTACAGGGTTATCCTCTACAGTCGCTTATTTAAAGTTAAAACGAATCGATGTGAAAACTGGGGTATTATTTTTAACTGGGAGTGTTCCTGGAAGTGTCGTTGGAGCATGGTTGAATTCACTAGTTGATGCGGATAAATTTTCGCTTTATTTTGGTATCTTGATGCTTTTAATTTTAATTATGTTATTTATTGATCGGGAACGGTTGTTTCAAAATAAGCCATTAAGATTAACTAAACATACGAGGGTATTCGTTCTCGAAAAAGAAGTTTATCGTTATAATGTGCCAATGACCCCAGCATTTATACTTTCCTTTATCGTAGGAGTTCTCTCTGGATTATTCGGCATTGGTGGTGGGACAATCAGTGTTCCAGCACTTATTTTGTTTTTTGGAATCCCAGTTCAAATTGCCATTGCTACTTCAATGTTTATGATTTTATTTATTAGTATTATTAGTACGACAACACATATCATATTAGGGCATATCGTTTGGCAATATGTTGCGTTTTTCATTATTGGTTCTTACATAGGTGGAACAGTCGGAGCGAAAACTAATAATTTACTTAGAGGAAAAACATTAGAATGGATATTAAGGGTTATCATTGCGATTACCGGCATTCACCTAATTATAGATGTGATTTTTTAAGGGGCTAATTTAATGTTAGAAAATATTTACTTTTATTTTACAGGTGATTTACATAGTTATTTTAATCATTGGTCACGTGTAGCTTCATTTATAAAAAATAAACGCGAGGAACAAAAAAGTAAAAGTATTTCTTCATTTTTATTTGATATAGGTGATCACATCGATAGGGTACATCCGATTACAGAGGCAAGTATGGGTAAGGTAAATGTTAATTTAATGAATGATTTAAATTATGATGTCATCACGATCGGTAATAATGAAGGAATTACTCTTTCCAATAAACAACTTTACCATTTATATGATGATGCTAGTTTTTCCGTCGTATGTTCCAACCTTCGGTCGTTAAAAAAAAATGCACCTTCTTGGTTAAAAACATCTACAGTATTGAAAACCGATAGTGGCGTTTCAATTGGGATGATAGGCTTAACAGCGCCATTTAATCCCTATTACAATTTGCTTAATTGGCATATTGATGCCCCATTTGAAACAATTCGAAATGAGTTGTCCAAACTAGAAAAACATGTAGACATGATTATTTTATTATCCCACTTAGGGATTTATGAAGATCAAAAAATAGCTCAATATTTTCCGGAAATTGATGTGATTATCGGTGGGCATACCCATCATTTATTACGATCAGGAGAAATGGTGGGAAATACATTGATTACAGCAGCGGGAAAACATTGTACGTATGTAGGTGAGGTTGCCTTAACATGGGACCATTCAGCAAAAAAATTGGTGAATAAGACTGCTTATGTTTCGAATATTACAGATTTACCTCGTGACTTTATGACGGAACAGCGTTTACAAGAGTTAGAATTGGAAGCAAGTGTTATTTTAGATAAAGAAATTGTCCACATTAATGAACCTTTAAAAGCACCCTGGTTTCAAAAGTCTAAATTAATGTATCATTTTACGGAAAAATTACGTGATTGGACAAAATCTGATGTAGCCATGTTGAATGCTGGATTAATTTTAGATGAACTACCTATTGGAAAAATAACTTATAGAGATATTCACCGGATATGTCCCCATCCAATTAATCCATGTGTTGTACATTTAAAAGGGGCTGAATTATCAGAAATTGTCAGGGTAACTTTGACGAAGCAATTTATGGAAATTAAGCTGAAAGGGTTTGGGTTTCGTGGTGAGGTCCTAGGGAAAATGATTTTTTCAGGATTAGAAATTAAAACTGATTTTCATGATAATGGGCATCAATATGTGAAAGAAATATTATTTTCGGGAAAACCAATAGATGATGATCGATCTTTTTCAGTAGCGACAGGCGACTTATTTACTTTCGGAAGGCTATTACCGGAGGTGGCAAAATCTAAGCAACAAACATTGTTTTTACCCGAATTTATAAGGTACTTACTTGTTTTAACACTGGTTGACTATGATGAATGGGGAAATAATTAGTGTCATCCTTTTTTCATGAGCATATGATGTAGTGGTATGTTCAAGGAGTGATGTTGTGATTACGATTACCCCAATGGAGTTAGAAGGTGTTATCTTTACAGCAATACAGGTGGAGCTTCCAAATACGAATGTATACATGATTAGTAATGAAATAGGCTATATTATCGGGGCATCAATTAACATGTCATTAAATCATGATTTTACAGGGTATCACTATGTTATTGCCGCCAATGTTATGTATGCAAATATGATGGACGATTTACTAAATCAACCAATAACAAATGTCACTGAAATAGCAAATCAACTTTATGGATGGAAAAATGGCATGCTAGGTAAAGAAGCATTATTACTTATTGCATGATTCATTTGGTTTCCTTGATTTTTATCCAATATTTTATCAACTTAAATAAAATGGTCTTACCTCTCATTTTTGAAACATATACTTATTTGAGGGGGTTTTTGTCTTGCGTAAAAAATATAATTGCCAGTTTAAGCGTCCAAAGAGAACACCGCCTCGATCGAAGACTTTGCTTTTATGGACGACCATTATTTTTCTCTTTATTTTGATGTTTAGTTTTTGGTATATAGACCGTCGTTTAAAACCAACATTGATGGATATAGCCAATGAAAAAACAATAGAGTTTGCAACCCGTACAATCAATTCAGCGGTTAAATCGACAGAACAAATAAACTTCGATGATCTGGTCGATATTCAACTGGATAATAACGGAAATGTAGCCACCTTAGGTTGGAATTCAGAGGCAGTGAATCGAGCATTAAGGACAGCAACCGATCGGGCAGAATACTTTTTATATGGAATGAATAAAGGGGAGCAAATCGATATTGACGATCCTAATTTACAACCAATTGAGTTTGGTAATTCTGTAGGTGACCTGGCTTCAAAGGATCCTACGGTGGTAGAAATTCCGTTAGGGCAAGTTACGGGGAATACGGTATTAGCAAATTTAGGACCTAAAATTCCAGTTCATTTCGAAATTGTTGGTAGTTTAAGGTCTGATGTAGTCCATGAATTAAAAGAATTTGGAGTCAATGCAGCACTATTTGAGATTTATATTCCGGTAAGTGTCAATATCCGTATCGTCGTACCGTTCACAACGGAGACTGCCGAAGTTGAGACGAATGTTTTTATTGATTCACGGGTGATTATGGGGGATGTTCCTGATTTTTATAGTCAAGGTAGCTTTGGAGGCCCAGCAGTCACTTTTCCTAAAAATAAACAAGAGTAAATTTTAAGAGAATCGTTATTTTCACTTATTAGTTTGTCAAAATTAGAATAATATGGTATTAATTACTTTGACAGAATTGTGAACTATTGCTATAATTGTTTAAAATATAAAGGTTATGAACAAAGTAAATTTTTTGACTATTGTTCATTACCAAATTAAAGGAGGATCATGTATGGATCAACGTTCTCAATGGGGGACAAGAGCAGGTTTTGTGTTAGCAGCTATTGGATCAGCAGTTGGTCTAGGGAATATTTGGAGGTTCCCGGCTGTTGCGTATGAAAATGGTGGAGGCGCTTTCTTTATTCCTTATTTATTCGCCTTGCTCACCGCAGGTATACCAATTTTGATTTTAGAGTTCACGATGGGTCATAAATATCGTGGCTCAGCACCACTTACATACCGCCGAATGAATAAAAAGGTGGAAGGTATTGGTTGGTGGGCAGTCATGGTTGCCTTCGTCATTGCTACTTATTATTCAGTTATTATAGCTTGGGCAATTTCGTATTCATATTTTTCTTTAAATTTAGCTTGGGGTGATGACCCAACAACATTTTTAGTAGCTGATTATTTACAAGTAGCAGATCCAGGTGTGATTGGTGGTCTAGTTCCAGGGGTTGCGATTCCACTTCTGTTCGTCTGGTTAATTGTTTTAGGTATTCTATTTGCTGGGGTTAGAAAAGGTTTAGAAGTTGCTAATAGAATAATGATTCCTTCATTAGTTGTTGTGTTTTTAATCATTGTTATTCGTGCAATTACTTTACCAGGTGCTTTAGAAGGACTAGATGCATTTTTCAAACCTGATTTCGGTGAAATTCTAAATCCAAGTGTTTGGGTTGCAGCATATGGCCAGATTTTCTTTAGTTTGTCGATTGCATTTGCTATTATGATTACGTACTCGAGTTATTTACCGAAAAAATCAGACATAACGAACAACGCCTTTATTACAGGGTTTAGTAACTCAGGGTTTGAATTACTAGCTGGTATCGGGGTATTCTCTGTTTTAGGATTCATGGCACAAACTCAAGGAGTCGGAGTCAGTGAGGTTGTTGCAGGTGGAGTAGGTTTAGCCTTCATGGTATTTCCTGCAATCATTAACGAATTCCCTGCCTTTAATGAGTTTTTCGGTTTGCTATTTTTCTTATCACTCGTGTTAGCGGGATTAACATCCTTAATGTCAATTGTTGAGACATATGTGTCAGGTATATCTGATAAATTTGGTATCTCACGTCAAAAAGCTGTTTTATTTGGTGGTGGTTTCTCTGCTATTGTTGCATTTTTATTTGCTACACGTGGAGGACTAAATTTCTTAGATGCAGCAGACTACTTCATTAACCAATTTGGTGTGGCATTCTTAGGGTTAGTAGAGGTTGTCTTAATTGCGTGGGTTCTCCGTAAACTAGGAGTATTCCAAAAGCATGCCGATGAAATTTCTGATATTAAATTAGGTGCTTGGTGGAAAATTAGTTTAGGAGTTATTACACCAATCGTTTTGGGATACATGTTCATTGACCTACTAAGAATTAACGTCTTTAAGTTATTTGATACAGATACTGGTAACTATGAAGGATATCCAGATTCATTCATATTATTAAGTGGATGGAGTGTAGCTGTAGGGGCTATCGTTATTGGTATACTTCTTGCGCTTCTGAAGTGGAAGACTAAACCAGAAGAGGGTGAATACGATGAGCGCTAGTGCTATTATTATGATGGTAATAGGTATTGTCATTATTTGGGGAGGCCTTGTAGCAAGCATCGTTAATGCCGTTAATAAGGCTAAAGCAAACAAATAGAAATAATGAATGTAAAATCTCAGACGGTTTTTATCGTCTGAGATTTTTATTGTCAACTCAGCATTGACGACATTGGTAGGGACTATGAAATGAAGGTTCTAAGCGAAATTTCAGAAACATGATAGAATAACTGCGAACTAGTTCATTTCAAACGTTCCCACTTTTTTAAATATGGATAGGGATCAAATGACCATTCATTTTTTCCGTTATCTTTATACATCCCATAATGTAAATGAGGTGGAAATTTACCAGAGGTTCCTTCCGGACCGTAGCCACTTGAGCCAACATAACCTAAAACATCCCCCGGTTTAACTACCTGGCCAACTTCGATGTTTTTATCATAATTATTTAAATGTGCATAATAATGGTAAATGTTATGAATATCCCGGATGCCAATGCGCCATCCTCCATATAAATTCCATCCCTTTAATTCAACAACACCATATGTTGTCGATATCACTGGTGTCCCATAACTAGCGAAAATATCGGTCCCCTCATGAATTCTATTTCCCCCAAACCCCCGCCGATTTCCCCAAGTGTTATTGTAGCTATACCGGTGTTTACGGGATACAGGGAAGGAGCGATCAGTTAAATTAATTGAATTGAAATGTTGATATACCTTTGCAGTACTCATAATGGATTTCACTGATAGGTCACGTTGATAATATTGCCACAGACTAATTTTAATATCGTCCTTCGTAATTCCGTTCCTTTGTAATAATGAAGCTATTGTATAAAGCATATCTTCTGGATTCTCCGGATTTGCGTGCTGATCTCCATCCCCATCTTTGCCAATCCCACCAAATAATTGTATCATGTTAGTATGTGTACTAAAGCTGACATTTCCTGGTCCATACCAAAGTTCATTTTCAAATCTACCTGAGATTACCTCATCATTGTTAGTTTGTTTGTTTCGTTCATATTGGTCAAAAGCAGCAATGTAGTACCATGGTACTTGGGAAATGGCTTCTGTTTTTTTGTATAGGGATATTCGTTTGTCGTATATAGTTTGATCTGCTAATATTTCATTCGGATAAAACGTATAGAATAAAAATAGACATATGACACTGGTGAAAAGTGATTTTTTTTGCAATGATTGTTCATCCTTTACAGTTTCTGATAGAAAGCATATAATATATTGTGCATGATTTTACTTTAATCATACATACGTTGTTATAAAGATGATTAATCAACAATTGTTTAAATAGATACCGCTTACACACTTGGGAAAAAATAACGTTTATATGCTTGATAAATATCATTTTAAATGGAGAGGTCTAAATGATTGAGTTCAATGGGGTAAAATATGAATTAATTGAAAATAAAAAAGATGCCTTTCAATCGGAAGAATTTGAAAATCGTTATTCAGATATTTTGAAAAAATATGATTATATTGTCGGGGATTGGGGTCATAGCCAATTACGATTAAAAGGCTTTTATCAATCGGTTAATCGAAGTAAAGATGCCTATGAGTCGTCGATTGATTTACTGGAAGATTATTTGTACGAATATTGTAATTTTGGTTGTGCATATTTTGTCATTCGAAAGGTTGATTAACAACAACGGCCTACCTAATTAAAATACATGAAGAGGTAAGTGTCAACGCAATCGTTATAAAATCATAAATTCACTTTGATTTTTGGAGTATTCAGATTTTCGTGTGGAAAAACAAACTTTTTCTTACATTAAAAGTACAGTAATGTGAAGTAAGTAATTCTCATTTTCCAAAATATATGGGGTGAAAAAATTGACAACGTTTATGAAGTATCTTATAGGAGTGGTAATTTCTATCCCTGCATACTTCATGTCTAACCATTTTATTCAATATTCAACACCTAATAGTAATATTTCATACAATAGTTTGATAAATGCAATATTATCTTGGGTTGTCGTTGGCTTGTTTGGGCTATTAGATATAAAAGAAAAGGAAAAAACAAGTTTATCAACTTATTTTGGGGTAGGAATCTTATTATCCGGATTCGTATTTTTTATATCTAATATTCAACTTGGGGGAACGGAAAGTAATTTTACTATTATACTTTTGTGTTTTGTAATTACAGCCATATTTGGTCTAGCGGAATTAGTTCTTATAGATAATAAAAAAGGGAATTAAATCATATTGCATTAAATAAGATACATTCCTTATTAATCAAATGATCTTTTTAGTAGAAGAATATATTTGTAAAAAAACGCATTTCCATACTATATTCTGAATTCACAATTATGTTTTATACAAATATTTTTTTCCTAAGTGTAAGTTTAGCCCTTCCTTATTTGAGCTACCTTCCTTTTCACACTTTCCTTACCTCTTAATGTAAGAGGGATTCCCTTTCATTCATTTTTTACATATTACAAAGGAGCTAGTCGTTCCTAAACTTCAAATGATTATATGAATCCCTTTTAAAAAATCAGATTAGAATAGGTTCCTCATAAATAAATGCCCCACCATAGTTCGCATTGTGAAGAGGCATGGTGGGGTGAGAATTTTTCATAGATATTTTATATCGACAATATTGCTATTCATCATGTAACGGGTGTGCCCCTGGTGTCCTGCGTGGCAAATCATCATGTTGATCGCGATCAGCATAAATGTAAGCACTAGTTCTCTGTTGACCTTCTTCCCATTCTGTCGATTTACTCGTTACT
>DAMCTP010000024.1:0-23890 GCA_032113595.1 Pseudogracilibacillus sp.
AAATCCTCCATCTATCCAATATTTATAACGATTTTCTTCCACTTGTTTATGATCATATTTAGGTGGTAACATATTTTTTTCCATATCCATTCCTCCATTATTAACTTATACTATTTAAGCAAAATAAAAAACTTCCCATCCTTCGTAAAGGACGAAAAGTTAAATTTCCGCGGTGCCACCTTATTTCACAAGTAAATACTTATACACTCAAAAAGATAACGGATTTACCGGTATACTCTTACTATATTGTTGAAGCATTTGTTCAGAGATACAGTATCAAGGGCGACATTCTATCAGGTCAAAGTAGAAAGCTCTCACCGGGTACTTTCCTCTCTAAAAATTGGACTTGATATACTCTTCCCTCTCATCACTTTCATCATGTAATTTCCTTTAGTTTAAACAAAATAGTGTTGTTTTGCAACTATTTACAATATTGTATCACGTTTTAACCTTGTTTAAACATACAATGTAGTAATTGTATTGTGAATTTTTTTGATAATGATGAAATATGTATTTTATATTGCAGTTTAAGAGCGATGAAATCAGTTTATGTGCGCTGAAATTAGTTTATGAGCGATTCTATCCCATTTATGAGCGGTATATTTATGTGCGACCAGCATCTATTTATTGAAAGGAGAATGATGATGTCACAACACTATCGACATCGATTACCAACGTGGTTATTTAAGTGTATCTGTGTTTTAGAACAGGCAATCATTCCAATATTAATATTCCAGCTTATTCGCACACTTTTATTTATTTCATTTATTGAATTGATGTTACTTACAATACTCATTTTTATTTTTATTGCTTTTTACTTACGATGGATTTAGTGATCTTTTTAGCTCACTATCCATTATTTATTTCATTTATTGCTAACAGTTTACCCTCTTCAAGCTGTTGATTTGTTAAATTGTTATCCTGAATAAGTTTTGTTGTTGGAATGTCGTATCTAGAAGCAATTGATTCAATTGTGTCATCCTCTTGTGTAATATGAATTTTTAATTGAGTTAAATTTACAGAACTCTCCTCTGAAAAAAATTCAGTTAAAAATAAAACATCAGTTTTTTCATCTTCCGGTGTTGACTCTTCATCCCGTTCACTTTCAACTAATTGAACTTCGATTTTATTATCCTCAGGAGATGACTTTTCCTTTTCCACCTCTACATCGTGATGAGTTTCCTTTTCAGTCATGTCATTTAATGGTTCCTTAGCAATATCTGTTTGTTCATCTTGTATCTTTTCTTGCTGATTAAAATCATCTGGCATTTTCCTGATTTCCTTTTGGGGACCATCTTGGTTTTTATTTCCATTGTTATGTATGATGTAACTATGATCATCCTTCTTTTCTCCTTGCGAATTGTTCATTCCTAATATATGTAATGAAGCATTAATTTTTAAGGAATATTCATTCGGTAATTCATAATCAAACGATTCAACTACTGCCTTTATATCATTTAGGTCATTAATTCGATACATCGGGATGGCTACTTCGACTGGAATACGATGAAAAAATTTGGCAACATCATCATCAACATCTTGAATTCTTTCCAAATGATTGGATTGGTTGTGTATTTGTTGATGTTGAGAATTCTTACTTTTTTTATACTCTCCTTTTAGAATCATTAATCCTCTAACCTGTACATATTCACTTTGGGATTGTACTAAAATATCTGGATCCAATGAAATAGTTAACATTTCAGATATTCCCTGTGCCGCGTTTAAATAGTATGTTTCATTGACATCAAAAGCTAACCCACGATTATCGGGCATATAAGTAAACATTTAATGACCATTCCTTTCACTACTTTTGTTATCGGTTATGACATTATATGGTGAAAGTTTCAAGCATATGACAAAAACGTAGGAGAAGCCCTCTTCATTTAAAAAAGATATGTTTAAATTTAATGTTAAAGACGCTAATAATTTCACACAAGTCCGACCTTATTAAAAATTCATTTGGAAAGTACCAGGTAACCCAATGTTTCGATAAAATATTAATGAGGTAACATTTGAACAGTGTTGCACCCATACTCGAAGTGGTGAACGTCAATGTTTTTATCAATCAGAACCTTTAAAAAGAGAAACTTATTTTAAACTGAATGAGAACAATGTATAATAATAACAACGTCATATTTTATAAATTTTATTTTCACGCTAGAAAGAGGTATAGAATGAAAAAACAAAATATTTTTATTGCTTACATATTAATAGGTTTTGGTATTTATTTTTTAATCAAACAATTACATTTATCTATTTTCGAAAACTTTTACGGATGGCCGACCTTTTTAATTATAATAGGTGTGGCATTTTTAATTCATAGTTACTCACATCATGAGGATAATAACTTGTTGCCTGGATTTATTTTATTTGGACTAGGAGTGCATTTTCATGGACTACAAAATTATCCAAACTGGTTTGACCATTGGTCGATTTACCCGTTAATTGTTGGAATTGGATTTATGTTGCGCTATTTTAAAACAAAAAAGGGCCTATTACCTAGTATGATTTTATTAAGCATTGCTCTATTTATGATTATATCTATGAAACTACCCGAACAAGTTTCCTTTATTTATCGTATTATTGATTTTTTTGAAACCTTTTGGCCAGTATTATTAATTGGTATTGGCGTGTATTTATTAGTTGCACGGAGAAAATAACTATAGACTGTCTATAAAAAAACTGGGATCGACGATAAAATCACACTTTAAAAAACCTTGGTCATCCTTCTCGAAGGCCAAGGTTTACACTATGTCATATATTGTAGTAACTTTCTCCACACTTTTTCTTTATTTGCCTTTGTCACAGAAGAAAATGGAATCACTTCAATAAATTCATCTTGCAAAAAATCATTCATTTTTTTCACGTATTGCGCTTGCTTTGACTTTGAAATTTTATCCATTTTTGTTGCTATAATCAAAATAGGAATCTCATAATACCGTAAATAATTAATCATTTGTATATCTTCTTTTGATGGGTTATGGCGAATATCTAGTATTAGCACAACTACTTTCAAAGATTTTCGTGTTACAATATATTCTTCAATCATTTCCCCCCATTTATTCCGTTCTGATCGTGATACTTTTGCATAACCGTAACCAGGAAGATCAACAAAATAAAATAAATCATTAATATGATAAAAATTTAATGTACGTGTTTTTCCAGGTTTGGATGAGGTACGGACTAAATTTTTTCGATTTATTAATGTATTGATAAATGAGGACTTTCCAACATTAGACCTCCCTGCCAAAGCTATTTCAGGGAGATCATCGTTTGGGTATTGTACGTTTGAAACTGCACTTATAATAAATTCAGCCTTATTAATATTCATTTTGAATCCCCTACTAAAGCATATTTTAATACATCATCAAGATGCTTTACAGGAATAAACGTTAAATCCCTCCGAACACTTTCCGGAATATCTTCAATGTCCCGTTCATTGTCTGCGGGAATAATGACAGTAGTAATGCCTGCGCGGTGAGCACTTAGGGACTTTTCCTTTAATCCACCAATCGGTAGAACATTTCCCCTTAGCGTAATTTCGCCTGTCATACTAACATGACGATTAACTGCCCGTCCTGTTAATGCCGAGGCTAACGCTGTGGCCATTGTTATTCCAGCTGAAGGTCCATCTTTTGGGGTGGCCCCTTCTGGAACGTGAATATGAATATCATATTTTTCATAAAAGTCTTCTTCAATTTTTAATTCTTTAGCTCGTGATCGGATGTAACTGAAGGCTGCTTGAGCGGATTCCTTCATGACATCACCAAGCTTTCCAGTTAACTTCAGTTCCCCTTTTCCGGGATAATGAGATACTTCAATCGATAAAACATCCCCTCCAACGGCTGTATAAGCAAGTCCGGTTGCCGTTCCTACCTGATCAGCTTCTTCTTTACGGCCATAGCGATAAATAGGTTTCCCTAAAAAATCCTCAAGCTGTTTTTTAGTTATAATCACCCTTTTTTTCTCATTTGATACGATAATTTTTGCTGCTTTACGACATAACGTTGCAATCATTCTCTCTAATTCACGGACACCCGCTTCACGGGTATACTCCCTAATTAACGTTAATAGGGCTTCCTCTCGAATTTGGATGTTACCTCTTTTTAAACCATTTTCTTCGATTTGTTTTTGTAATAAATGGTCTTTTGCAATGTGTAATTTTTCGACTTCAGTATAGCCCGGGATTGAAATGACTTCCATTCTGTCTAATAATGGACTTGATATATTGTTCACATAATTGGCGGTAGCAATAAACATAACGTTCGATAAATCATATGTTTCTTCAATGTAATGATCACTAAAGTGATGGTTTTGCTCCGGGTCTAACACTTCCAACATTGCTGAGGCCGGATCGCCTCGAAAATCATTTGCCATTTTGTCAATTTCGTCCAATAAAAATACAGGATTAACCGTTCCAGCCCGCTTCATCCCTTGGATAATCCGACCGGGCATCGCCCCAATATATGTTCGACGATGGCCACGAATTTCTGCTTCATCACGTACCCCACCCAAAGAAATACGAACGAATTTGCGATTAATTGATTGGGCAATTGATTTTGCTAATGATGTTTTTCCCACACCGGGTGGACCAACTAAACATAAAATTGGTCCTTTAATTTTATTCGTTAATTTTTGCACAGCTAAATATTCTAAAATTCGTTCTTTTACTTTTTCTAATCCAAAATGATCTTTGTTTAACACTTTTTCCGCCTGATCTATTTCAATTTGATCATCTGTTTCTTTTAACCATGGTAATGAAATTAACCAATCCAAATAGTTGCGGATGACTGAGCTTTCACCCGATGTTTGAGGAACCTTTTCATAACGAACTAATTCCTTTAAGGCGACCTCTGTTATCCGTTCAGGCATACCGGCTTGTTCTATTTGCTCACGTAAACGATCAACCTCACTGCCTGTCCCATTTGTATCATCTAATTCTTTTTGAATTGCCTTTAATTGTTCACGTAAGTAATATTCTTTTTGTGTCTGTTCCATAGAAGACTGAACACGTTTACCAATTTTCCTTTCTAAATTTAGCACTTTCTTTTCGTTCGTAATAATCTTTAATAAATAATTCATTCGCTCACTAACATCATCAATTTCAAGTAATTCCTGTTTTTCCTTCACTTTAATGGATAAATGAGAAGAAATCATAAACGAAAGTCGACTAGTATCGTCGATATCAGATACAGTAGCAAAAGTTTCCTTTGTTATTTTCTTTGATACCTTCACATATTGACCAAATTGACGGATGAGTTGACGCATCAGCGCCTCTTCCTCATACGAATCACCATGTATGTCTTCAAGTTCACTGACAGACACCATAAATTCCTTTTCAGTTTCACTAAAACGGACGATTTCAGCCCTAAATTTCCCTTCTACAAGCACACGAATTGTTCCATTTGGTAATTTTATCATTTGTTTTATTTTTGCCATCGTACCGACTCGATATATATCTTCTGCTTCGGGATTTTCGTTTGCTACCTCTTTTTGGGCAACTAAAAAGATCATTTGTTCGTCTACCATAGCTTTTTCCAATGAAGCAATCGATTTCTCCCTTCCAACATCTAAATGCATTACCATAGAAGGGAAAACAAGTAAACCTCTAAGTGGTAATAACGGGGTATCCTTGATTTGAATAGTCATCTTTAATCCTCCAACTTTTTCAAAATACTGTAAAGTGATATTTTATTATGAACATATACTTTCATATTTACTAAAACCACATTATATTCTATAGTTTATCATATTGATAACGGAATATTATCCATTATCGTTAGGTATAAAGTTTTTCGAATAACATTATTATAAAGCAAACGAAAGACTGACAGTAAAATTTATTCACTGTATAATATCAAAGTGAAAAAATCAACGTCAGTCTTAGCTCTAACCTATACTAAAGATTTTCTATCAAGATAAATTGAAAGGAAATTAGGCACTTTCCTTAGGAATTCGTTTCTTACTTTCTTCCACTGTCCCATCTACATAGACGATAGTTGGGTTTTGGTTTTCTTCCGTCACTGTTTCCTTTGTAATAATGCACTTAGCAATGTCATCTCTAGATGGTAAATCAAACATAATATCTAACATAATTGTTTCAATAATGGAACGTAATCCCCTTGCACCTGTTTTTCTTTCCATGGCACTTTTGGCAATTTCTTGCAGGGCTTCTTCTTCAAATTCAAGCTCAACATTGTCCATTTGTAATAATTTTTCATATTGCTTCGTTAAGGCATTTTTCGGTTTTGTTAAAATTTCCATTAATGCATCTTCATCTAATGGTTGTAGGCTAGCAATTACTGGTAAACGCCCGATAAATTCAGGAATTAACCCGTAACTTAACAAGTCCTCTGGTAAAACTTTACTTAACAATTCACCAGTATTAAGGTCTTCTTCAGCATGTGCATCGCCAAATCCAATTACTTTTTTACCTATACGTCTTTTAATGATTTGATCAATACCATCAAATGCTCCACCAACGATAAATAATATATTAGCTGTATCAATTTGAATAAACTCTTGGTGTGGGTGTTTTCGACCACCTTGCGGTGGTACACTTGCTACCGTACCTTCGAGAATTTTTAGTAATGCTTGTTGTACCCCTTCACCTGATACATCCCTTGTGATTGATGGATTTTCCGATTTACGAGCAACTTTATCAATTTCATCGATATAAATAATCCCTTTTTCCGCCTTATCGATATCATAATCAGCTGCTTGAATCAATTTAAGTAAAATGTTTTCCACATCTTCGCCAACGTAACCTGCTTCAGTCAGTGAAGTAGCATCTGCAATCGCAAATGGGACATTCAAAATTCTTGCAAGCGTTTGAGCAAGTAATGTTTTCCCACTTCCCGTAGGTCCTATCATTGCGATATTACTTTTTGCTAATTCAACATCATCAGTTTTCTTAGATGAGTTTATTCGTTTATAATGGTTGTAAACAGCGACAGATAAGTTTTTCTTCGCTTTTTCCTGACCAATGACATAACTATCGAGTGTATCGCAAATTTCTTGTGGTTTCGGAATTTCATCAAATTCAACCTCATCATCCATTCCGATCTCTTCCTCAACAATTTCTGTACATAGTTCTATACATTCATCACAAATGTAGACGCCCGGACCAGCAACTAGTTTACGTACAGCTTCTTGATCTTTTCCACAAAATGAACATTTAAGTTGGCCTTTTTCCTCATTAAATTTAAACATTTGCTTTCACCCCTACTCATTTCTTTCACTCATAACTTACAATATCATTTTTCACAATAACAACTACAATATACAATTAATTTATATTAATTTTAAAGCATTTATTATTTCCCTAAAATAACTTAACTTTTTTAATAATTGAATTAACCAAAATTATTTAGAACGATTCTTCAATAATCATATCAAATAGTTGTTAAAAAAGAAAATAATACAACCCCTACTATTTGTGTTTTATCGTTATTATGTTGATGAAATAATAACATGAAAGCAAGGTGCACGATAATGTAGCCGACCTTGCTTTCTTCATTGAAAATTGTTTTGATTAGTTAATACTTATCAACGAAAATAAAATCTTAATTATTAAACAGTTTTACTATTTTCAACTAAATAATCAATTGCTTTTTGCATTTTTAAATCTTCTTTTAATACATCTTTGTTACCACCAAGCATACCGATAATTTGATCCTTTTCCATCTTATACATTTCAACCATTTTATCGATTTCTTTGTCAATATCTTCTTCAGTCACCTCAAGCTTTTCTGTATTTACGATTGTTTCCAATGTTAAATTCGTTTTGACACGTTTCTCAGCATCTTCTTTCATTTGCTCACGTAGCTGTTCCTCTGTTTGACCCGAAAACTGGAAAAACTGTTCTGATGACATGCCTTGCATTTGTAAACGTTGATTAAATTCATTCATCATTTGGTCAAGCTCTGAAGTAACCATTGCCTCAGGAATATTGACCTCCGCATTATCAGTTACTTTTTCTATTAATGTTTCTCTCTTTGCATTCTCCGCTGCTTGTTCTTTCTCCTTTTTTAACTCATCTTTTTTCTTTTCTTTTAATTGTTCAAGAGAGTCTACTTCCTCGTCAACATCTTTCGCAAATTCATCATCTAATTCCGGAATCTCTTTTTCCTTGATTTCATGTATTGTCACTTTAAAAATTACTTCTTGGCCTGCCAAATCTTCTGCTTGATAATCTTCCGGAAATGTTACTGTTATTTCTGAATTAGAACCTGCTTCCTTGCCGATAAGTTGTTCTTCAAATCCAGGAATAAACTGACCTGAACCAATTTCCAACGAATGGTTTTCATCTTTTCCGCCCTCAAAAGGTTCACCATCTTTAAAACCTTCATAATCGATGACAACCGTATTACCTTCTTCAACGTGCCCTTCTTCTTTTAGAACCAATTCAGCTTGGCTTTGACGTAATGATTCAATTTCATTTTCCACATCTTCATCAGTTACTTCAACCGATTCCTCTTCAACTTCCAACCCTTTATAATCACCTAATGAAACCTCAGGTTTTACTGTCACTTCACAAGTAAAAACAAGCTCTTTCCCTTTTTCAATCTCATCAATATCAATCTTAGGTTGATCTACTGGAAAAATTTCCGTTTGTTCTACTGCTTCACTATAAGCCCCAGGTAAAACTATATCAATGGCATCTTGGTAAAGTGATTCAACACCAAAACGATTCTCAAAAATTTTTCGTGGAATTTTCCCTTTACGAAATCCAGGAAGATTTACATCTTTAACTACCTTTTTAAACGCTTGGTCCAATGCCTCATCAAATTGATCTACTGAAACATTAATTGTCAAAACTCCTTCATTTCCTTCTTTCTTTTCCCAACTGGCCGTTACCGACATGTTACTCCCTCCAAAATTCATCATGAAAATTTATTATATTCATATAGTTAAAATTCGATAAAATGTACAACCATTTTAGTATAACATAATGTATGATGCTTTCAACTTTTTTAATTAATAATCCACACTACTAATCCTTAAAAAATAAATTGAATTAATTTTATGTCATACCATTATTGAAAATTTTGATTCTGATTATAATTTATCATCAATACACAATAGTGACCTTATATGTCTACAATCCCCATCAAGTAAGTATAATAAACCCTAGATCTAATACGAAAAAAATCCGAACACTTTCTATCAGTCAAAATTAATTACTTATCATGTTTCATAAACTTGTAAAAACATTTCATGGCACATATTAATTTCATACACATATTTTTGCACCCTATGATTTACAGTATTATGATCATCAGCCTCATTAAAATGGACTTCTCCCATGTGAATTAGTGCCTTAACGAGAATTCCCTCTTCATCCTTTGATATCAAGAAAGGATATAGCACATAACTATAATGATTAAACATTTGTAATAATAAACCATGTTGAACAGGGTTTTGGTGTAGAATCGATTCCATCTTTTTAACTATATGAAGATATGTAGGTTGCCTGTTCCAATCTATTAATTCCGTGGGAACAACACTAATTGATTGACCAAACTTCTGCAACTTAATTTTTTGATTGATTTTGTTATCCTTTGCCCACATTAAGATATCTGTTTTAATTACAGGATGCACTAATTTATCATTTAAAAATGAATGCCAAAAATTCACATCATAATAGTTTACTAACTTCATTTTCGCCATTATCCCTGCTTGTGCTAAGTGATTTTCTTCAAGGCGGGCTTTTTCCAATTTTCCCATAAGTAGTTGAATTTCATCTTCTAGCAAAGATTTAGCTGATTCATATAGGGCTGCTAATGCATTGTTGGACTTCAAAATATAACCATTTTCTAGTCCTAAATCATAGGTTTTAATTAAATCCGTATAAAGCCCTGATTCATGCAATACAAACAAATAATGATCAAGAAAGAAACGATAAGATTCATCTGATAAGCCCATTATCCTTTCACAAAAATCCTTAGCCATTTCCCATCGGTTCAATCTTATTAACGCATCTATTTTATTTACGTAAACATTCGGATTTCCAAATTCATGTAATATTATTTCATCAACAATCAAAATGACATCCTTATCACGATTTTCCGCTAACGCCATCCTTAATTGTTTAAATAATATTTCTTTCAAATTTGGAAGTGGTACAATTTGACTTTCTGTCATCACTATCTGTCCTTCATCATAGGTTATTACTAATATTTTAATAAAAGTAACTGCGAATTTCCACTGTTCCACTTCTGTTGGTAATTTATACGATGCTATAATAAAATGTAGATAGTCAAACACAATTAGGAGGAACTATTTTGTTACTACATAAATTACAAGAGATTTTAGGGGTAACTAGAATTTCCACAAATGATACAATATTGCAACAGCATAGTCGGGACGAATCTTACCATACTCCAGTACTACCTGATGTCGTTGTTTTTCCAGAGACAACAAGGGAAATTCAACAAATTGTCCATCTTGCAAATGAACTAAATAAACCGATTGTCCCTTTTGGTGTGGGATCTAGTTTAGAAGGTCATGCAATTCCGATACAAGGTGGAATATCAATGGATTTCAGTCTAATGAATAGAATTATTGACATCCAACCTGAAAATTTTCTAGTTACGGTTCAACCTGGTGTTACACGTACTCAATTAAATGAGGCATTAAAAAAACATGGTTTATTTTTTTCCGTTGATCCGGGCGCAGATGCAATAATCGGTGGCATGGCGGCAACTAATGCAAGTGGAACAACAACTGTTAAATATGGCGTTATGCGGGACCAAGTAAGAAATTTACAAGTTATTCTTCCTAATGGAACATTGATTGAAACAGGTAATTTAGCTACAAAATCATCATCCGGATATCATTTAAATGGATTGTTTATCGGATCTGAAGGGACGTTAGGCATATTCACGGAACTAACAGTAAAGGTATTCGGTATTCCCGAACATATTATGGCAGCAAGGGCTACATTTCCAACAGTAGATGACGCTGTGCAATCTGTCACAACATTATTAAGTGCTGGCATTCAAATCGCTAGAGTTGAATTAGTTGATGCACCATCGATTAGGCAAGTAAATTTATATAAAGAGACAGATTATGAGGTACAGCCAACATTATTTATCGAATTACAAGGCAATGAACGTGGAATTGAAAAAGACATTGAAATGATGAAAGAATTACTTGAAAGTCATCAAGTAAAAGATATTACATTTGTTAAAGATACAAAATCACGAAATGCTTTATGGGAAGCTAGACACCATTTAGCCTACAGTTATATCCACCTAAACCCGGGGAAAAAACAAATGGTGACAGACGTTTGCCTACCTTTATCGAAACTTGGAAAAGGTATTACTGTTGCACGAGAGGCACTTGATAAAATTGGTCTTCCCGGTGGTATCGTGGGACATGTCGGTGACGGGAACTTCCATGCGCTCATCATGGTCAATATGAATGAGGAAACAGAAGTTCAAAAAGCCAATTTATTTAACGAAAAGGTAGTTGAATTTGCATTAATAAATGGGGGAACTTGTACTGGTGAACATGGTGTAGGTATTGGAAAAGCAAAATATCAACATCAAGAACACGGTGAAGCATATCACCTAATGAAAGATATAAAACAGTTAATCGACCCTAAACAAATATTTAATCCAGGAAAAATTTTTATTGATTAATTTTCCGATAATCACAACGATAACGTCGGCAAAAATTAAGATTCCTATACGCCATTAAATACTTTTTCCCCAATCACTTGTAATGGGGATTGACAACAGCCTGTCCTGTAACGGGATGGGTATTTTATAACATGTTTTTTCCTTGTCACACTTTCTTTAAAACAAGCTGAACATCGATATACATAAAATTTACCAACTAATTTTTCATTCGTACTACTCACGCCATGTTTTTTTAATTGTGCTTCAAAATAAGGATGTCCATCGCGACTGGGCATCTCTTTTACATGTAATGCATAATGAATACATTCATGTTTTAATACATCTATAATAACCGAATGATCACCATGATCTAAGAGAAAACCAGCCAATTCAATCCGGACTGGTTTGTTTGTTCTTTCATATACATAACGACCCATTGTAGAACGAAGTCGATTGTTACGTACGATTGGAATCGATAATAAAGTATCAAAATGTTCCCTTAAAAACTGTCTAGCTTCAATGGTAAGTAATTCAAGCACGGTCGATCACCTTCATTTTTACCTTTCAATCAAAATTTATTATTGAAAAAATTTAAACTTATATTGCTGTATTGGAGGTAAATGTAAATGAAATTGATCTATTTGTCAAGATCATCATCATCAGGCTATGTAACTGCTTTTGATGGATTAGTTGCTATTCATTAATGACTATGAAGTAAAAAAAGATGACTTGAAAAATGATGTAAATGTAGTTTTAAAACGTTTGTTTTCCAAAATGAACTGTTGTCCCTTTTCTGTTACATACGTTTTTTCGTGAATAACATATTTGTTTAAATGCGCTTTCCAAATTGCATTCGAAATGAAGTCCTTTTCCACAGCCTCATCAACAATTTTATTAAATTCATCTATTGTTATATTTAAATCATATGCACGAGGATTTCGGGTTTGGTTAATTAATTTGAATAATTTAACCATTAATTTATCAACATTCATTTTATTTTCCCCCTAATTATAACACAATTATTTTGCAATTTTTTTTATTTAGTAAATTTCGGTCAATATATACATAACATTCTAAATACTTTATTTTATCATACTATTAATAAGCCAAAATTACTAGTGGAAATGATGATAAGTTCAATTAATGGGATTATTCTCCATTATTTTGGGTAAAACGATAAGTGTATAGTAAAATATTCAGCTTATGCATTTCTTATCTTTAAGAACAATAGTAATCATATTTCTTTGACGAAATTTTTAATAAAATACCCAAAAAATGCTATATTATAATCGATTCAGATGATTGAAATGAATACAATAGACTGGTAGATTAAGAAAAAGGACTTCAATTTAATTTTTAAAAGGAACTAAAACTATGTCATTAACACGTTATTATCCAAATACAACGATAGAAGCTTTGCCGGGTGATATTATATATTCATCAATTGCTAGATCGACTTATTTTGTTGGTCATTCAGTCATCATTGGTACAGATTTTACAATCAAAGAGGTCATTCCAAGTATACCGGGATGGCAAATATTGACACTTAAACAACATTGGAATAGACATCATCCCGGGGATAAAGTAACAATTCTTCGTTCTAAGATGGGGGCTAAAGAGGCCGCTTCATGGATTACTGGAAACATTAAATCTTTTAAGACATATAACCTTATTAACTATGACATAAATAATTTAGCCAAAAGCTACTGCTATAAATTTGTTACACAGGCTTATTACCATGGTGCAGGTATTTCAATCGTTAAAAAAATGAACCGACTTTTATTGCCAAATGATATTAAAAAATCATCCGTACTTGATCGAGTTGCAATCATTTATATTAATTAATTCCCTATCCAAAGCGTGCGGCAATTCGTGTCTCTATTAATCGACTGCCTTTCTTCCCTTAAAGAACATGTAAATCATGGCACCTAAAATAAATATGTAACCAATCAAACTAAATAAATCAGGACCCTCACTGAAAATCATAAAGCTTAAAATCGTTGTAAAAATTACAGTTGAATAGGTGAAAATTGATATATCTCGTGCTGGGGCATATTTATAGGCTAACGTAATTCCAAATTGACCAATCGTTGCAAAAAATCCCGCTAACAATAAATATGCTAATTGTTTACCTGTCATCGGTTCATAAAAGAAAATTAAAAACGGTAATAAAACAACAGTTGAAAAGAATGAAAAATAAAAAACAACTGTATAATATTTTTCCCGATTACCTAACACTCTTAGTAACGTATATGCCGCTGCGGCGAAGATTGCCGATAAAACTCCAATTGCATAAGGGGTAACATCAATGGAAAAAGTAGGTTTTACAATAAATAGCATCCCAATAAATGCAACTATAATTGTCACCATTTGAAAAGGTAATATTTTTTCCCTTAAAAAAATCCCCGACAAAATAATCACTAAAAACGGACTCATTTTATTTAACATGTCCGCATCAGACATAACTAAATGATCAATAGCATAAAAAAGAAAGATAATTCCAATTGTCCCAAAAATTGATCTACCCAATAAAACGAGTTGATTTTCTTTTTTACCAAATAAACTCTCTTTATTATAGACGACAAAAACCAAAGCAATCATCGCAGATACAAAATTTCGGAAAAATGTTTTTTGAATTGCCGGGAGATCACCCGATAGCTTAACAAATAATGTCATCACTGAAAAACCAATCGAAGAAATTAACATTAACATAATACCTTTAACTATATTATTCACGAATAGCCACTTCCTTACTGAAATAAACAATCAGTTATTAAGTATCTATTAATTGCAAACTGAATTCAAGTTTATCGTTTGTTTAATCAAAAAATCTTAATATCAAATTTAAATAAACATGTTCGATTCTTGTTGTTACTAGGTTTTTTTATCAATAAAATAACACTTTTTTTTCATAATGATACCTTATAAACAAATAATCAAATAAAAATAAGACTACGCACAATATGACGTAGCCCAAATATTAGGGGGATAGCTTATAATTAATGTTCCCTAAGTTGCCTTAACCATTGTAGATGGTTTCGTAACCTCGAAGTACTAATTTCAATAATTGGCTGACTGATACTTACGACGAATCTACTGGAAAGTAAGTACACAATAAAGCCAGAAAATAAAACGATTCTCATAAAATCGAACAAACTAGTCATTTCAAAATAATTCGTTTGTCGGAAATATTGAATAATAAATCCGTGTAACAAATAAATGTATATTGTTCTTTCGCCTAATTTTGTAATCATTAACCGTCGTTTAGGTATCCATGAAAGTACAAAAGTAACCATTAACATCGATGTACCATATATTGATAATCGTGCTAACCAACCTAATCCTTCTAAACCTAGTGAACTATATGATTTTGATGCAAGTAGCCAGCCAAAGTTAATCTCAGGCAAGTAATAAATTGATAGAGCGATGAGAACCATCATTATCGCCGACATTATTTTGAAACCTTTGCGTTTAATATAATTCAAATGTTCCAGTTTCAAAAAATATCCTATTAAAAAGAATGGAAAAAATACAAAAGTACGCGATAAGCTAAAAGTATGCTCAACATTATCTAAAAACCCTATCAGTATTCCTATCAAAATCGCTAGTGAAATACTAATATATGCCGGCATTCGTTTATACACAATAAGTAACAGATGCCAACAAAATAAACTCACTAAAAACCATAATGACCAATGTGGATAAAAAATGTGATCAGTTAACCAATTATCCTTTCCTATGAAATAAAAATAAGCTGAATAGATTGTTTGGAAAATAAGATATGGAACCAACAATTGTTTTGCTAATTTAACAATGAATTGGTGATTCCCTGATCCCTTAGCGAAAAAACCAGCCAATAAAATAAAGGCAGGCATATGAAAGGTATAAATCCATGTATATAGTGTACTAATACTATTTGAGTCACCGGTAAATGGCTGAATCGCATGGCCAAAAACAACGAGAAAAATTAACAAAAATTTTGCATTGTCAAAATATGCATTTCTTTCCATTGAGTAACAACCTCTTCACTAAAATTGATGTTACCTACCATTATAAGAGGTTAAAATAATGAATCCGATTACATTACAATGATTTAATCACAATGTTAAATAACCGTAAAATGATGTAATGGGAATAGTTGTATAAATTATGCGTCTTATTAAACACCATTCTTCGCTGAATTCCTTCCCGATACAAACCAGCCAATGATGGCAATCCCTAAAAGCACACCCCAGAATATAGTCGTCCAAAGGGTACTATGGGGAAATGCCTTTGGTAATATAGCGACATTTTCATGGGAAAGTGTAATGATGGCTAATTTTACACCAACCCAAATAACGATAAGATATGCGACAATTTCTAGGGCTGGTCGTTTGTCAATGAGTTTTATAAACCAGGATGCTGCGAACTTAATTAGAATTAATCCCGCAATAGTAGCAACAACTATAAGCGAAAATCTCCCACCATCTAAACCACCAATCTTTGGTAAAGATGTTTCTGGCATGGTGATGGCAAGAGCCACAGCTGCGAGAACTGAATCAATTGCAAAGGCAATATCTGCTAAACCAATTTTCATCACTACTTTCAAAAAACTGAATTCATTTTTACCAGTCGGTTTCTTATTAATTTCATTGCCACTAAAGTACCTTTTGTATATATTCTTAAGTCCTATATAGATAAGATATAGTGATCCGATTGCCTGAACTTGCCAAACATTAACTAAGAATGAAATAAAGAAAATAGAAACAAATCGAAAAATAAATGCGCATATAATACCATAATTGATTGCTCGTTTTTTTTGCCTTTCAGGTAAGTTCTTAGCAATGACAGCAATAACTAGTGCATTATCAGCAGATAGTAACCCTTCTAACCCAATAAGTATTAATAATGTCCATGCGTACTCAAGCCAAATAGCTTCTATCAATAGAATTATCTCCTTCTTGTGAAACGCAAATTGAAACATTATCAAATAGTATGGTAAAATTTTATTTAAATAATTCTAAAATATTGAGATATGCTAACATGCTAGTATGTTTTTGTAATTTCTCTATTCTATTGTGAAAGGGATTGAGCAATCTGTATATCTGAACAAAACAAAGAAGACAATCACAATCCATATCTTATGGAATTACAATTGACTTAATTTATAATTATGTAGATTTACAAGCCTTAACAATTTCGAATTTTCAATATTCATTGGTAATATTTCACCGATAGGCTAGTGCCATCCAAATCAAAAAATGATAATACCTAAAATTATAAAATATAAACCATCATTACTATAATTATAGTTTACGTTTTTCATCATAAAAGGATAATATAGTGTCAGTAACATCTGTGGAAATATATTCATCTACATTACATTTATTTTCTTACCAATGGGATATTAAAACAAATGTTAACGATGAAGGTAATAGTAAGAATCATGGAGAGGAGGTTGTTTTATGAATGATAATGAGGATTATTATAGAAATAGGGAATCTAAAAAGCTTCCAGATGGGCACTGGGTTCCAGGAAGGAATGCAGTGACGGGCTTCACTATAAAAGGTATGATCATGTTTTTAGGGTTAGTCGCCATCGTTGCATTCATTAAGCATTACTTTTTTTAAGGCCCTTTTAAATATCCTTTTAAATATCCTTTTAAATATCATAGTTAATAAAAATACCCTTATTCCTGAAAAAAGAATTAGGGTATGTTATCAATATGTTTGCTACTCCCGATATAATTTCCATTTAATTTTTTACAAAAATCTGCTATATCGATTTTCCAAACGATCCTGAACAAATCCAATAACTATACATATTGGCCAATATATTAGGGCTACTAAAATATACATTGTCATTGCATCATAGGTTCTCCCGGCGGCTATTTGTGTTTTTTGAAAAAGCTCCGGAACAGTGATGACAGCGGTAAGGGATGTTGCCTTAACAACATCCATAAACACATTTGTTAATGGGGGTAGGGCAATCCTAATTGCCTGTGGAAAAATAATCTTTTGCATCGTTTTCCAGTAGCCTAAATTGAGGGCTTTAGCTGACTCCCACTGCCCCCGATCAATACTATTAAACGATGCACGATTTACTTCAGCAATATAAGCAGCGCTATTTAATCCAAATCCCATGGTGGCGGCGACTAATGCTGTTAATTTAATCCCCATCATTGGTAAACCAAAATAAAGGATAAATAAAAAAACGAGTATAGGCGTTCCACGCATAAATGAAATATAAATTCGTGCCGGCCAACGAAAAACTAATGATTTTGAACTACGAGCAATTGCAATAAACAAACCTAGAACAAGTCCAATAGCCATTCCAATAATGGAGACTAGAAGTGTCATTGGTACACCGGTCAAAATAAAAGGTAAATTTTCTAAGGCTAACTTAACATTAAAAAGACCACCAAAATCAAAGTCACTGAAATTCATAGAATGACCCCTTTAAATATCTAAGTCCTCTACAATAATTATATCCTCATCTGGTTCAACAGAGGCATCTTCTTCATAAAATTGTTTTGCCAACTTAGATAAAATTCCCTCTTCACGCATATCCTTTAATACTTCGTTTATTTTATTCGTTAATTCCTCTTCACCTTTTGGCATAATCACTGCTGTTGATGTTGGATTAAATTTCAATGTTGGATGTAAATGTAAATCAAATTGCGGAAATGCCCCGACTCCAAATTTTGTTAAAAAGTAATCGTTAATAACAACATCTGTTGTTCCGTCATTGACATCACGTAAATAGGCTTCATTTGGTGCATTACCATACGTCACAACTTCAGCGCCAAATTTCTCAGCTATTTGACTATAGATTGTCGTTGCCCCACCACCGGCCCTTTTTCCTTTTAGATCCTCTAAAGATTCAATCCCTGAATTATCATCGGATCGAACAGCCATCGTTGTATATGAATATTTATAAGGATCACTAAAATTAAATTCTTCTTTTCTTTTTTCCGTCACTTCAATATCATTGGCTGCGACATCTATCCTGCCACTTTTAATTGCAGGCAACATACCATCAATTCCCATTATCTCAAATTTAATATCTAAATCTAGACGTTTGGCAATTTCCCTCATTACTTCAACATCAAAACCCGTTAATTGATCGTCAGCTTCCTCATCACCATCATAAAAAGAGGCGGCAATTAGTGTCCCGGACGTACCAACTACTAAAACCCCGTTTTCTTTTATCTCATTCCATTTACTGCTTTCATTTTTATTTTCTGAACTGTTATCATCATTACCACAAGCGGTAAGTAAAAGTGCAAATATTAATGCTAACAAAAGAAAAATTTTCTTCCTCAAAACCCTCATCCTTTACTGTTATACTTAAATTATATTTTATAATATAACAGTTTCGACTTATAATATCAAGTCTTTTTATACTGTTATATTAACTGATTTGCTCTGTAATACTGATATGGCAGTGTGTTAAAGCTTCTTTAAATAATTATTTGAATAAAGGAAAATTCAGTCGTATTGATAGCTACTATATTTTCAGTATATAAAAGTATATACCATATATAACTCTTGATGTTTTTTACTTTACATGTGCTGCTTTTGAGAAACCATATAAAATCACTGCTTGAACTAATATATTCTTTAGGAATTTACTGTCAATTAATGATATAATACTTTATAAATTATTTTAAATTTTGTCAATAGATTTTGGAAGTTTACCCAAGTCAAGTTTCAAAAAATAGGCTTTTTGTAGTTAATATACTGAGTGATGTTTCATTCATTAGCCATTGGTACCATGTACTTATTTATTCAAATAATCGCTGCTAGTATCTGGTAGTCTTAAATAATCTCTGAATCGGTCTAGAAATTTACACCATTTACAGTTACTCGCCCCTTCTTGGCCAGTTTATGACCCGTATAAAAATAGGTTAAATTAAAAAATGTTAATCTAGTAAAGGAGTTTATAACTTGCACATAAAAAGACGTGGTTATCAAATTACATTTTCAAATAAAGGTAACATTACCCGATTGACAAATGGGTTTAATGGTCACAATGTCATTAAATATAAAAGTGCTTCTTTTGGGTTACCATTTGATCGAAGTACACAACAACGTGAACGATGCATTACATTAAAGATGCATAACCGACTAGATGACACACTTTCCTTTAAGGGAAAAAATGTAATGCAAAATTATCATTTCTATGATGACTATTTTACGATACAAACGGAATTTTCCCGTCAAAACGGTCCGAGAATGGGAGTCAACGTTGATTTTGCTTTTTTAGACAGTGATGACAAGGGATTAGATAATAAAGTAATGTTAACAGATATGTATGTCGATCCGCATTATCTGTATGGCTATTTCCTCTTACGCCTATATAACGGTCAATATATTGTTATGACAATAAATGATCCCTTTACTGCTTATCGATTAAAATATAGTTATTATGGACATCGTGTACTTGGCATGCAAATATTAGCAAATGCGAGTGATGTCATCATCGATGACGACAGAAACATGATTCAGACTAATTTTTTACATATGACGATTGGATTTCACCCTAACTTAACATCTGCAAAGGAATTTATTGCAAAACATTTAAACATTGCAATTGCTTCATATGAATTATCTGGAAACATCATCGGGAATAATCTCTCCTTTTCTACTATCAATCATCCGGATCAAATTCGGGTTTTAGACGATGACGATCAAGAAACCACTTTTCAACAAAATGGTACCAGTTATTTTTTCCTTCTCGAAAAAGATTCCATGTATCGAATTGTTACAACTAAAGATCAACGAGAACATTTGTCTTATGTGATCGCTCATAAAACCTGGGATGACTATTATTCCTTAGTTTGTCATTTTTATAGAAAACATTTTCAACATGAAACAGGTGCTTTTTATCGTGTCATTTTCAAAAACACGTTAAGTCCCGATGGTGGAAGAACGTTCGAAGGCGTCCATTTTGGTAACCCATATGAAATGATGTCTTGCCGAACAGGGGAATTTGGTGGTTTTGCCGGTTGGGCAATGTTAAAGTTTTTACGTTTACAACCGGATAATCCAGAAATATTTGATAGTGTGAAAAATTATATTGAACATTGGGCGTTAAATTTACATGGACGAAAAAAGGCATTATATGGTACGGTTCACAAACAACCCCATCGTCACGGATTAAAAAGGTATTCGGCCTACCATTTATATAAGGAATTGAATTTTCCCCAATATGAAGTATTTTTAATGGAACAACTTATTGATTATTATAAATTGACTGGGAACGAACAAATTTTCACCTTATTAACTGCCATGGCAGAACATTTTATCACCGATCATATTGGCGAACGTGGTGAAGTGTTATATCACAAGACAGACTACACGACTGTTCATACCCCTGTCGTGCTATTTGTAAAACTAATAAGGTTATGTGAAAAATTGGGAGAAAATTCATTAACAGAATCGTATCGCTTAGTAGCGGCTAAAATGACAAAGCATATTGTTGATCGTGGGCTATCCTTTCCAACAGAAGGTGAAAGTTGTACGGAAGATGGTTCAATCTCTTGTAGTGCACTATCAATTTTATATTATTGCTACCATATAGAAAATAAACCCAACTACGTAGAAATGGCTGAAAAAATGCTCCATCTACATCGAGTGTTAGAAATAACGACCTACGATGCAAAAATGTACATGTCATCAATCCGTTTTTGGGAAACGCAATATGAATCTAACGATTATGGTCCATCTTATAATGCAGGACATTCCTGGACATTATGGTCTGCCGAGGCGAAAATCTATTATGCTTTAATTACCGCTGAGTTTTCGTATTTGCTGGAAGCATATAACGGGTTTATAACGAATATGGCAAAGGTGGAACCAATTGGCGGGATGACTGCTTCTTATACTCCCGATATGATTCCAGGTATCCCCCACTATCCTTATCTATTCATTTATGAACCTACCCAACTTCTTAAGCGGGATAAAAGAAGTTATTTAGGGATGAAATACCCGTCAAACACGTATTCTACGACAGGGAATTACTTTTTAATTAAATATGAAGAAACATTTAATGAAATTTCCGGAATAGATGTGGAAAATAACTATTTAATCAATATGCGATACGAAGGCGGTGTCTATCAAAGTTTAGGGAAAAATTTTAATAAATTGTTAATTGGAGGTTTAGCTAGTATGAAAATTTCTGTTCAAGTTGATAGTGAGTTGACGATTATTTCAAAACAAATTAATCGACTTATTGTTCATGATGCTACCATTATCAAAAAGGGGGGAAATACAATTACTATAAAACCAAATTCTACCATCATTCAACTTGAAAAGGAACGTTAAGGGAATGGATTTTTACATATTTATGTAGAATATTTTTAAAAATAATAGAATAATAGGTGCTCTGATACAACATTTTTAAATAGCATACGGGGAGGACAATAAATGAAAAAAGGATATGTCATACCGTTACGAGAAAAGATGGCTTACGGATTTGGTGATACAGCAATTAATATAGCCTTTGATGGGATTAATTTCTACATGTTATGGTTTATTGTAAATGTAGGGGCTATATCCCCCGGATTGGCAGGAATCATTTTCTTGGTAGCGAAAGTTTGGGATGCGGTTACTGATTATTTTATGGGGAGAATATCCGATAATACGAATTCTTCAATGGGGCGTAGAAGACCATATATAATGTTCGGAGCCATTCCATTTGGTTTATTCTTTATGGCCATTTGGTATGTGCCCGAATTGACCGAAATGGGCCGCTTTTCTTATTATTTAATCATATATATTTTGTTTAACACAGCATATACGATAGTAGCCGTACCTTACGGGTCCTTAATGGCACAAATGACACAAAATTATGATGAACGAACCGTCTTATCAAGTTTCCGGGTTGGATTTTCATTTATTGGAACATTATTTGCTGCTGCCGGTATACCCCTTATTACTGATGTCATATTCAGTCATTATGGTAGAACGACAAGTTTTTTATATATGGGGATCATCTTTGGGATCGTTATGATGATTGCCCTTTGGCAAACAGGATTTATATCTAAAGAAAGAATCGAGGGAAATCGAAGTAATTACGAAGGTTCCTTTACAACCATTACAACTTTTTTTAAAAATGACGAATTTCGTAATGTAACCGGAATGTATTTATTTAATACATCAGCGCTTGCTGTCGTTATGGCCTTAGCCATTTTTTATTTAGGAGATGTTTTGAAAATTAAAGGTGACGCTGCTATTTATATGGCCATCCCGATTATTACGGCATTATTACTAGCGCCAGTTTGGACCTTATTTATTCATAAATTTGGTAAGAAAATATCCTATATTGTTGGCGCAATTTATATGATGATAGCACTATGTATCGGATTACTAATACCGGTGGGAAACACGGTAATGATTGTAGGCTTTTTAATACTACTTGGTGGGGGACTCGCCGCTTGTCAAATTATTCCAATGTCTATTTTACCCGATATTATTGATGTAGACGAATATCATAATGGAGTAAGAAGGGAAGGAGCATTTAATGGTATTATCTCATTTTTTAATAAGGCGGCATCTGGTATTGCTGTTGGTGGGGTTGGACTGCTGTTAAGTTATTTCGGATATGTGGAAGCAAATCCGGATGAAGCCGTTGCTGATATTGTTCAACCAGATTCAGCTATTACTGCTGTTCGGGTAATTATTGTCGGTTTACCAATTATCTTTTTCATCATCTCCATTATATTTACCGGACGCTTTAAACTAAACAAAGAAAATTTTAGAGAGATTATTTTAGAATTAGAGTCTCGTAGAGATGGAGATGATACACAACAACCGCAGAAGGAACAAGGTTGAAAATCACGAATCGGGATTCAGTTTTCATTTGCCCATTTTGTAACGTCTACCGAGTGCCCTTCTACATGTAAAATCAAGTCAGAAGGGAATTCAAACGTCTACCGAGTGCCCTTCGCCTTGTGAAAATAATGAAGAAGGTCGGGAATATGTCCTATTCATGCCCTTCTCCTTTTATAATCAGTGAGGAAGGTAAGGAATACAACTTATTCCTGCCCTTCCAACCTCAATTTCAATTGAGAAGGTAAGGATTACCATTTATTCGTGCCCTTCCTTCCTCAATTTCAATTGAGAAGGTAAGGATTACCATTTATTCGTGCCCTTCTATCCTCAATTTCAATACAGAAGGTAAGGATTATCATTTATTCGTGCCCTTCTAACCTCAATTTCAATTGAGAAGGTAAGGATTATCATTTATTCGTGCCCTTCTAACCTCAATTTCAATTGAGA
>DAMCTP010000024.1:23990-38635 GCA_032113595.1 Pseudogracilibacillus sp.
AGAAGGTAAGGATTATCATTTATTCGTGCCCTTCTAACCTCAATTTCAATTGAGAAGGTAAAGAATATCATTTATTCGTGCCCTTCTATCCTCAATTTCAATTGAGAAGGTAAGGATTACCATTTATTCGTGCCCTTCTATCCTCAATTTCAATTGAGAAGGTAAGGATTATCATTTATTCGTGCCCTTCTCCATTTATAACTAATGAGGAAGGAAAGAATCCATATTAAGATCCTATTTTTATACGGTTGTTTATTCTGTCTAATGTTCCAATAACGCTCATTGCGGCTAAATAGCTCGTTTTTGGATTTGTCGGTAATGCCTTATTTTCCACTTGGAATGTAGCCTCACCAAATTCACCACTTACAAAAATTTTGTGGGTGTTTTTTTTCGTTAAAGGATCGGCAATAATTCGTACAATAGTTCTCTCTAATCCAACACCAGCCAATGATATGGCAATCGATACATTAATGTTTTTAGGAAATAGCTGAATTGCATTTACTGCTGTTCCTTGAAAAATTATCATGTCTTCCGTTATTTGTTCATTTATTAAAGTATGAGCGGGTTTTCGTGTCTCTAAAGTAACTTCATTAATTTTCCCAACAGTTGCAACATTTTGTATTAGATCTAATCCACCAATCGCACCAGAAGGTAAATAAATGAATGTATGGTTATGATCAGCGATTTTTTTGACATGTTTTATGAAAACTTCATCAGTCAAAGCACCAATACTAATAACGATAGTATCTTTTTTTGCAATTGTCCGTGGTAAAAACTCGGTAACAGCTTCAATGTTTGCTGCTTCCACGACCACATCTATTGATGATTGTAGAAATGCTTCAATGTCTGTATAAAGTGTCACATTAAACTGTTGTTCCAGTCGTTCATATTTAGCCTGATTTCGAACAAAAATGCTTGTTACCGTGTAATCATAATTGTTTTGTTCTTCTAATAAATAAGTAGCAATGGCACCTGCTCCAATAATTCCAATATTCATTTTCACCATCCTTTCTTAATAAATCATTATATTGCTGAAAAATAATATATCCCATTAATTTTTTCTGAAGTAACCTCATTTAGACTTTCTAGTCTATCTAAATGCCCAATGATTTCCGACATAACAAGGGCAATCAATGTGTCATAACGTTTTCCATACATTTCATGAGCAATTTGGGAAGCCCTTTTAGATTCTGTTAACAACTGTTTGATTCGTTCCCCTTTTTTCTTAATTCGTTCTAGTTTCCCATTAATTAATGAATGAGTGTGTTCTATTACTTCACCATGCCCCGGGTAAGCAATCGCTATTTCAAAAGTATTTAATTTTTGTAATGATTGCTCATACTGAATTAAAGTTGGCAGACGATGACCAAATTGATCACATTCGACTAACGCATTTGTTGGTGAATTTTTTAAAATATGATCACCGACAAACATGCTTTTACTATCTTCATGCCAGAACGCAATATGGTCTGGAGCATGTCCAGGGATTTCATAAATTTTAAAGCCAAATAATGTATCCCCTTCTTGTAGTGGAATAATTTCACTGGAAACTTTTTGATGGGCATTTTTGTCGATAGCATGCTTCATTCGTTCAATTTGTTGGTTTGCTTCTGAACCACAACCCATTTTCTTATATAAATTTTCATAAAATAGAACCCGTTTTTCTAAAAATATTTTATCACGTTTTAGCCGGATAATCGCGTCTTTATGTGAATAAATTGGTACATTGTTCAGCGCTAGAATTGGATTGACTAAGCCCGTATGATCAGAATGATTGTGAGTTAAAAGGACCGCATTAATATCATAAATAGTAAGTGCGTGTTTTTTCAGCATGGCATTAAGGGCATCCCAACATTGTTGATTATTCACCCCGGCATCGATTAATATCACCTTATCTTTTGACTTCACAAGATAGAAATTGATCGACTGAAGTCTTCCAGTATCTGTTGGTACCATAATAGGGTAAATATGTAGTTCGTTCATTTGTTCCACCTCAATGTTTATCATATCATTTTTTGAACATTATGTAGTTTATTGTGTTAGGTAGATCGTAAGACTTTAATCGAATATCCACCTTCTGTCGAAAATCCTTCGGTAATTACATTTTATCAAATGTCACTTTATATCCAGCAATTTCTGAAACTTTTTCCCAATATAAGGATAAAATAGTTGCCTGTTTTAGTTAACTAAATAACTCTACTAGCTACCCATAGTATTTTTTACGTTCTTAGTAGACATTAAAGTATTCCCCCCTAAATAGGATACGAATTCCTACTTTAGGAGGGCATAATATTCATCATCAATCACTTTTTATTTTATAAAATACTTTTTTGTTTTTTCGACGCACCAGTATCAAAACTGAAGGCAGAAACACAGCGGCAATTAAAAATGTTGTCAATAAAATTCCTAATGCCATAGTAAAGCCAAACAAGAAAAGTTCCTGTAATGGTTGTGTCATTAAGACACCAAAGGTCGCTGCAAGAATCAGTCCCGCTGATGAAATAACTCCTCCAGTTAAAGCTATCCCTTCACCAACGGCTTCTTTCCATGGAAGTTCCTTTGTTAATTCCCTGATTCTCGAAACGAGAATAATGTTATAATCAATTCCTAAAGCAACCATGAAAACGAAAGTATACACTGGTAATCGATAACTGACAGCTTCATACCCCATAATTTTTTCAAATATAAACCAACCGAATCCAAGTGAGGCCGTATATGATAGAAGAATCGTGAACATCATAAATACCGGTAATACAATCGATCGTGTCTGGACTCCAAGGATAATAGTCAACAGTACGATGACAAGGGAAAATAAAATCATCATATCACGCTTATTCATCTGTTGTACATCTACCTGTTCTGCTGTCTGACCCGCATAATGTAGATAAAATTCATTTGTAGAAAAACCGCTTTCCTTCAGGAATCTATTTGCTTCATCTCGTAATTTACCTACTGTATCTAGTGCTGATTTATCATATGGATTATCATCAAGTATAACTTGAAATTTAAAAGCCCTCCCTTCCTTTGCCATGAAGTTACGTGGCAAATCTTCCTCTCCCGTCATCATGCCTTCCGTAAGTTTAGGGCTAACAGAAGATATACCATTTTGGCTGGCAATCTTGGCAATTAGTTTATTGAAATTGTAAACAAACTTTTCATTTAAATTGATTTCATTGTCTGATTGTAAAATGACATCTACAGGCGCTAATTGACCAGGAGGATAATGATCAGCCAAAATTTCAAAACCTTGTCGTGATGAAATATCCTCCGGGAAGGAATTCATTAAGTTGAAATTAAACTTCATTGTTGTAAGATTTACTACGCCTACGAGTAAAACGATTAATAACACACCCGCAGATAATCCGGGACGCTTAACAGCTAAACGACTAACCTTATACCAAAATCCTCTTTTATCCCTACTGTTTTCTCCAACATTAGGAATAAACGGCCAAAATGCTTTTCTACCCATAATCGCAAAAATGCCTGGTATTAGTGTTAACCCAGCAAGTAAAATCACAACAACAGCCATTGAAAATACCGGTGCGAAATGGTTATATGGCTCAAACACAGTCGTAAACAAAGTCAGCATCGCTAAAAGTACTGTTCCACCACTAAAGAAGATTGGCTCAGAAACATGATAAATAGCCTCATCCATTGACTGATATTGGGATTGATTTTTTCCTAATTCTTCACGGTATCTTGAAAATACGAACAAACTATAATCAGTTAACACGGCAAATAATAAGACGAGCATTATTGAAACAGCCGAGCCATCAACCGGAAACCAATCATATTTTCCTGCCAAGCCTAACAGGCGATCAACGATACCATAGACAATTCCAGCTATAATTAAGGGAGTAACGGCAAGTAAAGGGGAACGATAAATAACGATCAATATCAGAAAAATTAATCCTATGGTTGCCAGCATTAAAACAAAATCGGCATTTTGAAATAATGCAATTGTATCAGCAGATATTCCAGCAGGGCCAGTAATTTCAAACTGTATGTCATCTAGACCTATTGAATCTACCTTGCTCCTAATTTCATTTAATGCCTCATTTGTCTGATCTGAATCAATTCCATCTTCCATTGCCAAGTTAAAAATTAATGTTGTTCCATCTTCAGAAAACATTTGGTCTTGAATTTTATCCGAGAACATATGAAACGGTAGAGCACTTGCAATATACCTTGGTTTATCATCAGATGCAAACCACTTACTCAGATCAGTAATTTTCTCCCGATCTATGTCAGTTATTTTTCCTTCTCGATAAAAAACAAGTAAAGCTGGCATTCCTTCATCAGTAGGGAACCCTTTATCTAATGCTTTCTGAGCAATTTCAGACGCCGTATTTCCTGTTACACTTCCTTCAGTACTATTTACGTCATACTCCTTTGCCGATGGAGAAAAATAACTAAACGCAAGTAACGCTATAATCCATGCAATTAATACAATTTTAGATCCTTTTAAGCTACCAGAAAATCTTGCTAAACTTCGAAATGGTTTAAGCATGTTATCAACTCCTAATACATTGTGAGAACATCATAGCCAATGTATATGAACGGAGAATGAACAGCATATTTATAAATACGCAGAAATTTTATAATCAATAATACAATTTTGATAAATAAATAAAATTAAGTCTCTATTTTTGATACAAGTCTCTTTACTTTTATTGTTGGAGGCAACTATCCTGCAATGAACTAAAATTCAAATTTATCATTTCATAACGGACAAAAAAATGACTGATTTAAGTCCAGCACAACACCAGAGTTAAACCAGCTAAAAAGCTGCATGTAAAAAGCTACCTTTTGCTAACCACCTATCTGATAATGGTGATGCATAAATTTACATATAATCTTAATGTAGATCTTAAATTCTATTATGTTTAATCATTCAAACCATTCTATCTTTTTGTCAAAAGTCATATAAGGTCATTATTTACAATAAACCTTTCTTACGTCCAAAGATAAAAAGGGAGAAGTAAAAACCATTAAGATCATTTATTCAGATAGCTCTGTGGAAATAACGGCAATTTATGACTACTGCAAGAATAATATCCATCTAAATGAAATAAAAATAAATTAAAATGTGTAGCAACATTAATCCAAACAAAAAATTGAGAAAAACAGAGAAACTTTAAAGTATTCAATAGTGATCTTTCACTCACAATCGCACCCTTTCTAAAAAAATCAAAGAAAATATTTATCGTTGAACTAATCCAAATCCCGTTTTCAACAGCTCATATTCCACCCTTTCAAGCCAATTGCCTGTTAATGCTTCAAATAGGCTCGACTGTTCAATTTGAAGATTATGTCCCGCCGTATCAAGTACTGCAAAGGTTGCCCTTGAATAAGAATCAATCAATTCCCATGTGTCTTTATATCCAACAATACTATCCTGCCGACCGGTAATGATTAAGGCCGGATAATCAAAAGCAAATGAGTCCCTATCTATCTCAAAGGTAAACGAGTAACCACTTTGGTGAATTCCATCTAAATATTCACTGTTTGCATTTTTTGAAGGAATCAATATTTCCTTTCTATATCTCTCCCATTCTTTTTTACCTTGTATAACAGCCATAGATTCAAATTCAGCTAATTCTTCCGATGACAAACTAGATATAAGGTGCGAGTCTTCTATCAAAGTTTGATGACTTGGCAAATTTCTTCTATTGTAATCTGCAATAATGACGGGAGCAAAAAGAAATACCCCACGAACAAGACTTTTGCGAAAATGTAAAATACCTTGCGACAAATATCCACCATATGAATAGCCACAAACTAGGAATGGTTCATTGGGAATAAATTCATCGATGAAATGTAATATCTCTGTTAACATGTCATCTGCATTTTGAATACTTTCAAGCGCCTTTGAATTACCCATTCCAGGCAGATCTAAATATATCCTCTTCCATCCATCCCTATTCTCAAATACTGGTTCTAAACAATTTAACATCGTTTGATGATCCAACGACCAACCATGTAGGATAACAATCGGGAATCCTTCCCCTAATATTTTAAAATTAATTGACACTTAACACAACCCCTTCTGAATAACCCATACCAACCTTTTACAACAATAAACATTGCTGAAATTATCGTGTTAAATCAAACCATTTTTTATATTTTTGAAGCGTTAAAGTAGCTTAATTTCGTCAAAAGTAGTTTGAAATCAAAAAATCTATCTGACTTAAATTAATTTAATGCTAATTCATTGATTTCCTCGTCGTTCGTTGCTATTAATACTTTTTTGCATCATTAAATCCCCACTCCTCTTAGGTATATCCAGTTATCGATAAATTAGGACACCTATTCAATAGGATCTCTATCGTTAAAAATTATTAGTTTACATGCTTTTGTTATTCAATATTTAACTATTTTTTAAGCCAGATAAGAAAGTTTAATCAGGAAATACAACTATTTATGGAAACAGGACCGACACATTAGAGGACTTTTTAATGGCCCTTTTTCTGATATAATTGAATAAGCTGATAAAACGATGAGATACCAACTATGAAAAATTTTTTATATCATGTTTAATTTTGATCCATTGACTGCTGTATAAAGCCCATACGATGAAGATTGGTTGGAATAATAATCTGATCCATGACATTACAGGGGAATTAAAAGTACCTTGTATCTCAATGTCACCCATCATTTTAACCACATTGGCTGGAAAGACAGCAATAAAAAATAATGCGATTAATATACCTGAAAGTCTACGACTTCTATGACTAATTAGACCTATAGCTAGTATAACTTCAATGATGCCTGTAAAATAAACGATAAAACCTGGGTAAGGCAAAAATTTAGGAATCATCAGGAGCATCTCATCATATAGAAAAAAATGGCTGATGCCAAAAAATATGAGGAAAAAAGACATTGCATACGCCGCTAACTCCGTTATTGATCGATGACGAAAAAGTATCCCAGTTCGCGACAAAAGTACTAATGCGGCAAAACTACCAATCAATACTATAATAGTAATCAATTTAATTCACTCCCTCCGGGGCCTTTATTCAATGTCATCCGCCCAATTGGAAAATTACTTACTGTCTGATTTCCGTACAAGTCCGATACCAAGAACAATCAATCCCGCTACTAAACTTAATGCACCTGCATATGCAAAATAAATAAGGGCATTAGGTTCAGTTGCATCAGGTGATAATACTGATAAAAAGAATGCAAAAGGAATAAAAATAGCAGACAACGGAATACTAGCACAGACAAATCGTTTCATACCTGCTGATAATCTTGCCTTATCTACATATAAATAAGCAAGCAGAGATAGTATCAAAAGTATACCTGCATGCGCATGCCCCGCCCGCCATAAATCCCGCCTGAAAGTACCCTCATGATAACTTGAACTAGGTTCAATCAGCATTGATAATAGACTCGTACCTCCATATATTACTGTTGGCAAAATAATGATTAACCAACCTGCATACCTTCGAGTTTCCTCACTCATGTTCACTTCACTCCTTCGTAAAATAATAGAAAATTAAACTACTCATTACTTTTGACTTAGAAAATGTTTCATTCTATTAGTGATTAAAAGATAAAGTCTCCCAATCCAGTATAAGATTTTTTCCTTAAAAAATTCATCATTAGTTATTTTTTTGTTTTATACAATCAACCTAAACATTCATCTGTAGTTAAATTATAAAAAATTACTGCTGTTTTCAAATAAACTAAAATTTATATTCACTTTAACATACCGTTGGTTGGTATGTCAACTGGAATTTTACACGGGGTAAAAGAGTAAATTTTTAAGATGTACTATACACCAAAATCTCTTAGTGAATAGCGATAGCAACAACTTTAGACAAAGGAATAATCTCCTACCCAGGTTTTAGTTTACAAAGTAAATGTAATGGACATTATTCTACAGCGGCTTTGATAGTAACACTTCACAAACCGTCAGTTCGTATATATAATAAAGGGTAATAAATAAAGAGGTGATTTTATGAGACAGAAAGAACGACGAGAACAAACGATGGGAACATTACTTAGCACAACAAAACAATTAATCATGGAAAAAGGGTGTGATTCTATAACCTTAAATGACATTATAAAGCAATCAGGCTTAACAAAAGGGGCAATTTTTCATTATGTAAAAACAAAAGATGAGATTTATACATTAGTTTTACTCGAAAGACTTGAAGAAATAAATGAACGTTTTCAGAAACACGTTAACATGGCTCAAAAGGAATTTGAAGGGCCTTTTCATGAGATAACGAAAAAAATGGTAAGTCTTAATGAACCAAATGAAATTACAAATAAAATATTAGTTTACCTACTTTCTAAGACTGGAAATCCAGAAGTTGATTATTCCTTAAAGGAATTTTACAATCAATCTGTATTTCTATCACAGCAATGGATTAAAATAGGTAAAGAACATAATGTTATATCGGAAAATATCGATACAATAAAAACAGGGGAATTGTTTGTTCTACTTTCATTAGGCTTACGAATCCGTGCCTATCTTCCAACTGATGAAAACACATTCCAAGATGATGACTTTATTGAATTGATCAGAAATACTTTGCAGCCGAGGAATTAGTTTTATATTTAATAGAATCGTTATAATCACACTAATCTTATTGATTGGGAATTTCATAATGCTTACCTTCTTTTCACAGCTAGGCATATTCTTTAAAGGTAAATCGTAAAAAGAATTAGGTTCTTATTCAATAATAATATTTAGTTTAAACAACCACCTGCTAAATCAGGTGGATTTTGACATAAAATGTCGGCTAAAGTCATATCCTAGGATGAAGTCCTCTAAAAACCCCCAAGCCGAAGCATGCTCCTAAATATGATGACTAAACTCACTCATCAATTTTGGAAGATTCCATCTTTACCTCCATCAAATTGATTCACAATATAATTTCTTCCGTCACTGCCCTTACTGTCACACAAAAATATCTTACCGCATAGAAAAGTGTCGAATATACTAAATAGCATTTATTTTTCATAGAACAAAATAATTTAGAAATATGAGCATTAGAAAACCTCTTCCATTACTTTATCAGCTTCATTAGTATTATCAAATCTAGAACACCCTTCAATATTATTAATTGCCCTATCCAGATAACAATGTAATAAATCTTGAAACTTAACAAATTCCCTTATTTTATCTGCAGTCATTATTTTAATAACTACCTTTTATGAAAAAACAAAAAAGCCTCATAAACCTATTGTTTACAAGACTCTTTCGTAGCGTCCTCGGAGCGATTCGAACGCCCGACCGATGGCTTAGAAGGCCATTGCTCTATCCAGCTGAGCTACGAGGACATATGGAGCGGGTAGGGGGAATCGAACCCCCAACATCAGCTTGGAAGGCTGGAGTTTTACCATTAAACTACACCCGCAAATTCTTATTAAATTTTTACAACCAAGAATAATTATAGGCATTTGCAATTTAAATGTCAATTGTTTTCAAACAATTAATTACTCTTAGAGACTAAAACTATTCGATAAATCATTCAATTTGTCACCATTTAAATCATAAAAGAGTACTTCAATATTATCTAGGCTTGTCCATTGCAATATGACATAAGATGGTTGATCATATTGCTTTGGCAAGCGAATGCTTCCTGGGTTAATAAAAATCTGATTGTCTATTTTATCAGCATATGGTACATGTGAATGTCCGAAACAAATGATATCAACTCCAGCCTCTTTCGCCGCTAGGGATAAATTTAATAAAGACGATTTCACACGATGCCGGTGTCCATGAACAATTAATATACGTAACCCGTCTATTTCTATTAGTTTTTCATACGGGAAATCACCTTTCCGATCACAATTACCCCCAACCGTTAAAAATCCACGCAAATAAGGAGAGTCTCCAAAAAGTTCGGAATCTCCACAGTGGATGTTCGTATTAAGTTGGTGTCTTTGCCTAATGATCTGTAATTCTTCTGTCACTCCGTGACTGTCACTTGTTATTAAAACTTGATTCATTTTGACCACCTGGTGTTAATTGCATTTTTTGTAAATATTCTTTCAATTTCAAAATCGCATGATATCGATGACTGATGTTGTTTTTTACTTCAACTGCTAATTCAGCCATTGTTTGATTATAACCTAAAGGAATAAAAATCGGATCATAACCAAACCCATTACCCCCTAATGGTGCACTTGCAATTTTCCCTGGACAAATTCCCGTAAAAAACTTTGTTTCTTGACCGGGAATCGCTAAGGCGAGTACAGCTATAAATTTGGCTTGTCTATTTTCCGGTGGCACAAGACGCATCTTCAACAAAACCTTTTCATAATTTCGCTTATCATCAGTTGGTTGTCCAGCATATCTTGCAGAGTATATCCCCGGTTCCCCACCCAGTGCTTCGATGACTAATCCCGAATCATCTGCTAAAACTGGTTTTTTTAATATACGAGCAATTTGCTCAGCCTTTAATTGAGCATTTTCCTCAAATGTATTACCTGTTTCTTCTACATGTAAACATTCATCAAAATGAACTATTGATGAAATATTATTAATATCCCTACCTAAAAATTGTTTAAATTCACGAATCTTACCTTGATTTTTTGTTGCGATAATTAATTCATGCATTAGATTTTATAACCCCTATTTCATTTGCAATTTCCCCTATAATCTTTCGCTGTTCTTCGAATAATTGCTCAATACCTCTTTGTGCATAAGCAAGCATATGTTGTAACTCATTATATGAAAAAGTTGTTTCCTCACCTGTTCCCTGAATCTCAACAAAATTTCCATCACCTGTCATAATTACATTCATATCCACATTAGCAGTAGAATCTTCTTCATAATTTAAATCAAGCACGATTTCCCCATCAGACATTACACCAACTGATACTGCAGCTAAATAATCTGTAATCGGCATCTCTGTTATTATCTGTTCTTTTCTGATTTTATCAACTGCTAAAACTAATGCAACAAAGGCACCTGTAATCGAGGCTGTTCTAGTCCCACCATCTGCTTGAATAACATCACAATCTATCCAAATCGTCCGTTCACCTAGCCCCTCTAAATGAACAACTGATCTCAGCGCCCTACCAATCAACCGCTGTATCTCCATCGTTCTTCCACTCACTTTTCCACGTGAGGATTCACGCATGTTTCGTTGTTCGGTTGCTCTTGGAAGCATCGCATATTCAGCAGTAATCCACCCTTTATTTTGACCACGTAAAAAGGGTGGCACTCTTTCTTCAATACTGGCATTACAAATAACTTTTGTGTTTCCCATTTCAATTAACACAGAACCTTCAGGATGTGTAATATAATGTGGCGTTATTTTTATTGGCCTTAGGGATTTTTCAATAAGTGATTCATTCAACATGCTCATCCTTCCAACATGATATTCTTTTTCTATATTTCACCAGTTTTTCGAAACTCATTCATTGTAACAGGTTTATCATATGTACGTCCTTCCTCATTATGAATCATCTGTTTATTTTCTACCTTTACACTAATCGCATCAATGTTCTCTTGTATTGTAAATGTTCTTGTTAGAGTTTCCATGACATCCTCGGAAATAATTGATTTTTCTGGGTCAACTAAAATATTTTCATTAAAAACTAGCTCTAAAACCCCTTTTCGAAACATTGGTTTTTGTACTAAGACTGTTTCGTCATTAAATACTTGCATAGTTTGAAAAAGGGAGTTAGGTCCTTCTAATAATGCTTGGACCATTAACTCATAAACATTGTCTTCCTTAAAATTTACATATTGTGTCACCGGAACAAAATAAGTTTGATTATATTTATTTTTCGGATAAAAGATAGTAACAGGTTTACTATATAATAGATCTGGTTGTTCATCAATTGAGACATTGATTCCTTGTTTTTGTGAATAACCCTTAGAAATTGGTGTCCCATTAACTGGCATTTCAGTCAGTTCCTCACCATTGATTCTTAATTTAATTCGTTCAACTGATTCAAATTGGGTTAGTGAATAAGTGATTGCCTCAATAATATTTAATTCATCCTCAGGATCATAATTGGCAAAATCCTCTGTAACATCAACAATGAGTGTGCCATCTTCTTTCAAGTTGATTCCATTAATTTCAGTATTGGCTGGTATCACCGCTTGAAAGCCACTTGGTAAATAGTTTGTCACAGGGCCATCCTTAATTAGGTATGTTAACACTTGTTTTGCAACGGCCTTTGATTCATCCTTTGGAATCGATAATGTTTGTGGAACGACCATTCCATCAGCATCAATTAAATAGAGAGTCCTATCTATCATTTCATTCATGATGATATCCGTGTTTTCCTCTTCATCCTCTTCCTTTTCTACCTCTTCATTCGGCGTGTCTTCATTTTGTTCTTCTACTAATGTAGCATCTGTAGGAGATAATTCATCCGGAACAGATTTTTTTAAGTTTTGCTCACCCTTTAGACATCCATTTAATACCAGTATAATCATCATCACAGCGATTAGTTGAACTAGTAAAAAGATTTTTTTCATGTCAGTCCCTCCCAACATAGGTTGTACCTTTATATATACGAGAAAAAACAAATAATAGAACTCGTACAGCTATTTTGTTGGGCAAAATTGGCATAAAATTAAAGTGCAACTTTCTCTATTATGACTGTTTTTAAATTTGTAATCTCTTCATTGAATAATGTTTTTGCAATATGTTTAAATAAATCTAAATTACCAGTTGCATAAAATTCATGATAAGGTCGTTTTAAGGAATTACTCATCAAATGATGAACATCTAGTAAAACACTTGTTTCCCGGGCAGTTTCTTCACTTGAAGAAACTAATTGTACATGTTTACCCATCACCTGGCTTATCGTTTCCCCTAGTAATGGATAGTGAGTACAACCCAAAATTAACGTATCCAAATGGGGTTGATTTGTTAAAGGTTGTAGTGAATCATTTACTATTGTGATTGCCTGTTTTCCGTACAAAATCCCTTTTTCTACCATTGGCACAAAAAGAGGACATGCTAAAGAAATTACATTCATATCTTGTTTAATTTTTGTCAATGCTTTTTTATAAGCCTGACTATTAATCGTTCCATCCGTTCCAATGACAGCTACATGATCGGTTTTTGTTACATTTATTGCTGCCCTAGCACCTGGTTGAATAACTCCGATCACTGGAATAGATAATTGTTCTTCCAAAATTTTTAATGTAAAGGCCGTGGCTGTATTACAAGCAATTACAATCATTTTAACATCTTTTTGTAATAAAAAATTGACCATTTCTAGTGTATATGAGATAACCTCTTGTTTAGGTCTTGACCCATAGGGACATCTTTTTGTATCGCCTATATAAATTAGTTGCTCATTAGGTAATTGTCGCATTATTTCATGGACTACTGTTAGACCACCTACCCCAGAGTCAATGACGCCTATTGGTTTGTCTACCACGATGACACCACCATCTTATTCGTTACTTCCTATATATTAGCACAATTTTGTCATTAAATGATAGGAAAGCCTTTGATTTCCCGAACATTTTACGCACTTATTTTATAAAGCTATCATAAGCTAATATGACTAAATAATTCCCTTCATATTGCATCCCAAAGGTAATAAAGCAAGGAGGGATACTAATTGAACAATCATTTCCCGAGTAATCGACACAACATTTTAACAAAAAGAGAGAGAGAAGTGTTTGAAATGTTAATTGAAGATAAAACAACAAATGATATTGCCACCAAGCTATTTATTTCAGAAAAAACCGTTAGAAACCATGTCTCAAACGTCATCCAAAAACTAGGTGTCAAAGGGAGAGCACAGGCTATTGTAGAGCTTATTCGGATGGGGGAATTGAAGTTATAACAACACTTACTACTTAGTGATGGTATAGTAATTAATGTACTAGTATTCGCACTCACACAGTAAGAGATAAGGCCAACCTTTTAAGGTTGGCTTTGTTGTATGAATATTAGGCGTCAGATATCTTGTCGCTATATTGAAATTCTTCCCTTTTATTTATCTTAAAAAAATTAATTGTTAATAAAAAGTTTTAAAAAACTTAGCTGATTTTTAATAGAAATTCATGTATAATAAATCTAGAAATAGCTAATTATTTCCTTACTATTTTAATATTTTATCCACTTAAACATAACACTTTATTTTAGTAACTTCCCTTTGTTTTCATGCATGATCTAAAGTAAAATTGACATTTTAATTAAATATTTACCCTCACAATTCAAACATTTAATTTCCCTACGAGAAATATCCAAAGATATTTAATATTAAAATACATTAATAGGAGAATAGTAATGAATGATAAAAAATTAGATTTAATATTAGATGAATTAAGCGAATTAAAACAGGGGCAACTAATGATGAAAGATGAAATTTCCACCATTAAAAATGACCAGGCTATCATGAAGGATGAGATTTCTACCATTAAAAATGACCAGACTACCATGAAAGATGAAATTTCCATTATTAAAAATGATCAGGCTACCATGAAAGATGAAATTTCCACTATTAAAAATGATCAGGCTACCATGAAAGATGAAATTTCCACTATTAAAAATGATCAGGCTATCATGAAAGATGAAATTTCCACTATTAAAAATGATCAGGCTACCATGAAAGATGAAATTTCCACTATTAAAAATGATCAGGCTATCATGAAAGATGAAATTTCCACTATTAAAAATGATCAGGCTACCATGAAAGATGAA
>DAMCTP010000024.1:38735-47445 GCA_032113595.1 Pseudogracilibacillus sp.
ATGAAATTTCCACTATTAAAAATGATCAGGCTACCATGAAAGATGAAATTTCCACCATTAAAAATGACCAGACTATCATGAAAGATGAAATTTCCACCATTAAAAATGATCAGGGAACTATGAAACAGGAACTTAAATCGATTAACGGGACTTTAGACGTAATATATGAACAAGTAGCTAAAAATGCTGAAAATATTACGGAATTAAAAATGGATACAAAATCTATCAAAGAAGTCCAAAAACGACAAGAGAGAACCATAGATTTACTTTCAAGGAGGTCACTTGACCAAGAAGCAGAGATAAAAAGAATTAAATAGTGGAAAAAATTAAAAATTAAAATTTACATGTTAGAAGTCTATAAGATTATCCTAATCATTTTTTTCATGATAATAAATTGAAAACCTATTAACACCATTATATTTAAAGTATGGAACACCCGACTTTTTTAAAATAAGTCGGGTTTATGTGGCATTTATCCTTTCACTTAATACTTTGATGTGTCTATAGAGATACCTTTTTCATTAAAAACTTTCTGGGCTGCCTTCAATGCATTTAATGCCCTAGGAAAACCCGTATACGGGATTAGGTGCATAATGCATCCTACAATTTCCTCTGGTGTTAAACCAACTGCAATTCCTGTTTTTACATGCATTTCTATTTGGGGAGTACCTTGGGCCACAAGGGCGGAAATTGTTGTCAATACTTTTTGTTTATTGTCAATGCCGGGACGGGCATATATGTCACCAAAGGCAAATTCAACAACAAGGCGCTGTAAATCCGGTGCAATGTCTTTAAATCCTTCACCAATATCCATATGACCCGTTGGTGAATCACCTTCAGGCAATGTGAGTTCCTTTAGCTTATTCATACCCTTCTCATATTTTTCTGAGTACATGTATATTCCTCCTAGGGATATTAATTAAACCTTCAACAAATGTAATATTAGTCTTTTAATAATTTTTCTTTTTCATCAGACGTAAGTGGGACGGACTTTCCAGTAACTGGGTCAATATTTACTAAATTCCCCCGACCAGTAAGGCACACATTACCATCTTCTTTTACCCCCATATAATGGAGGTCGATGGAACTATTACCAATTTTATGCGCCTTTACATAAATAGTTAGTTTTTCACCAAAAAACATTTGCTGTAAATAATTACATTGCAAATCCGCTGCTATTGGCACAGTTCCCTTACCTTTTTCCACTTTACTGAACATACCTATATGTTTAAGGAATTCAATTCGGGCTTCTTCAAAATAAATAAAAGGTGATACATTATTAACATGTCCAAACATATCTGTTTCAGAAAAGCGAATATTAACAACTATTGAAAATTTAAATTGATTTTTCCAATGCTCAAAATTTTCGATATAACTTATTTTATACAATTTATCCCATCTTTCCGCTGTATACAATTATTAGAAAATTTTCTACAAGTTATCGTTATTCCTATGCCAATTTTTTCAAAATACTTTCTAATTTTAAGGCTAAACCCATGTTACCTTTTACTTTTAGTTTACCAGTCATAAAGGCAGCCGCTGAATTTAAATTACCTTGAATCATTTTCCTGAAATTCTCACTACTCAGTGTTATTTTGCATTCCGCGTCATCTTTTATTTCATTCGTAATAGTTACATGACCATCATCAAAAATAGCGCTATAGTCACCACCATCATCACCAGTAATGTGAAACATATATGATGCTTTCAAATCCTTTATAATACTAGAATCTTCTTGCACTTTTTTATCAATTGTTTGAAAAATCTCTTCTACTGTCATATTATCAATACCCATACAAATACCTACCTCTCTATGAATGATTATTCACCCATTATAATATTAATGCTTAAAAATGAAAAGTAAAGTTGTGTTTTTTTATACCGCATTACTTATTATTCATTTCATTCCCAAAATCGACCAGTCAACAACCTTTACAACGATTGATAATGTTTCATTTTAATATTAGTATCCCAACTTCATTTCAAATGATAAGATTTTTATATAACCCGAGTTTATTTAAAAATAATCTATTTGCATTAGGTCTCACCCAAAATTGAATAAAACCCTAGAAGGCAGATGATATTGTGTTTCATCCTTCTAGGGTCAAACTTAACTATTAGTGCAATTTATTTAATGTGCATTGTCACTTCCAAAGAAGTTTTTAAACGATTGAACGACTGTTGCCCTGTTCATTGCAGCAATAGAGGTAGTTAATGGTATACCTTTTGGACAAACTTGAACACAATTCTGAGCATTACCACAACCAACAATGCCACCTGTTTCGATTAATCCTTGTAATCTTTCACTCTTGTTCATTTCGCCTGTTGGATGAGAGTTAAAAAGGCGTGCTTGGGATAAAGCCGCAGGTCCAAAAAATGTATTCTTATCATTAACATTTGGACATGCTTCTAGGCAAACACCACATGTCATACATTTTGATAATTCATACGCCCATTGGCGTTTTTTCTCGGGCATCCGTGGGCCAGGACCTAAATCATGTGTTCCATCAATAGGAATCCATGCTTTAATTTGTTTTAAAGCATCAAACATTCTCTCACGATCTACAATTAAATCACGTACTACTGGAAAAGTATTCATCGGTTCTAAACGAATTGGTTGTTCTAATTGATCCACTAATGCAGCACAAGATTGTCTAGCCGTACCATTAATGACCATTGAACATGCACCACAAACTTCCTCCAGACAGTTCATATCCCATTTCACAGGTGTTGTTTTTTCACCCTGTGCATTTACGGGATTTTTTTGAATTTCCATTAGTCCAGAAATGATGTTCATGTTTTTTCGATAAGGTACATGAAATGTTTCTTTATAAGGATCGGAGTCAGGGCTGTCTTGTCTTGTAATAATAAAAGTTACTGTTTTTTGTTCAGCCATTATTTTTTACTCCCTTCACTTTTTTTCGTGTAGTCACGCTTTCTTGGTGGAATTAATGACGTATCCACTTCTTCATATGTCAATATTGGAGCATTCTTTTCACTATCAAATGTTGCAATAGTTGTTTTTAAAAATTCCTCATCGTTTCGTTCTGGAAATTCTGGTTTGTAGTGGGCCCCACGACTCTCATTACGATTATATGCCCCGATTGTAATGACCCGTGCCAAATGAATCATATTTTTTAACTGACGAGTAAACATAACTGCCTGATTACTCCATCTTGAAGTATCGGTAATATCAATATTTTCCCATCGTTCTAATAATTCCTCTAATTTTTTATCGGTTTCTAATAAACGATCATTTTCTCTAACAACTGTAACATTATCTGTCATCCAATCTCCAAGTTCCTTATGAAGCTGATAGGCATTTTCTTCCCCATCCATCTTCATTAATGCCTCGAATTTTTCTTTCTCTTCATTTTCACGGGCATCAAATAATTCGGTAGACATATCTTCAACATGAATTTCCAATCCATCGATATATTCAATGGCTTTAGGGCCAGCTACCATCCCACCGTAAATAGCGGATAATAAAGAGTTAGCACCTAAACGATTGCCCCCGTGTTGGGAATAGTCACATTCTCCACATGCAAAAATTCCGGGAATATTCGTCATTTGATTATAGTCAACCCATAATCCACCCATTGAATAATGAACAGCAGGGAAAATTTTCATTGGGACTTTTCTTGGATCTTCCCCAACAAATTTCTCGTAAATTTCTATAATACCACCAAGCTTAATATCAAGTTCCTTGGAGTCTTTATGAGATAAATCTAAATAAACCATGTTTTCACCATTAATGCCGAGTTTCTGATTCACACAAACATCAAAAATCTCACGAGTAGCAATATCACGTGGTACGAGGTTGCCATAAGCAGGATACTTTTCTTCTAGGAAATACCATGGTTCCCCATCCTTATACGTCCAAACACGACCACCTTCTCCACGCGCCGACTCACTCATTAACCGAAGTTTGTCATCTCCTGGGATTGCTGTTGGATGAATTTGGATGAATTCTCCATTAGCATATTTCACACCTTGTTGATATAAAATGCTAGCTGCTGAACCCGTATTAATTACAGAGTTAGTTGATTTTCCAAAAATAATGCCTGGTCCACCTGTTGCCATAATCGTTGCATCGGATGGGAATGATTTTATTTCATGTGATTTAATGTCTTGGGCAACAATACCACGACCGACACCTTCCTCATCAATGATAGCGCCCAAAAATTCCCAACCTTCATATTTAGTTACTAATCCTTCTACTTCAAAGCGACGCACTTGTTCATCTAAAGCATACAATAATTGTTGGCCTGTCGTAGCCCCTGCATAAGCTGTTCGATGATGCTGGGTTCCTCCAAAACGTCTAAAATCTAACAATCCTTCTGGAGTACGATTAAACATAACACCCATTCTATCTAACATATGAATGATACTTGGAGCAGCATCACACATTGCTTTTACCGGCGGTTGATTCGCTAAGAAATCCCCACCATAAACAGTATCATCAAAATGAATGTCAGGAGAATCACCTTCTCCTTTCGTATTTACCGCACCATTAATGCCACCTTGGGCACAAACAGAGTGAGAGCGTTTCACAGGTACAATTGAAAATAAGTCTACTTTAACACCTGCTTCAGCGGCTTTAATTACAGCCATTAATCCTGCTAGACCACCGCCTACAACTGCAATTTTTCGATTACTCATCGTATGACTCCCTCCTCTAATTTCAAATTTTATATTCCGTACGCAAATTCGATAATTGTTCTAATACCAATATAAGAAACAACTAAAAATACTACAATAGTTCCGTATGTAACAATGAGTTGAGAACGTGGTGATTGTGTAATCCCGAATGATACACAAAAACTCCATAGGCCATTAGCCATATGGAAAACAACTGCTATAATACTAATGATATAAAACCAGAAATAAGCTGGTTGAGTTAAAATTTGTTCCATTAATGTATAATCCAATGCAGCTCCAAAAAATGCGATTTGAATTTTCGTTTGCCATACATGCCAGGCAATAAATATCAACGTGATAATACCTGTGATACGTTGCAAGTAAAACATCCAATTACGAAAATACCCGTAACTTTTCACATTATTACGAGTAACAAAAACAATATATACACCTAAAATAGCATGGAACAAAATAGGTAAATAGATGATAAATGTTTCTAATGCTAAGGTAAAAGGTAGACTTTGCATAAAGTTTGCCGCAGCATTAAAGTTATCTTTCCCATAAACAATAAAGTGGTTAACGACCAAGTGTTGTACAACAAAAATACTTATTGGAACAACACCTAGAAGTGAATGTAATCTTCTCATGTAATATTCTCGCTGTTCTCCCATGTGTTACTCCCTCCTTAACTTTAAATTTTTATTAAAATATTATGTAAAACATAGCTTTATGATCCCATGTATATCAAATGAAAACGAAGGGATCTTAACATATTTATTGTACTGTTAACGATAAATTTCGTCAAGAAAACGCACACCTCTTGCCTATTAATTTACCACTATTGATGACATTTAAACATAAAAAGTAACATTTAATTTTACCATTTATGCTATAATGGATTTGGATATTTAGCACTAATATTTTTAAATGTAAAAGGATGTATATAATGGATAATAAACGAATTTCCTTAACTGTCCTTGATGAATTTTCCCCTGAAACTGTTGGACAGGATATATTAAGATATGTTAATTTACCGGGCTTTCTAGGATCTGAAAAGGAAACACTTCTTTACTATTTAGGGAAAAACTTAGCTAGACAGCTAGACATCACTTCTTTAGATGATATTTTTGCCGTCTTCAAAAAACTGCAATGGGGACAATTAGATTTAGTAAAAGACAAAAGGAATCAAATGCTTTTTCATTTAATGGCGGATACAATCGTACATAAAATGCAATCATCTATCCCTATCGATTTTCAGATGGAGGCGGGATTTTTAGCCGAATCAATTCAACATTTAACACAAAGGGTCACTGAATGTACCGTCTCAACAAATGAAAGGCTATATCGAGTTGAATTTAAAACATTATTATTAGATTAAAGACCGTTAATTATTCCCATTGAACTGTCTCATTCAACAGTTTCCTTGTTCAAATGGTGATGAATATTATTTGCAACATGTTTTGGGATCCCTAATTTCGTTATCTCCTCTAATTTTGCATCCTTAATTGCCTGAATAGAGTGAAAATGAGTTAGTAATAGATTACGTCTTTTAGGGCCAATACCTGGAATACGATCTAATTCCGATTGAATTAACCCTTTTCCCCGAAGTTGACGATGAAAAGTAATTGCAAAGCGATGAACTTCATCTTGAATTCTTTGCACTAGGTAAAATTCATTGGAACGTCTTTCCAATGGTATTGTTGTTGGCGGACTGCCAAATAATAGTTCTGCCGTTTTATGTTTTTCATCTTTTACTAGCCCCCCAATTGGGATTGCTAAATTAAATTCGTTTTCTAATACGTCTAAGGCTACAGACATTTGTCCCTTTCCACCATCGACGATAATTAAATCAGGGAGTGGTAATTTTTCTGTCAAAACACGTTTATAGCGACGCCGAATGACCTCTCTCATCGTTTCATAATCATCTGCTCCCGTAACCGAAGTTATTTTATATTTACGATATTCATTTTTATCGGCTCTCCCATCGATAAATACAACCATGGCCGAAACAGGGTCTGTCCCTTGAATATTTGAGTTATCAAATGCCTCTATTCTATGGGGTGTATCTATTTGTAAAATTTCCCCTAATTGTTCTACCGCCTTAACTGTCCTCTTTTCATCTAATTCTATGAGAGAAAACCTCTCCTCCAAGGCAATTTTGGCGTTTTTTTCTGCTAATTTAACTAACTCCTTCTTTTTTCCTCTAAACGGTGTATGAACATCCACTTCTAATAATCCTTCTAGTAACTCTGCATCTGTCCCGACTGGAACTAAAATTTGTTTTGGCTTTAAATTTTTCTCGCGCAAATAAAACTGTCCGATGAAACTAACGAATGCTTCTTTTGCCTCTTGATAAAAAGGAAAAATCGATGCATCCCTTTCTACAAGCTTCCCTTGCCTAACGTAAAACACTTGAATACTCATATATCCTTTATTAAAACTATAACCAAATATATCGATATTTATCTGCTCATTTAACACAACTTGTTGTTGCTCCATGACTGCTTCAATATGTTTCATTTGATCCCTATATTCTTGGGCTCTTTCAAAATTAAGTTGCTTACTTGCTTCGAACATTTTCATTTTTAATTCTTTTTTTATATCCGAATATCCACCATGTAAGAAACGAGTAATTTCATGTATGATTTTTTCATAAGTCTCATCTGATACTTGTATTTCACTACATGCTAAACATTGTCCTAAATGATAATATAAACAATACTTTCCGGGGGAATTGTTGCACTTCCGTAACGGATAAAGTCGATCTAATAATTTTTTCGTTTCCTTTGCTGCAATGACATTCGTATATGGCCCGAAATATTTTCCTTTATCTTTTTTAACCTTTCGGGTAATTAGCAATTGGGGATGTTTTTCGTTTGTGATTTTTAAATAGGGATAACTTTTGTCGTCCTTTAACATAACATTATATCGGGGATCATATTTTTTAATTAAATTCATTTCTAGAATTAACGCATCGATTTCAGATTTTGTAACTATATATTCAAAATCAGTAATTTCTGCAACGAGTCGTTGGGTTTTTTCATCATGGGCACCAATAAAATATGAACGTACTCGGTTTTTTAATAATTTAGATTTACCTACATATATTACAGTGTCATGTTTATTTTTCATTAAATAACATCCCGGTTTCATTGGTAGAACACTTAATTTTTCTTTTAATGAAGTCACCATCGTTTTTTCCCCTTGTATAATTTAATCAATGTTTTTTGTTTTATTTTGTAATTATTTATCACTTAATTTTCAAATTTAATTCAATTTGTACCTTAAAAGTAAAATCCCCTGTCGTTACAAATTGTAACATGACAAGGGATAATTTTGTTAATGAATGAAAAATTTATTAAGCATGTTTATTTACGAGTTCTTCTAATGCTTCTTTTGGTTGGAATCCGATGACTTGATCGACAACATTACCGTCTTTCATTAACAACAATGTAGGGATGCTCATTACCCCATATTTTCCAGCTGTTTCTTGGTTGTCGTCAACATTTAATTTTGCAATTTTTAATTTATCGCCTAACTCTTCACTTAACTCCTCTAACACTGGTGCAATCATTTTACAAGGTCCACACCATGGCGCCCAAAAATCAACTAACACTAAACCTTCAGAAGTATCTTGGGCAAAATTCTGATCAGTTACATCAACAATTGCCATTAAATATTCCTCCATTTCATCATCATTAAATCTGAATTGATTATATCATCTGTCTATACACCTTGCTAATAGTTTGCTCATTAAATCCGTTTCATTATACATTTTAACTTTATTCGATACGTCTATTCCATCAACGCTATCCTTAACCCGATCATTTTCTTGGATTCATCATTTCCATTACCTTAAGGCTTTCCTTGAAGTCATCAATTTCCTTGATTCGTCGATTCCATTACCTCAAGGCACTTTCTTAGGGAAAGTTTTGTTAATTTCCTCAATAGCGTTTTCTAATAAAGGTTTAAACTTACTACCAATACATCGATTATCGACATGACGTAGTAATGAAAAAATCTGCCACGTTTTTTGTGACAGATTTTTGATTCCACTTTATTGTACTTG
>DAMCTP010000025.1:0-47177 GCA_032113595.1 Pseudogracilibacillus sp.
CAGCATATACTCCCTATCAACCAGAAATTTCACAAGGTGAACTTCAAGCTATTTTTGAATTCCAAACGATGATTTGCGAATTAACCGGGATGGATGTAGCGAATTCATCATTGTATGATGGAGGAACAGCATTAGGAGAAGCAGTCAATTTAAGTCACGGTCAAACTCGACGAAAAAAAATTCTTATTTCTAAAGCCGTACACCCTGAATATCGTGATGTCATTAGAACATATGGTAAAGGCTTTGAATTGGAAATTGTTGAGATTGGTTATAAAGATGGGATAACAGATTTAGATCATTTAAAAGCCGAATTAGATGATGATACAGCAAGTGTTGTTATTCAGTATCCAAATTTTTTTGGTCAGATTGAACCTTTACAAAAAATCAATGACATCATTAAGGAAAACCCTAAAACGATGTTTATTACCTCTAGTAACCCGCTAGCATTAGGTTATTTAACTCCTCCAGGAAAATTAGGAGCAGATATCGTTGTAGGAGATACACAAGTATTTGGTATACCCGCTCAATTCGGTGGCCCACATTGTGGGTACTTTGCAACAACAAAAAAACTAATGAGAAAAGTCCCCGGACGTTTAGTAGGACAAACTGTCGATGAAGAAGGCGTTAGAGGGTTTGTGTTAACCTTACAAGCGAGAGAACAACATATTCGACGTGATAAAGCCACATCAAATATTTGTTCTAACCAGGCACTATATGCATTGGCAACGTCAGTTGCACTAACATCTTTAGGTAAACATGGAGTACATGAGGCAGCCTATTTAAATATGCAAAAGTCCAGATATATGAAGCAACAACTAGCATTAAAAAATATAGAAACAGTATTCACTGGACCATTTTTTAATGAAATTGTCGTTAAATTAAACAAACCGATTATGGAAGTCAATAAAAAATTATTTGAGAAAAAAATAATTGGTGGATATGATTTAAGTCAACATTATTCTGAATTAAAAAATCATATGCTTATCGCTACGACAGAAATTCGCACAAAAGAGGAAATTGATATATTTATAAATGAAATGGGGGATATTAATGAAAAATAAGGACTTTCCACTCATTTTTGAACGGAGTAAAAGAGGCCGTAAAAGTTATAGTTTACCGTCGTTAGATGTGCCGGAAATTAATTTAGAAGAAGAAATTGATCAATTATATATTCGTGATGAATTAGCTGATTTACCTGAAGTGAGTGAGCTTGAATTAATGCGCCATTACACTGGGTTGTCAAATAGGAACTTTGGTATTGATTCCGGTTTTTATCCTCTTGGTTCATGCACAATGAAATATAATCCAAAGATCAATGAAGATGTGGCAAGATTAGATGGATTTAGTCATATTCATCCATACCAAGACCCTGAAACTGTACAAGGTGCTTTAGAAATGATGTATGACCTACAATCATCATTATCAGAAATAACCGGAATGGCACATGTGTCATTACAATCAGCAGCAGGTGCACATGGTGAATGGACAGCTCTAATGATGATTCGTGCTTTTCATGAAGCAAATGGTGATACAAAACGTACAAAAGTGATTATTCCTGATTCAGCCCACGGGACGAATCCTGCTTCAGCATCTGTTGCTGGTTTCGATTCAGTCACTGTAAAAACGAATGAAAAGGGACTTGTCGATTTAGACCATTTAAAAAGTGTAGTTAATGAAGAAACAGCAGCATTAATGTTAACAAATCCAAACACATTAGGTCTTTTTGAAACAGAAATTGTTGAAATGGCAAAGATTGTCCATGACGCTGGTGGAAAACTTTACTATGATGGAGCAAATTTAAACGCCATTATGGGTTACGTGCGTCCAGGTGATATGGGGTTTGATGCTGTCCATTTAAATTTACACAAAACATTTACGGGACCACATGGTGGTGGGGGACCGGGGTCAGGTCCAATCGGTGTAACGGAAGAATTATCAAAGTTTTTACCCAAACCAGTTATTACGAAACTGGATAACAAATTTACATTGGACTATGACCGTCCACAATCGATTGGAAGGGTAAAACCTTACTATGGGAATTTTGGAATTAATTTACGAGCTTACACTTATATTCGGTCAATGGGACCAGAAGGTTTGAAATTAGTGAGCGAATATGCAGTACTAAACGCTAATTATATGATGAGAAAATTAGAGAAAAGATTCGAACTGCCATATTCACAACATTGTAAACATGAATTTGTTTTATCCGGAAATAAACAAAAGAAACTTGGCGTTAGGACGTTAGATATGGCTAAGCGGTTATTAGATTATGGCTTCCATCCTCCAACCATTTACTTCCCACTAAATGTAGAGGAAGCAATGATGATGGAACCTACCGAAACTGAATCGAAAGAAACTTTAGATGATTTCATTCATACGATGTTAAAAATTGCTGATGAAGTAGAAAGCAATCCAGAATTAGTACAAGAAGCGCCACATAATACTGTCGTGAAGCGGATGGATGAAACCCTAGCAGCTAGAAAACCGGTATTACGATATTCGAAAAATAAACATGAATAAATTGTCATTATAACAAGTTTAAAATTATAACTATTAAATGACTAAAAACTAAATACATTCAGGAAAAATGCCAATAACAAATTATAAAATTGTTGTTGGCATTTTTAAGTGTGAAGTTATCCATAAACTAAAGGAACTATCAAATCAAAGAATACTATAAGTTCTATTTATCTAGTAGTTTTGATCTAAAAGTAATTTTTTGCAAATAATATTTACTTTTGATCAATTTTTCCGGTCCATCTTTTAAACCCACCTTTTAATACATTGATATCTTCATAATGATGCTTATGTAATATCGCTGCAGCCCTTTGTGAACGACTAACATTTTGACAATATAAATAGACTGGTTTATCTTTTCTAAGCTCAACTAAGCGTTGTTTTAATTGGGTTAAGGGAATATTTCTTGCCCCTCTAATTTTACCTTTATCAAATTCTGAAGGTTCTCTTACATCAATTAATTGTGCTTTTCGATATCCTTCAATAAATTGTTCCTGAGTTAACATGTTTGTAAAAGCTTTTTGTCGAAAATGACGGAAAATTGTATATCCAATTAAAATGACTAAAACAATAATTAAGTAAGCTGTCATCTTTAATCCTCCATATTTATATAATAACTCCCTTTTATAATGCCTTTATTCCATTGTAAAGTATATGACAATAAATTTGTATTCATTATAATATATTGTCAACAATAATTGCAATCATGCATTTTAGCGAAGTTTCTCAAATTCATACCATTTTAATTATATGAATAATAATACTTTTTTTCAAATTTCTTTCTATTCTTCAAACTATTTTTTTACCTTTTACATGGAAATATTAACATTTATTTGTTCATTTAAATTGCTTGACAATACAATATATAGTAAATTAGAATTATTTTTACACAACATATTGATTTTCTTATCATAATTGTGTATATTACTAGTAGAATATTATTTTATACATAGAAAAGAGAAGGAGCGAATAACGATGTCGGTTCTAACAAAATCTAAGGAAATAATTAATGTGCAGCAGTTAAATGAAGATATTAAATTATTTCCGCAAGTTCATCCAATTTCATCTGAAATGAAAATGACACATGAAGGTGTATCGAGATTGGTTATGCTTGATCGTTACGCATTTAAAGATACAGAAAAGAAAACGCTAAAAATCGGGGATTTTGTCGTATTAACTGTTAAAGCAGATCCTAAATTTCCGGCCCGTGGTTATGGAATCATCGAATCGATTAACTGGGAAACTAATGAAGCTAGTATTAAGGTGTCAGAGGAATTTCTCCATGTGCTAGAAAATCAGTCAGAAATAGAAACAGGTATTGTAACTCGTTCTTTAAATGTGATTGACAAGCCGTTAGAAATATATTACGAGCAAATTGCAAAACGTAATGCAACTGGCTTAGCATCAGTTGAAAAAACAAAAGAAATACAAGAAAAAGTATTTCAAGATTTTTCAAAAGAACTTTCCAATTTAAATTTCGTTCCTGCTGGCAGGGTACTTTATGGTGCAGGTTCCGAAACTGATGTGACTTATTTTAATTGTTATGTCATGCCATTTGTTAAGGATTCACGTGAGGGAATTTCCGACCATCGTAAACAAGTGATGGAAATAATGTCACGTGGTGGAGGTGTAGGTACAAATGGGTCAACATTAAGGCCACGCAATACGCTTGCAAAGGGTGTTAATGGGAAGTCTTCTGGATCAGTTTCATGGCTCGATGATATTGCAAAATTAACTCACCTCGTTGAACAAGGTGGCTCCCGTAGAGGGGCACAAATGATCATGCTTGCAGACTGGCATCCAGACATTGTTGAATTTATTATTTCCAAAATGCAAAATCCAAGGATTTTAAGATATTTAATTGAAAATACCGAAGATGGGCAAATTAAACAATTAGCAAATGAAAAATTAAATTTTACTCCTTTAACTGAAACGGAACAAGATTTGTATCAAGGAATTGTTAATTACAAAGCAATGCCTGGTTTGGGTGGATTTACTCGCGAGGCAATTAAAGAGGCACAACAAAAATTAATGACGGGTGGTACGTATAGTGTCCATCATTCAGACTTTTTAACTGGTGCTAATATATCTGTTTGTTTAACGAAGGAATTTATGGAAGCAGTTGAAAATGATACTGATTATGAATTGCGCTTTCCAGATGTTGAAAACTATAACCAAGAGGAAATGGCAATCTATAATAATACGTGGCATGAGATTGGTGATGTGCGTGCATGGCAAGAAAAAGGACATCGGGTTCGTATTTACCGAACAATTCGCGCGAAGGAATTATGGAATTTAATAAATATTTGTGCCACATATTCAGCGGAACCGGGTATTTTCTTCATCGATAATGCTAATGAACAGACTAATGCAGCAAGTTATGGACAACAAGTAGTGGCGACTAATCCGTGTTTTCACCCTGATACAAGAATATCAACTGAGTTTGGTTTGATGACTATTGAAGAATTGTATGAAAAAGTAGGAAAGAATAATTTCCAGGTTGCTACAGACAATCGTTTATATGAAGCAGAGCAAGTTGTCAACGGCAGAAGTTATCAAGTTCCGGGGACGACGATGAGACAAGCAACCGTTTTTCCAACAGGCATAAGAGAAACATTAACAATCAATTTAAAAAATGGGCAAGAATTACAAGTAACACCTGAACATAGGATTTATACTGAAAAAGGTTGGATAGAAGCGAAAGACTTAAAAAATGAAGATATCGTTTATATTCAATCAGGGCAAGGAATGTTTTCCATAGATGAAACAATAGGGCAAGATATGGCATTGTTCCTTGGTTGGCTAACAGGAGATGGTTGGTTAGCTAAAGATGGTAGGGTAGGAATGGTTTTTGGTAAAGAAGATGTTGAAATTATTTCAAAAATAATAGATGCTGGGGAAGAGATTAGTGGTCTTAAAGCTAAAATTCACGAAAGAGAAAATGGAACTTTTCAAATTGGGTATAATAGTAAACAATTTACAAAAACGTTAGAAAATTATGGTGTGAAAAGATGTAAACCGTTTGATAAACGAGTACCAAATATTATTTACACTAGTAGTGAAAAAGAAGTCATTACTTATCTTCGTGCTTTATTTTCTGCAGATGGGACTGTCTATACAAATGATCCTAACCGACGTACAGCCAGATTAACATCATCGTCTAAAAAGTTATTACAAGATGTACAACTTTTATTATTAAACTTTGGAATCCATGGGAAGATATATAGCCGACATAAAACAAATCAAGCACAATTTCATTATGTAACCGTTGATGGGAAGGAACGTGTATATAATAGCCATCCATTCTATGAACTAATTATATCTGGCAATAATTTAGCAGTGTTCAAAGAAATCATCGGTTTTAAATATATTACAAGAAAAGAAGAAGCATTAAAATTAGTCCCACTTTCTTCACGCAAAAGAGAAAAATTTATAAGTGTTGTTGAAAGTGTGACCGAAGGGCCGGAAGTTGAGGTTTATGACATCACTGAACCAGTAACAGATTCATTAATTGCCAATGGAATGGTAGTTCATAACTGTGGCGAGCAACCGTTGGCTCCCTACTCAGTTTGTAACCTGGCTGCTGTTAATTTAGCTGAAATGGCTGACAAGGAAAATAAAACAGTCAATTATGAGAAATTAAAAGAAACTGTCGCTATTGGTGTTCGTATGCAAGATAATGTTATTGATTCCACACCATATTTTTTATCAGAAAATAAAAAACAAGCCCTCGGTGAAAGAAGAATCGGTCTTGGTGTGATGGGATTACATGATTTATTAATTTATTGTGAAACAACTTATGGTTCGGAAAAAGGTAATGAACTAGTTGATGAAATCTTTAAAACAATTGCTGTTTCAGCGTATCGTGCCTCCATAGAACTTGCCAAAGAGAAGGGAAGCTTTCCATTTCTAATAGGAGACAATGAGGATGAAACAAGGGCATTGCGGGAAGCATTTATTAATACAGGATTTATGAAAAAATTACCAGACGATATACGTCAAGACATACTTGAATACGGAATTCGTAATTCACATTTGTTAACTGTAGCACCAACCGGATCAACTGGTACTATGGTGGGTGTAAGTACAGGTTTGGAACCATACTTCTCCTTTTCATATTTCCGAAGTGGTAGACTGGGTAAATTCATTGAAGTGAATGCGAAAATTGTGCAAGAATATTTAGATGAACATCCTGATAAAGATATTAATTCACTGCCAGAGTGGTTTATTTCAGCAATGGAACTAACCCCGGAGGCACATGCGGATACACAGTGTGTTATACAACGTTGGATAGATAGTTCTATTTCAAAAACTGTCAATGCACCAAAAGGTTATACGGTTGAACAGGTACAAAGTGTTTATGAAAGACTCTATCGTGGTGGTGCTAAAGGTGGGACTGTTTACGTAGATGGTAGCCGGGATTCTCAAGTACTCACTTTAAAAGCTGAACAAACAGAAATGGATAACCAACTGAACTTCGATGAAGTATTATATGATGAATATGAAGACAGGGTACAACAAAAGGTCGTTATTATGGATACTATTCAAGAGTTAAAAAATACTAATGTAACAATTGGCTCTGAAATTGGCGATCAATGCCCGGTCTGTCGTAAAGGACATGTTGCAGAAGTTGGTGGTTGTAACACATGTACGAGTTGTGGAGCACAATTAAAATGTGGATTATAAATTCTATACTCTAATTTATTGGCATTATAGTCAGAAAACTCCCTCCTCTTAGCGTGGCGATGGTGGGAATGCCCTGATTGGAATCCCCGACTTGGGGCTTAGCTGGGATTCAATGTAGTTTTAAAATATAGATTATTGAAATAACCTCTTAGGATATGATATCCGTAAGAGGTTATTTTGCTTATTGAGGTGATGACGTGGATCATGAAGAATATAAAACATATTTGAAGCAGCAATATTCCCAAGAGATTCGACCATTACAATCAGTTAATGAAGTTATCTCCGCATTTCAAAATAAATTAGATATTGTCGAAACGGAATTATCAGAATCCGAAGCTATTTTCTTAAAAATGACAATGATTAACCATATTTATGTACACAAAAACGACCCTATAACATCTAACTTGGATAAGTTAAATTTCATTTCGTATGAAGTAGTAAGAAATAAAAAAAGTGATCATTACTACAATCATATGAGGATTTCGTCTGATAATGAAAGAATACTTGTCATTATTGAATCCCGGTTAAATGAAATAACCTCCAATTGCGAAGAACTAAAAGTGGATATGATTATTGAACGTGGAATCGACACATTTCATGTTAATCAAGATACACCTGAGTTTTTTGCATATCTAATGCTTTTTGATTCTCATAATGAGAATCATTGACTACGACAGGGGATAAATAGTCAACATTTATAGAAAAGTGAAAGCGTGACAGAAAATAAATTCTTGATTTTGGGAGTCTATTCTATGGACTCTTTTTTACATTTTATTTCTTTTTTACTACGATTATCCTTACTAAAAATGGTCCGAATATTGTTACGCTTTAATAAGTTAAAAAGGATTTTTTAAGGTCGATTCCCAACTTGGAAATCGGCTTTTTTGATTTGTATAACTAATCGTGTCATAGTTTAAAGAAAATACAGAAACGATTTAAGGAATGAAGAGCCCCCTATGGAAAACAACAATTACAAGTTAAATGACAATATAATTGTTCCAGAAAAGGGCGCAAATGTTACAGTCCAAAAGAAGAAAATGATCAAACTTTATATTAATACACCATATTGAACATTAAATATAATCCAAATCAAACATTTGCCACCGTTGAAAAATTGTTTCTTTAATTCAATTAAATTGAAGGGATATAATTTTATTTATAGTTGTCAAAAATATATGATTACGATATGATAAATATATGAAACATAGCTTCACTTACTCAAGAGGAGGTATTTCATGCCAACACCAAGCATGGAAGATTATATTGAGCAAATATATAATTTAATTAATACGAAGGGCTATGCAAGAGTAACTGATATAGCGGAAGCACTAGATGTCCATCCATCTTCTGTGACAAAGATGGTCCAAAAATTAGATAAAGATAATTTTGTAGACTATGAGAAATACCGTGGATTTATTTTAACTAAAAAAGGTAATAAAATTGGAAAGAGACTAGTGTTTAGACATGAGTTGTTAGAAGAATTCTTGGCAATAATCGGAGTTGAAAAAGAAAATATTTACGATGACGTTGAGGGAATTGAACATCATTTAAGTTGGAATTCTATCGACAGAATATCAGACTTAGTAGATTATTTTAAAGAAGATGAAAATAGATTGGAAGCATTAAAAAGGCTAAACACTATAAATGAATAAAATTTAATAAAATAATACTATATTTTACATCTATACAGTTAAATTGTATAGATTTTTTAATGGAATAAATTTCATCATTCCAAGCCCATATGGGGCAAGTGTTTAAAAAATTAAAAAGGGGAGTACCCCCTAGAATTTTGTAAAATGGTAGTTAACCAATACTATCCAAAAAGACCAGGAAATACTCCTGTGACCACCAATATACGACAATCAAGTTTACATTAACATTAACGATAATATAATTTTAATATCTACACTTATTTATAATGCTTCAACATAAGCAGTGAACCGTAAAATCATGCATTACAAAATCAGATGCAAGTTGCTGACAATTACAGAAAACCATAATAATTTTTAAATTTACATTAGGAAATTCAGTTAAACCGTAACTTTTTAAAAGGAGTAATTATAAATTGATTCAATAATTAATACAATTTGTAAATTTTTAGTTAAGGTTAATTATAACTAAACATCATTTTAAATTTAAAATATAGGCATGTGACCCTTTATAAAATTTATTGCATACATATGATAATCATATCTAATCTATGAGGTGGTTAACATGAACATTGACTGCGTTTTTTCAGGAGGTGGAGTGAAAGCATTTGCCTTTATCGGGGCACTACAAAGTCTTAAAAATAATGATTACAAGATTGAAAGGGTTGCCGGCACATCAGCCGGTGCAATTATTGCTTCTTTAGTTGCCGCTGGTTATAGTGAAGATGAAATTTATCTTTTATTAAATAATTTGCAACTAAAACAATTTTTGGATTTACCTTATATTAGTAAAACAATCCCATTTAGTAAATGGCTTTTATTGTATTTTAAAATGGGCATATACAAAGGTGACCGATTTGAAAAGTGGTTATTTTCAGTACTCGCCAAAAAGGGAATTTATACTTTTGCAGATCTTTCGGATGAGAAATTAAAAATCATTGTCAGTGATGTTACTTTAGGTAAACTCGTCATTTTTCCAGACGATATTAATCGACTATATGGTTTAAAGAAAAAGGATTTAAAGGTTGCAACCGCTGTTAGAATGAGTGCCAGTTTTCCATATTTTTTTATGCCGAAAAAGTGGAAAGATCATCACTCAGAAGAACGTTATTTTCTAGATGGTGGCATATTAAGTAATTTTCCTTTATGGATCTTTAATCAACGAAAGAAATATAAGGAAAACCAAACGATTGGATTTACGTTACAAGACTCATTAGACAATATTAAACCACAAGAAATTAAAAATGCCTTAGATTTGTTGCATTCTATTTTTATTGCTATGTTACATGCTCATGATACACGTTATATTTCAAAATCGAAACAGAAAAATGTTGTATTTTTACCAGTTAAAAATGTAAAAACGACGGATTTATCGATTACTCAGGAAGAAAAAAATGCATGCATTCAAATTGGAAAACAAAAAACAGATGAATTTATACAATCATTTAAATAAAAAATCGAGCAAGTTAGCTGTTGCTCGATTTGAACCTGTTTAAGATTCTTTTTTCTTACCTTCAATAACCCGTAAATGGGAAGGGCGTTTTATCCGCTTCTTTTTCATTTTTACTGAAGAGGGTTGATTTCGTTTTACAGTTTGAAGTGGCCGTTGTTTTTTATATTTTTCCTTTGATTGTTTCACTGCCTGGCGATATTTTTTCATTTCACTATTTGCCTGGGGATTTCTTCGTTGCATTATAAATGAAAATATGAGAAAAACGACAAAAGCAATCACAATCATCATAAAAATTTGTACTAAAAAACTGCTTGGATTTTGAATTAATGAAGAAACGACACCAATAATTGCCAACAATATTAATATATACAATATAAATTGCAATTTATTATGTCTCATCTTCACTCCTCCTTTCCATTAAGAAGGTAACGGTACCTCACCTTCATCTTTTGAATCGACCTTCAACCCATCATTATCCAAAACCTTTTTAAATGAATGTAAAGCAACATCAACTTGATCGTCATCAGGTTCTTTTGTCGTTAATAATTGCAACCAAAGACCAGGGTACCCTAGTACCTTAAGTATTGGTATCTCTCTAACCTTATTTGTTAATTGCAAAACTTCAAAAGATAATCCTATGACAACTGGAATTAAAAAGATGCGGTTAACAATACGCCACCATAATGGATCAGTTGCAACAAACATATATACAATGATTCCGATAATGACAGTAAACAGGATAAAACTTGAACCACAACGGTAATGCAGTCTAGATTGTTTTTGGACATTTTCAACGGTTAATGGAACTTTATTCTCATAGGCGTTAATCACCTTATGTTCTGCGCCATGATATTGAAACACCCGTTTTATAATAGGAGTTAAAGAAACGATATATATATACCCAAGTAACAAAATTAATTTAAATAGACTTTCCAATAATACCTGGCCAAAACGTGAAGAAATATATGCTTGGAAGAAATTAGCAACAATCGCTGGAGTCACGGTAAAAATTAATTTACTTACAATAAACGATAATACACCAATGAAACCAATCCCTAAAATCATCACTAGTTTTGAGGTTTTCTTTTCTTCCCGGATTTTATCATCATCCGCAGGATCAATATCGTATCTATCTGAGGCAAAGTCCAGATGTTTTACCCCATTTGCACTTGCCTGAACTAATGCGACAATCCCGCGCAACAAAGGTATTTTTTTCAAATTTTTCGTTACGTTAGATTCTTCCCTTTTTAGTTCAAAATATTCAATTGTTCGGTCTTTTCTACGAATAGCGGAGACGAAAGAGTTTTTACCGGCAAACATGACTCCTTCAATTAACGCCTGTCCCCCATACGCTGTCGATTTATTACCCAATGTTTATCACCAACCTCATTTATATTTTACTAAATATTTAATCATTACACTAGTGTTCACACTTCCATACTCATTCTTTTTTATTATTTGGGTAAAATGAATAAGAAGGAGGTTACAGTACATGAGTAATCATTATAATTCATTAAAAAAAGTAAATCAAAGCATTTTTCGTCGTACCTTATTCATTGGATGGATAGGTGGCATTGTTTTTGGGATTTTGTATTACTTTTTATCCTATTTTAAATTAATTGATAAGTATATGGTGGCATCATTAAAGTTAAAATATGGCTTTTTTAGCCTGGTCACCCATTGGTATGGCAAAGTTTTTTTATTATTAATCATTAGTGTATTATCAATTTTAATTGCGATAGTTTATTATGTCATTGCCAAAAAAATAAGTAAATGGTATGTCGGTGCTATATTTGGTGTTGTTTTATGGTTAATTATTTATGCGTTATTTTCTATGTTTTTAAACCAAAATTATATTATTAATAAACAAACAGTTCATCAGTCTATTAACAGTTTATGTTTATTTGTTTTATATGGGTTATTTGTTGGGTATTCTATTTCCTTTGCCTATAAAATGGAAACAGAACAATTACTTTCGGAGCAAAATAAGTATTAGTAATCCTTTATCTATGATAAAATAATACTATGTTATTCTAATGATGGAGGATATTATGGAACGGATAAATAAAGTAAGAGAAGTGTTAAAAGAAAAAAAGTTAGATGGTTTATTAATTACTAACCCTATACATAGACGTTATATATCAGGTTTTACTGGCACAGCAGGTACAATAATTATCACTTTAGATGAAGCACTTTTTATAACAGATTTTCGTTATGTTGAACAAGCAAAAAAAGAAGTGAAACATTTTACAATCATCGAACATAAAACACTAATTAATGAAGAAATTGCAAAACAGATTGATGAAAAAAACATTGATTCACTTGGTTTTGAGCAGGCGCATGTCACTTATGAAACTTATATGACATATAAAGAATTGTTTTCTTCGACTCTTATTCCTACAAAAGGGATTATTGAAAGTTTGCGCATCATAAAAAGTGATGATGAAATCGAAAGATTAAAAAAGGCTGCTAAAATTGCTGATGATGCTTTTGAGCATATTTTAAATGTCATTAAAGAAGGTGTTACTGAGATTGAAGTTGCTAATGAGCTAGAATTTTTCATGCGTATGAATGGTGCTACTTCATCCAGTTTTGATATAATTGTTGCTTCTGGCTTCCGGTCCGCTTTACCACATGGGATAGCATCTGATAAAGTGATTACATCTGGTGAACTCGTAACATTAGATTTCGGTGCTTTATATGAAGGGTATTGTTCGGATATAACCCGTACAATAGCCGTTGGAAATATTTCCGACCAGTTATATGAAATTTATGAAACTGTATTACATGCGCAAAAACAAGGTATTAAACATATTAAACCTGGAATGACTGGTATTGAGGCAGACGCCTTAACAAGAGATGTGATAAAGAAAAAAGGATATGGTCAATTTTTTGGACATTCAACAGGACATGGTCTTGGAATGGAAGTACATGAAGGACCAGCATTATCCATTCGATCAAGTACAATTTTACAAACTAATATGGTAGTTACTGTAGAGCCTGGTATATATATTCCCAATGTTGGCGGATGCCGTATTGAAGATGATATTTATTTAACTGAAAATGGAAATGAACGGCTAACTTTTGCAAACAAGGAATTTATACAACTATAATATGTAAAATAACAGGGAGAGAAATAAATGATATCTGTAAATGATTTTAGAACAGGGGTAACAGTTGAATTTGATGGTAATATTTGGCAAGTAATGGAGTTTCAACATGTAAAACCAGGTAAAGGGGCTGCTTTTGTTCGTTCAAAATTACGAAACCTTCGTAATGGGAATATCCAGGAAAAAACTTTCCGTGCAGGTGAAAAAATAAAACGTGCTCACATTGAACATAAAAAAATGCAATATTTATATGCTTCTGGTGACATGCATGCATTTATGGACACAAATACTTATGAACAAATCGAATTACCAACAAGTCAAATTGAACATGAATTACAATTTATCACTGAAAATATGAATGTAGATATGATGGTATTTGATAAAGAAATATTGGGCGTTCAACTACCTAATAACGTTGAATTAATAGTGACAGAAACAGAACCGGGTTTAAAAGGTGATACGGTCAGTGGTGGTTCGAAAGCAGCAACGTTAGAAACAGGTCATGTTGTTCAAGTACCGTTATTTATTAATCAGGGAGATACTTTAGTCATTAGTACAGATGATGGAAAATACGTTTCCCGCAAAAACTAAATTTAAGCAAAAATTTAACATTAATGAAGAAACAACCCTATAAATGGGTTGTTTTTTTGCATATATTTGTCGTACAAGCATAGTTTTAAATAAGGAACTTTTGAACAAGGTAGTGACATGATGGATGAAATTATTCGCTTATTCCCGGATTATATAAAGTTACTTCTTAATCAATCAGTAAAAGACAAATGGGACCAATTAGAGGAAATTAGATTACGATTAAACCGACCGATTGAAATATGTTTTCGAAATCATATCGAGTGGTTGCCTTCTACTTTGTTTACACAAAAGGAGAGCTTCTTTTTATTAAATCAATTAAGTGAACATTCTTTATATCGAATGGAGGATGAATTAAGAGAAGGATATATAACGATTGCTGGTGGACATCGAGTCGGTATTGCAGGTGAGGTAATTACTCATCACGGGAAAATTAATAGAATTAACCAAATAACTTATTTTAATATTCGTATTGCTAAACAAATTTTAAATGTAGCCACACCTTTACTTCCTTATTTATATCATGAGGATAGATACTTAAATACAGTTATTATTGGAGTGCCACAATCTGGTAAAACAACGATGATTAGGGATTTAGCGAGACTAATAGGCAATGGTGCTAACCAATTGCCGATGAACAAAGTGGCTATTATTGATGAAAGATCTGAGATTGCTGCATGTAAAGATGGGATTCCCCAGCATGAAGTTGGCTTAAGAACAGATGTGATGGATGCTTGTCCAAAAGTAGATGGGATGATGATGATGATTCGTTCAATGTCACCTGATGTATTAATCGTTGATGAAATTGGAAAGAAAGCTGATGCTGAAGCAATACTAGAGGCAGTTAATGCTGGCGTGTCCATTATTTGTTCAGTTCATGGCTCTACTATCAATATGTTACGCCATCAACCTTTTATAAAACCACTAATGAGACAAAACTTATTCCAACGGATTATTTTATTAGGAAAAGCAAATCAGCAAAATCAAATGATTCAAATCTACAATGAATCAAATTCTCTTATATCCTCACATATCGTTAAAAGACAATGAAAATGATCGCCAGTTTATTAATTATAGGTACATCAACATTAGTAGGTATGGATATAAGTAATAAATATCGTCACCGTGTTTCCCATTTGCGACTATGTATTCAATCACTTCAATTATTAGAAACAGAAATGGAATATAGTCAAACTACACTAAAAGATATTTTTGAAAAACTAAGCCATAATTATTTATTTCCCTTATCTCTATTTTACGAACGGTTAAATAATTTACTATCTACAAATATTGATGATTTTTTTGAAATGTGGTGTGAACAAGTTGAACTTTTGCACCATATAACAGCATTACAAGAGCAGGACCTTGTCATACTAAAGCAAGTTGGAAAATATATTGGGATGTATCATTTGTATCAACAAAAAAAACAAATACAATTATCGATTCACTATTTGGAAAGTCAATTAGATGAAGCGATAGATAAACATCGTAAATTCGGGAAAATGTCAATCATATTAGGAATATTAATTGGAGTTTTAATAGTTATTTTGCTTTTTTAACAGAAAGGAGCATCATTTATGCTCGATGCAACGATTTTATTTCAAATTGCCGGAATTGGTATTATCACAGCCCTTATTCATACGATTTTGAAACAAATGGATAAAGAAGATATCGCTCAATTCGTATCTTTAGTCGGTTTTATTATCGTACTTTTAATCGTCATGACACATCTCGCTAATGTTTTTCAACAAATTAAATCTGTATTTTTACTTAAAGGGTTATAACGATATGGAAATGATGCAATTAGTTTTATTCGGAATTCTCGCATCATTTATTTACATTATTTTGAAAGAAACTCAGCCATCTATTGCACTATTTATCATTATAATCTCTAGTCTTATCATTTTTCTATTTGTCATCCATAAAATAAGTATTATTATTTATGTCATTAAGGATCTCTCGTCAAGGGCATCTGTCCCATCAATCTATATGCAAACATTGTTAAAGATTATTGGTATTGCTTATGTTACTGAAATAGGAGCCAACATCGTAAAAGATGCTGGGATGAGTGCTCTTGCTTCGAAAATAGAATTAGCTGGTAAGTTATTTATACTTTTATTGGCTATCCCGATTATACAGGCTGTAATTGAAACTATGTTAAGATTTATTCCTAATTAAACACCTTTAAATAAAGGAGACATAATGAATGGATGGATAACAGATTAAAATTCATTATAATTTTTGGTATTATGCTCATTTTGTTACCATTACCTTATAAAGTGCATGCTATTGAAGAATTGCCTACTAATATTGAAAATGATGATGAAATAGGGGACAACTTAGTCCAATCATTGGACTTGGAAGAAATTAAAAGGTATTGGAGTAATTTACATAATGAATATGGAAATTATTTACCTGCCTTTAAAGAAAAAAACTTAATAGAACTAATAAAAGGAAACCAATCCATTTCTTTTCAATCAATATTTAAAGGGATCATGAGTTACATTTTATTTGAAATTATTGAGAATGGTAAATTATTAAGTAAATTATTGTTAGTCACATTATTATCTACCATTTTACATATGATGTACACAGCATTTAACAATCGGGTCATTTATAACATCGCAAATTTTATTATTTATATCGTGTTAATCTCGATATTAATTAACAGCTTTCATCTTGTTTATACATATATAAAAGAGACGATTGATGTGATGAGTCATTTTTTAATAGCACTACTGCCATTAATGTTTAGTCTAATTGCCACTTTTGGACAAGTTATGACGATTTCTTTTTTTCATCCGCTTATTTTATTAATGATTCACTCAAGTGGGATACTTGTTTCAAACATTATTTTTCCATTGCTTTATTTATCCGTTATTTTATCAATTGTAAGTCAAATAAATGAGAAATTTCAGGTGACACAATTAGCAACACTCCTAAGAACGATTGGTATGGGTATATTAGTTGTTTTTTTAACAATATTTTTAGCGATAATATCCGTGCAAGGGGTATCTGTAGCCATTCAAGACGGAGTTGCACTTAAGACAACAAAATTTATAACAGGTAATCTTATACCAGTCGTTGGACGCACATTTACCGAAGCTGCTGATACCGTTTTATCTGCGACCTTATTATTAAAAAACACAATCGGCATTTTAGGGGTGATTATCATATGTTTAATTGCAGTTTTTCCAGCAATTAAAGTGCTAGTCATTGCATTCATCTATAAATTGGCTGCTGCCTTGCTACAACCACTTGGCAATCATTCAATCATTACTAGCTTACAAATGGTTAGTACATATATTGTTTACCTGTTCGCTTGTCTTATCTCCGTTACATTTATGTTTTTTTTAGTTATCGTGTTGTTATCCATTGCTACTAATTTACCTTTATTAATGAGATAAGGTGTTCATTATGTCAATTATTTCAAATTGGATATTACGAATTATTATTTTTATTATTATTGCTACAATTATCGATGCTCTACTCCCGGAAACCAAAATGAAACAGTATGTCTATCTTGTCTTTGGATTTATATTATTTCTAATTTTTACCCAACCATTACTATATTTGTTTTCAATCGATGTATTTAAGGAGGTAAATAAGGCAGAATCCTTTATTGAGCAATCCAATCGAGAGACATTTAATCAACCAATTTCTTACGATTTTCAAAAAAATGAAATAGAAGCGGAACAACGTGCATATATATTAAAACAAGCTAAATCAAAATTAATGGAGGAAGCTAATTCAGTACTAGACAACCTATACGATGTTAAAATCACTGATTTGCAATTTGAATTTAATAATGAATTTGACAATGATAGCATTCAACAATTCAATGTAACAATCAGTCCCATAGAGAAAAGTGATCATAACTCACAAATTGAGCCAGTAATAATTTCTACAAAAAAACAACATGAAGATAATTTAACTGTTAATACAAAAGCTATACAAGGGGAATTAAGCAAATTATGGGGAATTCAATATGAACATATTAATGTTGTATGGGGGGGAGGGGAGTAGTGAAATCTACATGGTATTCAACGTTAAAACAATTATTTTCTAATATAATGAATAATAAAAAAAGACGTTATCTTGTTCTGATAGCATTAGTAGGTGTTTTTTTGATGGTTTTCAGTAATCAATTAACTACCAATGAAAAGGAACCTTCTAGTTTTGATCAGTCACTTGTTGAACAAAACAGCATTGAAGTAAAACAAAATAATCCCTTAGTAACAGATGTCTACGAAATGGAAAAAAGTTATGAAAGTAAATTACAACAACTGTTAAATCAAATGAGCTACATATCTGAAGTTGAAGTGATGGTTAATATTGATTCTACCAATGTAAATGTATATGAAAAAGATTTAACACTTGGCAAACAACTTTCCAATGAAACGGACCAAAATGGTGGAATGAGACAAGTTGAGGATGAAACGAATGAATCGAGATTAGTTGTTGTTAGGGAAGGTGACAAAGAGAAACCTTTGTTAATTCAAACAAAAAAGCCAGAAATACGAGGGGTTCTCATCATAGCGAAAGGAGCTGAAAGTCCAAATACGAAGAAATTGATCATCGATGCAGTTGCGAAAGTACTGGGTGTACCAACCTATAAAATTTCTATTATGTCTAAATGAGAGGGGAGAATATTTTGATAAAAAGACAAACAGTATGGTTATTAACGATGTTAAGTTTAATGATTGTTTTAAGTGCATATTATATTTTGTCCGATAAAGATGATTATGCTTATATTGTAGAAGACGAAAATGAAGGTGAGCAATCAGTAAGTCAAGATCCAACTTATGATACTTCAGAAATTGAATATGAGGAAGTAGAAAATTTAAATGGGAGTGAATTTTTTACAACAGTGCGCATGGAACTCCAAGATAAACGTAATTTACAAAAAGAACGCTTACTAGAAGTCATAGCAGCAAACAATGTCTCTGCCAATGAAATTAATGAGGCATTAGAGGAAATAAATGTCTTAGAAAATTTAGAATCAAAGGAATCTATTTTAAGAGAAACTATTTTATCAACGGATGAGGCCTATGAAGACGTGTTAGTACGGGCAGAAGAAGATAAAGTTCATGTTCATATAATAACAGATCATTTATCAAAAGAGGCGGCAGTACATATTATGCAAATGGTAAGGGATGAAATTGGGATAGACCAAGTCGATGTTAATTTTCAACCAGTTAAAGGATAATGCCTAACCAGGTGCAGTTACTTTGCATCTGGTTTATTTATTTCAATTTGTTAGTTTAACCCTGATAAGGTGAATTAATTTCATAATTACTCTTTTTAAAAATTTAAGTTTAACAGAATACCTAAATGTATATTTGAAAATTATTGTTTTTTGTAATTACCGGCTTCACTTCGCATCCCACAAACAACGGGATACGTTCTACATATCGAATGAAAATAGAAATAATCATGGCATCATACTTTTAGGTAGGTTACCTATCGTAAAGTTCTTGGATGCTAAGTAAACTACCGTTTAGAATAATGGTCATGGGAAGTATGACTCCAGTCTTTTTGGATAGTATTCTCTAACTATCATTATACAAGATTTGGTGGGGTACTTCTTTTTTGAACTTTTTAAACCTTTGCCTCATACGGGCTTGAAATTATCAAATTTATCCTAGTATAGATAAATTAAAGTCAATTGTAAAAAAATATGTTAAACTAGATAGGACATAAAAAATAAAAGGAGAGTTGAAGTAATGAAAGTCCAAGAACTTAGAGAAATCATTCGTTTAATTGATCAATCATCTATTAGTGAATTAACGTATGAAAATAATGGCTCATCAATCACATTAAAAAAGCAAGTTGACTCCGGAAAACAGCCTCTTAAAGCAGAACAAAATGTAACAACAAATGAGGTTATGCAGGAAACTAAAGTGCCACAAACAGAAATACCGACTGTAAGAGTCGAAAAAAATGAGACGATACCATCGGAAGTGAGTGAAGAAGGTATAACAAATATTATTTCTCCAATGGTGGGTACTTTTTATCGAAAACCATCTCCTGAAAGTGATAATTATGTAGAAGTTGGCGATAGTATTACAGAAAATTCAATTGTTTGTATTGTCGAAGCGATGAAATTATTTAATGAAATCGAAGCAGAAACTACTGGTGAAATTGTTGACATCTTAGTTGGTGATGGTGAACTAGTAGAATACGGGCAGCCACTTTTTAAAGTGAAGCAAAACTAAGGGGCGATAACATTGATTAAAAAACTTTTAATCGCTAACAGAGGAGAAATTGCTGTTAGAATTATACGTGCCTGTAAGGAAATGGACATCCAAACAGTTGCTGTTTATTCACAAGCAGATACCGATGCATTACATGTCCAACTAGCTGACGAAGCTTACTGTATTGGACCAGCTCCGAGCACCGAGAGCTATTTAAACATTACAAATATAATGACAGTTGCTACCTCTACAGGTGCCGACGCTATTCATCCAGGCTATGGTTTTTTAGCAGAGAATGTGGATTTTGCGGAAATTTGCCAAGAATGTAATATTACCTTTGTTGGACCTAGTCCTGAAGCTATCCAAAAAATGGGTATCAAAGATGTTGCTAGACGTACAATGCAAGAAGCTGGCGTTCCAATTGTTCCAGGATCAGAAGGTGTCTTAGATAGCGAGGAAGAAGCGATAGAAATAGCGAAGAAAATAGGTTATCCCGTCATTATTAAAGCGACGGCTGGCGGTGGCGGTAAAGGTATCCGAGTCGCTAATGATGAAGAAGAACTAATTAACGGTTTTCGAGTTACTCAAAATGAGGCAGCAACGGCTTTTGGGAATCCAGGTGTCTATTTAGAAAAAAATATTGAAGATTTCCGCCATGTGGAAATACAAATTATTGCTGATGAGCACGGCAATGTCGTTCATTTAGGGGAAAGGGACTGTACAGTTCAACGGAGGTTACAAAAGCTGATTGAAGAGACCCCTTCACCTGCGATTACCCCTGAATTACGAAAGCAGATGGGAGATGCGTCCGTCAAAGCAGCTAAGGCTGTCGATTATGTCGGGGCTGGAACAATTGAATATATTTTTAATCGAGAAAATAATGAATTTTATTTTATGGAAATGAATACACGAATTCAGGTTGAACACCCAGTAACAGAAATGGTCACAGGCGTAGATTTAATTAAAGAACAAATAAAAGTAGCTAATAATGAAAAATTATCATTTAAACAATCTGATATCAAAATAAATGGCTGGGCGATTGAATGCCGAATAAATGCTGAAAACCCATTCAAAAATTTCTTACCATCTCCGGGTAAAATAGAAATGTATTTGGCGCCAGGTGGCTTAGGCGTTCGTGTCGATTCTGCCGCTTATCAAGAATATGTCATTCCCCCTTTTTATGATTCGATGATTGCCAAATTAATTACCTATGGTCCTAGTCGTGAGGAAGCAATTAATCGAATGAAACGTGCCTTGGATGAATTTATTATTGATGGGGTTGATACGACTATCCCATTTCATGAGGCAATGATGAACCATGACGTATTTATAAAAGGTGATTTTAATACGAACTTTTTAACATTATATGATGTATTAAACAATGAGAAGCCTAAATAAATCTAATTATATTGGGTCAAAAGGAAAGGGGATTTCCTTTTGGCTTTTATTCATTATAAAGTAAATAAATTTCTTCAAGCGTCATTTAAAGTTATAATGCAGTTAAGCGTAAATTATCCTTTGATATTTTGTAAAATTATTTTAAAATATTGACGATAATAATAATATACGAGGAGTAACAGTATGGGTCGACAATCATCAAGAGAAGAAGCCTTTAAAATACTATTTCAACTGGATTTTCATGAACAATTTTCATTTAATCAACCTAATAACAATTTCACAAGTAGGCTAGTTACAGGGATTAGTGAACATAAAATTGAGATCGATAAACTAATTAGTAACCATTTAGAAAATTGGACGATTGATCGAATAGCAATAGTGGAAAAAACAATATTAAGAATTGCTACATATGAAATATTCTATTTAGATGATATACCTTTTGCTGTCTCAATCAATGAGGCTGTGGAATTATGTCATAAATATGGTGACGAAAAATCCGGAAAATTTGTTAATGGTGTTTTATCTAAAATGGTTTAAAAGGAGAAGAAATATGGGTGCAAACATTATTGATGGTAAACTTATCGCACAACAACTCAGAAGTGAAATGAAGCAAGAGGTAATTAAATTAAAAAAACGAAATATACATCCACATTTGACTGTCATTTTAATAGGAAATGATCCTGCTTCCCATTCATATGTAAATGGGAAAGAAAAAGCATCAAAAGAAATTGGGATATCCTCCGACATTATTAAATTGCCCCAAATTACATCCGAAGAACAGCTTTTGAAAGAAATAACCAGATTAAATCTGGATTACAATGTTCATGGAATTTTAGTTCAACTACCACTTCCACAACATATTGATGATCAAAAGATAATTGAGGCAATCCTCCCTAGTAAAGATGTCGATGGATTCCATCCTACAAATATAGGCAGGATGATTGTCGGAAAAAAATCCTTTCTACCATGTACACCATATGGAATTATAAAAATGTTACAGCTTGAAAAAATCCAAATAGAAGGAAAGCACGTTGTTGTCATTGGTAGAAGTAATATTGTGGGAAAACCAATGGGGCAGTTATTATTAAATGAACATGCCACAGTTACATATTGTCATTCCAGAACAAGGGATCTCAAAAAGTATACAACTAATGCTGATATAATCATTGTAGCAGTGGGAAAACCAATGGTAATAGATGGTAGTTACATTAAGGATGGTGCTGTCGTAATAGACGTAGGCGTGAATCGAACTAATGATGGCTCTTTAGTAGGGGATGTGGAGTTTAAAAGCGTTAAAGAAAAAGCATCATACATTACTCCAGTGCCTGGTGGTGTTGGGCCTATGACGATTACGATGTTATTGAAAAATACGATTAAGGCTGCCAAAGGATTGAATAAAGATTGAATCATAAATATTTAACAGTGACAGCATTAACACGATACATTAAAAGCAAAATCGAGGCTGACCACCATTTACAGTTAGTCTTACTTAAAGGTGAGATATCTAACTTTTATCTTCACCAACGTGGTCATATGTATTTTACGATTAAGGATGATCAAACGAGAATATCAGCCGTTATGTTTAAGGGAAATAATCAGCATTTAAAATTTAAACCAGAAAATGGGATGCAGGTTTTAATTGAGGGAGAAGTGAATGTGTATGAACCTTATGGTCAATACCAACTATACGTTAAAAAAATGCAACCTGATGGAATAGGCTCTCTCTATTTTGCCTTTGAACAAATGAAAGAAAAACTTAGACAGAAGGGATATTTCGAGAGCAAATATAAACGGGAAATTCCTCAATATCCCAAAAAAATTGGGATTATCACATCTCCGTTTGGGGCTGCGGTTAAAGATATTTTAACGACAATTAAAAGGAGAAATCCATATGTTAATTTAACAGTTATTCCAACAATTGTCCAAGGAACAAATGCAAAATATTCTATTGTTAAGGCAATAGAAACTGCCAATTTACAACATAAATTTGATGTTTTAATTGTTGGTCGAGGTGGGGGATCTATTGAGGATTTATGGGCCTTTAATGAAGAAAGTGTTGCAGATGCTATCTTTCATTCTAAGATCCCGATTATCAGTGCTGTTGGACATGAAACCGATATCACCATTAGTGATTATGTGGCCGATCTACGTGCCATTACACCAACAGCGGCTGGGGAACTAGTAGTAAAAAAATGGGAAGACATGAAAGAGAGTCATCAGCAATTACAACAACAATTAACAAATTCTTTTAAATATATCGTCACTAAAAAGACTGAAAGGCTAAATCAATTTAAAAAAGCATATGCTTTTCATTTACCACAACAATTAATTTATAAAAATGAACAACGAATTGATCAGAATCAAGTGCTATTAAATAAAAACATTCTCGCAATACTTCGTCAACAAAAGCAGAAATTTTCATTTTTAGAAAGGCAACTTCATGCAAATCGACCTGAACGACAACTAATCCTCATGCAACATCAGTTACAACAATCTAAACAATCGTTGAATAAATTAATCAAACAGAAAGTTGATATAAAACAACAACGTATTAATAATTATATTGATAAATTATTACTTTTGAATCCATTAGAAATTATGAAAAGGGGTTATGCAATCCCTTATAAAAATAATGTTATTATTAAATCCGTCGAACATGTTACTACCAATGATAAAATCAGTATAAAATTAATTAATGGAAAATTAACCTGTCTAATAAATGAAATTGAGAGGAATGATGAAAATGAGTGATAATCAACAAATATCATTTGAAACCGCTATTGAAAAATTAGAGACAATTGTCAATCAATTAGAACAAGAAGAGGTTCCATTAGAAAAATCCATTAAACTTTATGAAGAAGGGATGAAATTAACAAAGATTTGTGATGACATTTTACATCATGCCCAAGAAAAAATTACATATATTTTAAATGAAAGTGGTGAGCCTACACCATTTGAGGTAGAAGGGGAGTAAATGCGTGACGCAATTATTAAATCAATTTATTAAATTACGTAAAGAGAAAGTCAATGTAATTTTACAAGATTCCGTAAAACAACTTAACATTCCTTATCAATTAAAAGAATCCATGGAATATTCCTTACTTGCAAACGGGAAAAGACTAAGACCAATATTAGTATATGCTAGTTATGAATCATTTAAAGATGATTCTAATAAAGTTGATAAAACAGCAGCAGCATTGGAAATGATTCATACTTATTCATTAATTCATGATGATTTACCAGCGATGGATAATGATGATTACCGTCGGGGTATACTTACTAATCATAAAAAATTTGACGAGGCTACAGCAATACTTGCTGGGGATGCATTATTAACGTATAGCTTTTCACTAATTGCCAATGATGAAGGTTTGTCTCCGAAGGAAAAAGCTGTCGTTATCCAATGGTTATCATTTTGTAGTGGGCCTGAAGGAATGATCGGGGGACAAATTTTAGATATTGAGGGTGAATCCTCACAATTAACGCTACAACAAATGGAAAAAATACATGAGTTAAAAACTGGTAAGCTAATTGAATTCGCAATTTACATTGGTGCATATTTGGCCCAAGTTGATAAGGATTCATTAAAACAACTACAACGATTCGCTTATTATTTAGGTTTAATTTTTCAAGTCCAAGATGATATTTTAGATATTGAAGGTGACCCTACAAAACTTGGTAAACCCGTCGGAAGTGATGAGGGTAATGAAAAAAGTACGTATCCTAAATTGTTGGGATTGGAAGGCGCTAAAAAGCAAAAACAATTATATGTAAAAAAAGCAATGGATTCCTTACATAATATCAATAGTTCTAATTCTTACTTATTAGATTTATTGCATTTTTTTAGCAACAGAGATAGATAAAATTGTCAAATGATACAATAGTTATTAAGTATGATTTGTGGTATAATGTAAATACAATGGAATGGTGCAGTATCCTAGTCAATCCTCCTATTCTGAAGGCGGGGCTAAAAATCTGCCAAAGGGCATATCGATGAAGTTCCTTGTGTAAGCTTGAGGCGCCCAGCCTTGGGTTTATGCTGGGAGTTAAGATTTTTGGGCGATCTGCAAAGGCATGTAGGCGTTGACCCAATAATCGTGGAGGCCTATCTTTGTAATTCAATTTTAATCAAAATGATTATGAAATAGGGTATGAACCTGTTAGTAGTTAACAGCGTAGCCTGCTTTGAGTGGTTGAAGAGGGGATTAGAGGTTTCATTAAGAATAGTTAGGTGGCCACTAATATTTTTAATTTCTCTATGAAATCTTCACTGCAAAAGAAGCTAGGGATAGGTCAAAGATTGTTGAGGAAATCTCCTAGGCTGTTCATTGTACATTTAAAAGGGATTATAGTGCGGACTAAGTGGTAATCCAGTCTAATTGATGGTGACGTCATTAAAATAAATTTAAAAGGAAACTGCCGATATGGTGACATACGGTATTTATTTGGGAAAACCTACTGGACCTAAGCCGCAGTTTTAACTTTTTAAATGGCCATTCCAATTTCAATTAAATTAAGGTATGATTTTTAATATGAACGATAGATGGAAGAGATCTTTAAAATTTAGTATAACTATAGCCGTTATCACTTTTGTGTTAGCGGCTATTTTTTCAAGTATGTCTTCAACCATATTAAGTAAAGTAAGCTGGATTTCGGGGTTAATCATTGTATTTATCATCGTCATTATTGGTATCATATTTGATATGTTAGGTATTGCTTCAACCGCTGTCAAAGAATCTCCCTTAAATGCAATGGCTTCTGAAAAAGTAACCGGTGCTAAAGAGGCTGTTATCATTCACAAAAATGCGGATAAATTTGCTAGCTTTTGTAACGACGTTATCGGGGATATTTCCGGTATTATTAGTGGAAGCGCTTTAACTATTGTCATTATTCAAATCACTCAATTAATAAGTGGATCAAATGGTGCCTCTTGGCAAATTATTTTATCAATTATATTTACAAGCATCGTTGCAGCAGTTACGGTAGGTGGAAAGGCAGTAGGAAAATATTTTGCTATAAATTCTGCTGTTAATATATTGCTAATTGCTGGTAAAGTGACATACGTTATTCAATCAAAGTTAAAAATAAGAATTTTTCCAAATAAATAAAAGGGAACGTTTAGTATGACTAAAGAGAGGTTAGACAGTTTATTAGTACAACGTCAATTAGTTGAATCTAGGGAAAGGGCAAAAAGGCTTATTATGGCTGGGCTCGTTTATTCAGGTGTTGAACGATTAGACAAGCCGGGTATGAAAGTATCGACGGAGATTACTTTAAGTGTAAAGGAAACATTAAAATATGTAAGCCGGGGTGGTTATAAATTAGAAAAGGCACTTGAAATATTTGATACAACCATTAAACAAAAAATTGTTGTTGACATCGGATCATCAACAGGAGGATTTACAGATTGTGCATTACAACACGGTGCTGCTTTTATTTATGCCATCGATGTTGGAACGAATCAACTAGCATGGAAATTACGAAATGACAATCGGGTAAGTGTTCACGAAAAAACTAATTTCCGTTACATTAGCGATAGTTTATTTGTTAAAGGATTACCAAATTTTGCAGTGATTGACGTTTCATTTATTTCACTAAGACATATTTTGCCGACTTTAAAAAATGTTTTGCAACATGATAGTCATATTATTGTATTAATAAAGCCTCAGTTTGAAGCAAGAAAAGAACAAGTAGGTAAAAAGGGAATTATTAAGGATAAACAGGTCCATTGTGATGTCCTTGATAATTTTATGCATTTTGTAAAAGACTTAGGATTTACACTTAAAAATATTACCCATTCACCAATTACAGGGGCAACAGGTAATATTGAATTTTTAGGACATTTTACTTATCATAAAGTAAATGGGCCTGAGAGTATAACATCTTCCATAACAATTAAAGAGATTGTAGACATAGCCCATAAAGAACTAGCGTCTAAAGGAGGATTGAAATGAGCAAATCCAAACGTCACTTAATGATAAAGGAAGTAATAAAAAACAACGACATTGAGACCCAAGATGGGCTTGTTGTCCATTTAAAAAACTTAGGTTTTCAAGTAACCCAAGCAACTGTATCTAGGGATATTAAAGAATTACATTTAGTAAAAATACCTACAAATGATGGTCGTTACAAATATAGTCTACCAACAAAGCAAAGATTTAACCCAATAGATAAGTTAAAAAGACAGATGATTGATGTTTTTGTAAGCATTGATCATACAAGTCATTTTATTGTTCTAAAAACGTTACCAGGAAATGCCCATTCTATAGGTGTTGTAATAGATGAGTTGCAATGGAGTGAAATCCTTGGCACCATTTGTGGTGATGATACATGTCTAATAATTTGCCGTACTGAGGAAAATGCACTAGAAATTGAACAACGCATGTTAGATTTATTGTAACAAAGGGGGAATAGCAGAAATGTTATCAGAATTATCGATAAAAAACTTTGCTATCATCGATGATATATCTGTTAATTTCAATGATGGTTTAACTGTTCTTACTGGTGAAACTGGTGCGGGTAAATCTATTATTATTGATGCCGTACAATTGTTAACGGGAGCAAGGGCATCAACAGATTTTATTAGACATGGTGAAAATAAGGCTGAAATAATTGGATTATTTTCACTTAAGCAAAATAAGGAATTAATTAATAAAAAGGCTAAAGTATACGACATTGATGTATCTGACGGTAGCATCATTTTAGAACGAACAATTATGAACAATAGCAATAGTGTTTGTCGAATTAATCACAAAATAGTGACCCTTGCTGTTTTACGGGAATTTGGACAACTTTTACTACATATCCATAGTCAGTTCGATCATATACAAATAATGGATTCAAACACACATATTTCACTTTTAGATTTATATGGCAAAAACAACATTTCGCTAATCAAACAACAATATGATGAATGTTATTATCAATTTATGGAGGTATCTAAGAAATATAAGGCTTTAAATGAAAATGAACAAATGTTAGCCCAACGACTTGATATGCTTGAATATCAATTTAAAGAAATACAACAAGCTAACTTACAACAAAATGAAGATAAACAACTCGAGGAAGAACGAGAAAAATTACAAAATTTTGAACAGCTTTTCACTGCTTCACATTCTGCCTATAATGCCTTATATGGTGAACAAAAGGCATTGGAATGGATTGATACTGCAAGAAAAGCCTTACAAAATATTAAAACAGATGACCCTTTTGTTGAAAAAAAATCGGAGGAATTAAATAATATTTATTATACTATAGAGGAAATTAGCTTTGATCTATCTAACTTTAATAACTCATTATTTTATGATGGTGGTCGATTAAACGAAATTGAATCTAGATTAAATGAAATAAATCATTTACAAAGAAAATACGGGAAAACTGTCAATGACATTCTCAACTATAAAGATAAAATCGAATTAGAAATAAATGAAATTAAACATAAAGAGGACCATAATGAAAAACTGATACTCCAAATGGAAAAAATAAAAAATGAGGCAAAAATTTATGCTAAAAAGTTAACAAAAACAAGAAAAAATGCAGCTGAAAAGTTAAATACAGAAATTAAACAAGAATTAACAGCCCTTTATTTGGAAAACACTTCCTTTGATGTACATTTTCTAGAAACTGAACAATTACAAGAAAATGGTATGGACCAAATAACATTTATGATGTCAACTAATAAAGGTGAACCTTTAAAACCATTAAATAAAGTCGCTTCTGGCGGTGAAATATCTAGGATCATGCTGGCGATCAGAAAAATATTTGCAAAACATGAGCAAACTCCAACCGTCATTTTTGATGAGATTGATACGGGTGTCAGTGGTCGGGTTGCTCAGGCGATAGCAGAAAAAATGTATCAAATTTCCATGACTACCCAAGTTTTATGTATCACTCATTTACCACAAGTAGCAGCAATGTCTGATCATCATTTTCTAATAAGTAAATCTGAAAACAACAATAGAACAACAACCCAAATTAACACTTTACGACATCATGATAAAATTGAAGAACTAGCAAAAATGATTACAGGTTCTACTTTAACAAAAACAGCCCTCGAACATTCAGAACAACTGTTACAATTAACAGAAGAATTTAAAAATAAATAATAACCATAAAAATGTTATTTATATGATATGTGACAGCAGAATATTCTGCTGTTTTTATTATCAGTTGACATAATTCAACTTTATTTGATCATTTATTTTATTCAAGGAAATGTTACACAACTTTTCTTATGTTTCTCTCGTTTAAAAACCTCCTATTTAGGTCACATTAAATATACAGAAGAACGGAAACACATAGGAGAGTGGTCAATGGTGACATTTAAAAAAATAAAAATTTTTCTTGGTGTTTTATGCCTCATTTCATTGTTATTATTTCCTTTTTTATTAAATATATCTGAATATTTGTCAATTCCATCACATATGCTTGCTTTCGATAATGGTAAAGCTCTGCCGATTAGCCAGATAGATCAATATTCAATCCTTTCTGATGATGATTATATTGTGGAACAAAACAATCTCTTTTATCCTCAATCATCTGGTCAAACAGAACTTGTATTTAAAAAGGGAAATATCCCCATTAAAAAAACTAATGTAGAGCTTATAAAAAACAAGAAATTAATCCCTGGAGGACATTCCATCGGTGTTCAATTGCACACTTTAGGAGTCATTGTTGTTGGTCATCATTTAGTATCCCATTCCTCATCTACCACATCGCCTGGAGAAGAAGCAGATATATTGGTTGGTGACATTATATTGGAAATGAATAATAAAAAGATTAAAAAAATGGAGGATGTTAAACCAATTGTTCATGATGCTGGCAAGGATAACAAACCGATAGATATCGTCATTAAAAGAGGAGATAAACGAATCAATAAAGAAATATTACCCTCATTTAATGAAAAAAAGGAGCAATTCCAAATTGGCCTTTATATTAGAGATTCAGCAACCGGAATCGGAACTATTTCTTTTTATGATGAAGAAACATCTAAATATGGTGCACTCGGCCACATCATTTCAGATAAAATTACGAAAAAACCAATAGAAATATTTGATGGGAAAATTGTACGTTCAACAGTTACATCGATTGAAAAAGGAGACCAAGGTAATCCGGGTGAAAAACAAGCAACATTTTCATTAAGTGATCATCAATTAGGAACCATTACAAAAAATAGTCCGTTTGGCATTTTTGGTAAACTAGATACTTCAAGTTATGAAAAAATGGAAAATATACAACCATTGCCAATTGGACTTGCACATGAAATAAAAAAAGGTCCTGCACAAATATTAACAGTAGTTGAAGGGGAAAAAGTAGAAAAATTTGATATTGAAATCGTAAATTCAACTGTTCAAAAGCATCCATCAACAAAAGGAATCATCATAAAAGTTGTAGATAAAAAATTATTAAATAAAACTGGTGGAATTGTACAAGGAATGAGTGGAAGCCCAATTATTCAAAATAACAAAATCGTAGGAGCAGTAACACATGTCTTTGTCAATGATCCTACATCTGGCTATGGAGTTCATATTGAATGGATGTTAGAGGAGGCTGGAATTAATCTATATAAAGAAGATACATTAGCGAGCTAATTTCCGAAAGGAAATTTTTTTTTGGAATTAAAAGGATAAAGACTATTAATGTCGAATATGTTAATGATGAAGAAAATAATGTCAATAGGACGGTGGAATGAATGTGAGTAAATTGTCAGTATGTATTGTCGATGATAACCAGGAACTTGTCCACATCATGAAGGAATTTATAAATAACCAGTCAGACATGGAAGTAATTGCTACTGCCCACAACGGGCAAGAATGTTTAAAATTATTAGAAAAATTAGAACCTGATATTTTATTACTCGATATTATTATGCCTCACATTGATGGCATTAGTGTTTTACAAACAATCCAAGAAAACGGAAGACAACATAAGATGAAAATAATTATGTTAACTGCATTTGGACAAGAAGACGTTATGAGAAAGGCGGTTAACTATGGTGTTTCATATTATATGCTTAAACCATTTGACTTAGACAGACTAACATCAAAAATCCGAGAATTACACAATTTAAATAATGGAAATGTGCCATTATATGAAGTTAAAAATTATTACACTAATTCAAATAATATCGAAACAACCATTACAAGTACGATGCATGATATTGGCGTACCGGCACATATTAAAGGGTATTTATATTTACGAGAGGCAATAACCATGGTGTATGAAGATATCGAATTATTGGGGTCCATCACTAAAATATTATATCCCGATATTGCCAAAAAATATAATACAACACCATCACGTGTCGAAAGGGCCATAAGACATGCCATAGAAGTGGCTTGGAATAGAGGAAATATTGATTCTATAACGGAGTTATTTGGTTATACAGTAAATGTATCTAAATCAAAGCCTACAAATTCAGAATTTATTGCAATGGTAGCTGATAAATTAAGGCTTCAAAATAAAATGAAAAAAAAGATATATACTTAATTTTTAACCTGAGATAATGTTCACCTTTTCTTTAAATGAAAAGGTGATTTTTTCATACACATTTTCCCTTTATATTTCATTGGCATCATAAGTGACCATATAAAGTTTCACTTCGGATACTGTTTAAATGTGAGTTTGAACATTTTAATCATGTTACCAATAAAAAAATGGGATACATATTTGTTGTCTAAAAAATTTAAAATTAAAACCATCAGATAAATCTGATGGTTAAATTATATTGAAAATAACAATGACTATTTAAGAAAATATTCTTCATACAATGCTTTAATGGCACGATGTAATCCATTAGCTTTAATTCCGAACATCATCGAAACCTCGGATGAACCTTGATTAATCATCTCAATATTTACTTTTGCTTTACTTAAAGCAATTGTTGCTTTTTCTGCCATTCCAATTGTTTCTTTCATCCTTTCACCAACAATCATAATTAGTGCAAGGTTACGAATGATTGAAACCGTATCCGCTTTTAATTCAGTTTTAATTCGATTCATGACATTTTCTTCAACACCATTTTTTAATTGATGATCCCTTATAATGATTGAAATATCATCAATACCGGAAGGAGCATGTTCAAATGATACATTTTCTTCTTCTAAAATTTGAAATAGTTTTCTTCCAAAACCAACTTCACGATTCATCAAATATTTACTCACATAAATGCTACTAAATCCTGTATCACTTGCAATTCCAACAACGGTATAATCATTCGGTTCCTTTTTTGCAACAATCATCGTGCCTTTTGCATCGGGATTGTTCGTATTTTTTATACAAACAGGAATATTTGCTTCAAATGCTGGAATTAATGCCTCATCATGGAATACTGAAAATCCTGCGTAAGACAATTCACGCATTTCCCGATAAGTCAACGAGGAAATTTGCTTTGGATTTTCCACAATATTAGGGTTAACCGCATATACTGAGTCAACGTCAGTAAAATTTTCATATAATGATGCTTTAACTCCGGCAGCCACAATTGCGCCGGTTATATCCGAGCCACCACGGGGAAAGGTTGCTAAATGTCCCGATTTTGTGTATCCAAAAAAACCGGGGATGATTGAGATAGAATTTGATTGATTTAATTTATATATCTTTTCATAACTTTGCTTTAATATTTGTGTCCCCATCGGTGTTTGCTCAACTATGATACCCGCATCCATAGGGTTAACATAATTCGCATTGACACCAAGTGTTTGCAAATACGCACTTAATATTTTAGCAGAACTATCTTCTCCGATGGCTTTAAAACAGTCTAATTTTTCTTTTTCATTTTGTTCGTTTTCCATGACATGCTGAATTTTTTCTTCAATTTCATCTAATAATTTTGTTGATAAATTTAATTTCTCAATTATTCTAGAGAAACGATGAACGATTGTAATATAATATGATTTAAACTTTTCATTATTAAAAAATGCTTCCCCAAGGTGAATTAGTAAATCAGTCATTTTATAATCATGATCATGACGTTTTCCTGGAGCAGATACAATGATTATTTTTCTTTCCTTATCCGACATAATAATATTGGCCACTTTTTTAAATTGATCTGCATTAGCCAAAGATGTACCACCAAATTTAACAACTTTCATGTTTATTTCTCGTCTCCTTTAATCATTTTGTTTGTTTTTATATTGATTTATTAATTGTCTCTTTTTGTCACGATGGAATAGAAATCCTCCGATAAATGATAATCCAGCAATAAATAATATAAGACCAATAATAAATTGTATCATAGAGTTAAAAATAACAATTTCAGCAAATAAAGCATCTCGCATTAGTTTAATCCCATAGGCACCAATAATACCCGGAATTATTAACAATAGAACTGCTATAAACCTAGCCATGTAACTCTCCTTCAATTAATCTAATGAAATTAGTATAGCAAACGTATTATGAAATGAAAATAAATTTATACTATTTTACAATAGGGGTAGGTAAAGCCTTTTGTTAAAAGTAGGATATAATTGGTAAAAGGATCAACACTTCCGTGGATTGAAAAAGGACAGTCACGTTCCGTAATCAATAATGTACGCAAGGTTCTGCATGTAGGTCACTTTTTATCAAATTCAATCATGATTTGTAAAATTCGTCTCGCATCGTGAGAATGTCTGCCAAATTCAATCATGAATTGTAAAATTCGTCTCGCATCATGGGAATGCTTGCCAAATTCAATCACATTTAGCAAAATTCGTCTCGCATCATGGGAATAGTTGCCAAGAAGGTTTAATAGTGGTAAAAATAAAATATTGCTTGCAAACATTTGCAAATTAATTTATGATAAAAAGTGATTAATACGAAATTTATTTCACGGTGGTGTAAAAAAATGATAAACATTGCTATTGTTGGAAGTAATGATGTAACATATCGATACATTAAGTTACTACATGACATCTCCGAAATTAACATTCAATCTGTATATAACTATAAAGAGAACCCCAAAATATCCTCTTTAACGACCTCTTTACTTATTCCTTCGATAGTCGATTTCCAACATTTAAAGAAAAATGAAAGCGATTATATTTTAATAATTGATTGTCCCCCAGATACAAAAAAGAAAATTGAAGAATTATGTCAACATGCTCAAATAATTGATGGCGATATTTTGCAAATAGGTTTTCAATATTTTGTAAAGTCGATCGACAGTTCTAAAAATATGTTAAATAATTTCAAATTATTACTAAACAATATACATGATGGAATTATTGTCATCGATATAAATGAAAATATTCAGTACATCAACGGGGCGGCTAAAAAAATAATTGGAATAACGGAAAGCCCTTTAAATTTGCCTATTAATCACTATATAGAACATTCACGATTACCAAATGTGCTAAAGACACAACAAAAAGAAGTGAATCAACCATATGAACTTGACAATGGAAAAAAAATTATAACCACCCGTGTTCCATTAATCAATGAACATCAAAAACTAATTGGTGCCTTTGCAATATTTAAAGATAATGATGAAGTATTGAAATTGGCCGAAGAAAATACGGACTTAAAAGAAGTAAAATCTATGTTAGAGGCCATTATATATTCATCAGACGAGGCGATAACAGTTGTCGATGAAAACGGATTGGGACTTATGATTAATCCCGCTTATACAAGAATTACCGGATTACCTGAATCAGAAGTGATTGGGCAACCAGCAACAGTCGACATATCTGAAGGTGAAAGCATTCACATGAAAGTATTAAAAACCCGTCGTCCTATTCGAGGGGCAAAAATGAAAGTCGGGCCAAACAAAAGGGAAGTAATTGTAAATGTAGCCCCAATCATAGTGAATGGTATATTAAAAGGGAGTATAGGAATAATCCATGATATTTCTGAAATTAAACAGTTAACCGCCGAGCTTGAAAAAGCAAAACAGATTATTCGAAATTTGGAAGCAAATTATACTTTTGATGATATTGTAGGCACCTCTTCCGAAATGTTAATCGCAGTTGAACAAGCAAAAATAGGTGCTAAAACGCCGGCAACAGTATTATTAAAAGGAGCCTCGGGTACTGGTAAAGAATTATTCGCACATGCAATTCATAATGCAAGTGATCGCAAATATCATGCCTTTATTAGGGTTAACTGTGCGACGATTTCAGAGTCAATCATTGAAAGTGAATTATTTGGTTACGAAGAGGGAGCATTTACAGGGGCTAAAACGGGTGGTAAAATTGGTTTATTTGAAAAAGCAAATAATGGTAGTATTTTTTTAGATGAAATCAGTGAACTTACATTAGCAATGCAAGCAAAGCTTTTACGTGTTTTACAGGAAAAAGAAATCATCCGTGTTGGTGGCACGACACCAATACCACTTAATATAAGGATCATTGTTGCCACAAATGAAAGTTTAGAAAAAGCGATTATAAATAAACAGTTTCGGGAAGATTTATATTATCGATTAAATCGTTTGCCAATTTATATCCCCTCATTAAAAGAAAGAAAATCAGATATTCCTGAGCTTGTAAATCATATGATAGCTAAAATAAATCAATTGTATGGAAGGAGTGTTACAACAGTATCGAATCTTGCCTTAGATGAATTAAAGGCATATCATTGGCCGGGAAACGTCAGGGAAATGGAAAACGTTATTGGCAGAGCGATTATTTTTATGGATGTGACAGAAACAACGATTGAAACTAAACATTTACCACGTTTAAATTCAAATAAAAATAAAATGGTGGAATTATCGAATGAAAATGTGAAGCAAGTAAAGCTCCAAGATGCAATAGCAAGTTATGAAAAGAAATTTATTGCCCAAGCTTATAAACAAAACAATTTTAATAAAACAAAAACGGCTAAGAGTTTAGGTATTTCGGTAAGAAATTTATATTATAAACTTGAAAAATATGAATTAGATAAATATTTCACGCAAAGATTTGCAAAAGATGAATGATTTTGCATGGCTATGAGAAGAAAGGGCTTACATCATCAAGGGGAATTTTTGGCACGTTTATTGCAATAGCATATAGTAAATGAGTATAATCTAGTTGTAACTTTTTAATTTAGGTAAGGTATACACATAGAAAAAATAGGAGGAATTTTTGAAATGAATATTTTTAAAAATATGGAAATACACGATTATGAACAAGTAGTTTTTTGTCAGGATAAAAGTTCGGGTCTAAAAGCGATTATAGCTATCCATGATACGACATTAGGCCCTGCGTTAGGTGGAACAAGAATGTGGAATTATGATAATGACCAGGAGGCTTTGGAGGATGTCTTACGTTTGGCTAGAGGAATGACATATAAAAATGCTGCTGCAGGTCTTAATCTTGGTGGTGGTAAAGCTGTCATTATTGGTGACCCGAGAAAAGATAAAAGTGAAGCCCTTTTTCGTGCATTTGGTAGATATGTTAACAGTTTAAATGGTCGTTATATCACCGCGGAGGATGTTGGAACTACTGAAGAAGATATGGATTATATAAATATGGAAACAAATTTTGTTACAGGGACTTCAAGTGGTGGAGTCGGTGATCCATCTCCCGTTACCGCTCTAGGCATCTATAAAGGGATGAAAGCAGCAGCAAAAGCAGCTTATGGCACTGATAATTTAGAAAACAAAACTATCGCTGTTCAAGGAGTAGGACATGTGGCTTACAGTCTTTGTGAACATTTACATAAAGAAGGAGCAAAATTAATTGTTACTGATATTAATGAAGAAGCAGTCAATCGGGCAGTGAAAGATTTTGATGCAACGGCTGTAGCACCTGATGAAATTTATAGTGTACAATGTGACATTTATTCCCCTTGTGCATTAGGTGGAACAATAAATGATGACACTTTACAATTACTAAAAGCGAAAGTGATTGCTGGAAGTGCAAATAACCAACTGCTGGAAGACCGTCATGGAGATATTTTACATGAAAAAGGCATCATATATGCACCAGACTATGTCATTAATTCAGGTGGTGTGATTAATGTTGCGGATGAATTAGTGGAATATAATCGCGATCGAGTTATGAAAAAAGTGGCTAATATTTATGATATTTTAACCTCTGTTTTCAATATTTCTAAATCAGATAATGTACCAACATCCGTAGCTGCCGATCGTATGGCTGAGCGACGAATCGCCCAGTTAAAACAGTCTAGAAGACACTTTTCCCAACATGAAAAACACATTTTAAATTCAAACTGATCATGTTTAAGAACTGCATTTAACCCATTATTAACGTCAAGTCATGGAGGAAATAACACAATGAAAGATATATTCAGAACATTAATTATTCATATCAAAACTGATTCTTTGACGATATGTTTATTTCACCATGATGTTTGTATTTTTAAAGAGATTATCTATGTTAATACAACACTAGAACAATTAAATCATGTTGATCGAATAGTAAATACTCATACAAAATTAATTTTGCAAAAGTTAGAAAGAGCAGGAATTAATATGTCACGGATTAATGCCGTAGGGGCAAATGGTGGATTAATACGGCCAGTAGATGGTGGCACATATATAGTGAATAAGCCAATACTTGAAGACTTATCAAACCATTTTAATGGAATGCATGTATCTAACATTGCCCCAATTATCGCACATAAAATTGCTGAAGGATTAAATATAGCTGCTTATATAGTGGACCCACCCGTAGTAAATGAAATGACATTAACCGCAACCTATACAGGGCTACCGGACATTGAACGAAAAAGTATATTTCATGCGTTAAATCAAAAATATGTCGCAAGAAAATTAGCAAAAAAATTAAACCAAACATATGATGAATCAAAATTTATTATTGCGCATATTAGTTCTGGTATTTCAATTGGCGCCCATGAATTGGGTGATGTAACAGATGTAAATAATGGCTTTCATGGGGAAGGTCCATTCTCATTAGAACGAACAGGAACAATACCGTCTGAAGGATTAGTTCAGCTATGTTATTCCAACTTATTTAAAAAGGAAGAATTATTAATGAAGATAACTCATGACGGTGGTATTAAAGCATATATGCAAACGAATAATATTGATCAAATTTTTGATAAATTAAAAATGAATGATCAAAAAGCAAAAGCTATATTTAAAGCGATGGGCTATCAGATATCTAAGGAAATAGGCAGTATGGCTTCTGTCTTAAAAGGAGATGTAGATGCCGTTATATTAACTGGTGAACTATCAAATCTTCCTTTTTTGACAAATTATATTATAAATCATGTTGACTGGATAGCTGATGTTTTTATTTATGAAGGAGAATATGAAATTCAGGCATTGAATGATGGTGTTTTACGAGTGTTAAATCAGGAAGAACAACCAAAAATATATCATTTTAATATAAAGGAGGATAATGTTATATGACGAAGGAATATGATCTAGTTGTGCTAGGGGGAGGTACTGGCGGTTATGTTGGTGCCATAAGGGCTTCACAACTTGGGATGAAAGTTGCAATTGTCGAAAAGGAACATCTAGGTGGCACTTGTTTACATAAGGGATGTATTCCTTCAAAAGCACTTTTACGCTCAGCACAAATATATCGAGAAATGAAAGATAGTGATGAATTTGGCATTGAAATAAATGAAATAACTATTAATTTTAGAAAAGTACAAGATCGTAAAAATAAAATCGTCAATCAATTACATCATGGTGTAAAATCACTTATTAAAAAAGGAAAAATAGATGTTTATGAAGGTTTTGGTAGAATATTAGGTTCCAGCATTTTCTCACCCATCCCGGGAACCATTTCCGTTGACCATGGTAATGGTTTAGAGAATACAATGTTAATTCCTAAGAATGTGCTCATAGCTACAGGTTCAACACCAGGTTCATTACCCAATTTGGAAATGGATGGTATCAATATTTTAAATTCTGATCATGCACTTCAATTAGAACAATTGCCCGAATCGATTATTATCATAGGAGCTGGGGTAATCGGAATCGAATGGGCATCCTTACTAATAGATCTGGGTGTTAAAGTAACAGTCATTGAAAATCAAGAAGATATTTTAATGACAGAAGATAAGGACATTAGGAAAGAGGTAGAACGTTCACTTAATAAACGTGGCGTTGTATTTATCAAAAAAGCTACTATTGACATACAATCCATTAAGCATGAACAGGAAAATATGACGGTAACGTATAATTTAAATGAGGATAAAGAAACAGTTACAGCTGAAAAAATTCTTGTTTCCGTTGGAAGGAAACCCAATATTGATGAAATTGGGCTAACAAATACAAATATTCAAGTTGAACAAAATGCGATTGTAACAAATGACATGTATCAAACAGCGGAATCTCATATTTATGCGATTGGAGATTGTATTGGTGGTATGCAATTAGCCCATGTTGCCTCATCAGAAGCAATCATTGCGGTGGAACATATGGCAGAACAACAGCCTATTGCCTTGAATGATAACGATGTACCAACTTGTATTTATAGTTATCCCGAGGTTGCAAGGGTTGGGTTAAGCGAAAATGAAGCAATTAACCGAGGATATTCAGTAAAAATTGGAAGGTTTCCATTCCAGGCAATTGGCAAGGCCCAAATACAAGGAGAAACAGGAGGCTTCTGTAAAATCATAATAGATGATAATTCAAAAGATATTTTAGGTGTTCATTTAATTGGTCCCCATGCGACAGATATGATTTCTGAAGCTAGTCTCGCTAAATTTCTAAATGCAACAGCTTGGGAAATTTCAAAGACAATTCATCCACACCCATCACTTTCGGAAATTTTTGTAGAAAGTGCCCTTTCTGTCGATCAATTGCAAATACATGGATAAGGAGAAGATGACAATGGAAAAAGAGAAACGCCATATCCAACTAGGTTTAACAGACGACGATGTTATAAAGATGTATAAAACAATGTTATTAGCAAGGAAATTAGATGAACGAATGTGGTTACTAAATAGGTCAGGGAAAATACCATTCGTTATTTCATGTCAGGGTCAGGAGGCTTCCCAAGTTGGGTCAGCTTTTGCACTTGATAGAAAGATAGATTATGTGGCACCTTATTACCGTGATTTAGGTGTTGTATTAGCATTTGGTATGACCGCAAAAGATATTATGTTATCTGGTTTTGCTAAGGAAGAGGATCCAAATTCAGGTGGAAGGCAAATGCCGGGGCATTTCGGACAAAAGAAAAACCGCATCATTACAGGCTCTTCACCAGTGACAACACAAGTTCCACATGCTGTTGGGTTTGCACTAGCTTCAAGGATTAAACAAAAGGAATTTGTTACCTTTACATCTTTAGGAGATGGTTCTACAAATCAAGGTGACTTTCATGAAGCATTAAATTTTGCTGGGGTTCATCAATTACCTATTATTACAGTCGTTCAAAATAATCGACTCGCCATTTCCGTTCCTTACGAAAAGCAGGTAGCTAGTAAAACGATTGCGATGAGAGCACAATCATACGGAATGCCCGGTTTTATCGTTGATGGAAATGACCCATTGGCTGTTTATGATGTGGTTAAATTGGCAAGAAAGCGTGCAATTAATGGTGAAGGACCAACTTTAATCGAGGCCGTAACTGTAAGGTTAACAGCACATTCCAGTGATGATAATGATCGCACGTATCGAACTGAAGAAGAATTAAAAGAAGCAAGAGAAAAGGATTGTATTATCAATTTTGAAAAATACTTGTTCGATAATGATGTCTTGACTGAAGAGTTGAAATCCACAATTCACGATGAATTAAATAGGGAAGTAAATGATGCAACAGAGTATGCTGAAAATGCCCCATTTGCTGAAGTTAATACTTTACATGATTTTGTGTATGAAAATAAGGAGTGAAAAAAATGGCTCAATTATCGTATATACAAGCAATAACAGAAGCAATGAAAGATGAAATGTCAAAGGATGACAACGTTTTTATCGTTGGGGAAGATGTAGGTGCTAAAGGCGGTGTATTTAGAGCAACTGATGGCTTATACGATTCATTCGGTGAAAATCGGGTCATCGACGCTCCATTGGCTGAATCTGCCATTGTTGGAGTTAGTATTGGTGCTGCTATGTATGGATTGCGTCCAATTGCTGAAATTCAATTTGCTGATTTTATTTTACCAGCAGTTAATCAAATAATTTCTGAAGCATCTAAAATTCGTTATCGTTCAAATAACGATTGGAATTGTCCAATTACGATTCGTGCACCATATGGTGGGGGAATTAGTGGAGCCTTATATCACTCACAATCAGTTGAGGCAATATTTAATAGTCATCCCGGTTTAAAAATTGTCATGCCTTCTACACCTTATGATTCAAAAGGACTATTAAAGGCTGCGATTAGAGATAATGACCCTGTTTTATTTTTTGAACATAAACGGGCATATCGTTTACTAAAAGAAGAAGTACCTGAAGACGATTATATTGTTCCAATTGGAAAAGCAGACATTAAAAGGGTAGGTGAGGATGTAACAGTCATCACTTATGGTTTATGTACACATTTAACGAAACTTGCAGCAGAAAAACTTTCTAAGGAAGGTATTGATGTTCATCTATTAGACTTAAGGACCATTTATCCCCTTGATCAAGAGTCAATTATTGAGGCTGCGAGTAAGACAGGGAAAGTACTATTAGTTACAGAAGATAATAAAGAAGGTAGTATCATTGGAGAAGTAGCAGCGATTATAGCAGAAAATTGCCTATTTGAATTAGATGCACCGATTAAACGGCTTGCCGGACCCGACGTTCCTGCAATGCCATATGCCCATCCATTAGAGAAGGTCTTTATTATTGATGAAAATAAAATCGCTGATGCAATCAAAGAATTAGCCTTATTTTAATCGCTTTTTGAAGGAGTGTGATAAAAATGACTAAAAAAGAAGTGTTAATGCCTAAACTGGGGGAGAGTGTCACTGAAGGCACTATCAATAGCTGGCTTGTTAATGTTGGTGATTATGTTAATAAATATGACCCTATTGCAGATGTAATGACAGATAAAGTGAATGCTGAGGTTCCTTCTTCATACTCTGGAACAATTGCTGAATTAGTAGCGCAAGAGGGAGAAACAATTGAAGTAGGCAAATTGATTTGTTACATCGACACTGACGAGGCCGAAATAAAAAATGAAAAGGTAGAAAAAGATACAACAACTGCCCCTGAAGATACATCGGATACTCATTCTGAACAAAAAGATATCTCTATGAGAACCCGTTATTCGCCTGCTGTTTTAAAATTAGCATCAGAACATAACATTGATTTACAGTTAGTAAACGGTACCGGTATGGGAGGCAGAATAACAAGAAAAGATATACACAACTATATTGAACAGCAATCTACGTCAGAAATAGAATCAGCTGAACCACAACAACCATCGTCAGTATCATATGACATGAGCAAAAACCAAGTAAAAGTAGTAGAACAAGAATCCACTACCCCTAATTCAATAGAAACTGAATATTCAAATGTAACTGAAATACCTGTGACGGGTGTTAGAAAAGTAATTGCAGCAAATATGGTAAGGGCAAAGACAGAAATTCCTCACGCATGGATGACGGTTGAAGTTGATGTTACTAATTTAGTTCAGTATAGAAATAAGGTAAAAAATCAATTCAAAGAAAAGAACGGTTATAACATCACTTATTTTGCATTTTTTGCTAGTATTGTTGCAAAGGCTTTAAAAGAATTTCCACAATTAAATAGTTCATGGGTAAATGATAAAATAATTGAACATCATCATGTTAATTTATCAATTGCTGTTGCCCACAATGATCAATTATTCGTACCGGTAATCCACCATGCTGATGAAAAAAGTATTTCAGGTATTGCTAAGGAAATTAATCAATTAGCTAATAAGGCACGCACGAATAAATTGACTACGGCAGATATGCAAGGGGGCACATTTACACTAAATAATACCGGCACATTCGGATCTATCTCATCCATGGGAATTATCAACTATCCTCAAGCAGCAATTTTACAGGTAGAATCTATTGTTAAACGGCCAGTAATCATAAATGATATGTTTGCGGCCCGTGATATTGTAAATTTATCTCTATCATTGGATCACCGAATTTTAGATGGGTTAGTTTGTGGGAGATTTTTACAACGGGTTCGCCAATTGTTAGAAAATATTGATGAATCTAATACATTATTATAATCAATTAGGTGAACAAACTAATCTGTTAACATTGAATTTAAAAAACAATCTTGGTAAACTATGACATGAAGGTAAATTTACTAATTGGGGAGTGTAAGCAATGAATTTCGATGATTTCATGGTAGATGTTGTTAAAGTCGCCCGGGAAGACATGCGTGATGCTGGTTATGATGAAATAACAAATGCTGAAGATGTCGATCAAGCACTTACGAAAGATGGGACAACTTTAGTCATGATTAATTCAGTATGTGGTTGTGCAGGCGGTGTTGCACGTCCAGCTGCAGCAAATGCCATTCATTATGATAAAAGACCAGACCATTTGGTCACAGTTTTTGCTGGACAAGATCGAGAAGCAACAGAGAAGGCAAGAACATATTTTGAAGGATTTCCACCTTCATCACCATCTTTTGCCTTTTTAAAAGATGGCAAAATTGTTACGATGCTAGAAAGGCATGATATTGAAGGCTCCACACCTATCCAAGTCATAGAAAAATTACAAAATATTTTCGAAGAACATTGTGAGGAAGTTTAAATTATCATTTAACATTTATATTTATATACACAAGACTGTCAGTATTGGCAGTCTTATTTTAACCATTTGTTCACAATAAAATTTTATCATACATAAATATTTATTTTTGAGAGGATATAAACAGTGAAGATTGGTTATCGAACTTTAAAAACGGCGATTGCTACTCCATTGGCAATTGGAATTGCCCAGTTTGTTGGGGTATCAAATATTGTATCTGCAGGGATATTAACTATTTTATGTATACAGCCCTCACGAAAACAATCTGTTGAAAGTGCTTTACATCGATTTTTCGCATGCATATTAGCGATTATATTTTCTGTCGCCTTTTTTGAGTTAATCAATTACACTCCTATTGTATTAGGACTATTATTAACCGTATTTATTCCAACAACAGTATTATTAAAAATCCAAAAAGGAATATTAACTAGTACGGTAATTACACTTAATTTATATTCTTTAGGTACAATTAAATTCGATTATATATCAGATCAATTACTGTTAACAATAGTTGGTATTGGAACTGGTCTTATTGTCAATTTATATATGCCAAGTCTTGATAAACATCTAACAAAGATTCAAGCAAAACTAGAAAGTAATTTTAAAAGTATTTTGCATGAAATTGCATTATTTATTAAAGAGGGAAACATGAATTGGGATGGGAAAGAAATTTCTAATATCGAACTTTCTTTGGAAAAAGCCCAACAATTAGTTGAACGTGATCGTGAAAACCATTTACTAAAAGACGATCATTCCTTTGAAAAATATTTCACAATGAGAGAAAAACAATTTGAATTATTACAACAAATGCTCCCACTTGTGACAAGATTACCAAAAAAAGATCTAATGTCAGAGAAAATCGCCATTTTTTTTGAGCAATTATCTGCGGCAGTTCATCCCGGAAATACGGCTAAAGTATTTTTGAATCAATTAAATGAAATAAAGACGTTATTTAAGGGGCAGCCTTTACCAACAACCCAAGAGGAATTCGAAACAAGATCTAGTTTACATCAACTTTTATTTTTAATTGAAGAATATTTAAAAATAAAAAGTAAATTTAGTAAGAATAAGGAAAAGTCAAAATTCTCATAAAAAAAGACAGGTATGTAAACAACCAACCTATCTTTGTTAACTATAATTTATAGCAATGACAAACCACCTATACCTGCCGTAAATAACGATAATACCATTGCAATAACCATCAAATAAATAAAGAATTTTGTACGTCTTTCACGTTTTGATTTTCTCTTAGGTTTATGTTGAACATTCTGTTTGTTCTTTTGTTTTTTAGTTGCCAAAATGATTCCTCCTTTACACGTTCCTATTTAAATTTTAACTTATTATCCTAAATTGGACAAGGGAATTCATTCATTATTCACAATTATGGGGGTAATTTACTAATCATGAAAAAATCACCTAAAAAGATTGCTCATATTGGAATAGCAGTTAAACAATTAAATGATACACTACCATTTTATACAACAAATTTAGGTTTAGAACTTGAAGGGATTGAGGAAGTACATTCAGAAAAAGTCAGAGTCGCATTTTTAAAAATCGGTGAGTCAAGAATTGAACTTCTGGAATCATTAGACAAAACTTCAGCCATCTCCCAATTTATTGAAAAAAGAGGGGAGGGGATTCATCATATAGCCTTTGAGGTAGATGATATTCTTTCCCGAATAGAATATATGAAAAAATCAGGGATTAAAATGATTAATGAACAACCGAAACAAGGGGCAAATGATAGTTTAGTATCATTTATCCACCCTAAGTCAACAAACGGAGTATTAATAGAATTATGTGAACATGATAATAGGGGTGAGAGTTAATGGACATGTATCAAAAAATTGATGAACTTTATGATCGACGGAAAACAGTTGAGCTTGGTGGTGGAGTAGACCGAATTGATCAACAACACGATAGAGGTAAACAAACTGCGAGAGAACGCATTAGTTATTTATTAGATGATGACACATTTGTTGAACTAAACACATTTATGGAACACCGTATGACAGATAATGGCATTGATAAATTAGATGCTAATGGGGAAGGTGTTGTCACCGGATTCGGTAAAATTAAAGGACGAAAGGTATATTTATTTGCACAAGATTTTACTGTTTTTGGTGGAGCCCTTGGCGAAATGCATGCCAAAAAAATAGCGAATGTGATGGATCTGGCAGCTAAAAATAAAGTACCATTTATCGGTTTAAACGACTCTGGTGGAGCAAGAATTCAGGAAGGAGTTTCCTCTTTAGATGGTTATGGGCATATTTTTTATCGTAATGCTATTTATTCAGGAGTCATCCCTCAAATTTCTGTTATTATGGGCCCGAGTGCTGGAGGAGCCGTTTATTCACCAGCATTGACTGATTTTATCATTATGGTTGAAAAAACGGCTAAAATGTTTATCACAGGGCCTAAGGTAATAGAATCCGTCACGGGACAAACATTATCTGCTGAGGAACTGGGTGGGTCACACGTACATAATACGAAAAGTGGGAATGCTCATTTAAGTGCTGCAACGGAGTTTGAAGCATTAGATATGGTGAAACAACTGTTATCCTATTTACCAGATAGTTATGAACAGAAACCAGTGGCAACTGAAATTAATAATGAAGACCAAGATCATGAAAGATATGATTTAGCAGACATAGTCCCCATCGATGGGACACGACCTTATGATATGAAAGATGTTATAAAAGAAATCGTTGACGAAAATAGTTTCTTTGAATTACAGCCTTTATTTGCAAAAAACATTATTACAGGTTTTGCCCGTATTCAGGGACAACCGGTAGGGTTTGTTTGTAATCAGCCTCGTTATATGGCGGGAGCAATCGATATTGATTCTAGTGACAAAGCCGCAAGATTTATACGTCTTTGTGACTCATTCAATATTCCTATTATTACCTTCGAGGATGTCACAGGTTTTTTCCCTGGTGTGAAACAAGAGCATGGCGGTATTATTCGACATGGAGCTAAAATATTGTATGCATATTCTGAGGCAACCGTACCG
>DAMCTP010000026.1:0-44109 GCA_032113595.1 Pseudogracilibacillus sp.
TTATTAATTAGGTGAAAAGAATCAATTTTCCAAAAATAATTGTGATTTTTTAACAAAAATAATATATTTTATGTATAATAGGTAGTAGAATAATAAAAGGAGGGGTAAGTGTGTCTGAAAATAAAAATGAGGATTTAACTCAAGTAGAAAATAATGAAAGCGGTAACCAAACTAGTTCATCAGGTACTAGTACAGGTTTAGACCAAAATATTGCCGGACTATTAACTTATTTATTCGGATTAATCACTGGTATCGTTTTTCTACTACTTGAAAAAGATAACCGCTTTGTTCGTTTCCATGCTTGGCAATCCATTTTTGTATGGGCAGGGATCGTCGTTATCTTTATTGGTTTATCAATCATCGGATTCATAGTAGCGGTAATTCCTGGGGTAGGTTGGATTTTAGGAATACTTATTACATTATTTAATTTTGTACTTGGTCTAGGAACGTTTATTTTATGGATTTACTTAATGATCCAAGCATACCAAAACAAAATGGTTAAATTACCTTTTGTTGGTGATTTAGCTGAAAAACAAGTAAATAAATAAAAGTTTTGAACAAGAGAAACACTTTATCGGTTGCATGCATAAAGACAATGGGAATTTATGTTAATATGCTAACGGGATAAGTGTTTTTTCTTTTCGTTTTATTTGTTAGTCATAAACAACGAGTGCTAAAGATTGGAATATGATATCTTTATATTCACACATTAAACTGGATATCATATAATAAATAAAAACCATACCTTTTTACTTGAAAAGTTAAAATACATTTGTTACAGTATTGTTAATTGAATATTTCTACATTCACTAAAGTAATTAAGTGAGTATGGAGGAGCAAAAACCAAGAGTAAATAATTGGAAGGTATGAGACCTGTTGAAGATTGTTGAAAGGGGAATTTGCCGAAGCTAAATGTTATTTCTCATGAACATTATGCTGGGTCTACATTGAATAAATGTAGGACTGTCATATAGGAAACTATATGGAGGGCTATCTTACGCACGGAAATGTATGAACATTACATTCTATGCAACAGCGAGCCGTCGCTGTTGCTTTTTCATTTCGTCGTTTGATTCGAAATAGCCTTTAGTATGATAAATATATAAAGGGTGTGGAGAAAAATGAATTTTGGGCAAGTTTTGACGGCAATGGTGACTCCGTTTGATCAAAAAGGAGAAATCGATTATCAAGCAACAAAAAAGTTACTCGAGCATCTAATTGCAAATGGAACAGATGCAGTAGTCGTTTCTGGAACGACAGGGGAGAGTCCAACATTATCTACAGAAGAAAAAATTGAATTATATCAATTTGTCGTTCAACAAGTGGCAGGGAGAATTCCTGTGATTGCTGGTACCGGAAGTAATAATACGAGAGAATCGGTTGAATTGACAAAAACTGCTGAGAAAATTGGTGTAGATGGTATTATGCTTGTTGTCCCTTACTATAATCGACCTCCTCAAGAAGGAATTTATGAACACTTTAAATTAATTGCTGAAGCGACACTGCTACCCATAATGTTATACAATATTCCGGGTAGAACAGGCTGTAATATGGAAGTTGACACAGTAGTAAAACTATCACAAATCGAAAATATCGTTAGTGTAAAAGAAGCAAGTGGTGATTTAGAAGCAATCACAGAAATCATTAGTCGAACACCAGAAGGTTTTACCTTGTATAGTGGTGATGACTCATTAACACTTCCGGTTTTATCTGTTGGTGGTACGGGGATTGTCTCCGTCTCATCACATATTGTAGGAAACGAAATGCAAGAAATGGTTACTGCATTTAAAAAAGGTGATGTAAAACTAGCTGCTAATTACCATCAACAATTATTACCGACATTTCAAGCAGTCTTTTCTGCACCAAGTCCATCACCGATTAAAGCCCTGCTTAACATCATTGGTGTTTATGTAGGAGATGTTAGGTTACCATTAGTACCGTTAGATGAAAGTGAAATACGCAACTTAAGAAAACAGTTTCAAGTTAAAATTGCTCATGCAGAGTAATTAATCCCTATTCGTAAATAAGAGCATCTTATCGATATTAAATGTTTCTTTGAAATGATCCCCTTCGTTTCTAAATGTTTAATGAACGATAGATGCTTTTATTATTTTTTTGATTAAAATGTTGGCTCTGTTAAAGTTCAATGTTGTTTTATTATAAAAAAACTACGAACCCCCAGTTAATGGAAGTTCCTATGTTTATATATGTTTTCTTATGCAACAATCGCGCCCGTTAGTTGTATAAAGTCATTTTTACAAAGTATTATTCTAATTAAACAACTAACATATAGATTGAGGTTAATATAGTAAGTTGCAACATAATAATCACTGCTGCACTTGATTTAACATTCTCTCTTTTCCCTTTAGGGAAGAATTTGTAAGCAATCAAATTTGCTATTAACATAAATAAAAATATCACAATAAAAAGAAATAAAATTTCCATTAATAACACTTCCCATTAACATAATTTATACCACAACATGGCCCAATTCTAACACAACCCTTTATGCAACAATTGCGCCCGATTGTTGCATTGGATGATCTCTACGAAAATCCCAATAATATTGTTTTGAATTTAAAATGATGAATTATTCGCCTTAAAAAAGACCAACAATTCATCAAATTATATCGATGTATAAACCAGCATTTTATCCGTATCGATTACGAGTTTTGAAGCACTTATAAAGTCGAATCCTAGGATACCGTCAATTGTCATCCCGTAATCCATATTTCCAATTTCAACTTCGAAATCTTTTTGGCTGATTTCATCAAATTGTATCAAATCAAAATTCTTTACGTAAACGTATTCTACACCGCCAACGCGTCGGATTGTATCAACAGTATCGTTTTTTTCTGGAACAACGTCTATCCCTTCTACAACATTTGCATTGAAAATAGTTCCAGCTGATCCCGTGTCTAATAATACGTGATCTAATCTCAACTTCTTTCCACGAAATGTTTCTTCAAGTTCAACAAAAGGGAGACCATATTGAATATTAATTTTCATCTTAACCCCCGAATTCCCACATACTTTTCACGAGCCACTAAATTTTCTCGAGAAGTATGGAAAAAACAATATTCACGTTGTGGTTGGTCTTTTCGTAGTTCGTCATATCGATCCCATTGCTTCTATGGAATTTTCAAATCTATCTACAATTACAACGTCTTCAATGTATCTATAACCACTGCTTGAATGCGCATTTATAACTTCTAAAACAACCCATTCATTCGGGAAACGTTCCTGTACTTCTTGCCAACCCATATTAACCCTCCGTTCAAGTATTTAATCTTATTATATAATAGAAATAGCAGAATTTTGAAACAGAATAGACTTGACAAGTTTTTTCATAATTGCGCCCGATTGAAGCATAATTTTTATTCTTCAACATCAACCTATTCAGCTTTAACAATTTGATATTTCGTTAATTCTACTGTTTGACCATCTTCATTTTCTACAGGAATAAAATCCGTTGCAATACCTGAGTACTTTCTGCTGATTTCCCCCTCAGTTCGTCCGTTTTTAAACTGCTCTCCAGTTGATACTGTGATGTTGTAAATATGTATTTTTTTCGTTATAATATCCTCTCCTCGTCTTAAAGTCTTTTGCCACTAAATCTAATACATATTTAGAATTTGATATGTCATTCCCTCAACAAAATAGCCAGATTCAGACACAGGGCTTCTTCGACAACTGCCCCCTTTTGCTGAAGTTCATAAGTATACGTTTTGTTAAACTAAAGCACCAGTTAATTCAATATGAATTTATAATGACGGAGGACTAGCAAACAGACAAATCGATAAATTCTAGTTCCATTTCTGCTTTTGCTTTCGAACGATAAACGGTAATTTTATCATAGGGTTTCAAGTTGTCTTGCCAAGATTCTATATTACTCAGGAAACTTTCCCCATTTTCGGAAATTATCAAGCACTCTAAACCCCTATTGATATAGCAAATTGGTGCGTCACTTTCTAAATCACATTGTTGACCAACAGTTCCGATAAATCCACCTTTACTATCTTTTGCCATAATATCTACATATGGAACCGTATAAAATCCTAAATGTGGAATATCATCGTCAAAGATAAATTGAATATCATAATCGTCAGCATATTTTTGATACTCTTCATTTTTATGATAAACACTCATAGAATAAATTGTTGTACCTGCTGGTATTACCTCAGTATCTTTTAAATCTACAACTATGGCTCCAGTTAATTCTGTTCTATCTAGATAAACTTTTCGCATTTCAAACCTCTGTTTAATCTTATTTTAAAGTAAATACTCATTCCTTTTGTGATTTCTTATTAAACTAACCTGCACCGTTAGTTTAAGTGTATAGTTTCAAAATGTTTCCTCGACAATTTGTCCCTAATGCTGAATAAAAACATTTTTTATACTGTGAATTTACTTAACCTCAGTGTATCATACGTTTCTTTGTTTTGTATAAGATTTCCTCGGATAATTAGGTTCATAATAGTGAATTTGTTCTTTTGATGATGGATGCCTTCTAGAATTTGAAACCAAGCAAGACAATTATCTAAATATTTGGTTGCTACACCGTTAAATCGTTGTAGTCTTCCGTGATAACTGCTAACGTTCTGAATATGATAAAGACCCTTTGTGCGAATCTTTCCGTCTGATTTGAACTGATCTATTTCCATACCTTTTTCACCAGCTTAGACCCTTAAAGCCTACCAAGCATCAGTACATAATACATTATCTTTTGATAATTTATAACTTCTTCGCCAGCAACCAAGGTTGTATATTTTTCAAATCGAACAATATGCTCTGATTCATAGTAGAAGATTGATATCCAGTTTTATTTTTTCGTTCAGAAATCTCTTCAAGTACAGTTCCTGTTGTATATGAAGCAGTAAGCTTTTCAATCAGAAATTCTCTTAATCGATGCTTGTCACCCGGACTTAGTTTTCCAATTATACCAAATTACCCTTATTATAGAGCATTCGATTAATGCAATTATCAACAACTAACTTTAATAGAGCCAAAATGTTAAAAGAATTGTCCCTTTTCATTATTGAGTTTAATTTGTATAATAATAACAACTTCAATAATAAATAAAGGGGTAAATTGATGCAGTTAACTAAAAAGCAGGAAACAATATTATTAATTGTTTGGATACAGTCTTTGGTAGCAATGATTGGAAGCTTATTTTATTCGGAAGTACTAGGTTATGCTCCATGTGAACTTTGTTGGTATCAAAGAATTTTAATGTACCCACTTGTCATTATTTATGGCATTGCATTAATTAAAAAAGAAATTAGAATGGCATTTCCGGCGATACTTTTAAGTGGTATTGGGATGTTTGTATCGATTTATCACTACCTATTACAAAAAGTCCCTATGTTACAACAAACGGGTGGATTTTGCCGTGATGTATCCTGTGCCTTACAATACGAAAATTACTTTGGCTTTATAACGATTCCATTTTTGGCTGGTACAGCATTTGTCGTTATATTTATTTCGCATCTCTTTCTTTTAAAAAGTGAAAGAATCAATTAATTGTTTAAACACCTAATTTATCATACTATATTGATAGACGAATTTGTCGAGGAGGAAAGTTATGAAAACGAAAATGGCAATTATTATAGGTATTGTTTTACTACTATTTGCTGGATTATTTTTTGCTAATCAATATAAAAACAAACAAGCTACAGAAGGTGTGGATAACCCTTATGATAAGGAAGATTTACACCAAGAAACAATAAAACTTCTTAAGGATCCGTTATATAATAATATCATTGTACCTAATGAATTAGAAAAAGAAATTGCAAGTGGGGATGCCACGACAGTATACTTTTTTAGCCCGACATGTTCCTATTGTCAACAAACGACACCTATCGTAGTTCCTTTAACAAATGAATTAAATATTGAGATGAAAAAAATGAATTTATTAGAATATGACGAAATGGATAAATATCAGATTGAGGGAACACCGACTATTGTTCATTATGATGATGGTGAAGAGGTAGCAAGAATTACTGGATACCATGAGGAAGATGACTTCAAATTATTTTTTAATGAATTTGTAGTTAATTAGATTTATTAAAATTTAAAAAGCAAATGTACTATTTTTTGCCAGGTGATTCCGATATTGTGGAAGAAAGAAATATTAAAACTTTAATTAAAATCATTTAAATAATATTTTAGTATTTAAGACAGTGGCTATACCTACTGTCTTTTTTGGTATAGTCGTTTTGTAGTGCCTTTTTAAAGAAAAAGGATTGATTTAAGTCTGACAATTTGAAATAATTGGTAGTAACTGAAGCATTCAATCTGAAAAGTGAGAAAAGTAATGTCAAAGATTTTTAAAATGTTGTTTTTGGTCACTAGGATTCCCAGTTGTATTCGCATTAGCCATAGAAATGATCCCATTGACATTAAAATAAATTTGATACGTTGTTAGTTATCGGGTCCGAATCCCAACGTTAAAATGTAAGTACATTTGTTTATTACTATTTGAAAGGAGATTGATTTACATGAAACGTTTTTTATATTATTTCGTATGGACCATTGGGATAGGTGTATTAATTTACTGGGGGATGAAAATCAAATTCCATCTGGAGGATACAGCGGCAATGGAATTTAAGTATTATCCTGTTATCATATTTGCAATCGTGTTCCCTTTTATAATTGGATTATTACTAAGATTACCAAAGTTAATTATTGAAATAAGAGAAAATAGGCCGTGGGCATTTGACTGGCAAAAATTTATTGCAATTGCTTTACCTGCCCTTTTTATAGTATTGATATTCATCTCAACTTATACAGGAATGGTTACATTTGTCAATTTCATTCTAATCGACGGTGCCTTATTTATTACAATAGCAGGAATTGTTTTAGGGTATAGTTTACTAGATTGTTTGAAAGGATCATCCTAACATCATTAAAACGGGCACTTACACGAAAAAAGTAGGCGCTATTTTTTGGGAAAAAGAATTGATGATAGAGCCATTTGTAAATCAGAATTAAGTAATACGATGAATTCATAAATGGGAGGGTAATAGCGTGCCACTTATATTACCAGTTTTATCTATTTTCCTTATATGTGTGTCAACGTGGTTAATAATTAAAACTGTTAAAAACAACCAAATATAACCAACCTTTTTAATCTTATTTTAAGTGTGATTTTTCTTTTCACTTTGTTGTTTATCACAATTAACTTTTTAGCCACAGGTAATTTAACTTTTGTGCCGTTTTGGATCTATTGGATCCTCATTGCAGCGGGTGTTATTATAGGGATGTTTTCATTTGTTAAAAAATATATACCAGGTCAGATGATGTCATCGGGGCTTTTGTTATTTACTGGATTCATAGCAATAGCGACAATTGGATTAATTTTATTAATTATTTTCGTCATCCAAATTACTTTTTGCATCATAAACTGGGAGCGGTATGGTTTAGAAATTGAGTGATGATTTAGTTAATAATTCAAAAAAAGAAGCATTTATGGAAGGTGGCTTCTTTGAAAATTGGATTTCTTATTATTTGCTGGGTGTTTGTTTTATTTTCAATGCTGTTGCTTTTTTTAACAGATATAATCGGCATAGATATCTTTTTATCGATGATTATAGGTAAATTGATTTTTGCTGGCATACCCGAAATTATCAAGGCAATGAAATAATTCACAATGGAGGTGCAAATTATAACGCATCTCCTTTTGTATTATAGTAACTTATTTTTTCTAAAGTGAAGAGGCCAAAATTTTTAACTTAAGTTAGCCCCTTTCTCCCGTTTTAATTTTTTACATCGTTATTCTATTGCTTCATCATCTTCCTTTAACATTCGATAAGTTTGGGTGAAGGCACGTTCCCCAAAATAGGCGGGTTGACGGACGATAGATGAAAAGTCAATTTTTTCACGGGTCCATTGTTGAAAGGCTTTTTCAGAATTCCATACAATGAATATAACATAAGTGTTTCCTTTTGTTGGCTGCAGAAATCTTATTGATGTTACTCCATTTGTTGTTTCCATCTGTTGAAATGGCGCTACCATTTTTTCTTCAAATATCGTCTTGACATCATCCATTACAGGGACATGGTGCATTGACACAAACCCAGATTGTTCAAGTTGACCATATTGTTTAATTATTTTGAAGGTTTTCCCTGAAACAAAAATACTCCTTTTCTTTGTATGTTCATAATAAACTAATGTGGTACCAGCATATTTCATTAAATAAAATGTAGTCGTTTGATGGGACTTGATTAACTTTTTTAAAAAATGTGTTGTACCAGTCGTCATAAATCCGTACATATTAACGCCTCCTTTAGGAAGTGCACTTTAATTATTCTGTATCTTATTTTACCGAATAAAAACTAATTAGAAAAGAAAATACCAATACTAAATTTTAATTTTTACGGAAATGCTAGATTGAAAAAAATGTCGTATAATGGGAAGAGGTTGTTTATTTATAGTTGTGATTGGCGAATGACTGTGATTTTCCATTTCAATTAAATCTTAGAAATGGAGTGAAGGTATGTTCAAGAGGTGAAATCATGAAGGACGAAAACGAGAAAAAAGGGACCTTGTCAAGGCTAGCGAGAAAGAAACGAAAGTCCTCTGAAAATAAAGAAATAACCAACCATAATAAATTCCGTCCTATTTCTCGTACTGATCGTGTTAAATATGAGCGGAAAAATAAGAAGCGGAATGATGACAAACATAAAAACAGTACGGAAATTGAAAGTAAGCAACAAGAAGAAAAGGAAGTTGAAAAGAAATCTTCATCAAAACTTTTTTCTATTAAAAATACTATTATTGGAATAGGCGCTTTATTTGTCTTAAGTTTAATTGGGTATACTATCATTTTATATGGTGGTAAATTACTCGTTAATGAAGAGCAGTTAACAATTACCCCACCGACAACGATTGAGACAGGAGACGGAGAAGTGATTTGGTATTTATATGATGAGTTTCGTTTACCAGTTGATTTAGATCAAATACCTAATCATGTACAAGAGGCTTTTATCGCTGTTGAAGATAGACGATTTTATGAACATTCGGGTGTCGATTTTCGTTCAATTGCCCGGGCGATATACCAAGACTTACTCACACGTAGTAAAGCTGAGGGAGCTAGTACAATAACGCAACAGTTAGCAAAAAATTTATTTTTAACGAATGAAAAAACATGGTTACGTAAAACTAAAGAAATGATGATTGCTCTTTATTTAGAAAGAGAATTTACTAAAGATGAAATTTTAGAAATGTATTTAAACGTTATTTATTTTGGACATGGTAATTATGGAGTAGAGGCAGCCGCCAATAAATACTTCGACAAATCAATAAATGAACTATCCATTGAGGAAGGGGTGTTATTAGCTGGAATAGTTAAATCTCCTAACGCATATTCTCCGATTAATGATGTAGAAAAAGCATTAGAGCGAAGGAATCTTGTGTTAAATTTAATGGTTGACAAAGAATTTTTATCGATAGAAGAGGCAAATGAATTACAAGATACTGAAATAGAATTAAATGTCTCCGAGCGATATCTTAACACTGCTTACCATTCTTATGTTGATTTAACAATTAAAGAAGCGGTTAATAAATATAATATATCCCAGGAAGATTTACGACAGCGACGATATAAAATTGTAACGTCTTTACAACCCGATTTTCAGAAAATAGCCTATGAATACTTTCAAGAAGATAGCTATTTTCCGGGAAATAAAGATAATATTGAGGGTGCTTTTGTTATGATGGACGAAAAAGGAGGTCAAATTGTAGCAGCAATAGGTGGTCGTCAATTTCGTGTTGGTGATTTAAATCGGACGTATGTGAATCGCCAGCCTGGTTCGACAATCAAACCTTTAGCTGTTTATGCTCCGGCATTAATGACGGGTGAATATGAACCATATTCAATTTTACCTGATAAAAAACAGGAGTGGGAAGGTCATGTCGTTCATAATCATAATGATCAATATATGGGGGAAGTTTCTCTTTATGATGCACTTAGACTTTCTAAAAACACGTCATCAGTTTGGCTGTTAAATGAAATAGGAGTTGATTATTCTAAGTCATATTTAAATAAATTAATGATGCCTATTGAGGATGAGGGGTTGTCTATTGCATTAGGTGGATTAAAAGATGGGGTAACACCGATTCAAATTGCCCAAGGATATCGGTCATTTATCCATGGAGGGGAGGTAATTGAAGCCCATACGATTAAGGAGGTTTTCAATTATAAAGGTGAATTATTAGGCAGTGCGAAGCCTAAATCGTCAAATGTTTTTACACCCCAAGTAGCTTGGACGATCACTGAAATGTTAAAAAGTGTTGTTGAAAATGGAACTGGTCAGTCAGGGAATTATCCACATGAACTCGCGGGAAAAACGGGAACGACTGAACACCCAAATGCCGAAGGTCATGCAAAAGATATATGGTTTGCCGGGTTTACTCCCGAGTATGTAACAGCATTGTGGATGGGTTATGATCATTCTGATGAACATCATTATTTAACCGGCGGAAGCTCCAATCCTACGATTTTAACAAAGGAAATTTTAAGTGAAATAAATCGTCATACAGCATTGTCGGCAAAGTTTGTGAAGCCAGATGATGTAAAGGCTTTGGAAACCCCAATTAACTTACCTGTTATCGATGATTTGCGGGGGGCATATACTTTTGGTGGTTTAAGGTTATTAAAAGGCGAATTAAACTGGACTCCATCTGAGGATGAGCGAGTCGTTTATCGAGTGTATAAACATGAAAACGGAGAATCCGAGCTGATTGGTGAAGTGAAGGGTATAGGCACCTTTACTTTAAATGAAGTATCATTTTTTAAACAAGTCTCATATACAGTGGTCCCATATAATCCCTTAACAGAATTAGAAGGAGAACAGTCCAATGTGGTTGAGCTTACCTTTTAATTAGGAAAGGAAAAAGCACAACGGTTTATTTTCAGTTGTGCAAAATAGGATGAATAAAGATAGAACTTTCGCCCAATGTTTGTGTAGTAGTAAAAGACCGCAGTGTGAAAATCGGATTCTGTGATTGAATCAATACCTTACTGGTAAGTAGCAAAACTTGATAGATTGAATCATTATTTTAGCGAGCTGGGTGATCACATTCATCACAAAGATTTCCGTAACAATCAGCTTTTTCAACCATTTCAGCACCACAATGTGAACATTGTTTTTTTGGTAAGTTTCTGAAAAACTCGATAACGTTATACAAAGTAATTCCTCCCTCAGTTGTATGTATCTTATTTTAAGTTAATTTAATTATTGTATTCATTGTACTATAACACCATGTAAAATGTCAACACTGTTTTAATACAAATGTGGAAAATAATAAATTTAATTACAAATGTACTATAACACTAAGGAGGGTGATTAAAAATGAAGTTAACAGTAATTGGTTATTGGGGAGGTTATCCAGCTAAAGGGGAAGCATCATCGACCTACGTGCTTGAAAAGGATGGATTTATGCTTTTGATAGATATAGGGAGTGGTGGATTATCTATTTTACAAAAATATAAAACCGTATCAGAAATTGATGCCGTAATAATTTCCCACTATCATGCTGATCATATAGCGGATATAGGTGTATTACAACATGCGATATTAGTACAGTCATTATTAAATGAAACAGATAGAAAAATACCAATTTACGGACATACGGAAAATGAAGCAGAATTTGAAAAATTAAATCATGATTATACGGTTGCTAAGGAATATCGTCCCATGGAAGCCTTGAATGTAGGACCGTTTTTTATTCGATTTTTACGAACATCACATTCTGTTCCATGTTTTGGAATGAGAATCACCGATGGAAAAAAGACGCTTGTTTATACCGCAGATAGTGCTTTTCAGGAAGAGTGGATTCCGTTTTGTCGTGATGCAGATGCCTTAGTTTCGGACTGTAACTTTTATGCCGGACAAGAGGCGGCAAAGGCTGGACATATGACGAGTAAAGAGGCGGCTAAAATTGCACAAGAAGCAAATGTACAAGAGCTAATATTGTCACACTTACCACATTTCGGAAATCACGAGCAATTGATTGAGGAAGCGCACCAACTATTTACGGGGGGAATTTCATTGGCATATGAAGGTTACGAGTGGAAATAACACAATAAATGAATTTATTTTAAAATAATTTTGCAAATGGGGAAAAATATTTTACAATATGATGTGAGGAGTGATTTAAATGAAATTTATAGATAATAAAGGAATTACTGATCCGTACATAAACTTGGCATTAGAAGAATATGTTTTAAAAAATTTTGGGGAAGAAGATACGTACTTGCTGTTCTATATTAATTCCCCCTCTATCATTATTGGCAAAAATCAAAATTCAGTCGAAGAGATCAACACAGCGTACGTTGATGAAAATAATATTAAAGTTGTTCGCCGTCTTTCCGGAGGTGGGGCTGTTTACCATGATGAAGGGAATTTAAATTTTAGCTTCATCACGAAAGATGATGGAGAGAGCTTTCATAATTTTGCCAAGTTTACCGAACCGGTTGTTAAGGCCCTGAATTCTATCGGGGTACCAGCCGAATTAATTGGAAGAAATGACTTGCTTGTAGAAGGTAGGAAAATATCTGGTAATGCACAATTTTCTACAAAAGGTCGAATGTTTAGTCATGGGACATTAATGTTTGATTCAGAAATCGAACATGTTGTTGCAGCATTAAATGTGAAAAAGGAGAAAATAGAATCAAAAGGCATTAAATCGATTCGTAGTCGAGTTGCCAATATTTCTGAATATATTGATGAAAAAATATCGATGGATCAGTTTAAGGATTTAATTTTACGTTCCATTTTTAATGTTGATGATGTAAAAGATGTTCCACGATATGAGCTAACAGAAAAAGATTGGGAAAAAGTTCATGAAATTTCAAAAAGTCGATATCAACTCTGGGATTGGAATTATGGGAAATCACCTGCCTTTAATAAACAAGCATCACATAAATTCCCTTCAGGACTGTTAGATGTAAGACTGGATGTGAAAAATGGCGTCATTAAGCAATGCAAAATTTATGGGGATTTTTTTGGTTTAGGTGATGTTACAGATATTGAAAATGCATTGAAAGAGATAAAACATGACCGTCCGTCCATTGAAAAAGCATTAGAAAATATCGATATACCATATTATTTAGGAAAAATTACAAAGGAAGAATTTATTCAATTAATTTATTAAGTGGAATGATAGCTCCTATGTTTATACACAATATTTTTTGATTGTCTTGGAAACGATAGAATTTGTTGGTTGTGGATAACTTTATAATAAATTTAATTAGCTTATTTGTTCCTTTCCTAACGTAAGACGTCCTAGCGAGCGCTGGGTTTGATAGATTTGTGTGTTGAAATTCAAACAGTGGCGTTTCCAGCGTTCCCGTATCACCATTAAAAAGCGAGCCTTCTTATCAACAACAAAATTTATCCGAACGATTAAAAATTTAACTTTTGATGAAGAAAGTAACCTATATAATATCATTTTAGTTTCTTTTTTTACCGTTTTCTGTTAAATTTATTTGTAACCTCTAATTTTTCATTTAACATGGAAAGGAAGATGAAAGTTATAATGTTAAATGAATATGTAATTACACACCATGAAATTAATCCCCAAACGATGGCGATACTTGCTAACAACACAGAAACTAGAAGAACGAAATCCTCACACGTTTTAGAAGAATCAAGGGAATATGTAGTGCATTTTCCCCCTACTAAAGTAATTGATAACGCTTGCAAGTATTTCGGTAGTAGTTTGAAAGGTCGTTTAGACGGAACTCGCGACATTAGTGGTATCACCCATAAATCCCCAATTGTCATAGATCCCTCTAGTGGAATGTATTTCTTTCCCACCGCCTCACCTATTAACGTTAAATGCTCTTGGATTGCCCACTCTCATATCGAAATGATTATTCCAAAGGAAAAAAATCTTACAGAAATTTTATTTAGAAATGGACAACGTATTGATTTAGCCATTTCATATGGGTCTATGATGAATCAAATCCATCGTACAGCACAATTTCGTTATTCATTAGAAAAAAGAATCAACGTTATTAGGGAGACACAAAAGAAAAATCCAACATTTGGTAATTTTTCTAAAAATGCAATGTTTTTCGATCAACAATCTTCTCATCAGTTTTAATGTGAGAAATTATAATCTATCGTCAAAAAACTTGTTAATGATATAATAAAACTAAAGGAAAAATGAAAAATTAGAGGTTTCCATTCATTAATAAGTTAAATTTTTGAGCCAATGATACATATTTATTTTTGATAGATTGTTAGGGATAGGGAGTGGTTTTGCATGTCGTTGAGAATGATTGTAGGACGAGCAAACGCTAATAAAAGTAGCTTTATTTTAGATGAGATGAAACAAAAATTAAGAGATAATCCGACAGGTAAGCCGATATTCTATGTTGTTCCTGAACAGATGTCATTCCAACAAGAGTATGAACTATTAAATGATGACATCCATGGAAGTGTTCGTGCCCAAATCGTTAGTTTTTCCCGACTTGCTTGGCGAGTATTACAAGAAACAGGTGGGAGTACACGCCAATTTATTAGTTCGACTGGAATGCAAATGATGTTACGTAAAATCATTCAGCAGCGAAAAGAACCTTTTAAGGTGTTTCAAAAAGCTGTGGAAAAACAAGGGTTTATCGAGGAAATAGAGGGAATGATAACAGAGTTTAAAAGACACTGTATTACTCCTGAATATTTAGAAGAACAACTTAAATTCACTGCAGGGAATATTTCATTAACGAATAAATTAGATGATTTACATTATATTTATGCCCATTTAATGAGTCAATTAGAAAATAAATATATTGATGGCGAAGATCAATTAACAATGTTAACGGAAAAAATTGCCCATACTCCATTCTTTTATAATGCGGAAATTTATATTGATGGTTTTCATCGTTTTACACCGAAGGAATTAGGGATTATTGCTGAATTATTAAAGGTGACAAAAAGAATGTCAATTGCTTTAACCCTAGATTCGACAACACTCGAAACGGAACAAACAGAATTAGATTTATTTTTCCAAACTTCAGAAACATTAGCAGTTTTACACGAGGTTGCTAAGGACAGTAATATCCCAATTGAAACACCGGTTATTTTACAAGACGAATTATATACCGTCATGAAACATGGTGCTTTACAGCATATTGAAACATATTTTGATGACCGACCGACACCGAAATACGAAACAACCCAATCAATACCAGTAACCATTGCTGAGGCTATTCATCCTCGGGCAGAACTGGACGGGGTTATTCAACAAATATTAACATTAGTGAAAAATAACCATTACCGATATCAAGATATGGCGATTTATGTACGGGATCCTGAAACGTATAATGAATTAATTAAAACGATGTTTCAAGATTATGGTATCCCAGTATTTATCGACGAAAAACGAACGATGCTCAACCATCCTTTTATCGAATTTGTTAGATCAATTTTTGAAGTTATCCAAAGTAATTGGCGTTATGAAGATGTGTTTCGGTTCTTAAAAACCGGCTTGGTTCCTTCAACCAATGAAGAGTTCCCACTAACGATCGATGCGATTGATCAATTAGAAAATTATGTTTTAGAATATGGAAAAAGATCAAAAACAGAATGGCTTGCTGATCAGGATTGGAAATATCAACGATTTCGCGGTTTTGATGAAGCGAAGCAAACAGATGTGGAAAAGAAGAAAGAATTAAAAATAAATGCCTATCGTCATCAAGTGATTGAAGTGCTACACCCATTTGCCAAGCTCATGAAAGGTAAGGTTAGCGTACAACAACGGTGTGAAATTTTATATAAAACAATTGTTGATTTACGAGTTCCTTTTGCCCTAGAGAAACGCCGAGATAATTATGAGCAGTCAGGTAATATAGAAAAAAGTCGTGAAGAGGAACAAGTGTGGAATGGGGTTATTCAATTACTGGATGAAATGGTCGACATGATTGGTGACGAGGTAATGTCACTCAATCAATTTAAAGAAATTCTGGATGCTGGATTAGATGCTTTACAATTTGCACATGTACCACCAACCATGGATCACGTTATCGTTGGGTCTATTGATCACTCTAGAATTGGGCCCAAAAAAATAGTGTTTTTGTTAGGGGTCAATGAGGGGTTTTGGCCAATGAAACCCCCGATAGATGGGGTGATTAATGAACAAGAACGAGAATTTTTAAAACAATTTGGTATGCAATTGGCGGCGAGTAATCGGAGAACATTGCTTGATGATAATTTTTATATGTATTTAGCATTTTCATCTGCAATTGATGAATTACACGTCAGTTATCGTTTAAGCAATCACGAAGGAAAGGCAAACACCCCTTCCCCAATGATTCAACGATTATATGAGTTTTTTCCGACATTTGGGGACCCGATTTTATTACAAGACCCTGATGAATTAAAGGAAGCATCCCGATTTATTACGACACCTAAAAAGACAAGAGCTGCATTAACATCGCAATTGGCAAGATATATTCGGGGTTATCCCGTAGAAAGTGTTTGGTGGAATGTTTTAAATTGGTATATGACACATGAAACAGCCTTTGAAACGACGAATCGGGTATTACAAAGTTTATTTTATGAAAATAAACCAATCCATTTATCTAAAAAGACAGTAGAAAAGTTATATCCACAACAGTTAAAAGCAAGTGTGTCACGGTTGGAAATGTTATATAACTGCTCTTATCAGCATTTTGCTCAATATAGTTTAGGGTTAGAAGAGCGTCGTACCTACACATTGGCAGCCCCTGATATCGGACAATTGTTTCATGAGGCTTTAAAAATGATTACGAGATGGACACAAGAGGGACTTGATGGTGTTCCAAATAAAATGTTAGGTACGTTAACGAAAGCTGATGCGAATCAATTTGCTGAAAAAGCAATGAATGATTTAGCCCCATATTTACAGCATAAGATTTTATCAAGTTCAAGTCGTTATCGTTATATCCAACAGAAACTACAAAAAATTATTGCCCAGGCAACATATATTCTAAGTGAACAATCACGGGTCAGTAATTTTTCTCCTATCGGTGTTGAATTAGGATTTGGGCTTGATAAGGAGAAAAGTGGTGGTTTGGATGCAATGAGGATTCCTTTACATGGTAATTATGAAATTGTTTTACGTGGAAGGATTGACCGTGTTGATCAATTTTTGCAAAATGATCAGTTATATTTGCGGATTATTGATTATAAATCTAGTGCCAGAGGACTTGATTTAATAGATGTTTATTATGGGTTAGCATTACAAATGTTAACATATTTAGACGTTGTGTTAACACAGTCAGCGAAATGGCTCAATAAGGAAAAAGATGCTGAGCCGGCAGGGGTATTATATTTTCATCTGCATCAACCGCTTATTAAAGATGCCTATTCATTAACAGATGAGCAAATTGAACAGGAAATATTAAAACAATTTAAAATGAAAGGGTTGCTCACTTCCGATTTAGATGTTGTTACCCAAATGGATACTTCTATTCAATCTGGGCGTAGCCATGTGGTACCATTTGGATTGAAAAAAGATGAAACTTTTTATGCTGGCTCAAAAGTAGTTGAAACCGAAACATTTACGATGTTACGTCACTATATGCATCATTTAATTGCAGATGCAGGATTACAGATCTTATCGGGTAAAGTTGACATTAATCCATATGAGAAAGATGGTTTTCACGCATGTCAATTTTGTTCGTTTAAATCAGTCTGTCAATTTGATCCGTTATTACGGGAAAATAATTATCGCAAGCTCGTGCCAATGGATGAAGAGAAAATTTTAGAGAAAATAAAAGAAAGTACAGAAATACATAAAAAGTAATTTATTAATTTAGGGATTTGTTGGGGGAGGTAATTTACTTGGTGCAATGGACAGAGGAACAATTGGAGGCAATTCAAAGTAAGGGTTCCAACATACTTGTTGCTGCAGCAGCAGGATCAGGAAAGACAGCAGTACTTGTAGAAAGAATTATTCAAAAATTACTCGACAAAGAAAATCCGATTAATATAGATGAAATGCTCGTTGCCACATTCACTAATGCTGCTGCGGAAGAAATGAGAAATCGTATTTCACAAGCGTTGGAATTAGCGATTCAAGAAGATCCACAATCATTTCATTTAAGAAAACAATTATCGTTAATCCAACGGTCATTTATTTCTACATTACATTCGTTCTGTACAACCGTTGTTCGTCAACATGCCTATTTATTAGATATAGATCCGGCTTTTCGTATTGCCGATGAAATGGAGATAGACCTTATTAAACAAGCTGTCATTGATGAAATGTTTGAAGCTGCTTATGGGGCATCTTCCAAAGGAGATAACGGGGCATCTGATGATGAAGAACAAATGGAACGAATGAATCAGTTTTTTCATGTCGTTGACATGTTTTCGAATGACAGAAGTGATATCGATGTTGAGACATTAATTTTATCAGTATATACATTCGCCATGCAGCATCCTTCACCAAAAAAATGGTTAGATAAAGTGGCTGATGCCTATGATATTCCTGAAGTTTTTTCTGGAGAAGAATTACCATGGTTAGAAATTTTAAAAACCGAAATCGTTGATCAGCTGGAAGGTTATCGGGGGGATTTAAATAAAGCGATTCAACTAGCAAACGGACCAAATGGACCATACCATTATGTCGAGGCATTACAAGCCGATATCCTCCTTATTGATGAAATGTTAGAAAATATCAACTGCTGGGATGAATTGTATACATTAGTGAATAGTAGAAAATTGAAATCATTATCGAGAAAATCGGTTGACTGTGATGAAGTAATAAAAGAAGAGATAAAACAACTTCGTGATCGGTTTCGAACGTATTGGAATAAAATGGGCAAAGATTGGTTTGCTAGAAATTTAGCAGGCCATATTGGAGATTTGAGAAAACTTTATCCTTCTGTAAATAGGATTGTCCAATTAGTACTCGAATTTAAAGAACGATTTAAACAAGAAAAAAAGGCAAGGGGTTTGGTCGATTTTGCTGATTTAGAACACTTTTGTTTGGAAATTTTAACGGAAAAACAACAGGATGGGGATCAGATAATTCCATCTTCAATTGCTATGTTTTATCAAAAGCAATTTAAAGAAGTATTGGTTGATGAATATCAAGATATTAATTTAGTGCAAGAAACAATTTTACGAATGGTAAGTGACCAAACCGGAAATGGCAATATGTTTATGGTCGGTGATGTGAAACAAAGCATTTATCGTTTCCGTCATGCGGAACCAAGTTTATTTATTGAAAAGTATAACCGCTATGAAAAGGACCCTTCGTTAGGAATGAGAATTGATTTGGCAAGTAACTTCAGAAGTCGTCAAACAGTTCTTCAAGGGGCTAATTTTATTTTTAAACAAATTTTTGATGAAGCGGTTGGTAATATTGCTTATGATGAAAAAGCGGCATTACAATATGGGAATAAAGGTTATGATGACCTACCGATTCATGACCCAGAAATTGAAGTTGTTGTCATTGATAAGGAAGGTGACAGTGAGCAGTCTAATTATGATGATGTAGATGATGGGGAAGAGAAGGTAGAGGATTTGTTGACCATTCAAATGGAAGCAAGATTGTACGCGGAAAAGATTAAGCATTGGATAGGGAATAAAAATAACATCCCTCGGCAAATTTTTGATAAAGATTTGCAACAAATGCGTGATATTCAATATCGGGATATTGTTATTTTGTTGCGGTCATTAACGGGCCTGTCAACGATTATGGAAGAATTAAAGAAACAAGGAATTCCTGTTTATGTTGAAATGAAAACGGGATATTTTAGTGCAATGGAAATTCAAGTTATGGTGAATATGTTAAAGGTGATTGATAATCCATATCAGGATATTCCATTGGCATCTATTTTACGGTCACCTATTGTTGGTTTGAATGAAGAACAGCTCGCAAATGTCCGTTTAATGAATCAAAAGGGAACATTTTATGAGGCATTAATGTTATTTGCAAAAACAGAGCAAGATGGAAGTGAACTTGTTTCATCATTTTTAAAACAGTTAAGTGAGTTCCGTGAAATGGCCAAATCAGACTCGGTTTCAGCACTTATTTGGGAAATCTTTCAGGAGACAGGTTACTACGATTTTGTCGGTGGGATTCCCGGTGGCAGACAACGACAGGCAAATTTACGTGCTTTATATGACCGAGCCCGAAGTTATGAAGCAACGTCTTTTCGTGGCTTATTTCGATTTTTAAGATTTATCGAAAGAATGCAAGAACAGAGGAAGGATTTAGGGGAAGCCCGAGCATTAAGTGAGCAAGAAGACGTAGTAAGAATCATGACAATTCATAAAAGTAAAGGGTTAGAATTTCCTGTCGTCATGATTGGGGGAATGAACAAACAATTTAACTTTTCTGATGTTAGAAATAAATATATGTTAGACAAAGATATCGGATTTGCGACAAAGTTTATCGATCCGGAAAAGCAAATTATGTATTCAACATTATATTTTTTAGCGTTGAAGGAAGTGTCGATTCAACATTTGTTGTCAGAAGAAATGCGTGTATTATATGTCGCCATGACAAGGGCTAGGGAAAAACTAGTAATGATAGGGACAGTGGCAAATTTCGCTGATCAATTGTCTCGTCATTGGGGAAATTCCGGTTCGGAATCTAGTTTGGTTATTTCAAAGCAATTGCGAAAACGGGCAAAAACGTATTTCGATTGGATTATTCCAGCACTTATTCGCCATAAAAATAATGACGTATTACATCGTGTCGAAGACGTGGAAATAGTGTCGGGGATAAATTTAAAAGCAGATGAATCAACTTGGGACATTCATATTTTGGATGGTGGAAAATTAACGAATTTAACGGAAGACGAAGTTGTTTCTAAAAGTGATTTACGTGAAATGATGACAAATTGGCAAGGAGTACCAAGTCAATTAATTGATGAAGAGAGAGTTCTTGAAATCGATGAAAAACTGTCATTTAAATATCCGTTTTTTGAAGCTACAATAACCCGTGCGAAGCAAAGTGTGACAGAAATAAAAAGGCGTCAAGAGGAAATTGACGAGAATAGTAGTCATGAGTTAGTCAGGGGCTCTAAAATTTCTTTAGTAAGTCGTCCGAAGTTTTTACAGGAAGAGAAAAAGTTAACATCCGCTGAAATTGGAACGGCAATGCATACAGTCATGCAACATTTACCATTAACAGATAAATGGCAGAAGGAAGATTTAGCAGGTTTTGTTAAGCAACTGGTGGCGAAAGAATGTTTAACTTCAGAAGAGGCGGAAGTCATCGATTTAAAGGCAATCGAACAATTTTTCCAACATGAAAAAGCAGAGGTATTCTCCAGGGCGGAAAAAATTGAACGAGAAGTGCCGTTTATGTATACGTTAAAAACGAGTGAAATTTATCATGATTGGGAAAGTGATACAGAAGAAAAAGTATTAATTCAAGGGATTATAGATTGTCTTATTTATATGTCGGATGGTCGTGTTATCATACTTGATTATAAAACTGATCAGATTAACGATAAGGATGTAACAGATAGTTTAATTACTACTTTAAAAGAAAGATATCGAGTACAAATTAAATTATACCGTCAGGCAATGTGTGATATTTTGGGGATTGACGAGATCGATGCCTATTTATATTTCTTTGCGAAGGATCTATTTATTACGATGTAATAAAATAGATGATTTCCCGAAGAAATAAATTAAATGATAAGAACGGTAATATGGCCAAGAAGGTCTCTGTCCAATAATGATTTTGATTCTAACCAATTTGTATCACTTCTATAAGGCGTACATGTACATTATATATCTTGTAACAAAAAACTAGTAGGGCATCTTTTGCTAGTTTTTTAGTTTGCATGATGAAATATCCTACATAAAAAGTTTGGAAAATTTAAGGCAATGATAAACAAAAACCCCTACATAATAACGATTACAATAACGTTTACAAATTTGCCATATTCTAGTCAATTGTTTGCCACATTTAAAACCTCTTAAATTTGATTACCTCAACTTAAATCTCCTAAAATTGGATCGAGTAAATCGCTAAAACCCTTATATATCAACGTTTATTCATTTGGAAAAATCATCATAAACATAATCAATCATTGGTTTTGTCATGTGATTTAAATCACTAGTGGTCATTGTCAAAAAGCATATACTGAAGTTGAATCAAAAACTAATTTAATGAAGGAGGGATTTTCATGTCTGTTTCAAATGAAAAGGTTGATAGTCAAGTAGTGGAACAAACAGATGAAAATTCACTAAGAGGTGCATTATTCTCTTCAATTGTTTTTGTTGGTGGAGGCATTTTATTTTTTATCGTAACATTATTTTATTTCTATATGACACGAATATAAAAGTGTGAGGAGGAAAAGGAAATGAAGATGCATAAGTTTGAAGAAATTTGGATCATCTTTGCGGTAGTTATCATTCTCGGATCGATGGTTGTTACCGGATACCAAGCATTTGCCTTAGGAATGGGACCACCGAGTCATAAAGATACAATTGACCCTCAAAATGTTGATAACGAAGCACCCTTTGATGAGCCGGGAGTCTTTGAAGTTGGTGACAATGAGTATGATGTAGTAATGACACTTGAAGCATTCAGATTTAATCCTGGTGACATTGAAGTGCCAGTTGGGGCAAAAGTAAACTTTATTATGACATCAAAAGATGTGACACACGGAATGCAAATAGTTGACACGAATGTAAATGCGATGGTCTTACCTGGTCACATCCAAAAAATTTCAAATACATTTAATGAACCAGGTGAATATTTAATTTTATGTAACGAATATTGTGGCATTGGTCACCAGTTAATGAGTACAACAATTACGGTGAAATAAAGAAGGGAGGAAAATTCAATGGAAACTGCATTACATGAAAACTTTTCAGAAAAAACAGGTAAAAAAGTGAAAAAGTATTTAGGTACAAATGAGCAAGACGCAAAAATTACATTATCATTTTTTACGGTATCATTTATTGCATTATTAGTTGGTGGAATTTTAGGACTATTACAAGGTTTAGAACGCGCAGGACTTTTGAAAATGCCAGCATTTTTTGACTATTATCAAACGTTAACAACTCATGGAGTATTACTTATTCTAGTTTTCACGGGAACTTTTCTAATTGGTTATGTATATGCTGGGCTATCTCATACTCTAGGAGGATTAATTCCTAAAGTTAAAAAGATGGGATGGATAGCTTTCGGATTAATGTTAGCAGGTACAGCATTAGCTGCCTCACAAATTATCATTGGTGAAGCTTCCGTACTATATACTTTTTATCCACCAATGGCAGCATCACCTTGGTTTTACATCGGATTAGTCCTTGTCGTACTAGGAATTTGGACAGCAGCTTTTGGAGCATTTATTAATGTTGCTAATTGGCGTAAAAATAATCGCGGTAAACATTTACCTTTACTCGCATTCTTTGGAACAGGTATTTTCGTTCTATTATTTACAGCAACATTAGGAGTAACTTATGAAGTATTAACAATTATCCCTTGGGCATTTGGATGGACAGATGGCATTAACGTACTACTAAGTAGAACCTTATTTTGGAGTTTTGGTCATACACTTGTTAACGTATGGTATTTTACAGCAGTATCAGCATGGTATGTCGCATTTCCAAAAATTATCGGTGGACGTACATTCAGTGATACACTAGCAAGAGTCGTAGTAGTGTTAATCGTGATTTTAAACGTACCAGGTGGATTTCACCACCAAATTATCGACCCTGGTTTTTCAGAGGGCTTGAAATATATGCACGTATTTATGAGTTTATCAATCGCATTCCCATCAGTCTTAACAGCATTTGCCATGTTTGCGATTATGGAACGTGCAGGTAGAAAAAAAGGTGGTACAGGCTTATTGGGTTGGTTTAAGAAGTTACCTTGGAAAGATGCCCGTTTCTTAGCATTATTCCTAGCAATGGTAACATTTATCCCAGCAGGAGCTGGTGGAATTGCTCAAACTAATTTCCAATTAAACCAAGTAGTTCATAACACACTCTTTATTACAGGACATTTCCATTTAACTGTCGGAGTAACAGTAGCATTGTCATTCTTTGGAATAGCTTTCTGGCTAGTGCCACACTTGTCAAAACGCATCATTACACCAGCCATTAACAAATTAATGATCTGGCAAATCATTACATGGATGGTCGGTATGTTCTTCATGTCAGGAGCCATGCACACGGTTGGATTGTTTGGAGCACCAAGAAGAACAGCCTTTAGTGACTATTTCGGTAGTGAAGTTGCAGCAAGCTGGAATCCATATCTAATGTTACTAGCTGTAGGTGGTACACTATTAATAATCGCTGTTGTGATGATTGTGTTCATCATTTTCCACTTAATGTTCAGAGCGCCAAAAGGGGAAACAGAATTCCCAGTTGCAGAAGAGGAAGACGATGCAGCACCTACACCTAAGTGGACAGAACGTTGGAGTCTGTGGGTTGTTCTAATGATTGCAGTAATTTCAATGGGATATGTCATTCCATTAGTAGATATCATCATGAATGCACCACCAGGGTCTCCACCATTTAAAACTTGGTAAAAAATTAACATGGGAGATAGACTGTTTGACAATTGAACATCGAACGGGACTATCTCCCTTATTGATTACGATTTGATAATTTTATTAAGCGCTTAGTCTGCAGAAAAAAATTAATGTAAATGTAATAAGTTTTTTCTGAATTGCCCCTAAATTGATTTACTTCCCCCACAATATCTTCTAAAAATGACAGGGAAAGGATGTGGTTAACTTGTTTAAAAACCGTCAATTCATCGCTATTGCCATTATTAGTATTTTTGGATTTTTATTATTTTACATTGGTACCGATGGTTTTCAAGCATTTACAGCTGAAACGGCAAGGACGAATAAACTAGTCGCAAATCAACCACAAATGCCAGAAGTAACTTTAGAGGATAGTAAAGGAAGGGAATATGATTTTTCTGAATTTGAAGGACAGTATTTGATGATGACTTATATATACACGAGATGTTCCACTGTATGTCCTCAATTAGAAAAAAACCTAGCAGAAGTATATGAGGCTATTCCTAGTAAATATTTAGGAGAAGATATTACTTTTTTAAGTGTTAGTTTTGATCCTGAACGGGATACGCCTGAAATTTTGGATCGTTATCGTACTTATTTTGGTAGTGATGGGGAAACATGGCGAATGGCCCGAATACCAGACCAACAACAATTAGATTATTTACTTGAAGAAATTGGTGTTATCGTTATACCTGATGGCGAAGGGGATTTTGCTCATAATGTCGCATTTTATTTAGTAAATCCAGAGGGTTATTTAGTCGATGTAATGGATTTTACAGATATTGAAGGAGCGAAGGAACAAGTGTTAAGTATCCTTCAAGAAATGGAGGGATAGGCAATGAAACAAGCCATTTACGGTTTAATTTTGCTCATATTTTTATCTCTACCACCGGTGATTGATTTGGCAGAGTCAATCATGAGCATTCACATGCATATGCAAATGCCACTTCTTGCAGTTGCTGGAATGTTGATGACGCCTTACTTGCAACAAAAGTTTCCTTCCTTTTTTGCTAAATGGAATGCAAACGGAGTCCCAGGGATGTTGTTGTTTCTTATCGTTGTGTTTTATTGGCTGATTCCACGGGCAATGGACGATGCATTAACCTCTATACCAGTCGAAATATTTAAGTTTTTTAGTTGGACATTTTTAATTGGAGTCCCATTACGGGATAGTTGGCCAAAATTATCGAAACTCGTGAAAAATATTATATATATCATTTTATCAATCGTCTATATTGGGATGGCAGGGTTGTACATTTTTTCCCCTGATCAATTATGTAACAATTATTTGATTGTTGAGCAAAGAACGTTAGGTTGGGGTTTTCTTTTAATTGCCTTTTGTATTTTGCTTTATTTCATCCAAACTTTATTTATAAATGATGAAGCATACGAATAGCGGAGATGATATTTTTTCATAGTGTGATAAAAAGCATGGGAACATGCTTTTTTATTTCATCCTGAATGATTGATACTTGTTTGTAATTGGTTATTATTCAAGTAAAATGAACATAATAACGTTGATAAAGGGCGGGATTAGTTTGGTAAAAACAGCAATAGTAACTGGGGCAAGTAGTGGGATTGGTAAAGCAATAGCGAAAAAATTAAGTTTGGAAGGATTTAATGTTGTTCTAGTAGCCCGTAGAGAAGAAATTTTGAAGAAGTTAGCAGCCGGGATTAATGAACAAAAAAAGGGTATAGCCTTGGCGGTCATGGCAGATATTTCCCAGAGGAAAGAGGTTGAATTTTTAATTGGGAAAGCATCTGATTATTTTGGGTCTATCGATATCGTCGTTAATAATGCCGGTTTAATGTTAAATGGCCGAGTAACCGAAGGCGAGGTGATGGACTGGGAAAAAATGATTGATGTTAATGTTAAAGGATTACTGTATTGTACCCATGGCGTGTTGCCTGAAATGATAGATAAGGGATCTGGGCACATTGTTAATATTGCTTCTGTCTCAGGTTTTGAAGTGACAAAACGGAGTACAGTATACAGCGCAACAAAATTTGCGGTTCGGGCAATTTCAACAGGACTAGAAAAAGAATTAGCTCGTACTGGTGTCAGGGTGACGAATATTTCACCGGGAATGGTAGATACAGAATTATCTTCTAGAGTAAGTACCGGACGTAAAATTTTACAACCTGAAGATATTGCTAATGCAGTATATTTTGCTTTAACACAACCAGATTATGTCAATGTCAATGAGGTAACAGTTCGTCCGGTTTGATCAATTGATTAATTAATTTTAAAAAAAGAAGATTTCAAGATAGTAAAATTGGTCCTTCCCCCTGCAAAATTAAATGATTATGATTTCAAGTAATTTCAGTCGAGCAAGTATCATTATTTTATAATAATCGAAAATTGTAAGATTTTTTGCGACATTTAAAGTATCAGTTGATTTTAGTCGAATAAATAGCGAATGATCCATCCATTTATTTGACCAACATACTGTCACCCTGAAAAGTAAACATCCAAAAAGTAATATGTCTTTATTAGAAATTAATTTACTATATTTAATAGTCAATCAGTAGCAAAACATGCCATTATTTGTTATGATTTTAATGAATATGAATAGTAAAACCCGATGATGTGAATTTGTTCACAAGTAATTGGAAAATGATTTTAATAAATAGTTCAAACTGAAATAAATCATTAATTTACTATGTAGCTGTCATCAAATTAATTAAATGGGAAGGTGGAGTTTTAACATGAGTAATAAACCAAAAATCGTTGTACTTGGGGCTGGATATGCTGGTTTAAAAACGACTCGTGAATTAATGAAACGTTTATCCTCTGATGAAGCGGAAATCGTTTTAGTAAATAAGCATAATTATCATTATGAAACAACGTGGCTACATGAGGTGGCGGCGGGAACGATTAATCCAAATCAGGCAAGATTTATGATCAGTGATGTGATTAATCCCAATCGAGTTCGTCTCATTTATGATACGGTAGTAGAAGTAATGCAAAAAGATCAAAAGGTTATTTTAGAAAACGGTGAAATTACATACGATTATTTAGTGATTGCTCTCGGATTTGAGTCAAATACATTTGGTATAAAAGGGATGGGAGAGCATGCCCATGCTATTTTAGATATCGATTCAAGTCGACACATTCGTGAACACATCGAATTAAAGTTTGCTGAATATACTACAAATGAAGATGCAAAAGACTCTGATTTAACGATTTTGGTTGGTGGAGCAGGATTTACTGGTATTGAACTAGTTGGTGAATTAGTAGAACAGGTGCCAAAACTTTGTAAAAAATATGATATTGAACGTTCGAAAGTCCGTATTATAAATGTAGAGGCAATGCCTTCTATTTTGCCAATGTTTGATAAGGAACTTGTGAGATATGCAATGGCATCGTTAGCTAACCGTGGAGTCGAGTTCCGTTTAGGTACTGCTATTAATGAATGTACTGAAGATAGTTTTATTGTTAGTGAAGATAATGAGGAAATTAAGGCTGGTACGATTATTTGGACTGGTGGTGTAACAGGAAGTTCAGTGTTAACTAAATCAGGATTTGAATTAACGCGTGGAAAAGTAACGGTTGAGCCTGATTTAAGGGCACCAGGTCACGACAATATTTTTATTTTAGGTGATTGTGCCTGGGTAATGGATGAGGAAGCAGGAAGACCATTCCCACCAACAGCACAAGCAGCCATGCAACATGCCGAAACATGTGCAAACAATATGATTGCCTTACTTCGTAATGAGCCTTTACAATCATTTACATTTGATGATAAAGGAACTGTAGCATCGCTTGGGGTGACAGATGGAATTGGTAATGTCTTTTCCGGGAAACAGCTTCGTGGAAAACCAGCTGCTACGATGAAAAAAGTAGTTGATAATCGTTCACTATTTTTATTAGGCGGCACAAAAATCTTGCTTAAAAAAGGGAAAATACGTCCATTCTAAAATGAATTGATTAAAGGAGGAAATTAGTATCATGAGGAGTTTAAGCTACACTTTGTTATTCATACTTGCAACATTGTCAGGTTATGTGATAGCTACTCGGATGATGGAAGAAACTAGAGATTTTCGTTAACGAATATACAAATATAAAGTGAAATGTGGAATAGATATGCGATTAATTTCGTATGTCTATTTTTTCTTATGATAAAATAAACTTTGAAATAGTTTCAAATTTTACCAATAAAATTAACTTGTCAAACGTTATCGTATGTGAGGGGGCACGGGTAATGGACAATGAACAACTAAAATTACAACTAAAAAACTTTCAACAAGGTGATATGAATGCTTTCAAAGAAATATATGAAGAATTAAAAGTACCAGTTTATACGATTATTTATCGAATTTTATATGATCATATGATGGCAGAAGATGTCATGCAGGAGGTGTTTTTACGGTTGTATAAAAAATTACCCACCCTCCAAATGAAGAATCCTCGTGCATTCATTTTTCAGATGGCGCGCAATCTGGCAATTGATTATAAGAGGCAAATAAAAGAAAGTAATCCATTGACCAATGAAATAACGGTTAACAAAAATTCTATTGATTTTGTTATTAGTACAAAATTAGATGTGGAACTAGCCATAAAAAAATTAACATTAATAGAACGTGAAATTATCACGCTACGTTTAAATAACGGTTTAAAATTTCGTGAAATCTCTAAAGTGGTGAATAAACCAATTGGAACAGTTTTATGGAAATATCAACAATCGATAAAAAAATTGCGTATTTTATTATCTGGAGGTGGAGATTGATGGGGAAGTGTTTCATGATCATGATGATGTTTTTCTCGTTCTTGCTTTTTCCTATATTTGTATCTGCAAATAACTCCCAACCAACCGAATATATTGAAGATATTGAAGTGATAAATACTGAAGAAATTGAAAAGATTAAATTAATCAATGGGGAAATGCTTACTATAGAAGAGGAAGGTAACTTTCAATCCGATGATTTTCTTGTGATTGAAGAAATGGTAGCAGGTTGGGAAGAAAATGGTTATCCAGACTTTGTCGGTCATATTTATTATGATCAAGAAACGGATAACTTTAAGTTAGGTTTAGTTGAAATGGATGGTCCCGAGGCTGGAGAATTAATTTCCTCATTAGAAGGGATAGACGATATTGAAATTGAATCAGCCACATTTGCTTACAATGAGTTATTAAAAATTCAAGCATCTATTTCAAAAGAATTAGAAAAACATGATAATGAAGAAGGAATTAACGGTGTTGCAGTCGGTTGGACGACAATTGATGGGGAGGTTTCTGGATTCGGTGAAAGTGGAAAGGAATTTCGGGTCATCGTTACTGTTAATGATAGTGTTTATGATGAATACAAGGAAAAATTTGCATCCATTTATGGAGAGAAGGTTTATGTAGAAAGTGGTGATTTTGTGACATTTGCTGACGATATAGCAAGGGAAGATATACAGCTAATTTCCAAACAAAATAATCAATTATGGATTTATTTATCTTTATTTGTTTTAGCCTGTGCCGTTATTATTTTTGTTTTCACCCATCAAAAATTTACGACAGCTAAACAGTTGATAAGTGGTCATGTTGTCAGTAGTTCACAACCGTTAAGTAAAAAAGAAGTGATATATTCTGTTAAAGAAAATAAAGTAAAACCGAGTGATGATATTTACGAAAAAATCGTATCAAAAATAAAGGACACAAAATAAAATCAACTTTAAATGGCATTGCAATATAGCAATGCCTTTTTTGATGTGCTGACGAATGGAGGTCAAATATAGAATGCACAACATAGACGTTGGACATAGGTGAAACCGCTGTATACCGATTGGTACGAACTGGTTGTATGCCACTCTCTCCTTATTTATAGTTTCGATGCCGATATACATTACGATAGGTGAAGGTGTAAATCGTTGCATAAATAGATAAAAACAAAAGTGGAAGTGTTATGAGATAAGGAACTAGCCTCATTAAAGCAAGAATATTAATAAAAATTAATACAATTGTACATAAAGCAAAAATTACTGGGAGAAGAAAACTTTTATTCATATGATCCCTCCGGGAAATAATAGTGAAGATTAAACCTATTATTATGTTATGTAAGGAGAAAAAAAGTACAACTAATGATTGTATAAAAAAATTAGATTGATATTATTTGTGAACGGGCTATTCCACATTTCACCTACAACCCTATGTAATAGATTGGAAAAATCGCCTGATTTTTGTTATTGGTTGTGTTGGCGTGATGTGATAATTTTTGATCAACCTTTCAAATTCAGTTTTTCCTTTTTCAAATGTTGCTGCTTCAAGTTCCAATTCATAGTCAATGATCCCGTTATAAAAACTCTTATCTAGAAAATAAATAAAATTCCCCTTAGTAAATTGTCTTCGCTCCGTTTTAAGGGCCCCATAGTAAATTAATGCACTACCTTCAACATCTACTAATTGTAAAATTGCTTCCAAATCATCAACCTCGCAGTAGTTTCCTTGTAACAAATTTTGAGCATCGTCAAAGGATATTTGTTCATTCGATTCTACTACATGATTTTCCCTTTTTTGTTTTAATGTAAAGGTATACTGATTGTCAATTTCTCTGATTCGCACTGAACATCGTCGGTTTTTTAATCTAAAATTTTTCGTATCGAAATAATGATTTGTTTGTATGATAGGTTGCTTTGGAAAAGGTAAAGATTTTTCTAGCAAATCAAATTCCGATTTAGATAACAAAGATTTAAATTCAATTTCAATTTCTTCAGCCATTAAAAATACCCCATCTCACTTTAATTATCTATTATTATGATGAAAAATAAACATAGATGCAAAGATTGTCTTATTTGTAGTATGATGAAAAGTAGTAATCATTTTATTGAAAAGTTAATTTAACAGCCAGTTGGAAAAGAGGAGATAACATGAAATTTGCCATAGTTTCTCGTGGTGATGAGCGTTCAAACAAAATAAAGGAAAAGATGGTCGCCCATTTAGTAGATTTTTCATTAATTTATGATGATGAAAATCCTGATTTAGTCATCTCTGTTGGCGGAGATGGGACATTTTTAGAGGCGTTTCATTCGTATAATCATGTATTACAAAAAACTGCTTTTATTGGGGTTCATACTGGTCATTTGGGATTTTATGCGGATTGGACAGCAAACGAAATAGAAAAATTAGTCATAGAAATTGCAAAAACACCATTTCAAATTGTCGAATATCCACTATTAACGATTACAATTGAATTTAATAATGAACAACCACCTGTGGAAGGACTTGCATTGAATGAATCGATGATTAAAACAATGGAAGGATCAGTTGTGTTTGATGTGCAAATTCGTGGCGAGCATTTTGAAACGTTCCGTGGTGATGGTTTATGTATTTCAACCCCTTCTGGGAGTACTGCTTATAATAAAGCCCTTGGTGGCGGTATCATCCATCCATCGTTAGAAGCAATTCAAGTAACAGAAATGGCCTCGATTAATAATCGTGTATTTAGAACAATTGGTTCTCCTCTTATTTTGCCTAAGCACCATCATTGTATATTACGACCACTTCGGGAAAAAAGTTTTATCATCGCTATCGATCATATGACAAAGACATATACAAATGTGAAGTCAATCGAATGTCGTGTGGCAAAAGAGCGTGTTCGTTTTGCCCGTTATCGTCCATTTCCTTTTTGGAATCGGGTACGTGATTCGTTCGTTTCTGAGGTCCCTAAGGATGATTAGACAATGATTCGTAAAGTCATTAACCCTTCCTTCGAAGGCATGTTATTGAAAGAATATTTATTTGAACAATTATCACTTTCACACAATCTTATAAAAAAGGCAAAATCAGAAACGGGACAAATTTTAATCAATGGTGAAAAGAAAACGGTCCGATATCGATTAAAGGCTGGAGATAATTTACAAGTTATTTTTCCTTCTGAACAGATTGGTAACCACTTGGTAAAAAGTGATATTCCGTTAAAATTTCTATATGAAGATAATGATATAATAGTAATAAATAAGCAAGCAGGAGTTGCGACAATCCCTTCCCGTCATCATCCGGAAAATACGATTGCCAATGGATTGTTGCATTATTATGATCAAATTGGGCTAAAGTCTACCATTCATGTCGTGACAAGATTGGATAAAGAAACTTCAGGGGCATTGCTCGTGGCAAAACATCAATATAGTCACTCGATTTTATCCCGTATTCAAAAAAAGTTTCTCATAAAACGGAAATATATAGCGATTGTTGATGGGAATATACCTAGAGAATTTGGTACAATCAATGCACCTATTGCTCGGAAGAAAGACTCTATTATTGAAAGGGAAGTATCGGAAGTGGGTAAAAAAGCTGTTACCCATTTCACGGTTATTGAGCGTTTTAACCATATGAGTGTGGTTAAGATTGAATTGGAAACGGGCCGAACCCACCAAATTCGTGTCCATTTTTCTTACATCGGTCATCCGCTTGTTGGTGATGGATTGTATCATGCAAAATCTCAATGTAAATTTCCGCGTACTGCTTTACACTGTTCAGAAATCAGTTTTCCTCATCCAATGACAAAAAAGATTCTGACTTTTAGTGCCCCTTTACATGAGGATATGAAAAACTATATTTCAAAGAATAAGGGTTAGGTTTGTCGTTGGCTAACTATGAGTTGCTACCTCCCGGCTTCGATTTATTCAATAGAAATTGTCGGAAATCAGTTACGAACAATGGGTTATTTCTGATGGATTTTGAATTATTCACCTAGCAACATTTGTTGCAATACGATTGCTTGGTTATGTTCCTCATCTTTAGCAGCATATAAAAGTGTTACGATATGATGATTGTTTGCAATTTCCCTCAATCGTTCATAGCTTTCTTTCTGTTCCCCATTTTTCAATTCAGCATTATATTGTTGTGAAAATTGTTGGAATTTCTCTGCTTCGTGGTTAAACCATTGCCGTAATTCCTTTGAAGGGGCAACTTCCTTAAGCCATTCATCTAAATTTGCTTTTTCCTTCGATATACCACGTGGCCAAATTCGATCAACCAATATACGTTTTCCATCGTCAATGTGACTTTCTTCATAAATTCTTTTAATTTTTATATTCACTATTACCCATCCTTCCTGTCTAAAATTAAATTCCCTAATAGAATTATCTTCAAACAAAGTTATATCCGTCAAATTTTTCCTTTTGTCATTGCATCATCTTTAGTGTATGTTAGAGATTGTATATGGTTTGTTTAAATTCCAAGGGGGATAGGGATATGAAACGTCGTTTATTGTTAGCTTTCTTGTTATTCATCATGACAATAATGATTGCATGCGAAATGAACAATGAAAATAACATGGCTAACGAAAACAATGAGGTAACGACTGGGGAAACTGCAGATGTTTTTCATATAAATGATGAATTAACCGAGGATGACAAAGAATCAGATGAATCCAATAAATTAGCTGACAATGACCCCGAGGATTCAGAAGGTACATCTCCTAATAAAAAATTGTCAGAAATGAAGGTCCACTTCATTGATGTTGGGCAAGCAGATGCAGCATTAATTCAATATGATGATCGGGTGATTCTTATTGACAGTGGGGATTGGAATGGCAACGAAACTGTTCATTATTTAAATCAATTAGGAGTGAAAAAGCTAGATTTAATCGTCGGCTCACATCCACATGCTGATCATATTGGACAAATCGATAAGGTAATTCATGATTTCGAGGTAGATGAAGTTTGGATGTCAGGGGGAACGACGACATCACAAGTTTTCCAACGGGTACTTGCAGCTATCGATGAGCACGATATTGGATATGATGAACCACGGGCTGGAGACTCATTTCAAATTGGGGACTTAAAGATTGATATATTAAGCCCTACATCCATTACTGGTAATTTAAACGATGACTCCATTGTAATGAAATTAACTTACGGAAAAATTTCATTTTTGTTCACAGGTGATGCTGAAACATCGGCGGAAAATAAAATGGTGAGCAGTGGACAAAATTTATCTTCAACGATATTAAAAGTTGGTCATCATGGTTCAGACACCTCTAGTACACAATCTTTCATCGATAAGGTAGATCCAAAAGTAGCTATCATGTCTGTGGCTGCAAAGAGTAAATATAATCATCCACATCAATCAGTCATTGACAGGTTTCATGAAAGGGGTACTAATTTATTCGCAACAAAATCCCATGGAACGATTGTTGTAAGTACAAATGGTAGTCATTATGATATTTCAACGAGCAAAAGTGGGAAAGTGACTGCAGGTGGGATAGGTGATTCTAAGAATGAAAAAGCACCAATGACGTCCCCAGCCAAAAATAATCCTAAAAATTCCTCTAATGGAAATTGTATTGATATCAATCATGCAAGTGAGAAAGAATTACAAGGAATCATCTATATTGGCAAAGCAACTGCCCCAAAAGTAATTGCATCTCGACCTTTTCAATCAGTAGATGAATTAACAAAAGTAAGTGGAATTGCCGATAAGAAAATAAAAAAGATTAAAGCCGAGGGAAAAGCGTGTGTTCAATAAATAAAAGGAGTGAAGGGTAATGGATAAACAAGTGAACGGTGTTGTCGATCGAATAAGTGAAGGAAAACATGCAGTCATTCTTGTCGAATCATTAAATAAAGAGTATCTCATTGATGTTAATGAGAGCGAAGTTTCCCTTTGGGAAGGCTTATGGTTAGACCTTCTTTTGGATGAAAAAAATGAAATAAAACAATTGACACCAAATGAACAGTTAACAGAAAAAAATAAGCAAAATGTCGATGACCTTATGGGAAAATTGAGAAAAAGAAAAGGAAGTAAGTTTAAAACCTAAAATTATTACGATTACAATAGTTAAAGTAAATCCCATGGAATCATCAAATGATTCCATGGGAGATATTTATCTAGATTCATGGGGTTTTTCACATGTATCTAATGCTTGTTTTAAATCCCGAATCAAATCTTCCGGTTCCTCAATGCCGACTGAAAATCGTAATAGTCTATCACAAACACCTCTTTTACTTCGTTCCTCCTTAGGGATATCAGCATGTGTTTGGGTAACCGGGTACGTAATAAAACTTTCAACCCCTCCTAGGCTTTCAGCAAAGACAATCAGGTTTAAATTTTTCAGGAAAGTATCGACCCATTGACTGTTTTTGATGCGAAAAGAGAGCATACCTCCTTTGTTAGGATACATGACATCAAGTATCCGCAAGTCATTTGCAAGAAATTGGGTTATTAATTTTGCATTTAGCTCATGTTTTTCCATTCGTAATGCCAATGTTTTTAATCCTCTAATAATCATCCATGAATCAAAAGGGGAAAGAACAGCACCTGCTGAATTATGATAGTTTGCTAATGACTCACAAATTGTTACTCCTTTAGCAACAACTAGCCCCGCCAAAACATCATTATGACCACCTATATATTTGGTTGCACTATGAATGACAATATCGGCACCTAATTCAATAGGACGTTGAAAATAAGGAGTCAAAAAAGTGTTATCGACTATGAGTAGTAAATTATATTGCCTAGCAACTCTTGCTACCTCTTGAATATCAATTTCTTGCATTAATGGATTTGTCGGTGTTTCAATAAAAATTGCCTTTGTGTTTTCCGTAATGAGTGTAGTTAATTTATTAGGTTCATGGAAGTCTGTATATAATGCTTTAATGTCATATGTTCTTGTAAAATGTTCTAGTAATCGATATGTCCCACCATAAATATCTTCTTGTAAAATAATTTCATCGCTAGGTTGAAAAAGTGAAAGGACTAATTGAATTGCAGCCATACCGGAACTACAAGCAAACCCCATATCTCCTAATTCTAATTGTGCTATTCCTTCCTCAAGTATGGTCCTCGTTGGATTTTTAGTTCTAATATAATCGTAGCCAGTTGACTCTCCCAGGCCTTGATGAATATAAGCTGTTGAAAAATAGACAGGTGGATTGACAGCCCCTGTCACATCATCAGATTTATTTCCTAATTGGACTAATTTAGTTCGTATAGACTGAGTAGTCATTTTCAACTCCTTTATTATTAAAAATTTTCATCCATCATTGCTTATTTTTGAATTGAATGTTAGTTAGGCTTTATGGCGATAATCTAAATTATGTTTTTGTAAAGTCTTGTCAGTACCGAATAAAAAGTGTTTTTCCATATCTGGTGAATACTTGGAATTAACCGTTTCAATACCCACTGCCTCTGCTACGGCTCTTAACATTGCCGGGGATGCCCCACAACATAATCCTATATAATTAATGCCAATATCTTTCGCTTCTTTCGCCCACTCTGCTAATTCATATCGGTTATGATATAAGGGGTCTAAAGCTGTCGGAAATGTTGTTTCTAATGGCAAATGACAACTACACCCTTCATCCGGTAAATTGAAAAAGGTTGGATTTTCTTCTGTTGTTCGATATGGGATTGGTAAGGCCCCTGTATACCCTTCTACATTGTCACGGATTTTTTTAAGAAATGGTTGGATTGTTTCAGGGCCCCGGAAACAATTCATTCCCACGACTAATGCTCCTTTTTCGGATAACAGTTTACAAGCTTCTTCAACCGTATAGCCATCTCTTAATATATTTTCACCCATGAGGCCAAATGTAATGACAGAGGGGAGTCCTTGATTAGTAATTTCTTCTAAAGCAATGAGTGCCTCTTCGTAATAATAGAAAGTTTCCCCATTGACGTAATCGACACCTTCTTCTTTACACCACTGGACCATTTCCCGGAACATGCTTCTTACTGTTGTTTTTGATGACTCATCTTCGGGATTAAACAAATTCGTATTGGAAATATTTCCGGCGACTAGGGCCTCTTCTACAGGGTGTTCTTTTGCCACTTCCTTAGCCAAACGAATAGCATTTCGATTTAATGGCTCCAGCAAATGTTCTTTTCCGATGATGCGCATTTTTTCCCGATGTGCATTGTAAGTAAATGCCACAATTACATCAGAACCAGCATTCATAAAATCGCGATAGGCTTGTTTAAGTGCTTGGGGATTGTCTAAGGCCACTTCAGGGACAAATGAGCCAGCTTGTAAATAGCCTCTTCTTTCTAATTCAAATAAATACCCTTCACCTGCAATGACGGTTCCTTCTTGCAGCCTTTGTTCTAAACTACGTTTCACGATACTTCCTCCTTTTGTTTCTCCTATCCAGGAAAAGATGAAGGGATGAAAGTAAAAAAATCCCTTCTTGAACATAAGAAGAGATTTGCTGATTTCCTTACTTATCTTCAAGCATATATTATGCTTCTGGAATTGGCACAGTACTATTAAGCCTGTTGCCGAGATATCATAGGGCCAGTCCCTCCATCTCTCTGGATAAGATAAAACTATTAATTTTTTTATTAATTACATACTATAGAGGGTTATTTTGTTAATGTCAAGAGTAAACTATTTGTACACAATAAAAGATACAGTTGTTCCTTTACCGATTTCGCTTTCGAATTGTAATCCTTCACCAAAATGGCGAATTAGCCGTTTATTTGTATTACTGATACCGACACTCTTTTGATTTGATTCATTTAGTTTAAAAATCTTTTTCAAACTGTTTTCATCCATCCCAACCCCATTATCTTGAACAGATATTTTGACGTATTGATCATAATTAATGACAGAAATAGTAATTATCCCACCAGCTGCTTTTTTCATCACACCATGAAAAATTGCATTTTCCACTAATGGTTGTATGGTCAAAAATGGTACCTTTATATGGTTAGTTTTTTCGATATTCCATTCAACATGTAATCTATTCGCAAATCTTACCTGCTCAATTTTAATGTAAGAACGAATAATATTTAGTTCTTCCTCCAGAGGAATTAATTCATCAATGTTATGATATTGAAATTTATGCCGTAAGAAAGAACTTAAATCATATAGAACATCTCGCATTTTTTCAATATCCACATCACTTAAAGCAAGAATAGAATTTAATGTATTAAAAATAAAATGTGGTTTAATTTGGGCTTGTAACCATGCGGCTTCTAGTTGTAATTGTTTTTTTGCTGATTGCTTTGCAGTCGTTAAAGCATCTACCCGCGCTTGTAATTCTAACCTTTCCACTGGTTTTGTTACATAATCATTCGCCCCATATAGGAAGCCTGTTTGAATGTCCCGTGGATGATTTCGGGCTGTCAGTAACAAAATAGGTAGTTCTGTAAATAAAAATTTTTCCCGAATTTGTTTCGTTAATTCATATCCCGACATATCTGGCATCATAATATCTGAAATAACGATATCCCATTCATGTTCGGAAAGTTTCTTAAGTGCTTGTTTACCGCTTAAAACAGGGGTGATTTCATACTTGTCATCTTGTAACATTGATTGAATCACTTGGAGATTAACTGGATCGTCATCAACGACTATCACGTTAATTTTCTCTTCATTTTGTATAGTAGGCATGATATGATTTGTTAGCGCTATTAATTCTTCATCAGATAAATTAAATGTTGATTCATGATGGGAATTAAATATAGTGTTGTTTTCCTGTTCGTTAGGGAATGATTTTTCAGTATTGTCTTCATATACTTCAGTTGCTAACTTTACTGAAAAGGTAAGAGTTGTTCCTTCACCTAAAATAGATTCCACAAGTAATTGTCCCCCATGGAGTTCTACGAGCTGTTTACTGATATTCAATCCAAGGCCGAGTCCACCTTCATTCAGCCCTCGGGAATTTTCCTTTTCATATGGTAAAAATATTCTTTTAAGAAAATCCTTATCCATCCCAATCCCAGTATCAATGATGCTAATGACTGCCCTATCATTTTTAACGGTAGCATTAATGGTAATCTTACCTTCATCCGTATATTTGATAGCATTATGAAGTAAGTTATAAATAATTTGAATAAGTCGATTCCTATCGGCATAAATTAGTGGGAAGTCATGGTCAACTTCATTCACAAGCTCAATAGGCTTTGAATTTGCTAAAAATTGGAGCATATCAATGACACTAATAACAATCGGCTGTAGGTGAATTTTTTTTTCATTGATTATCGGTTTCCCATCTCTAAGATAAGTAACATCGATTAAATCATTTAACAAATGGGACATTCGCAGGCTAACGTTTAAGACTGTTTCAAGTTCATGAATGCTCTGTTCTTGTAATGACTTTTCTTCCCTATTTAAAATAGATTGAGACATATTAATAATTCCGTGAAGTGGGTTTTTAAATTCATGAGCCGTATTTGCTAAAAATTGATCCTTATTTTCATTTACTTCTTGTAGTTGTGTGGCGAGCTTTTTCGTTTCCGAATGCATGGCAAAATACTCCTTGAACCACACAGAAGATAATAGTGCAAGTGCAATGATGAGATCAAAAGGATAATAGGCAACACTTATGCCAATTTCACGCCAATATAAATACCATATAAATTGATGAAATATCGTCAAGGTCGACAGTAATAAAAAGAGATTTTGTGTAATACTATCAAAAACACTTTTAAATATTGTCATAAATAAAATAATTGTACTAGGAATAATGACAATAAAATAAACGGAATAAATACTAATAATTTGCCCTGCCATTAAGAGGAAGGTTGCTAAAATAATGACAGTATAGGAAATGGAAATGATTCGATTAATTAATTGCCAATAGGGTAGCCAACTGTGATCGAAAGATTTAAACAATAAGAACATTGCCAAGACACCAAATCCATTCGATAATCGGAATCCCCAATCATAGTCAATGTTAATAAGTATATTAAGCAATTTTTCATCACTTGTAATCATATTGACAATCGTTAAACTAAATAATAGCCCAGCAAAATAAAGAAGCCTTTTATCTAATTTTCCTAAAAAATATAAAATAATAGCATAGATTGAATGGATAAATAAAATGCCTGAGGCTAGGACTTGCATCATTAGTGATAAATTAGTGTCTTTTGCGATTGCCCGTTCTGTACCAAATTTTATTGACCGGACAATGCCACTACTACGAATGTCTTTGAAATTTGCTACATGAATAAAGATGTCAACCAACCCTTCTTCATCTGGTTTAAAAGAAACAGAATATGGTAAGTTTTCTTCTATATATTCTTCTTTCGTTGTAGCAACGTTTCCAGATGAAGCAACATATTCCCCATTAATAAAAATTTCTGAAGCACTCCGAATACTTGGGATGTAAAGGCTTAATTGATCCTTGATTTCAGAATTAACCTTTAGTGAAATATGATAGGTACCGTAACCATAGGGTGTAGACCCGATATCTTCTAAATATTCATTCCAACCACCGGGAACAGGTATTAACTTTTTTTCTAAATGATTTGTAACTTGAACTTTTGGTTCTTCCATTAATAGTTGAGAGGGGTAAAACTCCCATTCTCCATTGAGAAGTAATATGCTGTTTTCTTCCGGGTTCCAATCCCGAAGATCTATTTGTCCGTTCTCAATCTTAACTGTTGAATGGTGAAACATGTGCATCCATTGCATGCGAAAAAAAGCGAGGACAACAATAAATAGTAAAATAAGTAAAAAAATGTATCGTTTTTTCATAGTTGTGTTTGTAGAGAATTTTCTACAAGCCCTCCTTTTTCAGCAAGGTTTGTTTAAAATAGGGACGTGTTCTTGCCCTATATTATAGAGATATAGTTTGATATATTCAATTGATTATTTAGCTAGTAGGTTGACTGGACTAATCAATAATGATTATCTCTAAGATTTATTTTAATAGTTATCATCCTATCAAACATGGATACTATTGGTATGGGGAGGATATTATATGCTTTGGATTATCGTTGTTATTTTATTTTCGTTCTGGTTATTTAGTTTTACATTAGATATAATTGGTGATGTTATCCATATATTGATCATGATTGTCATCTTGGCTATGATTTTTAGAATTTTTCAAAAGGGAAGAAAAAAATAGGGGTGACGATGAACCTGGAAAAATCAGAATAAAGCGATTTTAATTAACAAAATTAGACTTTTTCTAGAAATGGTTGACATTTATAAGTTGTTTGTTATGATTGGTAATGTGAAATAATTCAATATTATTAGAGTACCCTCGTTAGGTGAGGCTCCTATATGGAGGCAAGCTGCTACCCAGAAACGTCGAGAGACACCAATGGGTTAACAAAAACTATCGATATTAAGGTAGTATTTAATGCAGTGGGACAATTTTTGTCCAAGCCATATAGTGCTAAAACTCCACGATGGAGGCTTCATATTTTTATGTAATGAAACACCTTCTTCGTGAATGGTGTTTTTTTAAATTTTATGAAATATTAGCATGCTAGCTTATGAAAGGGGAAAAATCTTTATTAATTGAAAGTAGGTGGATCGAACATGGTTGAGGTAAGAACATTGGATGAGGCAATTCAACAATTGTTAGATGAGGAGAAAACACGACAATTTAGGCAACATTATTTGGAAATGCATCCATATGATCAGGCTGTATTTTTCAGAGAACAGTCAGATGAAAATCGTTTAAGAATTTATGCTTATTTGTCTCCGAAAGAAATATCGTTTATTATGGAAAATGTTGAAATCGACGAAGCAAAGAATTTTATCACTGAGATGGATCCACGATTTGCAACGATGGTATTTGCAGAAATGGCAGTAGACGATGCGGTTGATATTTTACAGAAGCTAAGTAAAGATGAAGTGGCTAGCTTTTTGGCAATTATGGATAAAGAATCTGCTATTGAAATTAAAGATTTGTTGCATTATGAAGAAAAAACTGCCGGAAGTATTATGACGACTGAATTTGTATCGTTTTTAAAAACAGACACAGTAAAAGATGTATTACTGAAAATGAAGAAAGAAGCACCGGATGCCGAGACAATTTATTATACGTACGTATTAGATGATCAAAAAAAATTAGTCGGTGTTGTTTCCTTAAGAAATTTAATCATAGCCGAAGAAGATGAAACGATAGAAAAGATTATGAGCGAAAATGTCGTTTCAGTTTCTGTCGGTCGGGACCAAGAAGAAATCGCTCAAATGATGCGGGATTATGATTTCCTAGCATTGCCTGTCGTTGATTTTCAAAATCATTTGTTAGGTATTATAACAGTCGATGATATTTTAGATGTTATGGATGAAGAAGCAAGTGATGACTATTCCAAATTTGCCGCATTAACGGATGTTTCAAAGGCTGATGCAAGGCCAATCAGTTCGGCTAAGAAACGGTTACCATGGTTAGTTGTGTTATTGTTTTTGGGAATGTTTACAGCCAGCCTAATTGATAGCTTTGAGGCGACATTGGAGGAAATTCCGATTGTTGCGATATTTATCCCATTAATTGCTGGGATGGCGGGGAATGCTGGAACACAGTCATTAGCCGTTGCTGTACGTGGCATTGCAACAGGTGATTATGGGGCTGGAAAAAGAATTATTCTTGTGTTAAAGGAATTAGCGACAGGATTACTCGTCGGATTTTCCTGTGGAGTCGTCGTGACGGCAATGATTTATGTTTGGAAAGGGAATTTGTTTTTAGGTTTATTAGTCGGTTTCGTTATTTTAATTACGTTAACAGTGGCTACTTTATCGGGTTCACTCATTCCTTTATTAATGCAAAAATTAAACATTGATCCAGCCGTAGCGTCAGGTCCATTCATTACAACGCTAAACGATTTAACATCTATTTTAATTTATTTCGGAATTGCAACGACATTTATGATGTATTTAATATGAAGATAGAAGTCAATATTGTAGAAAATCAGCCTTAGGGGATTGGAAGTCCTTATGGCTGATTTTTTTATATTTAAATCTTTTATACTAAATAGTTATTATCATATTTAGGGCTAAAACATTGGACTTTTATTTGGTGTTGAATGATAACTGTAAGGGGGCTTCTCACGTTGGAATTCCTCCGCCATCTTCATCAAAACCCGACGCAAGGTGCCTCTCACGTTGGAATTCCTCCGCCATCTTCATCAAAATCCGACGCAAGGGACTTCTCACGTTGGAATTCCTCTGCCATCTTCATCAAAACCCGACGCAAGGTACCTCTCACGTTGGAATTCCATCGGCATCTTCATCAAAATCCGACGCAAGGGACTTCTCACGTTGGAGTTTCATCTCCATCTTCATTAAAATCCGACGCAAGGGACTTCTCACGTTGGAATTCCTCCGCCATCATCATAAAAATCTGACGCAAGGGGCTTCCCACGTTGGGATTTCATCGGCATCTTCATCAAAATCCGACGCAAGGTGCTTCTCACGTTGGGATTTCATCGGCATCTTCATCAAAATCCGACGCAAGGTGCCTCTCACGTTGGAATTTCATCGGCATCTTCATCAAAATCCGATGCAAGGGGCTTCTCACGTTGGAATATCATCGGCATCTCCATCAAAATCCGACGCAAGGGACTTCTCACGTTGGAATTTCATCGCCATCTTCATTAAAATCCGATGCAGGGTGCTTCACACGTTGGAATTTCAACACTATCTTCATCAAAATCCGACGCAAGGGGCTTCTCACGTTGGGATTTCATCGGCATCTTCATCAAAATCCAATGCAAGGGACTTCTCACGTTGGAATTCCTCCGCCATCTTCATCAAAACCCGACGTAAGGTACCTCTCACGTTGGAATTCCTCCGCCATCATCATAAAAATCTGACGCAAGGGACTTCTCCCGGCAGGAGAATCAAGATTTTCCGCAAACTGTAGCCGTGAGCTGACTTCTCACGGCAGGAGAATCAGGATTTTCGGTTATGTCCGTATAATTGTGTAAAAGAGATTAAAAGAG
>DAMCTP010000027.1:0-43821 GCA_032113595.1 Pseudogracilibacillus sp.
TTCATTTTCACAGTGTCTTCTTTGCCGTTGTTTGGCTTCAGCTAACTTGGTAAAGGACATCACTTTACGAAGTGGATCTTTAGCTCAAGCTTTCCCACAGAAGTCTCGTACTTTTTATCAATAATACTAACATTTCAACATTAAACTTTAACAGAGTCTTTTAATAAAATACTTGATTTGCCTTTATCATAGCGCATGAACGTTAAATTTAGGTTAAGAGGTAGTCCAAATAATCGTTTATGAGAAATTAAAACACTTTCAGAACTTATTTAATGGGTTCAGTCTTGGAGTACAAAAAGATAATTAACATTATAACTTTATACAAGGTGCATTATGGAAGGAAAATTGATACAAGAGCCCTTTATATAAAAAATTATTGTGTAAATGAGGTGGCTGAAGTAATGTAGACTTTGTAGTTGTGCTTAATTTACCTGTATAGGCCATCCCGTTGCCCATATAATATATTGTCCCATGCTAAACGTCGGTCTATTTCCGCTGTCAATCGCTCCCACACACAATATAAATAACCAAGTAAATTCTTCACCTTGCGCATTTTGTATAAACGAATAACATTGTAGAAGGCGTCAACATATTCTTCCTCATAATCTTCGATTAAAATGGTTGGGTTAATTTTCCTTTTTGCCCGTAATAAAATGCCATACACTTCAAACATTGTTTTTCCATCAAAAAATGGGGACAAGGCCTGATAGATTGGATGGGGGATTGAATTTTTGAGTCCGCGTTTGACGAAGTCCACCGTCTCATATGTATTATTATCTAATTCATTAATAGTTTTATTAGTAGTTTCTTTCCTGTGACTTCCGCTTGTGACAGTTGCCCGTGACTTATTAGTGTGTTTGATTTGATGTGGCTGAATGACAATGATATTTGCACCACGACTATGGTCACCTTTATTTCTGCGTGTTTCATATTGTTTGATAATACCAGCCTCCTCCAGTCGATGGCATGAACGAATTGCCGTCCGCCGTGATTTAAATCCAGCCTCGTTTGCTATTTTTCTCTTACTAAGGAAGCATACACCAACATATTTACAGGCATATTTGCTGATAACTTCTAGGATTCGTTTGTCGGTTTCAAGCAATGAAAATTTCTGCCGATATTTGTTCAAACAGTCGTTCATTTCTTTGATTGAGTCAAATGTACTAAGATTCTGTAATTCAGCCTTGTCAAATGATAAAAAAGTCATTCATCCATCCTCCTATGAAAAGTATCTTTACATTACTATCGAAAGAAATGGATGGATGGTGGTACTTGATAAGGGTTTTGTCTGAATTACCGATGCAAGGAAAAACCCAGGTTAGGATTCCGATATGTGAAGTTGCTTCACCTTCTAAAATATTAACTTTTTCCCTATATAACCCCTTGGGTAAAGACACATTTTGTTAATTGTGACATATGATGAGTTAATGAAAATGTTTAGAGGAGTGTTCTAATGTTCATACATGTCGTTAGCTCGGGTGAAACGCTTTGGCTAATTGCAAACAGATACGCTGTAAATATCAATTTAATCAGCCAAATAAATGGGCTACCAAATCCGAATCAACTATTGGTTGGTCAGGCGTTAATTATCCCTACCCCTGGAACCTTTCACACGGTTAGAAGTGGTGAATCTTTATGGTCTATTTCGCAACTATATAGTGTTCCGATTGATTCCATTATACAAGCCAATCAAATAACGAACCCTAATATTCTTTATCCAGGCAACAGAATATTTATTCCACCCATTACACACGTTGTGCAGCCTGGGGAGACACTTCAACAAATTTCCGAGCGCTATAATACTACAGCTCAAGCAATTCTTAGTGAAAATCATATTGAAAACCCAAACATGATTTTCCCTGGATTACTCTTAACTATTCCAAGAGAAAAACCTACAACTGAAGTAAATGCTTATACGTATCAAACGAGTGAAGATGCGGTTAATACACTGAATGAAATTGGTCATCTATTAACTTATTTTAGTCCATTTGCTTATATGATTAGGGAAGACGGGACATTACAAGCCTTAGATGATACAGAAATGATAGATGCAGCAATTGCACAAGATGCCATGCCGATGCTTTCCATCACCAATTTCACCTCTACTTCCGCGGGATCAAATTTAGCTCACATCATATTGGATAGTGTGGAATTAAGTGAAAAGGTAATTAACAATGCGATTCAAGTAATGGATGAAAAAGGCTATCAAGCATTGAACATTGATTTTGAGAATGTATTACCAGAAGATCGTGAAAACTATAATCGTTTCCTACAATTAGCTGTTGACCGTCTACACCCAAGGGGTTATTTAGTGTCAACAGCACTTGCGCCAAAAACGAGTGCAACCCAAAGTGGTTTATTATATGAAGCACATGATTATGAGGCACATGGTAGAATAGCAGATTTCGTTGTACTTATGACATATGAATGGGGTTATCGACTTGGACCACCGCAAGCTATCTCTCCAGTTAATCAAGTCAGAAGGGTTGTAGAATATGCTTTGTCAGTCATTCCGGCAGAAAAAATATTTTTAGGTTTCCAGATTTACGCACGGGATTGGCTCATCCCGCATGTTCAGGGCCAAGAAGCTGAAACATTTAGTCCCCAAGAAGCAATCAGAAGGGCGGTAAAATTTGGAGCAGAGATTCAGTATGATGTGACGGCACAATCACCATTTTTCCGCTATGTTGATGAGCAAGGCCGTAGTCATGAAGTGTGGTTTGAAGATGCTAGAAGTGCACAGGCTAAGTTTGATTTAGTCAAAGAATTTGGCCTTCGGGGTGTCAGCTATTGGGCACTTGGCTATCCATTTCCGCAAAACTGGGAATTGTTGCAAGATAACTTTAATGTGAAAAAGTTGCTATAGAAAATGTTTAGCTTCTTCAATTTCCTGTGAAAATATTCTATTTCAACCAGTGATGTAACGTTAAATAACTAGGTAAATGTGGGGTAGCCCGACTTTTAAGGGGAAAAAATAAAATAATCATTTAAATGACATACCAATATCCGAAACTAATTGGTATGTTATTTTTTGATAAAATGTCAATAATTTTATAAATTACGTTACTCTACGGTGATTAATACTTATTCTCTTATACATATGTCCCTTAATTAATATCATTGTTTTGATTGAAAAGTCTAGTACCTCTGCCTTGCGATATTTTTTCCATGATTAAATCAGTGACTTCGCTTATATTTGTTTCTCTAATATCAATATAACCCGTTGTTGGTAAAAGACCTGGGATTTCTGTATCATCCAGTCTTAAGGGCAAAATATATTCATGTTTTTCTTTAAAATCTTTCGCCTGTGCTATTTTCCGTTCTAGGTTCGGCCAATGTTCGTTAGCGTAATTTTCTGAAACCACCATCAAACAATATTTTGCCCTTTTCCCGTATATCTCGCCAAAATAAGTATACAAATCTTTTCCCCACAATTTCCCCCTCTCGAAATTATCATAAAAGACTTTCTTACCTAGTTTAGCTAGTTCCTCTGCTATTTCTTTTGCTATTTTCCTATCCTTGCCTGCAAATGAAATTGCTATATCATAATACTTTTTATTGGAAGGCGACAATTCCCATTTTATATCATCATTCTTAACCCATAAATGTTCACTATAAATACCAACTATGTGGGACAATGTATTAAATGGAGTATGCAATCTAACTTCTGTAAATGTTGAATTATCATATAAAGGGAATTCAGTATCGTGAATGTCAAGGACAGATAAAATAATATCCCATTCGTTTATTTCTGAACGAGTATCCTGCTCGGCATATTTCATGCATTTATTTATTTACAGATTTCGATAATTACTCCATTCTTCCACTGAATAATTAATAACAAAGTAATCATCGTTATGTTCTAATTCACTAAGATTGTCCAAGTGCTTTTCCAGAAATTCAATCGCTAATATAGTGTTTCCGCCATATTTGTCAATAAGTTCCTTAAACTCAGGACACATCTTGATTAATGGTAATAATAAGTCCGATGATGCAAAAAAAGGTATATTTAGTTCATAAAAAAGTTCTTCAGCCTCCATCAAAATATTTAAAGATTTACTGTTAATACAAAAACTTTTTTTGGTTATATAATTATATTAGGTCATCTTTTACACCTGCAATAATAGACTCCAAGCTATCCCCTCTCTCCAAAATTAGTTTCTATAACAATTATAACAGGAATATTTTGCAAATTGCATAAGAATTTTATTACTAAGGCAAAACCTCACTCACATATAAGATAAAATAAACAGTACCACTTAATTTTGTAGACGTAATCTTTATACTATAGTGGTTTAGTCGTTTATTATCCTTTATAAGCAATATTTTCTAACATATTTAGGTAGTCATCATAATTTTCCTTTTTATAAAACTGGGTCAGACGCACGTGTAATTTCCAATTACACCATGGAAGATGAAAATCTTTGATTTACAGGGTAGACATTAATGTTCTTAAGCCTTTTACGTTTTATTATTTGCTATATATTAATCAAATATTGCACCATCAATTAAAAACTTCAAATATAATTGTTTGTTTCTTAATAAGGAATTGTCTTTCAATATTTCAGTAGTGGCTTCAGTATTCTGCTTAATCATTGCAAAAACTTCATCAAAACTATTTGATGATGTCCTGTCAACAGCAAAAATCGCTCCATTTACTGTATACTTTAAATATGAATTCAAGTGTCTAACCAGTAATTCCAAATTTTGATTTTCATGATATGCTGAATGAACAATAGAATTCCGAACCCGATACATCCTTTGCAAATGCCAGCTAACCCTTTGGGAGTGGTTTTTTATTTTTTTGCTGACATTATCTGGTTTACTAAGCAGTTTGATTAATTGTTTTAATCTATAATTTAAAAGAGTGTTAATATCTTCACACTCCCGTATAATTTTACCTATTTTATCACTATCTAAGATATTTGTAATAAACTTTTCTATATCCTTACGATTGTTTCCAGTAAAATTAAAATATTCTTCAATTGGGATCCTACATCTTTTACAATCAGCGAGAAAGTATCTAACTAAATTATAAATATAACCATTTGAAACAGAAGAAGATACATTGCTTTCAATTTTGTTGAAATCACCTTCATCATCATCATATTTTTCGGTTTTAGCAAAAGATTCCAAGGCAACCCAAATGCTTAGAAAACATGATTCTGCGGAGGGAGACTCCTCTGCTTGCCTACTGTATCTAAAAACCCTTTGCATATAAAATTGAAGATTTGAAGGGAGCCGATTGGCGTATTTTAGTGGTTTTTCTAAAGGGACAGGGGCTAAAATACTTTTAAATTCGGGCAAATTGATATTTGGTTTGTATTCGTTTGTTTCGGATGAAATAATAATTGCTTTATCTACTAGGGGTATTTTAAATCCGTAAAATCTTAAGATATCTTCCTTATGAACTATCCTTTGTACATACCCCCTAATTGCTGAGTTCCATTCATAAGCCTCTACCATATCTACAAAATAATTAGCCTGAATAGATATTCTTTCTGATAGATCATAAATTGAACCAAATTCATTAAGTATTTGCTACCCATTTGTAATATTTAATCCGATCAACTCCGATACACGACGGAACTCATCACCCATTTCATTTCTTATTCTGATTATACAAGAAAATTGTTCTTTCTTTTTCAGGAATCCTGATAATAAATTTCTCAAATATCCTTCTTTATATAATTTATCTTTACTAACACTTGTGTATAAGGTATTAGTAGACCATCCCCTATGTATTAATTCACTTATCAGGCAATTCAGTAGATTGTCAATCAATTCAAAATTATCCCTATCTAATTCTTTACCTAAATCCGTTACAAGCCATTTTATATAACGCCTGTCTATATGCTTTATAATATAATTTAGTTGTAAAGATAATTTGTTTATCTCCTTAATTTGATTAGGGGTGTTTTTAAGTGACTTCTTTAAAATTTCAAAATACTGTGGACTATGTTTTTTAATCACAGGATCTTTAAAGAGAATTTCTCTTGTTTCATTTACAATACTTCTTAGGTGCCATTTTTTTGTGTCTCTGCTTATAACGGCTTTACACGTTCTGTATAACTCATTTAAAATAATATGTAAATTCATTGCATTTACATGATGATTATCATATGTAGAATGGTCAAGTAATTCCCACCATCGTTGAACAAAAAAGATTTTCCCCTTATTCAATTTTTCCTTGGGATCTACTGATTTATTATTATATTTTATATCCATTTCTCCACCCCGTAATTAAAAAAGTTGACATTCAAAAATATATATATATAATATGTATTGCTAGCAATATGATTGCATATACTAATACTGAGTTCAATGGAGTTCCATTACGGATTCGAGAACAGTGTTCCGACCTAATGTGCAACTCCTTTATATTTTCCAACCCATTTCCTTTCAAACTTGAATTGGGGTCAGACGCACATATAATTTCCAATTACACCATAACCATAAAGGATGAAATTCTTCGACTTTCGGGATAGACTCGCATTATTTAATCTTGGTTTGATGATATTGTTGAATACAATTTTCTGCTGAAGGCGTAAACTTAAGTATCATTTCAATGAAATCCGTTATAACCTCGATACTAGCAATGGGCTTGTAGAGCGGTTAAAATCATTTTTGACAAAGATACGTATTAAGGGAGAGTTGAGTTGTCTTGTATTAAGAATTCCAAAGCATTTTTTCAACAAGTTTTAAAAGGGTTGCCATAACCGCATCCTTATTTTCTACGGGGTAAAAGGATTTATAGTCCTGGATTATACTTTTTTATAGCAAATAGAATATCTGTTAATTTCTCTTTAAATAATTTTGTCTGTCCTGTACCTCCAAGTCCCTTACATATTCTAAAGACTTACTTTTATCAAAATTAATCACTTGACCTTCCTTCAACAACATAAACTTCCACCTTTCAGATATAAAAAATGTAAGCCATCATAAAGAGTTGTACCCAAAAAATTGGAAGTGACTGACATCTGCTATTAAAATCCATAAATACTTTTGCTCATTGAAAAAATCAAAATATTTACATGCTTCTTCATCGAATATCCCCACTGTCAATATACCCTCTTTTCTAAGTTAGGGCTCAAAAGTAATAGTTTACAAGTTGCATCTATTATATCATAAGTAATCCATTTTATGGATTCGGGTTTTTCAATAAATGTTGTATTTGGGATAAAAGTTTGCTGATTTCTTTTTCAATATTAAAAAATATTATGTATCTATTAGAACAGTATTTTTGGTATATTAGTAGTATATAAGAGGCACCCAAGGGGGAACTGAAATTTTAAAAATAGGTTTGGCTGATTCCTATTTGGAAACAGGTTTCAAAGGTTCGAGCACGGGACCCTCTATATTAAAACAAACTGTGGATAAATTAATTGAATTATACAACAGTTGGAAGTAGTCCAAAGGCGTTATTCTCTTCAAAAATGGATAAAGTCTGAAGAGAATGGCGGGAAATATATAAGTTCTAAATTAAAAAAGTCATTTACTTATGATACGGTTCTCTGTACTGCACTCACTGGGAAACTATCGTCTAAAAAAAGAGGTGGCGGAGGGGAAGGAATATTTCCTTCCTCAAACCACAACGTTATTGACTTAATTGATTCTCTATCTTTATTCATTTCAATTTTTTTGATAAGAGAGCGTAATAATACTTTACGAGTTGGATTGTCCGCAATTTCGTATAGTTTGTCAAAGTCCTTTAATGCTGTCAAAATTAACTCCTTATCGATATCCATAGTAGGTGAATTGTTTTTAATATAGACATTATATTCTTCAATCCTCTTTTCCAGTTCCTCTCTTTCACCAACTGTTTGAAATAACATTAGGTTGTAGTTTTTCTCTTTATCTTTGTTGTTTTCTTTAATGGCTTGTCTTGCACGTTTTAAAAGATCCGCTTCTTCTTCTAATTTTCTCCTTAATTCCTCGTTCATGAATTTTAACTCATTGTTATAAAATTGTATCTCTTCGGTTCGGTCTTGTTCAAGGTTATTGCAAATACCTTCAACTAGGTTTGGAGAAGCAATTAACATTTTAATTTTTTTAAGTACCTTTGCTTCAATTTCTTCCTTGACTACTAAATTTGATTTACATGCTGCAAGACCTCTTTGATGGAAATTTTGACATTGATAATATAAGTAATACGAATCGTCAGACTTCTTGGTTTTAGACATTACCATACCTTTTCCACATTGTGGACATTTTAAAATACCAGACAAAACAAATTCACCTTTGAAATTACTAGTTGATCTAGAATACTTTTTCTGTTCTTCAGCAATTTCTTGAACTCTTCTCCATAAAGTGCTATCTATAATTGCCTCATGTTTACCTGGTATTAATGTAACGTCTTCCTGTCTTCCACTTCTTCTTTTTTCGCTCCAATTTCTATGTAGCCCCCATCTTATAAACCCTGTGTACGTGGGATTTTCAAGTATGGTTTTAATGCTATTAATTCCAAAAGGATTTCCCTTTTTAGTTTTAAACCCCTTTGCATTAATATGGTTTACGATACTTTTATAGCCATGACCCAATGCTCTTAACTCAAATATTTCTTTTACAATATTACTTTCATGTTCATTAACAATTAAAGTTCCATCTGCATTGTCATACCCTAAAATTCTACCTCCATTCCATTTTCCCTTCTCAGCCCTTTTTTGCATACCACTATTAACTCTTTCAATAATTTGAGTTCTTTCATATTCAGCAAATGTTCCCAACAATGAAATAAACATGTGACCATTCGGTGTAGAACTGTCAATATCACAGGTACTTACTAGCAACTTTTTATCAAATGGGTCTAAATAATTATTAATTAAACTAAGGACTTGTTCGTTATTTCTTGAAAGCCTATCTACTTTCCATACAGCAATTACATCAAACTTGCTTAAGTTTCTAATTAATCTCTGGATATTAGGTCGATCGAAGTTTTTCCCAGAATATCCATCATCAATAAATACCTCTACATTAGAATCGGAATATCCTTTACTATTTAGGTAAGTTTTTAGTTGCTCTACTTGGCTATCTAATGAGAATCCCATTGTTTGTTCTTCAGTTGAAACACGAGCGTAAATAGCAGCATTTTTATTCATTATAAAATCCTCCCTTTATCACTAGCGTTGCATAAATATAGTTTAATTATTCAGTAAATATACTTTTCCTAATTACGACAAAAAGTTAAAGCTTTAATAAAAGGTGTCCTGTCCATTTGGAAAAAATATACAGTTATACTTTTAGCGGCAACAACTTTATATGTACTTACGGACTCGCTCTATTGTCGAATCTGCGTATCCAAATATAAGCAGGTTTCCAGAGTGATGCTTTTAACCAACGACTAATTCGGAGTAAGGATTTCTTACTTTTCATCTCTAGTTGGATTAGAACATTTAGACAATAAGTGATGAGTGCAAGATAGATTTGGTTTTGAATTGCTATTTCACTCATGCCATAAAAGTGTTTGATTTTCACATGCTGTTTGAGCCACTTGAAAAATAACTCAATAGCCCAACGCTGACGGTAAATATCACTTATTTCATCAGCATCTAAATCAAATCGATTCGTAATTAAACGCAGAATGTTTCCTTTCGTATCTTCAACTTCAAGTAGGCGAAATACATTCTCTGTACGATTTTGAGGCGAACCGATGAAAACCATCTTATCGGATAAAACAGTAGAATTCTCTGGTAAGGAAAAAGTTTCTACTTCACGAATGACGGCATTTTTCTTCAGTCTTGATACAAAGAAAAAAGCGTCATCTGTCATTCGATCAAAACGTTCATAATCAACATATCCGCGATCAAATACGTACATGGCTTCCTTATCATCTACTAGGATTTCCAGTTGATTTCTGTCATGTTCTTTGGCTGTTGTAATTACTGCTTTATCTGGATATACTGTTTCTTTATTCATAAACACAAGTCGCAAATGTAACTTAACGCCTGCTATTGTTTTACGAAATTTTGCCCACTTATGATTCGTTAAGTTTAATGGAAGCGTACTAGAATCAATGATTTTAAGTGGCATATACTTCCCGTTTTTAAAGTGAATTCCTTTTATTTGGTACACAAGTTCTAAGAATAATCGGGAAAGGATACCTGGATTCACTTCATTATTTTTCCTGGATAGCTGAGATTTACTAATTGATTCAAATCCTAAGACTTTTTGGAGACCATCATCAATTAGTGCATCGCTCATTGCCTCTAAACTTTCAAATCCTTGTAATTGAGCAAGTAACATTAGCTTTATGTAGCTATCTGTTGTGAGCTTTTTCGTATAGTAATCCTGTTTACTTTCTTTAACTTGTTCAAAAAGTATTTTTGTATTTATAGGGGTTATCCATTTACCAAATGATGTTTTTAGTGTATTCTTGTCCATATGCGTATCCTTTACTATTGGATTTGGACAGGGAATCACCTGTACTTCCATTGTAAAGGATTTTTTGTTTTATAAACAATTACTTTTTGAACATACTTAGTATTTTGAACTATCAAGATTAATTAATGCAACGCTAGTGTCCCTTTATATTTAAATTATTTTTATCTGATTCCAAATTTCATTTGGTACAATTCCATCATGATGAAACGGTAGAATAACTTCTTTATAATCCTTTGTTGATATAGTTTATAAATGGCCAGCATAAAAAATGTTATGAAGTATTGATTTAACCTTGATAGGAGTAAATTTGTAAGGGTGGCTTGGGAAATTTTCACTGTTATTTATTTCTTTGCTAACTTTATGGTAAGACTTATATAAAAGAAACAGTCTGTATATTTCTCTTATCAGCATTGCCTCATCTTCAGGAGCAATAATAGAAACGCTCCTAGTGACTGAATAACCAAATGGAACATTGATTGATTTTTGATTATTGGTAATTCCTTTTAAAATACCACTCATGATACCCCTCCATTTTTGTTTTGTATTAGTTAGGGGTGGCAATAAAGCCACCTTTTATTTCATCTTCTTCTCTGCATACAATTTCACAAGTTTCGCTAGCGTTTCAATTAGTTCTTGTCTTTTAATTTCCTCAGTTGTAGGTAAAACTAATTCTTTGGATTTTGATAATAAACTCAAAACACTACACCTCCAGTAATTCCTCTGGGTAAAGTGTTTTTGTAATCAGTATTTTAATGGAGTATTAGAACGATGAAATTCTTCTAATACAAAGGTTTTGATGTTGTTTTTTTATGTAACTTCACTAGAGTGTTATTTTTAAAATTTTTGTTGAATGATGTTATATCAATTAAAAAAGTGAAATCGCTTGTTACTATAAAAATGTTTTTGGTATTAGTTAACCATAATTACCTTTATTGAAAAAACCTCATTATTGCCGGATTTAACTTAAAAGAAGCGAATTTTAAGGAAAATAATTAAATGCTGCGAATAATCTCTTTTATTCGGTTTTATTCGGCAATATATTAAATTCGATAATAGTTAAACTTACTAGTTACTCTACCTTTAAAGTTAAAACTGGTACATTATTCAATACCAAAATGGTATTTTATTTTGTTCCATAACCCTTATTCCCCTTTATTATCCAGTCATCATAATTAATAAAAGCGATGAACCATTATAATAGTTATTAATAATTAAAAAGATTAGTAGATATTATAAGTGTTATTAAAACTACCCCTAAATTACTTTTACTGGTTTAGGTCCTTTGACAACACCACTTGGAGTTAATAACTCAAGAAAAGTAATGTACTCATTCCTAACAAACTCATTTTTCCCTAAAGACGTTATATCGTTCATTACTACTTTCCCTACCTTTCCTTCTAATGCCATTGTGAGTAGCACATGACGATTACACTTTATTCCAGAATGATCAACTACAATGTAAACCCATTTGTTTAGACCATCATGGTAATCGCAAAAATCTTGCAGACGTTCACCATGTTTAATATCTTGTTCCGAAAGATTGTTCCCACTTGGCTCATAAACATAAACTATTACATTTCCCATTAGACACCCTCCTAGGCATTCCCATTTATGTAATAAATCCCTGTAAATAAATATTCCTCATGTTGCTTATAATCTGTTCTAAATAAAATTGTGTTAATTTAATCTGTCACTCTGTATCCTCTATTTCTTAAAATTTCAATTAGACCATGTTCCATTTTAATAAAATGCATATGTGCTTTTTCGCGTAATTCATCTGCTTCACTTTCAAAGTAATTATTTTGATTAACCCATTCCAAACTTTTAATGAAAACTTTAATGTAATTCGCGCTAATTTCATTTTTATTACAAAAGTTACAAATTTTCCTCAGAGTAATCCCCTTTCTTCCCCAAAATCTAGACTCATCTACGTAGAGATGATTTTCATATTCAAAAAAGTAATTAATAGTTTCTCCAGCACTTTTTATATAAATTATTTCTTCATTCTTAAAATCGTTTTGTTTCCATAAAGAATATAAATACCAACCTAATGGCTTTAGTCCACAAGCAGATATACCCTCTTCGTTACGAAACATTTCATTTAGCACTTCTAACTCTGTTGATGTCCACACCCGAATCCCCTCCTAAAAGTTATATTCTTCATAATCGATTGCAAATTCTCTAATATAATCACTGAACCAAATCAATTCTTCCTTCTTTATTCTCCAAATAATTAACTTTGATAAATTGAAAAAATGGCTAAAGTCATCATTAAACAAGAATATTAAATCAATTCTCTTATTTTTATTGTTAACTTTATAGATTTTTTTCCATAAATCGGTTGGTTTATTATTTGTCGTTACTCCTGCTTCATATAATTCATTTGATATACCATGAATCCCATTTTTTAATTGTCTTCCACACCCTAAAAGTACTAATCCTTCTGAAGTAGGACCATCTTTTGCGGATATTTCATTGAGATTTAAAAAATTACTCTTTTTAATGTTCAAAGTTTTACCCTCCTGCACTTACCCAAATAGGATAATTAAAATAAATTTTATCCCCTTTTGGTAATTGATTATATATAGGATATCGCATTAATTATTTTTTGTAAATACCTAAAAGGGATATTTTTAAAAAAACTTTGCCTATTTAGGGTGAATGAGGGTATAATATATTTAATATAATCTATTTACGGAGGGATAAAATGAGTACAGATAGAGTAATGATTGGGGATCGTTTAAAAAAACTAATAGAAGAAAATGGTATGGATATTTCCAAAGGCTCATTAATGGAGAGTTATGGATTTAATAAATCAAACATAGATAAATATTTAAACAACTATAGAAGACCAAACTTAGAAGATATAATTAAATTGGCTGTTATATTTAATACATCCGTTGATTACTTAGTTCAAAATAGTGATTATATTTTAGATACTTGGGATCCAGCCTTCATAGATGAATTTATTGATTATGCCTCTGAAAAAATGGAAAATCACTTTAAAGATAGACAAAGAATAACTTTACCTAATAGCGATAAAATTTACTCAATTTTATTTGGGTTAACCCATTTTCTGATATCTGGAGAGAAAACATTTGAAGATTTTTCACAGAATGAAAAAGAAAGACAAAAGCAAATTATTGACTACATTATTAATATTTATTACGGGTTAATAAGAATGAGTAAACAAGATAATTTTAATATTAATGAATTCAAAGGCATATTAGGTGGGATTTCTGACTTTATTGATGGGGAATATAGTTTTAAACACACATCTATTATAGATTTTTTAGAGAAGAAAGAAGATATTACGGAATCCGAAAAAATTGAAATTATAAAATCATATATTCATTTAAATATGGCTAATAGTCAAAAGGCACTCAATTTATTGGAAGACTTAACCGAGTTAAAAAAGTAATTTAGTAGGGCTGAAGTAATTTCAGCCCATTTTAATGTTTTCAAAATAAAAACGCCCATAATATAGGGCGTATTAGACCTAGAATTCTGTTATCCTTAAAGCACTATGCAATTCTTGGATTGACGGGGTAACGTATATTCGTGTGGTTTCAATACTGCTATGTCCAGCAAGTTCAGCGATGGATTGAATATTTACACCTTGTTCTGCTAACTGTTTGCAATAAGTGTGGCGCAGTGAATGGGGAGTTATTTGTATTCCTAGTTGATCGCTGTAGTTCTTAAATATATGCTGTATGGCTCTTGGAGACATACGATTACTTTTACTACTTACTAGCAAATATTCTGATTCCTTATCCCGCTCTTTTAACCACGTATCAATTGCTCCCTTTGTATTGTCTGTTAAAGGCACAATTCTGTGTTTATTTCCTTTACCTTTCAGATTGATAATATTTCTTTGAAAGTCCACATCGAAAACCTTAACATTACACATTTCCTGTACACGAAGCCCTAAATTTACTGCTAAATACACAATTGTTTGATGAAGCATTCCTTTTGTAAAACTTTGTTTTTTTGTCAGTTCAATTGCATGTAGCAGTTTTCCTACTTCTCTTCTGGTTAGCCAGCGAATATTGTTCTGCTTCTGTATTTTGTTTAATTTAATGTCTTTGGAAATATTGATACTTGTTGAGCCAACAGTGATTAAAAACTCTGACCATCGTATTAATGAAACTAATCTGCGATTTACTGTTGCAGGAGCAAAAGTGGGAACTGACTTAAGTTGACTAGCATAATCTTTTAGGTCTGTTGAAGTTAGAGAAGAAATTAAGTAGGGAGGTTCGGTTCTTTGTTTAATCCATGAATGAAAATGATTGATATCCTGAGAGTAACTTTTGATAGTGTTTAAACTCTTCTCTTTTTCCAAAAGATAACTTTTAAACTCTTCGATTGACTGCTGTATTGTGACTGGACTATTATTAATAAGTTTTTCCATAACTTTATCCTCCTCACAATATTATGCGACAAAAATAGCATTTCCTTTTTAGGTATTATACGACAATAAATATGTTGAAATTAAGCAATATTGTCGTATAAAACATATTATGTGACAACAAATTGATAAGGCCAAAAATCTTTTATAAAAAAGAGGCGGGAGAAAGGATGAAAGCCCGCCATTACAAAACCCTAAATTTATATAAATCCCTCTTGTCATTTGAAGGATTATATCACAGAAATAAATTCACCAATTTCAATTTTTTCATCAGAGTGCAAATCTTGTTTTAAAAAGGTAAATTCCATAACATATTGCTTACAAACATCTGCCAGTTCCTTTAAATCTTCCCAACCATTTAATTCATGAAGATCATAAATCACAACACGGTCATACATCCAATCGCATTTCATCTCCAATACTTGTTCCAGCAGCCGAATATCTGCTAGTTGTATCAGGTCAACTTCTTTACCATCGCCACGAGTGAGTATTCTTATAACAGTCAGTTTATAATCAGGGTTAGCAATATCTAATGTTATTCCCAATGACCTCATACAAAGCACCTCCAGAATGATTAATGGAAAGAATTATTGTTTTGTTTTTAGCAGTCGTTAAAGTAATCAATACTTTTTATTGTAAATAAAACAGAAAGAAGAGTTGCCAATCCACAAAGTAATGCAACTTGAATTCCAAATCCAAAATAGAAGGCAAGAAATATTATTGTAATAACCAAAGTGGCCCAAATAATAGGCATATAATAACGTTCTAATACTTTATAATAGAATATTCCAACCATAACAAATAAGGACATATAATAAAGGACATAGTCTATCATTTTGATATCAGTAAAAATAAAAACTGGAATGAAGAAAACCACCATAGTTAAAGCCCCAACTAAATATAAGACTGCTATTATTTTTAAGTCCTTCATTATCGAAACCCTCCTATACATAATTATAACGCGTATTTATTGTATTGGCAGCGTGCAATAGCAAACTATTATCCCATAAGCAGCAAATTGAAATAGAAAAAGAGATAGAATTTGATCTATCCCTCATTAGGTGTTAATGGTGCTGTTTATTTACCACGCTGTATCATTAATGCCTCTAAAATGAAATCATGTTCTTCCTCATTCATATAAATTACTTGTCCGCTTTCCAAGATAATCTGGATGGGAAAATCTTTTTCTTTCTTATCAATTTCAATCTCAACAAACTCTTTTTCTAATGTTGCTAAGATAATGTTGTTCAGACTTTCTATATAAAAATTTTGTAGTATAAGATTAAATTCCCTTTTTCCTAAGATGTAATGATAAAATGTATTATTATCAATAAACAAAAACAAGATAACTCTGTCATTATCCCGCTCAAATAATACACCTTCTGCGGATTCAAATTGATCATTGATATTTATTAATTCTTCTACTGTAAATTCCATTGTTACCAACCTCCTTTCTATATGGACACTTCTCTAATAGGAGGGGGAATACCTTGTTAAAAACACTAGAATGAGTTCAATCCAATATTAAATATAACCTTTTGGTTGGAGTGAAAATGATGACACTTTATTATGTGAGAGAAGGCGGGAGAGGGGAAGAATATGTAGACTTCAACGAACCTAATTAATTAAAATTAACCAACATCTAAATTCTTATTTAAATTGCTTTTAGGCAAGAACTGTTGAAAAAATTTTATTGTATCGCATCATTATTATAAATTTTAATACATTGTTACTTAATACAAATATAAATAGATAACTAGTTATCTAAAACAAGGTTTACCTGTTATGTTGCTATGTTCGAGAATGATAAAAGAACATTAATTATAATTACTTATTTATGTACAGAGTTTCCACTGAAATGAAATCACAATTGATGAAATTGTGAAAAAATGCAAGGCTTGAGCCTTTTATGTATTTAAATTGGATGTAAAAAAATTGTTAAAGCTGGTTCAACCTATTTGAACCAGCTTTAAAAGGGATTATCCTGCTACATCGTAGCCTTGATTTTCAATCGTACCACGTATTTCTTCTACTGTTACTTGTGAATCATTATAAGTAACATCAACTTTACCGTCATCTAGATTTACCTCAACAGAAGTAATCCCATTTAATTGCTCCAATGCCCCTTTAACTGACGACACACAATGTCCACAACTCATTCCTTTTACACGTAAAGTAGTTTTCATCATCTTATTCCCCTTTCAAGAATAAACTTATTATATTCTCACTCGTTTCAACCGAAGTGAGTTCGTTACAACACTAACAGAACTGAAAGCCATTGCTGCTCCTGCAATCCATGGTGCTAATAGACCAATTGCTGCAATTGGGATTCCTGCGCTATTATAGGCAAAAGCCCAAAATAAATTTTGTCGGATATTTTTAATGGTTGCATGACTTATTTTGATTGCTTTTGGAATTAGGAGTAGTTCTCCGCCAAGAATGGTGACATCAGCTGCTTCAATAGCTACTTCGGTACCTGTTCCTATCGCAATTCCAATATCCGCAATTGCTAAGGCAGGTGCATCATTAATACCGTCTCCAACCATAGCGACTTTTTTCCCCTGTTCCTGAATTCCCCTTACTTTATCAGCCTTTTCTTCAGGTAGAACTTGAGAAATTACATGATCAATACCTACCTGCTTAGCAATTGCACTAGCAGTTCTTTCATTGTCACCAGTTAGCATAACAACATCTAAGCCATCATTTTTCAGCTGTTTAATCGCTTCGGCAGCAGTTTCCTTAATCGTATCAGCCACAGCAACAATTCCTTTGTATTCTCCATCTATTGCAATTATCATTGCTGTTTTACCTTCTATCTCATACGTAGTTAGCTCTTTTTCAACTTCACTAATATTTATATTGTTATCATTCATTAATTTCCTTGTACCTACAAGAACATTCTTATTTGAAATAACTGCTTGAATACCATGACCAGGAATAGCAGAGAAGTTATCGACTTCCAGTAGCTCTAGGCCTTTTTCAGTAGCATAAACCACAATCGCTTCCGCCAAAGGGTGTTCGGAACCTTTCTCGGCACTAGCTAACAATTGCAAAATCTCATCATCACCTGTAAAATCAGTTACTTCTGGTTTACCTTTTGTAATTGTTCCCGTTTTATCGAGAACAATTGTATTTAATTGGTGCGTTCGTTCTAGATGCTCACCTCCTTTAAATAGGATACCGTTTTCAGCTGCTTTTCCTGTTCCAACCATTATTGATGTTGGTGTGGCTAACCCTAATGCACATGGACAGGCGATAACCAGAACAGCAATAGATGCAACTAAAGCAGGCTCAAGATTGCCTGGGGTTACTACTGTTATCCAAATAATAAAAGTTAAGATAGCTATTCCAACAACAATTGGAACAAAGTATCCTGAAATTACATCGGCTAAACGTTGTATCGGCGCTTTTGACCCTTGAGCGTCTTCAACGGCTTGAACGATAGATGCAAGGGCAGTATCTTTACCAACCTTTGTAGCTTCCATTTCAATGGTTCCATTTTTATTAATGGTTGCACCAATAATAGTAGATTGAATATCTTTTTCTACTGGTATTGACTCACCTGTAATCATTGATTCATCGACAGATGTTCTCCCTTTCACGACAATACCATCGACGGGTATTTTTTCACCAGGTTTTACGATCAAACGATCCTCGACAACTACCTCTTCAATCGGAATCATTGTTTCTTTACCTTCTCTAATTACCCGAGCCTCTTTTGCTTGTAAGTTAAGAAGCTTTGAAATAGCAAGTGTTGTTTTGCTCTTGGCATTAGTCTCTAGGTATTTTCCGAATAATATTAAAGTAATTAATATCGCACTCGTTTCAAAATAAAGATGAGGGATATATCCTGCGTTACCAATTGTTTGAATTGCTTCGTATAAACTATAAAAATAAGCAGCACTTGTCCCGAGTGCAACTAATACATCCATATTGGCGCTTCCACTACGCAAGTTTTTATATGCTCCATCATAAAATTGCCATCCAACGATAAATTGTACTGGAGTTGCCAAAGCAAATTGGAACCAAGGATTCATTAAAATATTAGGTACACTTATTCCTAACAAATGATCCAACATTGTTACTAGCAATGGTGCAGATAATAAAGCAGAGATAATCAATTTTATTTGCATCTGTTTTATTTGCTTTTCTTTTCGTGATTGTTTTTCTTCTTTATTTGCTTTTTCCTTTGCATCATAACCTAATTTCTGGATAACCTCGACAATTTGAGCTTCTCCAATCAACCCAGGATTATATTCAATTACAGCCGTTTCATTTGTAAGATTAACAGCCGCACGCTTTATGCCTTCTTGTTTATTCAATACTTTGTCAATCCGTGATGAACATGCTGCACATGTCATGCCTAATACATCGAATTCAGCCTTCTCTGTTTGAACACCATATCCTATTTTTTCTATTTTAGAAGTGATGTCATTTACAGTAGTAGCTTCTGGATCAAAGTGGATACTTGCTTTTTCTGTCGTTAAATTAACTTGTGCCTCGACACCATCTATTTTATTTAAAACCTTTTCCACTCTCGACGAGCAGGCAGCACAAGTCATTCCAGTTATGCCAACTGTTATATGTTTTGCTTCACTCATGTTTAATCCCCCCATCATTTGGAAAAATGCTTCATTACTTCTATTAATTCTTCAATGGCATCATTTCCTTCACCAGATTTTACAGCATGACTCACACAATGCTTCATATGGCGCTCTGCAACAGTGAATCCTACTTTTTTCAACGCTGCATTAATTGCACTGATCTGTACTAAAATATCTATACAATATCGGTCTTCTTCAACCATTTTTTGAATCCCACGTACCTGACCTTCAATTCGCTTCAAACGATTAATAACTGCTTGTTTCTCAGTATTAGTTCGTGGAGTTATAGGATGGTCATGAAGATATTTATCCATTTCGTTCATCCTTTCATTCATCATGTTTATACTATACCCCCCTAATGTATATATGTCAATAAAAAAGTCTCCACTCTAATTTTTAGATCTGAAACAGTTGATAGTCGAAAACTTCCTTTATATTATTTTTTCCATTAATGCAATAATTACTACTATTATTGTCTATTTGATTCAATAATTTTATGTAATTTCGATAGATTTTGATTATTTTTCGTTTCATCCTTAAAACAAAAAGCACCCGAATTGGTGCTTTTGTTCTAAGTTAACTGCATTGTTGTAATGCAAGTTCCGTCTTGTTCAAAGGTTGAAAACTCTGAATCCACTTTTTTTCCATTATGATTAATGATTATATTATACGTTTTATTTCGTGGCAGCCATAAATCAATAAATCCATTTTCCTCTGTTTTTAATGTATCTTCCAGCACCACATTGCCTTCCATGTCTTCAATATAAACATCAAATTCTTCCTCTACCATTTCACCTTGACAACCTGTAAGACTGTGGTTAGTACAAGGATGGGTTTCATTGATGTAAGGTGCGATGGAAACAAAAAATTCATCCTCAGGCAATGGATAGACAGTCTCGCTTTCATCATTTTTTGTAACGATTAATTCCTCTGATGTGATAGAGGCCGTTTCATTTTTTGTGTCACCTATACTATAATCATGAACTAATTCCTTGAGGTCTTCTGTATTAATTTCCTCGGATATACTATCATTGCTATTACAAGCAACTAATGAAATAGATGCCAATAACACTAACAAACTTAGTTTAAATTTCAATTATACCCACTCCACTGTTAATTCTATATTCCATTATACCACTTCTATTCTTTCCGAATACACTGTTCCTACATTAGACACAATATCTTCATTTTTGAGCAAAACTTTATGAAAATATAATTGCTTATTTTTTTGCTTCAAATAACCTTATTATTCGAATGGTATTAAAATAATATTTCTGTTTACCTCGTCAATAAAAACTTTGAAGCGTTTTATTCCTTTTAGATTAAAATGATTACGCACTTCAGTAGGGATATAAATTTGCCCCTTTCTACCTATTGTGCTTGTAATTTCAGTAGTATATTGATCACATGCTTTTATCATAATAGAGTTATTTTTGATACATATTTTCGCTATGTTTCCTGGCTTTATATTCATTTTGCTTCTCCAAGTGGAAGGAATTCTGAATAAAATACGCTTAGACATTTCCACTGTTATTCCAGTTGGTACCATCAATCTACCCCTTTTTCTCCAATTTTAAATTTAATTTTCTTGATTTATGATAAAAAAATGTAGCTATAAAGACGAATACAAGAGAGTAAATTGCAACTTTTGTAAAATGATTCTCCAATAGTGAGTTTGTCTCTACATCCTTTTTCTCTTTCTTAACAACCTCTCTTTCAGTATTCGTCTTACTAGCCTCCTTTTTGATTATTTCTAAAGGGAAAGATGTAATAACTATGTCGTTCTGATTAACAATCTCTAATGTCCCATCGACTTTTACCTTCTTTTTCACCTGATCATCCAGAGAATGGGTAAAATATATTTTTTTAGTTGTCTTATACTCTTGTTTATCAAATTTAAATGTGGTTCCCTTGGCAATGCTAGATGTTTGAAAATTTTCAAATGCATAGTCTAATAGATTTATAGTGTCGCTATATACTTCTGACTTTAAATTGCTATTCAAAGTAATTACAATCAAACTTAAATTTTCCCTTTCTGCCGTTGTCGCTAAAGTAAATCCTGATTGGTTTACAAATCCAGTTTTTCCACCAGTGATACCTTCATAAGGAATTTGTCTCATTAATTTATGATGTGTTATAAGTGTGGTATCCCAGGACTTTCCATCCCAATCTAATTGTTTCGTACCAAAAATTTCTCTAAATAAATTATTATTCATTGCATATTGAGTTATCTTTGCCAAGTCGGCTGCGGTAGTTACATGTTTAGGGTTAAAAAGACCGTGTGGATTTTTAAAGTGTGTATCCCTTATTCCAATTACGTTTTTTAAATACTTGTTTATGTCAGCCGAAAACTGTTCCACACTTCCACTTAAGTGTTCTGCAATAGCAACACCTGCATCATTACCAGAATTAATTAACAAACCTTGGATAAGCTTTTTTAAAGTAACCTGTTCCCCTTCTTCTAAGTACACCTTTGATCCTCCCGTATCTCTTGCTTTTTTACTAACCGTTACCAATTCTTCGATGTTACCCTTTTCTATTGCATATATTGCTGTTGCAATTTTAGTTAGACTTGCAGGATACATTTTAGTATGGGAATCTTTTTCATAAAGTACTTTTCCAGTTTTGGCATCTATAACAATTGCTGATTCACTATTTAAGATTGGAGGCGATGTATTTGGGTGTCCAAAAGTTTGGTTGACAAATATCATATTTACGACAACTATTATGATAAAAAATAATAAAGGTCTTTTCACATTTTCACCTATTTCAACAATATGTATTACCTTGATGAATCATAGGATGTAGACTGTCCCATCCTTAAATCAAGTTCATTATTGATTTCAATAATTCCATTTATACTTTAAATTCCTTTTGTGCAGAAATTATGGAGTTTAAACTCCTGTAACAATACTGTTAATTGTTTGTAATAATATTCATGAATAGAAAGTACCGCATTAATCATACTTTGCTTTTTTACATACATACAATTAAATAATGGACAAGGTTGAAAGGGGCTAGAATAATGGGGATGTCATTGTATTTAATGCTATTTAGCATTGCATTACTTTCAATAATTGTGGTTGGTAAAACTGTATACTACAGAAAGAAAATAGCTTGTATGTCTGGAATGATGATTGCCATGACTTTAGGAATGAGTGTTGGTTTAACTATAGGGGTGATATTTGGGATTTTGTTTTCAGGCAATTTTTTTATTGCAACAGTACTGGGTATGTTAGTTGGAATGATTGTGGGCTTTTTGGCTGGCGTACCCGTAAGTATTATGGCAATACTAGACGGAATGCTCTCCGGGCTTATGGGTGGGATGATGGGGGTTATGCTTGGAGAAATGATTACGGTAGAATATCGTGATGCAATTGCGAAAATAATGTTTTTTTTATTCCTCGGCACATTATTAATCCTTCTTCGTTTGATTAATCAAGAGGTTAATAAAACAACAAATATTTATAGCAATCTATTAATTTCAGTCATTCTTTTTGGATTTTTCTTTATTGCATTTGAACTATTTGATCCTGTGTTTATTAATACTGATGCTCCTATACAAAACCATTCGGGGCATAATTAAGTATAAAACTATTTGTAGAAAATAAAAATAGACACTGTTTAATGCAAAACAGCGTCGTTTTATTAAAAGATATTAAACTTAAAAACCTAATTACTAAGCACTTTCCTTTAATCTAAAATATGTTCGTAATGCCGAAATGTGTTGAACTGTTCTTGGATAGATGCATGTGGCGTATATGTCCAACCCATTCTAGTGATGAATTCACTGTAAATTTCAAGCATTTCATATTGCTGTATTGCCATGTTTACATGCATATTTCTTACATATGGGTCTTGCATCATTAACGCAGAAACGTAATTATTATTAGACATATTTTTTGCAGTGGTATGACCATCCAAAGAGATCCATTTATCTTGGAAGTTATTGTTTTCCTCCTTTTCTATCCGCATATAAAAGTTTCTAAAATACTCATTTATTGGAGTAAGTTCAAGATGTTCATTTAGATATGGATTTATCAAAGCCAACATGACACGAACATGATCCCGCATCACACTCGTGTGTGAAACGATAATCTCTTTCAATGTAGCATTAGTTACTTTAGTTTGATACAATTCCAGTTTATTAATTACACCCTCGTGAGCAATTAAGTGATCAGCCATTAATCCAAGATCTACAGCTGGCAAAGAATTCATATAAGATAACACCTCTTATAAATAGGTCAATTCTTTATACTGTATGAAATTATTTATAATTAGTGACCCATCTAAGGAAACAATGGGGAATTTTATAAATATGCAGGAAGATCGCACTCCTAAATTAGATTTAATACAACATTTTGGATAATAATAGGCAAGTTTTTCTTTGAATATTTTCAATACTATTTACATTCATCGGGAGGGGGACTTTGCAAGTTTACATCAACAATATATCCAAAAAAATAAAATAAGTTCCATTTTTTTGGACAATATAAGAGAAACTGCTTTTGAGGAGGAATATCAATAATGATAAAAACGGTAGATGTTGGGTTAATGGCAAACCATTTATCTGCACATAAATCAATAATTAAACGATTAGAATTGTATACAACTTATATTCAAAACACACAAATATTATCGATTATAAACCAACAAATCATGATGATGAAAAATCACGTACAAGTCATGAATCAATTGTTAGATCCAAAACAGTCAACTGTAAATTTACCCCCAATCCCAAGCAATTCTGGTACTTTCTCTAACCAAATTGCATCTAATTATGAAATAAGTGAAAAAGATATTTCAATTGATGCCCATTTTACTGCTAGTGCTATGGCGAAAGAAAATTTTAATTCATCAGAAAACATGAAAAATAAACAAGTAAAAAAATTACATTCACCAATGGCACTGCAACAGGCAACTATTGCTGAAATGTATGAGGATTTAATGAGTCAGATGGGGTGGATGAATCAGCCCAATGCATCTGTTACGGAACAGACTTCCGTAATCACGCATTTAAATACAATTCCACACCCTGAAATAACAAATAATCAACAACCTAGACATTGAAAAGGATGAGAAATAAAAGGGGTACCTAAATTGATACAAAACTTAAAAACAATGGATAGGACAATGTTAGTTTTACTGATAGGCGTACTTTTAACTCATCTAGGTACATACATGGTTATTCCGATCCTACCAATCATGTTTTCGGAAACGATAGGATTGAGTTTAGGCACGGTCGGAATGTTGTTAGCAACTTACTCCATATCCTTTCAATTCGGGAGTATGTTTGGGGGCTTTTTAGCGGACAGAATTGGAAGACGGATCGTTATTGGTGGTGGTGCCTTAATTGGGGCTGTCGGATTTGCTGGTTTAGGTCTATTCACTATCTTTATACCTGTCTTACTAACTACAGCTACTGCGGGTTTCGGAAATGGTTTGAATGCTCCTTCCACCAAAGCAGCAATAGCAGCACTTGCTTCAAAGGAAAATCAAACAACTGCATTTTCTTTTAGGGGTGTTGCTGCCAATATTGGAACAGCTATAGCTGGCTTAACTGTATTTTTCCTTGTTGTAGGTTCACCAACAATTATTTTTTGGATTGCGGGCACCATTTATATCGGGGTCGCTCTGAAAAGCTGGTTCCTATTACCAAAAAATTGTGGTGATGCTTCCTGTCCAGAAATACCAAAAGGTGCTTATTTGGAAGTGTTTAAAAACAAACCTTTTGTAGTTTTTGGTCTAATCAGCATTCCAATATGGGCATTATATGCACAATTAGCCTTAGCTTTACCCATCCGTGCAACAGATGTACTGGCAGAACCTAGTAATGTTGCTTTAATATGGACCATTAATAGTGGAATTGTTATTCTTCTACAAAATTTGATTGCTAAACAGGTTATTAGTCGAATTCATCCATTTGTTGCTCTTTCTATTGGACTTATTTTCATTGGTGGTGGAATAGGAACGCTATTTTGGGCAAGTTCGTTTTTTGGTCTTATTATAAGTGGATCCATCTTTGTGTTAGGAGAAATGTTAATTTTACCAACCATTGATAGTACCATCTCACAATTATCGAAAGCTGGATTGATCGGCTTGTTCTTCGGATTAGCTAACGTGCTATCTGGATTAGGAGAGGCTGCTGGTAACTTTGTTGGAGGCAGACTTCTTGAATTAGGCAAAGAAATATCATACTTGCCTTGGCTGATTTACGCCATATCTGGTGTTGTAATAGGTTTAATTGTTATGGTACTAATAAAATGGAAACCTATGCAACATTCTTTAAAACAGGCAGCTCAACAAAAGAATAAGCCCGAAAAAGCACCACGAGTTAATCCTGGACCGTCTAACCACTTATCCCATCCCTTTCATAGCTGGGAAGAAGAAGTATTTTTCCGTAAAAAACAACGCACTTAAATAAAGAGGAGAGATAGTATGGAGCAACACCATCATTCGCAACATCAAAACCGACTGCAAAACCATAATTTAAATAATGAAATTAACGTTTCCGTTTCTTATAAAGACAATTTGATAACTATTTATATAGAAAATATAGACGACATCAAAACACCAATAAAATTAGTTAAAAATCATGAAAAATTTATGCATTTAATTATAGTCAGTGAAGACCTTAATGATTTTTTTCATTTGCATCCAGAAAAAGTAGATGCAAATCATTTTGAACAAGAAATTAATTTAAGTAACGAAAAGAAATACAAAGCATTCGTTGATATTATTGTAGAGGGGAAAGACTACGTCATAAAACCCATAGCTGTCAACAGCAGTAATAAAAATGAACAAAAATCACCGCTAAAACTTGATACATTAAATAAAAAGGAAATTCAAGGATATTACATTGAAATGGAACATGGGCATTTTATGGTGAACAAAACAATCGAATTAAAATTTAAAATAAAAAATGCTATACCTGATCCTTATTTAGGCGCATTGGGTCATGTTGTAATTATTGATGAACAGGCAGAAAAATTTATTCATGTTCATCCAAAATCAAATATTGATACCATATTTGAAGCAAAATTTAAAAAGGCTGGCATCTATAAACTATGGGCCGAATTTAAATTTGGGCAAGATATTATTGCCTTCCCGTATGTTTTTTCGGTTACAGAAACACTTCATTAATTTTTTATGCATAATCACATTCAATTTGAGAACACTACGATTGTTAAATATAATTAAAGGAGTGTCGGTTTGATGGGAGTACTTTCTAGTTCACCATCCAATATGGATCAATGTATTGAAGAATGTTTAAGGTGTGCACGTGCCTGTGAAGAATGTCATACAGCATGCCTGCAGGAACCAGATGTTCAAGCACGTATTACATGTATGCAGCATTTAAATGACTGTGCTGAAATTTGTTTTCAAGCCGCAGCTCTTATGGCTAGAAACAGCCAAAGTGCCAAGAATTTCTGTAACCTTTGTGCCACCATGTGTGAAGCTTGCGCTACTGAATGTGACAAATTTCAGGATACACATTGTAAAGAGTGCGCTAATATTTGTCGCTCTTGTGCAGAAATATGCAGACAGATGGCTTCATAAAATCATACTAAAGAAAAAGCTTTGATTGCAGAGTCAAAGCTTTTTCTAAGGTAAAAGATGTTCAATCAATTCCATAAACAGGTCCTCAGATCCTTCACGCAGTTTGTCATGTTTATAAAACACTTGGAATAAATCGAACTAGCTATGATTTAAATTGGAAATCGTTCAAAAGCGTTTTTGTTTGTCAAGCTGGTGATTTTGAACCAAATGTCATATAAATGTTAAATCGCTTTTATATTTTCTTATGTTTATTCATGACATTCTTATCATTATACTTTTCTTTCACTACCTTACGACGATACACAATTAATACCATTGCTCCAACTATTAATAAAACTGAAATGAATTGGGCAACTCGTAATTGTCCTAAGTACAAACTATCTGTTCGCATACCTTCAATCATAAATCGTCCGATTGAATATAACATGATATAACTTATAAACACTTCTCCTCGTAATGGATTGTATCTACGGAAAATCAATAGCAAAATAAAGATTACTAGATTCCAAAAGGATTCATATAAAAATGTAGGATGTACATTACACCATCAATAGTCATTTGATTCATAATAAAATTCGGTAGGTATTGATGAAAGTTATTATATGCAGCCTCTGATATTACGCCCCCGTGAGCCTCTTGATTCATAAAATTTCCCCAACGTCCTATCGCCTGACCAAGAATCAAGCTAGGCGCTACAATATCAGCTATTTGCCAAAAGGATACTTTTTTAATATGCGTATAAACAATTGCTGTTAATACGGAACCGATTAAAGCGCCATGAATAGCAATACCACCATTCCAGACTGCAAATACTTCCCACCAAGGTTTATTTGCATATTGTTCCCATTCAAAAACAACATAGTAAACTCGTGCAAAAACAATGGCAATTGGCACTGCAAATACAATTAGGTCAATGATCAAGTCTTTTTTTAAACCAAGTCGATTAGCTTCTTTCGTAGCTAAAAATAGTCCAATAATAACCCCAGTGATAATAATGACACCGTACCAATAGATGGTGAAAGGTCCGAATTGTAAAAACACAGGATCCAATGCAGGGTTGCTATTCGTCAAAAGAACCACTCCTCTTCCTTTAATCATCCTACTAACTAATATTTTCCTCATGCTTATTTTTCTAAATATCACCAATTCCTTTAGTAGCAATGAATTACTAAGATTATAAATTTCAAATTTTAAATCAGAGTTTTATAAAGCCTGCTACAATTGAAAGCACATGATAAAAATGATGGATTAATAGTATCCTCAATAACTTTAGCGATATTATGTGCAGTTTTTATCCACTTTGATTAAAAAATTTTTAAAATATGTTTATGTGTTACTAAATAAAATCAATATTTCCATTTGATTGCTTACTTAACTGTCCCATAATTGCCTTATTTTCTGCACAATTAGTTGACATTTAATTAATACAATTACTTTTAAGTAGTTATTACAACTATCAATTAAGGGATATCAAATAGGAGGGGAATTTATTGAAAAAAAGTATATTAGCAACAATATTATTAGGTTTGATTCTAGTGCTTGCGGCATGTGGTGGAGGTAATAGCGATAGTGACATGAATACCGAAGTAGATAATTCAACTGAGGAGACAGGTACCAATTCTTCAGAAGATTCTACTGCTAATAATGATATTGAAATTAAAGCAACAAACTTTGAATTTGACCAGGCTGAATATACTGTAAAAGCTGGAGAAGAGGTTAAGATAAGCCTAGTAAATGAAGAAGGATCACATGGAATTGCTATTGATGATCTGGATGTGAAAATAGATGGTGACGGTGATGCTACTTTTACACCAGAAGAACCAGGAGAATACACAATATATTGCAGCATTCCTTGTGGACAGGGCCATAGTGATATGGTTTCCACTTTGATAGTGCAATAGATTGGGTTTAAATCTTGTTAATTGAACAATTTACACCTACTATTTAACTGATATATAAAGGCTTGGGTAAATTTTTGTATCCAAGCCTTTTTGGTATATCATTTTCATACAGAAGTAAATTGTCTACTATTGGGAGGGTGCTGAATATAACATGATCCAAAATCAATTGGAAGAATTAGAATGTATGAAAAAGTGTGATCCTGACGCTCTTATTGCTGAATTGGTAAACAATCAACAAAAAATTAAAACAAATTATGAATTATATTACAATAAAAAACAAGATAAATCATGGAGAGAACACTATTATTGTAATGTTCCTACTATAAGTACTGACCCTCTTCAATTGTTTTATGATTATCATAATCTTGTTAAAAACACACATCAGTATAAGCACCCCTACTACATTAGCAAAGATCAGTATTTATATACCTGGGTCGATCTTCAACCGAATGGACAACTGAAAAGTATTTATTCTGGTAAATTAAAAGATCCCCAAAAATTGATGAAGGAAGATTTTGAAATAGTAGAAAAGCGCTTTATACGTTACAGAAATCTTATCAAAATTCAAAGGTTTACAGATAAACATATTAAAAGTCAAATACGTAGAATTTCAAACCATCATAAATTTAATACAGAGCATGTTGTGCCTCAGTCATGGTTTCGGGCAAAAGAGCCAATGAAAGGAGATTTACACCATCTCTTTGCTTGTGAACCAGAATGTAACAGCCTGCGTTCCAATTATCCGTATTATGAGTACAGTCTTGAACAAAATCCAATAAATCTCCGTAATAATTGTGGTAAACATGAATTGAATCGATTTGAACCAGCATATGGAAAGGGAATTGTAGCTCGGGCGACACTTTACTTTTTGTTGAGGTATCCTAAGAAAATAACAAGGAAATTCCAAAAAAATATCGATATCCCATTGCTTTTTCGCTGGCATGGGCAATTTAAAGTATCAGATTATGAAAAACATCGAAACAAAGCTATTTTTGAAATTCAAGGAAATAGAAATCCGTTTATTGACTTCCCAGAATTCATGGCCAATATCTCATTTCCCGATTGATTTTTAAATATATTTTATTGTAAAAATAAACCCTAGGTATATGATAAATCATACCTAGGGCGAATTGTGAATATTATTTAGTACTTTCTGTTTATCCGTTCATTTTCAACCGTTGTAAAAAAGATAGTTTTTCTTAATTTTAAATTGCAGTTTTGACATATCCATCCTTAGTATATGGTGAAATTTCAACCGTTTCACCTGGGGTTAAACAACGATGTTTCATCATATTATGTGGCATGATAAACTCAATTTCTTCTCCATTTTCCAACAATACTTTTTGATTACAACGACTAAGACCTTCTTCATCTTTTTCACAGTTTTCGTCTGTTAAAACTTCTCCTTGAAGTTTTTCTTCAATTTCTCCTTGAATTAACTTAACGATGTATTCCCCTTTTTTACCGTTATGTTGCCAATTAAAACTTTCGGGGGAAAATGCTTCTGGTTCAGGTATATTTTCTCCCACATTGTTGTTCCATAGATTAAATCCCAATAATAGTCCCGCTGCAATAATTATAATAAATATTATCTTATCTATCATAGATTTCACACCTTTAAAAATTTCGCTTTTACGCTTTTAATAATTTCGCATTAATTGCAACAATTATCGTACTTAGGCTCATAAGAACAGCTCCAACTGCTGGACTTAAAACTATTCCAATTGGAGCTAAAATCCCTGCCGCTAATGGAATAGCAAAAATATTGTATCCAGTTGCCCACCATAAGTTTTGAACCATTTTTCGATATGTTTTTTTGGAAAGATCCATTAGATCGACAACATCTTTTGGGTTACTCTTAACTAGTACTACATCGGCTGTCTCCATAGCTACATCTGTTCCAGCTCCGATTGCAATTCCTAGGTCAGCTGTCGCTAATGCTGGAGCATCGTTTACTCCATCACCAGTCATTGCAACCTTCCATCCTTTGGCTTGAATTTGCTTCACCTGATTTGCCTTATCATCTGGTAACACTTCTGCATACACTTCATCTATATCCAATTGTTTTGCCACCCAATGGGCCACTTTTTCGTTATCTCCTGTAAGCATGATGGAATGAACGCCTTTTTCCTTTAACTCGGAAATTGCTTCTTTTGCAGACTCACGAATGATATCTGCAAGTGCAATCATACCAATTAGTTCATCATCTAATAATACAAATATTACCGTCTTACCTACTTCAGACAATTTGTTAAATTTCTGTTTATCATAATCCATATTTTTACTTTTAACAAAACCAGGGCTTACTGCATTTACTTTTTTCCCCTCTATTATTCCTTCAATCCCTTTACCAGTTATTGAATTAAATTCTGAGATAGGCTTAAGATTAATACCTCTGTCTAGTGCTGACTTTACTATACCCGCAGCAATTGGGTGTTCTGAATTTTGTTCCAAGCTTGCACCCCAAACAAGGACTTCCTCTTCACCAAATCCTTCACTTGGTATGATATCTGTTATACCGAATTTCCCTTCTGTTAGTGTACCTGTTTTATCAAAAACAACTGCATTTAGATTTCGTGCGTTTTCAAAATTAGCTCGATTACGAATTAATAACCCTTTATTAGCCGATAAAGCAGTAGACACTGCAATGACAAGAGGAGCCGCTAAACCTAAGGCATGTGGACAGGTAATAACCATTACTGTTACCATTCGTTCTAATGCTACATAGAGAGGATAGCCAAGTGCAAGCCATATAAATAATGTTGCAAATCCTGCTGTTAAGGCAAGATAAAATAGCCACTTGGCTGCACGGTTTGTTAAATCTTGTGTTTTTGATTTCGATTCCTGTGCTTCTTTTACCAAGGTAATAACTTGAGATAAGTAGGATGCTTCTCCTGTTTTTTTAACTTGTATAATGAGAGATCCTTCATTATTTACTGACCCACCTATCACTTCTTCTTCTTTACCCTTTTCCACTGGGACAGATTCACCAGTCAGCATTGATTCATCTACGGTTGATTTACCGTCAAGGATTTGTCCGTCAACAGGTATTTTTTCTCCAGGTTTAACGAGCACCCTATCCCCATTGGTAAGTTGTGAAATAGGGACATCATGAACTTCATCGTTGTCATCTAGTTTATGAGCTTCATTAGGCATCAGTTTTACAAGTTTTTCTAATGCATTAGAGGCCCCCATTACTGATCGCATTTCAATCCAATGTCCTAATAACATAATATCTACTAAAGTGGCCAATTCCCAAAATAAATTGTGCCCTTCCCAACCAAATACGACAAGAGCACTATAAACGTATGCGATTGTAATGGCTAGACCAATAAGTGTCATCATTCCAGGATTCTTATCTTTTAATTCACTAATACCGCCAGTAATAAATGGCCAGCCACCATAGAAAAAGACGAAGGAGGAAAGTACGAATAAAATATATTGGTCATTCGCAAATCGCCAGTCAACCCCCATAAAATCTTGAATCATTGGTGATAGAGCGAGAATTGGAATAGTAACAATTAAAGATATAAAAAATCGTTTCTTAAAATCTTCTACCATATCACCATGATCATGATGACCGTGATGACCATGTTCTTCATGAGTATGACCGTGTCCTTCGTGCTTATGATGATCATGTGCTTCATGATTTCCTTCATGTTTATGTACATGCTTTGGGTCTTGGTGTTTATGATGTCCATGTTCACTATGCATGTTTTTTTCGTTTTCATGTTTTTCCATTGATATCACCCTCTAAAATTAATTTATCTCGTATCCGTATTTTGAACAATACATCCCTTTCTTATTTCATTACATACTATACCCCTATATGGTATAAATTAAACCGATTTAAACTAAAATGTAGAGCTACCATCACTTTGATAGTTCTACATTTATTTAAACTAATGTTAGGGGGATTAGTTTAATATATTTAATACCATACTTAAATTTGGTTATTCATCGGAACTTTTTCATTATTTTCATTAACACTACCGTGACAATCCTGATACATTTGCTCCATTTGCTGTTCATTCATTTCTGGGTGCATTTCTTTCATATGTGGTAGCATTTCCTCAAAACTCCAGTCATTTTCAGAGCCACCACCATGTGCAAAGACTACATTTCCCAAGCCTAAAACCAAAATAGATGTTATAGAAATAGATACAATCTTTTTCTTCATCGGTTGTACCTCCCTTCAATTACCATAATAAAGGCAAAGTTTCAAGATTTTATCAAGAAATTGTTACAAATAGAGGGGGAACGTGATGTTTATTAATTAAAATGCAATCTTATTGTATGCGGAAACTCAATGAAATTGAACTTACCAAAAAATTTGCATTTCTACTATCATTAAATCTGGACAGGAAGTCAAAATATATAAGATAAAAGGTTAAATTATCTACAATTCACATAATGTTTAACCTGCACAGCAAGACAACTTTGAAACATCTTTATCTAATGTAAGTGCTGCTAATTTCAACCCTTCCACCATTGTTAAATATGGGGCAAGACTTTCCCTGAGATCTTCTGCTGTTAAACCACACTTCACTGCTAACGTCGCCGCATAGATAACTTCTCCTGCATTTTCAGCCACAACATGAACCCCTAACACTTTTAATGAATTTGCATCCACAATTAATTTAAAAACTCCTGTCGTCTCTCGATTAACAATAGCTCTTGGTACAGCATCTAATAGTAAAACAGATGTTTTAACCTCAATCCCTTTTTCTTTCGCTTGTTGCTCTGTTAAACCAACCGTAGCAACAGATGGGGTAGTAAATGTAACGCCTGGGACAGCATCTAAATTCATCTTTCGATTTTGTCCTCCAATTGCATTTTGTGCTGCAATTCCCCCCTGATATGACGCAACATAAACAAATTGAGGGCTAAGCGTTACATCACCAGAAGCATAGATGCGTGTATTGGATGTTTTGCAGTATTCATCAATGACAATTTCACCACGAGAACCAACTTTAACGCCTGCTTCATGTAGATTCAATGACTCTGTATTAGGTTTTCTCCCTGTTGCAACAAGTAATTGTTCTGATTCAACAATTTGTTTTTTACCCTCTATCTCGACATGAACCTTTTTAACTTCCCCATCTTGCTCTATTCGCTCATAGGATACTCCCGTAAGTAAATTAATCCCTTGTTCTGTTAAGGCTTTAGTAATTGCTTCTGAGATTTCAGGATCATACTCCTTTAATAAACGCTGACCTCTTTGCATCAATGTTACTTCTGTACCTAAGTTATGAAATAGTTGTCCCAATTCCAATCCAATATAGCCAGAACCAATAACTGTGAGACGTTTCGGAACCTTTTTTAATTCAAGTAATGTGGTACTTGTTAAATTGTCTACTTCATCTAATCCAGGGATTTTAGGAACAGATGGTGAAGCACCAGTTGCAATTAAGAAGCGTTTGGCAGATAACTGTTCGCCATTCACTTCAATTGTCTTTTCATCCACAAACTTTACCTCGCCTTTTATTAATTCAAAACCATACTCGTCAATTAAATCTACATACTTACTGTTCCTTAGATCACTGACCAACTCATTTTTTTGCTTGATCAATGGTGCTAAATCAACATCACTTGCCGAAGTTTGTAATCCCATAAATGGATTGTTTTTTGCCAAATGATTGATTTCCCCTGCTCTTAACAGGGTCTTTGATGGAACACAGCCAATATTCACGCATGTCCCGCCAACTATTCCACGTTCAATCATCGCCACTTTTGCTCCGTAATTTACTGCTTCAATAGCAGATGAAAAAGCAGAGGCTCCCGAACCAATGATGATGTAATCATAGTCACCCTCATCACCCAATTGTATTTCCCCTTGTATTTGGATTTTTTCTAAGTCCCCTGGTTGGTACTTCGTATTAGCAATTGCTTTTTTTGCTGTTTTAGGTTCAACACCATTTGGCAACTTAAATAAAGCTTCTCCCTTTTGAAAATTAGCCTCAATATTTTTTGCACCTATATTTTCAAGAGGGGGTAGCGTCAGGAAAATGCGCATTTACAACGTTAAGCAAATTACAGCATAAAAAGACCGATTTCCTTACAAACGCTGAAAATCGGTTTTTTTGGGTTTATGATAGTGATAGGTAAGCTTTTGAAGTTATCGCCAGCTTTTCCCCCACTTCACACCGTACAGGCGGGTTTCCCAGCATACGGCGTTCTAACTAATCCAATTCATTCAATAATTTTTATGTATATGCAAAGACGAAATGTAGAATCAGATAGCCTCGTTCAAACATTGCTTGGGCAATTTATTGACTTCTACAAGTTGGGGTGGTGTCAGCTTCGCTGGTACTACCCCTATTAGTTTATGCAAGGTGCTTCTTATTTCCCTGTTTCACCAAATTGCTTAATCCGTTCACCAATTTCGTCACGAACACGTTGGAACTCGGACCACTCTTTACCGGCTGGGTCATCGAATCCCCAATGTTCACGCTTTACATGTGGTGGTGTCATCGGGCATTTGTCAGCTGCATCTCCACATAATGTAACTACCAAATCGGCATTATTTAAGATTTCAGGATCAATAATATCCGATGTTTGATTGGAAATATCAATACCAGCTTCTTTCATAGCCTTTACAGCATTCGGGTTTAATCCATGTGCTTCTATTCCAGCACTGTATACGCCCCAACCATCACCTAAATATTTCTTTGCCCAACCTTCAGCCATTTGGCTTCTGCAAGAGTTTCCAGTACATAAAAAGTAAATTATTTTTTTAGACATGATGTATATCTCCTTTTAGTTAATTAATAAAGAAAAGTATAGACCTAGTAAGGTAATAAATAGAATTGGAATCGTTAAAACAATACCTGTTTTGAAATATGTTCCCCATGAAATTTTTACTCCCTTTAGAGATAAAACATGGAGCCATACTAAGGTCGCTAACGATCCGATTGGAGTAATTTTCGGACCTAAGTCAGACCCAATAACATTTGCGTAAATGAGAGCTTCCCTGATCGTACCAGATGTGTTGGTTTCAGCAATAGCTAATGCATCGATCATGACAGTTGGCATATTATTCATCAAAGATGATAAGAAAGCTGCTATAAAGCCCATACTTATCGTTGCAACAAATAAACCTTGTTCAGCAGTTTTTTGAATGACACTAGCTAACGATTCAGTTAGCCAAGCATTTCCTAAACCATATACGACCACATACATCCCAATCGAGAAAAATACAATATTCCACGGTGCACCTTTTACAACTGTTTTTGTATTAACTGCATTACTCTTTCTTGCCATCAATAAAAAGAAGATTGCAATGACCCCTGCAACAAGTGAAACAGGGATATGAGTCAATTCGCTAGAAAAGTAACCAATCAGTAATATCCCAAGAACATACCAAGAAAGTCGAAACATTTTAAAGTCCTTAATTACTTCTACGGGTTTTCTTAATTTAGATAAATCATACGTATTTGGAATACTTTTTCTGAAATAAAGTAATAAGACCGTAATCGTTGCTACTATTGAGAAAAGGTTAGGAATAATCATTCTTGAAGCATACTCTACAAATCCAATGTTAAAGAAATCGGCAGATACAATATTAACTAAGTTACTTACTACGAATGGTAAAGAAGTTGTATCTGCAATAAATCCACTTGCCATGATAAATGGAAAGATCATCTTTTCTTTAAATTCCAAGTTACGAACCATCGCTAAAACAATTGGTGTCAAAATTAAGGCAGCTCCATCATTTGCAAATAGTGCAGCGACGATTGCCCCTAAAATGCTAATATAGACAAACATTTTAATTCCATTTCCCTTAGCAGCTCTGGCCATATGTAGTGCTGCCCATTCAAATAACCCGATCTCATCTAAAATCAGTGAAATAAGAATGATTGCTACAAATGATAATGTCGCATTCCACGTAATTCCGATAACTTCAAGTACATCATTAAATCCTACTACACCTAATAATAAAGCTACGATAGCCCCACCACATGCACTCCAACCAATATTTAAACCTTTTGGCTGCCAGATAACGAGAATAAGTGTTGCTAAAAAAATTATTGTTGCTAATATTCCTGTAATCACTAAATTTAACCTCCATCACTCACACGATGTAAACATTTCCTTCTTATTAGCAGCAAAAATTACTGGTATCTCCCTTAGGAGCCACACAACAAGAAGTAGATTCTATTTTATGGACATCACTATCAGCTTTTGTAAAGAAAAACTCCCACTCATTTCCGTCTGGATCTGTTACCCAAAATTTATCTTGTACGGCATAACAACACGTTGTATCTATCTCATCATGTGCAAAAAAACCTTCTTTTTCGAGTCTTTCCTTATGAGCTGTAATTTCTTCGCTCGTTTCAACTTGAAAACCAAAATGATTGACCTGATTCCCATTCACTTCATCACGAACATTTAGTGTAAAGTTAAGTCCAGGACTCTCTAGTAAAAACTTTGCATAATCAGCTTTTACTTTAACTGGTGAAACACCAAATACCTTTTGATAAAACTCCATAGACTTCTCTAAATTCGTAACGTTAATTCCAACATGAGCATACTTCATAATAATTCCCCCCTAAGTTATATATAATTAATCAAAAATATTTGATTTAAAAGATAAAAAAATTTAGCAGCAGCTACCTTTTCCAGTTTTTCTAAATACACAACAAAGTTCTTCAGATAATAAATTGTTTACTTCCTCGTCATTCAAATCATAATAACTCCAAGTTCCTTTTGTTTCCTTTGTTATTAAGTTTGCATCTAATAAAATTTTAAGGTGATAAGAAAGTTTTGATTGGGTCATTCCGAAAATTTCTGTTAAATCGCATACACATGTTTGCCCTTTTTGACAAAGTTCATACATGATTTCTAATCGTTTCTGATCGGCTAGAGCTTTAAATTTCTTTTCATATTGCTCGAACTGATTTGTCATTACAGTCATATACATTTTTCCTTTCATCAAATTTTTTTGATGTTTAAAGTATATACAACATCAATCTGAATATGCAACTAATAAATCAAATTTTTTTGATTTATTATACTAACGAGATAGTACCAACATTCACGAAATGTTGGCGATCCCCCAATACTAAAAAGCCCAACTTCTCCGAAAATTTATAGAGAAATTGGGCTATTTCATCACTTCATTAAGGTTCTCTTTTAGTTGAACAACATAATCAACCATTCCTTTCTACATGACCTTACAAAAAATTTGTGTAGAAGTTATGTAGAAACCGGCATCCTTATATAAAATGTTGTTCCTATATTTTTTTTGCTTTCGACGGAAATTGTGCCGTGATGTGCTTCCACCAGCTTTTTGGTAATTAGGTAGCGTCAGGAAAATACGGATATACAACGTTAAGGAAATTACAATAATAAAAAGCCCAATTTCTCAGTATTAAAATTGAGAATTTGGACTTTTTTTGTTACTTTAGAAAAGCGTCTGATTGTGGAAGATCTTAATGTAAAAGGATCAATATTGAAGTACTCTGTTTCTTACTATACTTAAGCGACCCGTTAGTGGCAAAAGGTAAGGTGAAAAAGCTACTAAAAAGAAGATTAACCAGCACAACAAGATAATTTTGAAACATCTTTATCAAACGTAAGGGCAGCTAGTTTTAACCCTTCTGCCATTGTTAAATATGGGACAAGGGTTTCGCGAATATCATCTATGGTTAAACCGAATTTGACAGCTAATGTGGCTGCATAAATTACGTCTCCTGAATTTTCTGCCACCACATGAGCCCCTAAAACTTTCATTGTTTTCGTGTCTGCCACTAATTTAAACACGCCTGTTGTTTCCCGATTAACCAATGCCCTCGGAACGGCATTTAACGGTAAAACGGATGTTTTAACCTCATAGCCTTTTTCTTTTGCCTGTTGCTCTGTTAAACCTACCGTTGCAATTGCCGGGGCCGTAAACGTAACCCCTGGAACCACATCTAAATTTAGCTTTTTGCTCAGTCCTCCGATAGCATTTCCTGCCGCAACTGCTCCTTGATAAGCTGCCACATATACAAATTGAGGACCAAGTGTGACATCTCCTGCTGCATAGATACGCGAATTCGTTGTTTTCGAATAGTCATCAATCATGATTTCACCACGAGACCCTACCTCAACACCTGCTGCCTGTATATTCAGCGTTTCTGTGTTCGGAGTTCTGCCTGTCGCGATAAGTAGCTGTTCTGCTTCAATGATTCGCTTTTTTCCATTTAGCTTTTTTAATTTCTCCATCTTGTTCAATTCGTTCAAAGGATGCTCCTGTTACTAGATTAATACCTTGTTCTGTTAAGGCTTGCATAATGGCTTCTGAAATTTCTGGGTCATATTCTTTTAACAGACGTGAGCTTCTTTGCATCAATGTTACTTCTGAACCTAAATGATGGAATAGTTGTCCTAATTCCATTCCGATATATCCAGAACCAATAACCGTAAGGCGTTTTGGTACTTTATGTAATTCAAGTAACGTCGTGCTTGTTAAATAATCTACATCTTCTAATCCACGAATATTTGGCACAGAAGGTAAATAACCTGTTGCAATTAAAAATCGTTTGGCTGATAACTGCATCCCATTCACTTCAACAGTTTTTTCATCCACGAATCTTGCTTCTCCTTTTATTAATTCAAAGCCGTAGTCATCAATCAAATCTACATATTTTGAGTTTCGAAGATCATTCACCAGCTCGTTTTTTTGCTTAATCAGTGGTGCTAAATCAACTTTGCCGGCTGAGGTGTTCAATCTGTCACTTTAGGCGTTATTTTGCACCTATTTTAATCGTTATTTTGCATTATAAGTTAATAAGGTTAGAGTCAGGAGGTATATTTAAAAGTCCAATTTCTCAGTTCTAAAATTAAGAAATTGGACTTCTATCGTGACTCCTAAAAAGCGGTCTTATATGTCAAGCGAGCGCTGATTCTTATTAGAGAAAAGCGTTTCGATTGTTAAAGAAATGAGAATAAAGCGTTAAATGTACCATTTTCAAACAATATATAAATCCCTAACCCAATGAATACAATAGGTACAATCCAACGTTCATATTTCTCAATTTTTTCTGATACAAAATCCAAGGAAGCTAAGCGATAGCTGACATAACATAAAACAGCAACCATAATCAAAAAGACAATAACAGCAATAAAGATTTCAGACATATTTAATGTCGTGAAGTATGGTATATAAATCGAAAAGTCATCCGCGCTGGAAGCTAATACGATGAAAGTCATCGTCAGAAATAACTGATTAAATTTTCCAGAGGAGAATAAAGATAAAATACTACTTTCATCTTCATCCTCTTCTCCTTTAATCCATATTTTCACACCTAAGTAAAGTGGTAAAAGTCCAAGTAGTCCGATAACCCATTGCTGAGGAATTAAATTTACAACCCCCTGTGCAACTAAAAGACTTGCTCCTATAACAATTGCAGTCCCTATATATTGTCCTATCCAAATATGTTTTACCTGACCTATTTTTACTTGCGAAAACAAAAGAATTAATATAACGAGATAATCAATTCCTGTTGCTACATATACCGCAGCTGCTGTAAATATCGTTGCGATCATTTTTCCATCTCCAATATTTTAGGGATAGGACTTTTCTTCAAATTGAAAAGCCCTTCCTTAAATTGCGCACAGCATAACCTTATGATTCTGATTTATACCTATTTATCCTTCATTCTCATCAGTCGCAAACTATTTAATGCTACCAAAATAGTTGCTCCCATATCGGAAAGAATCGCAATCCAAAGGGTTAACCATCCCGGGATAACTAATAGTAAGGCAATTATTTTAATTCCGATAGCAAAAGTGATGTTAGCTTTAATGATATTTAAAGTTTTTCGACTGAGTCTTACTGCAAATGGAAGCTTACTTAAATCATCTCCCATTAATGCAATATCAGCTGTTTCAATTGCAGTATCCGTTCCAGCACCGCTCATTGCAATTCCAACAGTAGATGCAGCAAGCGCCGGAGCATCATTAACGCCATCGCCAATCATAGCTACATTATCATGATCCGATTGCATTTTTTTAATATAATCCAATTTATCTTGAGGCATTAATTCTGCCTGAATATCAGATACTCCAACATGCTCTCCTATTGCCTTTGCAGTACCCTGATTATCACCAGTTAGCATTATCGTTTGTTTGATCCCTAACTGATGTAGCTTTTGAATCACATCTTTGCTCGTTTCACGAACTTCATCAGCAACAGCAATCACGCCAAGGATAGTTTGTTCCGTTCCAATAATCATGGCTGTTTTCCCTTGATTTTGTAGAATTTTCACATTGTTTTCAAACTCAAGGCTAAAATCGGAAACATTTAATTCCTTAAAAAGCCTTGGACTACCAATATAGTAAATAGTTCCGTTCACAATCCCTTTTATACCTCGCCCAGTAATCGAAGTGAATTCTTCCACTTTTACATTAGAATAAGGGATATTATCTTGCTCTGCCTTTTTCATTATTGCTGAAGCAAGTGGATGTTGTGATCGATATTCTAAAGCTGTAATGATGGAAAATAGCTCTTTTTCTTCCATTTGATTATTTAATACTTTAAAATCCGTTACCACAGGTACACCTTTTGTCAGTGTTCCTGTTTTGTCAAATGCAATTGCCTTAATGGCTCCTAATTCCTCTAGATAGACACCGCCTTTAATCAACACACCTTTTTTAGCTGCATTCCCAATTGCCGAGACAATCGAGATTGGAGTAGAAATAACTAATGCACAAGGACATCCAACTACAAGAACTGCTAACCCCTGATAAACCCACGTTTCCCAGCTTCCATCAAATAATAAAGGTGGAACGACTGCAACCAAGGCTGCAATAATCATAATGATCGGAGTGTAATATTTCGCGAATTTATCTACGAATGCTTGGGCTGGAGCACGCTCTCCTTGTGCTTCTTCAACAAGATGAATGATTTTGGCAATGGTTGTATCTTCTACGAGTTTGGTTATTTTTACTTCAAGCAGACCTTCTTCATTTAGTGTGCCTGCAAATACTTCATCGTCAACTGTTTTTGCAACAGGAACGGACTCACCTGTAATAGCTGCTTGGTTAATTGCGGAATATCCATTAACAACGACACCATCCATAGCAATCTTTTGTCCGGGTTTCACGATCATGATGTCACCAACAGCGATATCGTCTACATGAATCATTAGTTCTTGCCCATTCCGTCTTACAAGCGCTTCTTTTGGTGCAATATCCATTAGTAAACGAATCGATTGTCTTGCTCTGTCCATAGAGAAGCGTTCAAGTGCTTCACTGATTGCAAAGAGAATAACAACAATAGATGCCTCTGCCCATTCACCAATAATGGCAGCTCCAATAACGGCAACGGTCATCAGGGTTTTCATGTCGAAATCAAAGCGTATCAAATTTTGAAAACCTACTTTAAATAATGAATATCCGCCAATTACAATCGAACCTACAAATAACATGGAAGTTACGAGGTTATCTTCTCCATTTACAAAACGAGAAAGGTAACCAAAAGCAATTAGTAATGCGGCAAACAGCAATGTACTATGTTTTTTATAAAATGGTGTTTTCTCTTCTTTATGAGCCTTAGTGTCATCTTTAACCCTTTGTATCGTTTGATTCGCTAATTTTTCAGGAGATACTTTTAGATTCTCGAAGGCACCTGCTTTTTCAAGTTCTTCAACTGATGCATTTCCATATACATCAATTTTAGAAGCGCCAAAGTTTACTTTTGCATCCTCAACTCCAGCTATTTGTTTTACATTTTTTTCAAACTTCCCCGCACAATTTGCACATGAAAATCCTTCCACACGGTAAACGTTTTTATCTTTAATTACCATAGGTTCTACCCGTCTTTTAGGTTTCTCTTTTGCCACTTTAAGATTTTCAAAAGCACCAGCCTTTTCTAGTTCTTCAACGGTTGCACTGCCGAAGACATCAATTTTAGAAGCTCCAAAATTTACTTTTGCGTCCTGAACGCCTGGAATCTTTTTAACATTTTTCTCAAACTTTCCTGCACAATTTGCACATGAAAATCCTTGGACCCGATAGACGTTCATTTCTTCTTCCATTAGTTTTACCTTTTGTTCAGACATTGACCTTCACTTCTTTCTTATGTGCTAGGGCGATCATCATTATTTGCCTGATATGTTCATCATCTAACGAATAGAAAGCAAGTTTTCCTTCTTTTCTAAAGTTGACAACCCCTTGCTTATAAAGCGTACGTAAATGATGAGATGCATTTGCTATCGTAACACCTAAGATATTTGCTATATCACAAACACATAATTCTTCATCCTGGCACAGAGCATAGGTAATCTTTGCTCTATTTTCATCAGCAATAGCCTTTAACATTTGGCTAACACCAGAAATATCAACTGTTTGTAAATCCCCTTGTATTCGATTAACTTTTTCTTCGTCATAACAAAAAATTTCACAAGTATCTTTCTTTTTCATATTATCACCCCATCTTCATTCAAATATTTATTTGAATATATTATAACCATTTTCAATTCATCATTCAAGCATATATTTGAATTAAAATAAAAGAATAAGTAGGGCATGAAATTCCAGTCTCAAAAATGAATGTTTTTGAGACTTTTTTCTACCACGACTAAATAGAATATATTTATAGGAAATTTTGTCTTTAAAGATTGCTCAATATCTATGTATCATATACCACCTTTTGTGATATAATTTTACTGAAAAGGTGGTATTTTTTTATGAGTCAGTATATTTATGGATATGCTCGAGTGAGTACTCGTCAACAAGATTTAGCACGTCAATTGGATTTATTAGAAAAATATAACTGTAATGAAATTCTGACAGAAAAAATGACAGGAACAAAATCAAACCGGCCAGAGCTAAATCGTTTAAAAGACAAGATAAGACCAGGGGATATCGTTGTTGTAGAAAGTTTTTCAAGATTAGGTAGAAGCACGAAAGATTTAATTGATTTAGTTAATTAGGGTTTACTGAACATCCCAAATTGTTTAACTGAAGTTCCAATCAATTT